>NZ_CP047242.1:370000-1012500 GCF_009856605.1 Trichormus variabilis 0441 | reverse complement strand
GGTCCAATTTCCATACCGAGCTTAAGCTGGGCTTCGATGGCTTCTGTGACAAATGCAGGCGACCAACCGAACAAATTCAGGCCAAAACCGTTACTTAAATCGACGTATTCATTGCCGTCAATGTCCCAAAGTTTAGAACCTGATGAGCGAGACACCACAATTGGGTAAACCATCTCTTTCATCGTTGGGTTAAAGCCGGAAACACTCCTGGGATCTGCTAGATGAGGGCGATTGGTTTGAGTATATTCTTTAGATTTTTGAGTTCTTTGTGTATATCTTTGAATAATGCTGTCTAAATAAGTGCGTTGTTGCGGTGTGAGAGTTTTAGTCTGAGTGGTTTCTATGCGAGCGCCTGCACCAAAGACTTTCTTGGGAAGATTCTCTGTAGAATCTTGTGGTTCTGGTTTTTGGTTGCTTTGGGTAACGGGTTTTTCTGATTTGACACCGTTATTTTGTCCGTTTACGGCTGGCACAGTTACAGGTTGACTGTTATTACCCAGCAGCGCTAGTTGTTGAGCCATAATTTGTAGCTGCTGATTAATCACTCCTTCGAGGGCGCTGGATGCTACATTGGGCAAAGAAACTTGGGGTAAGGAGCCATTCTTTGATCCATTTCCATTTGTTGAAGTTGGAGGTACTAGCAACATTGGGGATGGGGTAGAACCATTCTTGCCATTCTTGCCATTTGAGCCGTTTGTCGAAACTTCTTGCAGGCTTAAGGTGGCGGATGGTGATGTTGTTTCGGAAGGAACTAATGCAGATAAAGCTTCGGCAGATAGGTTTTGCTGGAGAAAATCAGCCAGTGTTGCTAAATTTGGATAAACTTCTAGTAAATGTCTCAGTGAAACTTTAACTTTGAATTTTTTCTTCAATGCCAGTCCAACTTGTGTGAGAGACAAAGAGTCTAACCCCATTTCCAGAAATGTTGTTGATGCGTCAACGCTGGCAATTTCTAGTCCAGAGGTTTCTTCAATAATTTCTTTTAGCAGTGAAATGAGTGTAGTTTGGGCTGACATAGTTTGAGTTTTTTCTAGTTGATAATGGGCAGGTTTGTGATTGGTATTACGGTTGGGATGGGGTAGAGGATCAATCCAAAAGCGTTGACGTTCAAAGGGATAGTTAGGTAGAGGAATACGTTGTCGTCTTTCTTCTTGATAGAAGTTGTTCCAGTTGATGGTGACTCCTGCTAACCATAGTTGCCCCATTGCTTGCAGTAGGGCTGTCCATTCTGCCTCGTTATCGGCATTGTCGCTGAGAGAGGCGATGGTTATTTGTTGTTTAATATCTTTAGCTTGTTGCCGTGCTAGGGTGGTGGTGGTTGTGCGTGGCCCTACTTCTAGTAAGAGGCGTTCTGGCTGCTGCCATAAAGTTTTGACACCATCAGCAAATCTGACTGTCTGGCGCAAATGCTGGGCCCAATACATGGGATTGGTGGCTTCTTCTGGGGTAATCCAATCACCTGTAACACTGGAAACAAAGGGAATTTGGGGTGGCGATAATTTAACTTTCCCGACTAACTCAGCAAAGGGAGCAACGATCGCCTCCATCATGGGAGAATGAAATGCGTGGGATGTGTGTAACAGACGACAGACAATTTCTGCTGTCTCTAGTTGTGTTTGCCAGGCGGCGATCGCTTCTGTGGTTCCCGATACTACACATAAAGAAGGGCTGTTGATGGCGGCGATCGCTAATTCTCCTGCCAATCGTTTTTCTACCTCTGGGGCGGACAAACGCACAGATAACATTGCCCCCCTTGGTAACTCCCACATCAATCGACCACGATTAGCTACCAACATTAAGGCATCTTCTAAACTAAAGACACCGGCAAGACAAGCAGCCACAAATTCCCCAATACTGTGACCGATCATTGCTTGGGGCTTCACTCCCCAACTTTGCCACAATTGCGCCAGGGCATATTCAACTACAAATAATGCAGGCTGGGTAAAGCAGGTTTGTTGCAGTGCTGTAGATGCAGTTTCAATATCCGTGGCTACTGGATAAATAATTTCTCGCAAATCTCTACCCAATATTGGTTTGAGAATTTCTGCACACTGATCTACTACTTGCCGAAACACAATTTCGCGGCTGTAGAGATTAAATCCCATATTGACGTATTGTGAACCTTGTCCGGGAAACATGAAGGCAATTTCGGGATCACGGACTTGTGTGTGGCGAGTAAACACGCGCTTGGGTTCTAAAGACTGTAGCGTGGTGATGGCCTCTTTAGTATTTTGACAAACCACAAAGCGCCGATAGTTAAAGGCTTTACGTCCCCTTTGTAGGGTATGGGCAACATCAGCTAAGTTGATAGAGGCATTGTTTCGTAAATGCTCCTGCAAATTTACTGTAGCTGTCTCTAAAGCTGTACTGGTTTTGGCTGAAAGCAATAATAATTGGCTGGGACGGGATAAGTTAGAAGGTAGAATCGCTGGTGCTTCTTCTAGGACAATGTGGGCATTAGTCCCACCCACACCAAAGGAACTCACACCAGCACGCCTGGGCGTTTCTCCTTGCGGCCAAGGAGTTAATTGCGTGTTGACATAAAAAGGACTATTGGCAAAATCAATATTGGGATTTGGAGCCTCAAAGTTTAAACTGGGTGGAATCTGCTGATGATAAAGGGCAAGGGCAGTTTTAATCAAACCTGCAACACCAGCCGCCGCTACTAAATGTCCCACATTACTTTTGAGAGAACCGATCGCACAAAATTGTTTGCTATTGGTATGGATGCGAAAGGCTTGGGTCAAAGCTTCAATCTCAATGGGGTCGCCTAGAGATGTGGCAGTACCATGAGCTTCAATGTAAGAAATCGTTTCTGGATGAAAGTTAGCATAGGCTTGAGCCATTGCTATGGCTTCGGCTTGCCCATCTACACTAGGTGCGGTGAAACTTACCTTGTCAGCACCGTCATTGTTTATACCAAAGCCTCGAATGACTGCATAGATGCGATCGCCATCTTGTATTGCATCTTCTACACGCTTTAATACTACTAATCCCGCACCATTATTAAACATTGTGCCTTGAGATTTGGCATCAAAAGGACGACAGTGACCATCCCCAGATAACATAGTTCCTTCTTGGGCGATATAACCACTGTTTTGTGGTGTAGTCATGGACACACCACCAGCTAAAGCCATATCACACTGATAGTTACTTAAGCTTTGACAGGCTTGAATGACTGCCACCAAAGAAGTAGAACAAGCAGTACTGATACTAACAGCCGGGCCTTTGAGGTTGAGCTTATGGGCAGCGCGGGTAGTCAAAAAATCCTTTTCATTGGCCAGCATTGTCTGAAATTCACCGACGCGATCGATAATTTCCTGGCGACCGCAGATATGATTAGCGAAATAGGTATTTTGACCACAGCCAGCATACAAACCAATTAAGCCACTGTATGCTTCTGCATCGTAACCGGCGTTTTCCAGGGCTTCATAAACTAGTTCTAAAAACACCCGACTTTGGGGGTCCATCACTTCGGCTTCTCTGGGATTAATTCCAAAGAAGGCAGCATCAAAGGTTTCTCCCCCAGGAATTATCCCTCTAGCTTTCACATAACTCGGATCTTGTACGAGGTGCGGATCTATGCTGGGATCTAACTCCTCATCTTGAAAGAAAGTAGTTGACTCTTTCCCTGCACAAAGATTTCCCCAAAATTCCTGGACATTTTTCGCACCTGGGAATCGTCCTACCATGCCAACAATTGCAACACCATCAAGAGGCTCTTGGTTTTCCACTGTTTTCATATTCACCATTGCTTAAACCCCCCGTTGACTATGACGACGACGAGCAGAAGCTGCTGCTTGCTGGCGTTGAGCGCGACTTTGCAGCTGGTTATAGGATTGTTGAGTGTTCTGCTCTACATTTAAATATTTTTCCAAGCCAGCGATTGTAGGATACTGAAACAGTTTCACCACCGATAGCTCAATTCCTAGTTGTTGTTGTACTCGCACAGCTATCTGCATAATTAAGGTCGAAGTTGCACCCAAATCAAAGAAGTTGTCATCAATACCCACTGGCTCAATATTCAAAACATCAGACCAAATATTGGTTAACTGCCGTTGTAAATCAGTTTGGGGTGCAATATATACTTGTTCCAGTTGGGGACGTTCTTTGCTGGGAGTGGGAAGTTTATGTCTATCTACTTTGCCATTAGCAGTTAACGGCAATGATTCTAAAACCATAAATGCCGATGGCAACATATAGTCTGGTAATCGCTGCTGGAGGAAATTACGTAATTGTTCTTGTTTATATGAACTGCTTTGATGTAGCACAATATAAGCTACCAATCTCTTTTCGCCTGTTGCCGTCTGATGAGCCAAAACGACGTTTTCTCGCACATCAGGATATTGAGAAATCTCTCGCTCAATTTCTCCTAACTCAATGCGGAAGCCTCGAATTTTCACTTGGTTGTCAATTCGTCCCAGAAATTCAATATTGCCATCTGGTAAATAACGAGCTAAATCCCCTGTTTTATATAGAGTTAGGGATTGAAAGTTTGAGTTATTTAATTCAATAAATCTTTCTTTGGTTAATTCTGGACGATGGAGATAACCACGTGCCAAGCCGTCGCCACCAATATATAATTCTCCTGTTGCTCCCATTGCTACTGGTTGCAAATTTTCATCTAATATGTATACCTGGGTATGAGCGATGGGGCGACCAATAGGAATTGAGCTATCTGGTCTGACTGGGTCTTTGATGTGATAACAACAGGTAAAGGTGGTGTTTTCTGTGGGGCCGTAACCGTTAATTAGTTGACAATTTTCTACTGTTTTTAGAAATTTTTGGACGTGAGAAACGGATAAAACATCACCACCTGCTAACAGTTGACGTAAGGGTTTTAAAGCATGAATATTTTCATCTACCATGAGATGAAATAAGCCTGCTGTTAACCAGATGGTAGTGATTTGATATTTTTGAATAACTTGTCCTAATTCATCTATAGATGGGGTGTTACTGGGATATAAAACGAGTTTTCCACCGTTGAGTAAGCAACCCCAAATTTCAAAGGTGGAAGCATCAAAAGATATGGGCGCAAATTGTAAAAATATTTCTGTATTAGTAAAGTTAGCGTAGTTAGTTTGTTTGACTAAGCGGACTACACCACGATGAACAACACTCACACCTTTGGGTTGTCCTGTAGAACCTGAGGTATACATGACATAAGCCAAATTATCAGGTGTGATGCTAATATTTTGGTTTTCTGGTGTGTGTTGATTGATAATTTCCCAATCAGTATCAAGGCAAATTACGCGCGCCTCATGATTAGGTAATTTTTTGACTAATTCTTTTTGGGTTAATAATACTGGGATTTGGGTATCTACTAGCATGAAAGCTAGGCGTTCTTGTGGATATCCTGCATCTAAAGGTACATAAGCTCCCCCAGCTTTGAGGATTGCTAACAATCCAATGATCATTTCTGGCGATCGCTCTAGACAAATTCCTACTAGCATTTCTGCTCCTATACCCAAGGTTCGCAGATATTGCGCTAATTGATTGGCTCGGTGATTTAATTGTTGGTAAGTCAAATGTTGTTTACCAAAAACAACAGCCACTGCATCAGGTGTGCGTTCTACTTGTTCTTCAAATAACTGATGAATGCACTGGTTGTGGGGATATTTCCTTAACTGTTTTTCCATACAAAGTTAAAATCACCGATTGTTTTATCATGAAAAATCAAATTTCTCTGGACATTTTCCTAATAAGCACCTTCTTTTTTCAAAACTACTCGTACTGTTTTGAGTAGGATTTCAAAATCTAAGCGGAGTGACCAGTTTTCAATGTAATTCAGATCCAAATTGATTATTTGTTCAAAATCTAAAATATTTGAGCGACCAGAAACTTGCCAAAGACCAGTAATACCAGGTAAAACTTCTTGTCTGATAAAATGACGCTCAGAGAATTTCTCTACATCTCTAGTAGGTAAAGGACGAGGACCAACTAAGCTCATCTCTCCCAACAAGACGTTAAAGATTTGAGGTAATTCATCTAAGCTGTAACGACGGAGAAATTTACCAACCTTGGTGATTCTTGGATCATCTTTGATTTTAAAGATAATGCCGTCCTTCACTTCATTCAGAGCTTCCAACTCTTTTTGCATCTTTTCCGCATCAGACCTCATGGTGCGAAATTTCCAGACTTTAAATTGTTTTCCCCGTATGCCTATGCGAGTTTGTTTGTAAAAGACTGTACCAGGAGAATCTAGTTTAATTGCTATAGCGATCGCTAGATATACGGGAAAAGTCAACAGTAAAAATAAACTAGCAAAACAAAAATCAAAACTCCGCTTAATCCAAAAATCTCTACCTGTGATTATTGGACAATCAAAAGTTAAATAAGTCATTCCGCCAATTCTATTGAAATCTATATCTCTATGAATCGGATTTAGTTCCATTGGGACAATATGTACTGCAATTCCCGCAGCCTGAAATAGCCAACAGACAAAAATTCTGTTTTTGATAGCATCCCAAGAAACGAAAATTTCCGTTACACCCAATTTATTAAGTTTCCCTAACGTTTCTTGGCGGTAATCTCTATCTAAACAATTAGCATTTGCTTGTCCTAGCAAGACGTAACGCTCGTCTTTATTGATTAGGTTTACGAATTTTTCGTACTTTTGAGATTCACAAATAATAAATATTTTAGCCCTACCTAATAATTTAAATCTTCGTAGATAATTAAGCTTAAGGTATACAATATATCTACCAAAACAAACAAAGGTTGTGCTAAATACCCACGACCATATAATTAATGATGAACTCTTAGACTCAATTATTGGCTGATATAGTAAACAGAAAAATAATATTAGTCCATGTGCAAAAGTCAATGTTTTCAGAATATTTAAGTAATCATACCATTTTTTACCAGAGTGGTAATTACCCTGGATAGCTAATGCACCTATTTGGATAGCAGCAGCTATTGATATAGATGAAAAGCTTTTTATATCAAACCAATTATAATTTGTAGAATAATTTTTAGCCAATACCCAAGCTAGTAATAGAAGAGAAAAATCTACAATAACAAGTGTTACTAATCTTAACCACCATGAACCTTTACGCAATTTGATAAATACAGGTTCACGTAAGTCTAGGTAAGTCTTGTCTAACTGAACATTTGACATATATTCACAAGTGTATGCTGAAGGTGAGGAAGGTGATGTTAGATTTCTGCTTAGTATCCTGTGCAAAGCAACATGAAAAACATTATCTATACTAAAAACGGATGCTTGATAGACTTTTGCCCCGGCAAAAATCTTTTTATATCAATACGATTAGCGATTTTGAAACTAAAGCTGCAACCCGTCTTTAGTGTAATGGTCAATTTTAGTACTTCACTAATTTTTTGTGTCAAAAAACTTATTTTGATGTCACTGTACCCCAAAACATACTGTTTTGGAGATATCTATTAATGAAGAACTAGAGTTATTACCGAGGGAAATCACACAAAATTACGATGTTACTCTACACCAAAACATACTGTTTTGGAAATATCTATTACTGAAGAACTAGAGTTATTACCGAGGGAAATCACACAAAATTACGATGTTACTCTACACCAAAACATACTGTTTTGGAAATATCTATTACTGAAGAACTAGAGTTATTACCGAAAGAAATCACACAAAATTACAATAAATACATTAGTAACATCTCTGTGCTACTAGAATAGCATGATTTGATATCTTCAATTTCCACATTCCAATTCATTGTGGAACAGTTTGATATTTGTTTGCCCCAGAGGAAAATTTTCTTTGTACACAGCTTTTTTGAGATCAAAAGTATTAACTACGTGTTAGTCTACCGTAAAGTAATTTTTTTTTGTCAAATTTTTTCAACTTTACACTAACTTTAACTACTATTTAGTCATTACTACATAATTAGGTAGAGTACTGACTCATTTATAAAATAAATATTAAAAACCTGGAGGTTAGACTAGTTCCCGGTGCGAAACCCAAAAGCCTTACAGTGATGGGAGAAACGCTATTTTGTGAGGTCGGATAAAAAAAGCGATGCCTACGGTAGGGCGACCGCATCTAAATATTAAAGATCGAGAATCAAGCTGAAATCCCTCAACACTCTACCACACAAGACTTTCATAGAATTAGTCACGAAACTTAATAAGAATGATAATCGTTGTATGGACAGGGTGATTTTTTGACAGCCGAGGGCTGCCAAGCAATACGGGTCTCTCTCTATAGTAAATTAATTCTTTGCATTAAACCAAAAGAACCCAGATTATAGTTGAATGAAGCTCAAGCCCAAAATCACGATTGCTGACCACTTTGGTGTAATAGAACATCTAGGCATAGATCGTACCAAACGACAGTAGTGAGCAAAGTGCAATGCAAATAGTGAGTGCATGGGCAAATACAAATAGATTAGTATTAGGACAAGTGAAGGTGGAGGAAAAGTCGAATGAAATTACAGCAATTACCGAGTTGTTAAAGGTATGAGAACTGTCTAGATGTATTGTGACAATCGATGCAATAGGTTGACAAAAAGAAATTGTGAAGTTAATTACGCAGCAAAATGCAGATTATTTAATTACGTTAAAAAATAATCAAGGAAATCTTTATGATGAGGTCGAAAAACTATTCAATGTAGGGATGAGTACAAGTTTTGATACAACTTCATCTCCTGCCAACAGATATATCTCATTCGCACGAAATAAATGCTTGCGAAAGAATCCCCAAAACAACAACGATAATTTAGCCAAAGGGTCACGAAATACTTCAGAAGCACTTAAGACAAGATATACTTCATACTTGAGACATGAGTTGTAAGAATGATAATCGTATAGTTAGGGGAAGACAAGGGTGAGCATTGCTCACCCTTGTCTCATTAATAAAGAGAATGGGAATTTGATAATGATTCACCATTCCTTATTTTTTAATTAACCGAAATGTTTGATAATTGCGTCGGCAAATTCAGAACATTTTAGGGGTTCAACTGGTGGTTCGAGTAATCTAGCTAAATCGTAGGTGACTTGGCTATTAGCGATCGCATCACTTAAACCTTTCTTAATTAGGTCTGCGGCTTCTTGCCAACCCAAATACTCCAACATCATCACCCCAGATAAGATGACTGAACCTGGGTTAATTCTGTCTAAGCCGGCGTGTTTGGGTGCTGTACCGTGGGTAGCTTCAAACACGGCGCAGGAATCGCCAATATTTGCCCCTGGCCCCATTCCTAAGCCGCCGACAATAGCAGCCGCCGCATCAGACAAGTAATCGCCGTTTAAGTTCATTGTCGCCAGAATCGAATACTCATCTGGTCTGGTTTGGATTTGTTGAAAGATACTGTCAGCAATCCGGTCATTTACTAACACTTTCTCTTTCCACTTCCCGTTACCGTGGGTTTCCCAAATTGAGTTAAGAACTGTTTCTACTTCCTTGACAATTTGCGCTTTTTTCTCTGGGGTCAGGGCATCAAAACCAGGGTCAATTTGACGGGCGTTGTCTTCCAAGGATATATTCGGGTTTTTCTCCTTGTTGCTTAAAATCCAAGATTCCCTTTCGGTGACAGTCTCTTGGCGGAACTCACTTGTGGCTAATTCGTAACCCCAATCACGGAAAGCCCCTTCGGTGTACTTCATGATGTTACCCTTATGCACCAAGGTCACTTGTTGCTTGTGTTTGGGTAATGTAAGGGCGTGTTTGATGGCGCGACGTACTAGGCGCTGGGAACCAGTTTTGCTGATGGGTTTGATCCCTATCCCAGCATCTAGGGGGATTTGCTTTTTACCGTGTTCTGGGGTGGCGGGGATGAGTTCTTTGTTGAGGATAGAGATGAGGCGATCGCCTATTTCACTACCTTGTTTCCACTCAATCCCCAGATAAATATCTTCTGTGTTTTCCCGATAAACAATGACATCTAGCTTTTCAGGATTTTTGTGAGGTGAGGGTGTACCCGCATAATAACGGCAAGGACGTACACAGGCGTATAAGTCAAAAATTTGTCTTAGTGCCACATTCAAGGAACGGATACCACCACCGACCGGAGTAGTCAAAGGTCCTTTAATTGCCACACCATATTCCCTAATGGCTGTTAAGGTATCCTCTGGTAAATACTGATAAGTCCCGTATAAATCACAGGCTTCATCCCCAGCGTAAATCTTAAACCAACTAATTTTCCGCTTACCTTGATAGGCTTTGGCTACCGCCGCATCCAGTACTTTTTCCGTAGCTGGCCAAATATCAATTCCCGTTCCATCGCCCCGAATAAAGGGGATAATTGGATTGTCAGGCACAACCGGCTCACCATTTTTGAAGGTAATTTTTTCTCCGGTTGTAGGGGGGGTAATCTTGTTGTACATATTTCACACACTCCACAAAGATACGTTGTGTCTTGGGGATTGGAGATTGGGGATGGGGATTTTTTGTTGTTTTCGCCTCGGCTTCCTACTCCCTACTCCCCGCTTCCCATTCCATCATTCATTGAGGCGCAGATTTTCCCCCTATTCATCTTTTTACAGCATTGGAGGATTCTGATATAGGATTTTCAGTGAAACCGCCGCAATTTTGTACGATCAAAAATAGTAAACTACTTTTCGCTATCATTGCTTCGCCATCAAGAAGGCCGATAGCCGACCGTTTTTTCACTCTCCCGCTAATCACGAGTAATGGCATGACAGACCCAATGATTGTATCAGGCACTGCTAATGACATCGATTCCCTCAGGCAACGGCTAATCGCTGGGTCTATCCAAGTCCAACAACAGATAATCCTACAGTTGGCTGATGTGGGCAATGAAGGATTAGATGTTTTAATGGAATTCTTACTGAAACGTCGTGAGAACCCAGCGACTTGGATTGATGGGAAAGCCTACCAAGTGCTTTACGAGTCTGATGCACCTCAAGCCCAGGAATTTTTGCAAAATAATTTTCCTGAGGGCATTGTAACTCTAAAATCAAGCTGCGGGATTAATTACAATCTTTTGCAACAGTTACTAGCTCAACAAGATTTCCAAGCCGCAGACCTCCTGACCATTGAAACCATGTGCGAAATAGCAGGGCCAATGGCTGTCAAAAGGAAATGGCTGTATTTTACAGACGTGGATAGCTTTCCCTCTGATGACTTACAAACCATTAATCAACTGTGGATAGTTCACTCTGAAGGTAAGTTTGGCTTTTCCGTACAGAGAGACATTTGGTTGAGTTTAGGGAAAAACTGGGATAATTTCTGGCCGAAAATTGGCTGGAAAAGCGGTAATAACTGGACTCGCTACCCGAATGGCTTTACTTGGAATTTAACTGCGCCTAGAGGTCATCTACCCCTGTCTAATCAATTACGAGGGGTGCGGGTGATTGCTGCGTTATTTGCTCATCCTGCTTGGTCGAAGTGATGGGGATTGGGGATTGGGGGAAGGGAAAGAAAAAACTAATGACAACTGACAACTGACCAATGACCAATGACTAAAGATAATGGCAAAAGTTCGTTTAGAAGATATCAAGCGTCGATTTAACAACGTCACCGCAATTGAGGACATCACCTTTGAAATTCCTGATGGTGAGTTTTGGGTTTTGGTGGGGCCTTCGGGTTGTGGGAAGTCTACAATTTTACGGACGATCGCTGGTTTAGAAAGTGCTACATCCGGTAATCTGTTTATTGGCGATCGCTTGGTCAATAATATCCCCGCAAGAGCGCGCGATGTGGCGATGGTGTTCCAAAACTATGCTCTTTATCCCCACATGACGGTGGCGGAAAATATCGCCTTTGGGTTAAAGATGCGGAAAATTAACCCGAAAATTGTGCAAGAACGGGTGGTGGATGTGGCGCGATCGCTTTCTTTGGATCATTTGTTAGATCGCAAACCCAAACAACTTTCCGGGGGTCAGCAACAACGGGTAGCACTAGGGAGAGCGATCGCTCGTGAACCACAGGTATTTTTATTAGATGAGCCTTTGTCTAATTTAGATGCCCAATTGCGAGATGATACTAGGGCAGAATTAAAGCAGTTACATCAACAATTAGGCATTACAACTATCTACGTTACCCATGATCAAGTCGAGGCGATGACTTTGGCTGATAAGATTGTGGTGTTAAGTGGTGGACGGATTCAACAAATTGGCGAACCTCAAGGGATTTATGCTCGTCCCGCTAATCAAATGGTGGCAACTTTTTTAGGTAATCCACCGATGAATATTCTGCCTGCAACTTATCAACTTGCAGGTTTTGATGTCAATGGACAATTACTCGCAATTCCAGGGTTTCTCAGGGAGAATTTACAACTGCGTCCGGGACAACGGGTGAATTTGGGTATTCGTCCAGAACACATCTCAATTAATTCTGATGAAATCAACGCGCAGAATTCAGGATTGTTAGTCGATGTCAAATTAGTTGAACCTTTAGGAAGGGAAACATTAGTTCGTGTGAGTTTACCCGATTCCACAGTACTATTGAGTGTTCAATTGAGTGGAAATATTCGTCTACATCCAGGCGATCGCCTTTCTTTACAACTCGATTTAAATCAGTTGTTTATTTTTGATCCTCAGACTGGTTATAGAATATCACCTCAGGATTGATTAAATGACACAGCAAGGAAATCAAGGTGAAGATGAAGGAAAGTTTAGCGGTCACATTAGGGGAACTGCAAGCACAGATATACTGGTTACATGATGCTGAAGATTTTGCAGAATTAGCCTCCGCAGCAACCACCATATATTTGAAACTTGGTTACACTCAACAGCAAGCAGAAAAATCAGGTAATTTAATTAGTGAAGCCTACAAATTATCTGATGAAGCTGTTTTTGCTCAAAAAGCAGGCGATTTTGTCAAAGAAATGCAGTTTTATCATCAAGTTAAAGATAAATTAATCCAGGTAGAAACTACATTAGGTTATCAAAAAAGTATTGCCGTCCATCAAATGAAATGGTGGATGTATTTCCGTCATAAGCGTAAATATCACACAGTCGTACATTTATTTTTACAAAATTTTCAAGCTCTAGGATTGATTAACCTAATTACTGTAATTAAACTGACATTTTATTTAATGGAAATAGGCAGAGTTCATAAATCTCGTGATCTAGAAACTACTAAAAATAATGCGATAAAATACTGGGTAGAATTATTGAAAATTAAACCGTTACAATACCCATACATTGGTTAAATTATATATTTTTGATGTTGAGGTAAAAGAAATTACTGATAATTAACCTTCCGACCTCCAAGACCTTATTTTAGTAGTCACAGGTTTACTAGGTGTGGACAAATTGACTCGATATTGGGTAATTGGGACATAAGAACCATTACCATTGCGGACAGTGACCAGAAAAGCTGTTTGATTGGATGAGTCTTTGATTATTTTATCAATGTAACCAGACTGTATTTGTTTAACATTTAATAGTTTTGGTTGTTTAAATCCTGGTCGGGAAATACAGACGATTGAGGAACCATCTATATATTTACCTGAATATAACCAATAAGTTTGTCCTTTGGTTTTAAAATCAGATTTGTACACAACTGTAAATCTGTCAGACTCTTCTAATTGCTGATTTTGTTGGCATTTACCGTTAATGTATATTTCTTGAGCAGTGGTTATAGAGTTAGGGAATAATCCTAATATTGCACCAATAATTAATCCTGTTGCCAAAACATTTTTAGACATGATTTTGTAATTTATAGGGTAGTTTGTTCAAAAATAACATCTTCATAAAGTTCGGCGATCGCTCCTTCAAAATCAACACTATTGAGGCGAAATATTTTATCCTGCTCTGTATAACTTTGCAGAATCCATAAACCATGATCACCACGTTTAAAACATTCAACTCGCTGACGTTTTGTATTAATTAAAACGTATTCCTTGAGAGTCTCAATTTCCTGGTAATCTACAAATTTATCCCCTCGATCAAAAGCTTCAGTAGAGTTAGACAAAACTTCTACAATTAAACAAGGAAACCTTTTATGATTAGGCGTTTCCTGATCACGTTGATCGCAAGTAACCATTACATCAGGATAATAATATCTATTTAACGATTCAATCCTGGCTTTCATATCAGCAATGTAAACACGACAACCAGAACCACGTACATGATTACGGAGAAGTACAAACAGGTTTCCCGCAACAGTGACATGAGCATCAGTAGCTCCAGCCATTGCATAAGCATAACCGTTGATGTATTCATGTTTGATAGGACTGGCTTCCTCTAACTGGAGATATTCTTCAGGTGTGAGGTATTCTGGTTCAGGTGAGGCAATCATCAGCAATTTCCAACATTTTTAGTGATCACGATTATTATAGGAAGCATCTTGTCACTATTAATACATATATGCGACTTCCTATTATTCCTCTAACTCTAATTTTAGCTTTAGCTTCCCCATCTCTAGCACAAGCACCAACCCCAACCGCCGAAGAACAGATAACACAGGCTGTGATATTGAATAGTAACGGTGAATCCCTAATTTACAAAGATTTTTTTGGTGTAGGGGAGTTACAAGCAGCTTTGGAAAACTTCCAGCAGGCGTTAGCTATTTTTAAAAAATATGGTGCTAAGGCTGGAGAAGCGAACAGCCTTGTAAATATTGGTTATGTGTATTTTCGTAAAGGGGAGTATGGGAAAGCGCTCGAATATTTTCAGTCCTCCTTAGATATTCGCAGAAAAACAAGAGACCGCCAAAATGAATGGATACCTCTTTCTTATATTGGTGAAGTATATGTCAATTTGGGACAGTATCCCCAGGCGCTGGAATATTATCAGCCAGCTTTAGCTATTATCAAAGAACTGAAAGCAGCTAATCCCAAAGATTCTAGTTATGCTACTAGCGAAAAAACTCTGCTGGCTGATATTGGTGCGGTTTATTTTCGGATGGGACAGTATACAAAAGCTCTCGATTTTTATCAGAAAACATTGGCAATGCAAAAAGCTGATGATGATAAAATTGGTGGTATTCAAACTTTGAATAATATCGGTGTAGTTTACGTTAATTTAGGCAACTATAAACAAGCCTTAGATTCCTATCAGCAAGGTTTAGCTAATCTGCAAGAATGCTGCTCGAATTATATTGGTACGAAAGCCGCAATTATTAATAACCTTGCCAGTACAAATTTTAGTTTGGGTCAATATAAAAAATCTCTAGAATTAGCCGAAGAATCAGCAAATATTTATAGCAGAATTAATCATGATGCAGAAAAAGCTACGAAACAAGAGATAAAATTACTTTATGATTATTTAGGGCAAAACTCCCAAGCTTTGCAACAAGTCGCCAGTCGTGCTAATGTTGGTGATGCTTTTGGTAAGGACTCTTTTCAGTTCCAAGGTAGAGCCTTAAATATGAATAATATTGGACAAATTTATTTGAGTTTGGGTAAATATGACCAAGCATTAAAATTGTATCAACAAGCTTTAAATATATATCAAGAGAATAGCTATAAACCGGGAATTGCTGTAACTCTGAATAATATTGCTAAGGTGCAAAGTAGTTTAGGTAAGTACCTGCAAGCTATTGAGTTAAATCAGCAAGCTTTAACTATTTATCAAGAAGTAGGCGATCGCACCGGGGAAGGTGTGACAATGAGTAATCTAGGACAAATCTACCAAAAACAAGGTCAGCAGGAGAAAGCTTCAGGACTGTATCAGCAAGCTTTAGCCATGCACAGACAAGTTAGCGATAAAGTCAGTGAAGCCGCAACCCTCAAACTTTTAGCCGATACCCTATCTGCACAAAATCAACCACAACTAGCGATCGCATTTTACAAGCAATCAGTCAACCTCACGGAAAGTATTCGCCAAAGTTTACGCACCATCCCCGCAGATATCCAAAAATCCTACACAGAAACCGTCGCTGAAAGGTATCGCCGCCTGGCTGATTTATTACTCAAACAAAACCGTCCCAGCGAAGCACAGCAAGTTCTAGATTTACTCAAAATCCAAGAAGCCAATGATTTTATTGGTAATCGCCGTAGTCAACCCCAAACAACAACAGCAGTAGTTAACACTGGACAAAGGGGAGTGAATACAGAACCCCAGCTAAGCCAAAAATTACCACTGCAACCCCAAGAACAGCAGATATCCCAAAAGTATAGCGCCATTCAAGACCAAGCGATCGCCCTTGGGCAAGAACTAACAAACCTCCGCCAAACTCCAGCAAATGCACGCACAGCCACCCAAGAAAAACGCATTGCTGAATTAGTGAAACTTGAGCAAACAATTACGGCTGAGTTTAATAAATTTACCAAAACACCTGCGGTAGTCGCTCTTGTACAGCAATTATCTGCCAATTCTGGACAGGAAAACCTCAGCCTAAGACAACTTAATTCCCTGCGGGATAATTTGCGACAGTTAAACAAAAAAGCCGTCTTATTATATCCCTTAGTATTAGATGACAGATTAGAGTTAGTTGTCGTTACGGCGGATACACCCCCAATTCATCGTCCAGTTCCCGTCAAACCAGCAGAACTAAATCAAGTAATTAATGAATTTCGACAAGCTATAGTTGTTCCCTATAAAGATAGTAAAATACCAGCAAATAAATTATATAACTGGCTCATTAAACCTATAGAAAATGACCTGAAACAAGCTAATGCTCAAGCAATTATTTACGCTCCCGATAGCAAACTCAGATATATACCATTAGCTGCATTATATGATGGCAAAAATTGGCTAATCGAGCATTATATCATTAATAATATTACTGCCGCTAGCTTGACCAAATTAAACAGCAAACCCCAAGCCTCTCTACCAACTTTAGCCGCAGCCTTTACCAAAGGCGACTATAAAGTAGCAGTAGGCGAACGTCAAGAAGTATTTAGTGGTTTACAATTTGCTAAAGTTGAAGTAGACAATTTAGCCAAGACAATTAAAGGCACAAAAATACTTTTAGATAATGATTTTAGCCCCCAAGTTACAATCCCCCAAATGAACGATTACAAAATCGTCCATCTGGCAACTCATGGGATGCTGGTGAGTGGTGATCCAGAAAGTTCATTTATATTATTTGGTAACGGCGATCGCGTCACCATTAAAGATATCGAAAACTGGTCTTTACCAAATGTTGATTTAGTAGTATTAAGTGCTTGTCAAACAGGTTTAGGTAATCAATTAGGTAACGGTCAAGAAATTCTCGGTCTAGGATACCAAATTCAATTAACAGGTGCAAAAGCTTCCATCGCCTCACTATGGGCTGTTTCTGACGGCGGCACACAAGCATTAATGGATGGCTTTTATAATGTCTTAAAAACAGGTAATTTAACTAAATCTGAAGCTTTACGTACAGCACAACTTTCCTTATTGACAGGCAATAATCAGTTTAATCATCCCTATTATTGGGCATCATTTATATTAATTGGCAATGGGCTTTAAGGAAATACAAAAAACAAAAACGATTCGCAAATTCAGTAGGGTGGGCATTGCCCACCAAAACCGTGATACGGTGGGCAATGACCACCCTACAAATACTTAGATGTTTTCAATAATCAAATCGTACTCCTAATATATTCAGAAATTATTTTTAATTAATTTTAGAACCCCGATTTCTTCAAAACATCGGGGTTCTGGTTTTGCTATTATTCTCTGTTAGTCAACTAAAAATTGTAGCCAATACCTAATAGCAAACCAACATCAGTTTCATCTACAAAAGCTGCATTAACAGCACCATTAATGGTAAATCTCTGTCCTAAAGGAATATCAACACCACCAGTTAACAGTAAACCAATATCAGTGTCGCCACTAGCTTCGATTGCTACACCAGCACCAACATAAGGTGATACGGCGAATGGCTGCACAACACCAGGCTCTACTGCGCGGGGTGTGAAATCCAAGGTCAACGGCACTAGAAATACCGTATCGTTACCAAAAACAGCTGATGGTCGGACTGATAGATTGCGTGTCAAACCAACTTTACTGATAACTGCAAAGTTGCTATCGCTGAGAGCTGTATCACCACCTAAACCAATGTTACCAGCAACCCCTATGTAACTAGAACCGCCACGGGTAGCTCTACCTGGAGTGACAGCACCCGGATTTTGTGCTTGAGGGGTTCCTTCTTGCGGCTGCTGACCAGTTAAATTAGGTGGAATCAGGACTTCGTTAATAGCATGGATAACACCATTGCTAGCTTGAATATTTGCTTGAACAACTCTCGCCTCATTAACGGCAATTTGATTATTGGCTGTGTCAACTCTCACATTGACTGGTGCATCGCTAGCAGTTGTCAGTTGTCCAGAAGAGAGTTGGTTAGCAGTTAATTGACCAGGAACCACATGATAGCGCAAAATTCTCACCAACAACTCTCTGTTCTGTGGTTGTTGCAGTTGTTCTAAAGTACCCGCAGGTAACGCTGCAAATGCTTCATTGGTGGGAGCAAAGACTGTGTAAGGCCCTGGTTGCTCTAGAATATCTGTTAAACCTGCGGTTCTCAATAAAGAAGTCAAGGTACTAAAAGAGTTACTTGATGCTGCCAAAGCAACAATATTATTAGCACCTTGTGTACCTCCTGTTGTACCAGTCCCACCCACTACGTAGTTAGCAGCTGCAACATTGCTAGGTAGAGGTTGTACTTGTCCTTGTCGAACTAAAGCTTGATACAAAATTGCGGCAGCTTCCCCACGGGTAAGAGATGTTGAGGGATTCAGTTCTCTTACATTTGGGTAGTTAACAACTATGTTGCTTTGTGTTGCTGCGGCTACGCCGTTGACAGCATAGTCAGGAATTGCCGAAGCATCTGCATAGTTATTGCTGAGAATATTTGACGCAGTATCAGTTGTAGTTAAGTTTAAACCACTGCTTAAAGCAACGATCGCCTGTACTCTAGGAATCTGTTGATTGGGGCGAAACACATTCCCTGGATAGCCGGAGAGAAATCCCGTTTCGTAAGCTTCCCGAATTGCTTGCGATGCCCAGAAATTTGCAGGTACATCTGTAAATCCAGATGCACTTAATTGTCGGACCGGTTGTTGATTAAAAGCTTTCTGAATTAATGTGGCAAACTCAGCGCGACTTACTGCCTGGTTTGGTCTAAAAGTACCATCGGGAAAACCAGCAATGATATTTCTTTGCGCTAAAGCTTGAATAAATGGTTGCGCCCAGTAATCTGAACTGACATCAGAAAAGTTGGAACCTGTAGTAGACGGAGTTTCTGTAGGGACAGGTGTTTGTGCTGAAGCTGGTTTAGAAACTATTAAGGGATTTATTGTTATAGCTGTCATCCCCAAAGCCAGCAAAGTTGTGTAGGCTAGTGACCGTCGAACCGAACTAAACATGAAAAATCCCTCCAAAATTAAGTAAATAAATTACACAAAGACATCAATTGACTATGGGAGACAACTGCTTTTATGGTTGATTCAATGAAAAGCCTAGACATTATTTTTGGTTCAGAAAACACCAAAGTTATGAATATATTTCTTCTCACCAGCATCAATTTCGCTAACAAAATAGGTTTCATCTTCTAAACTAAAACCCACAACATTATGTGTAAGGTAGAGAGTTATTAGATAGAAAAATATGTAGCTAGGAGATGCTATGCCCATGATTATTGAAGGGGCTGGAGTCGAAAGTGTCCATTCATGATCAACATCTAGTAATATTAGAACTGCAAAGGTTATTAGTCTTATAAAGAGAATTGTTACAGATGTTAACCCGTTTTAATAACTAGCTAAAGGTCATATTTTCCAGATATTTTCTCATACTTTAGATAGTTGTAGGCTCTTGAGCAATTCCGAGATGTCCAAAGTAAGTACATCCAAACAAATATTATTATGGAAAGAATAATTATGTCTGACTTCAAAAGTCAGGTGTAAAGAACTTCCAACCACCAAAAAATGTCCCATACTTGCGGGACATAGAGAAAGCTATATATGCTAATACGGTTCAGTTAAGGAAAAAGGTAGTGGCGTGACAAGGCTAAAATGATGGACTAGGCTGGTCAGTCCAGTAGGGTGCGTTATGGACGTTAGTCCCAACGCACCGAAAATCTTGGATGGTGCGTTGCTTATGCTCAACCCTTGATATCACCAATTTTATGCTCAATAATGTTCCTAAAAAATGGCTTTTTTGGATATTAATTACTATTATATCTGCACTATTATTTGCTATTTCATCTACAGCAATTAGTATTTATTCTTATGGCAATAGTAGTTACAATAACAAAGCAGATGCAGCAATAGTTCTAGGTGCAGCAGTTTGGGGTGAAGAACCATCACCTGTTTTTCGAGAACGAATTAACCATGCCATTAATTTATATAAAAATGGAGCTATTAGTAAGATTATTTTTACTGGTGGAGTGGGTGAAATTAACGAACCTGCTGAAGCTATTGTTGGCAAACATTACGCCACAGCCAGAGGAGTCAAAACAGCCGACATCATAACAGAAACTCAGTCTCGGACAACTTACCAAAATCTTAAAAATGCGATAGAAGTGGTAGATACTAATGAAAAATTCACTAAATTTTTGATTATTAGTGATCCATTGCACCTAAAACGAGCCGTGTTAATGGCAAGAAATTTGGGGATTGATGCTTATCCTTCGCCTACACCTACCACTCGCTATCGCAGTTTTAACAGCCAAATGGAATTTCTAATACGAGAAACTTATTTTTATTTTATTTACCTTGTATTTAAAATTTAGTAACATTTACCTTCACACCAGAATCAAGTCCAGGGACTTTTAAATACTCTACTGGCTCAACACGTTGTGGTGTTCGGTTATCTGCCGGGTTGACACATTCTTTAAAGAGAGCGTCTGGATTGTTGAGTAAATCAAACGGACTGAGACTTTCACACCCCTTTTTCTGTTCTAGGGGAATAGAAGTTCCTTGAAGATTTTGAGGTTGTGTTGTGACACTATTCCACTGACTATTAATTGTCACGGGTTCTGTGGTTAGAGCCGCAGCCTCATGGCGTTCAATGATAGTTTCTGGCAAAGTCTCCTGGTTAATATTACCACTTTGGGGTAGTGCGATCGCTGGTGGGATTTCGCCCATCGCCTCTGATGGAACGTAGCTCATCACACTCACTACAATCATTGCAACGATGGAAAATTTTCTCATAATAACATAACTCAATGATGACTTTTCAATCAAACTGATAATTTTCCGGCAACAGGAAATTAAATCATACTCAATAATTATAGTTTTAGGGAAAAATTTCTGGTCACAGGTAATGAGTTTAAAGAGATAAAACCCAAAATGTATAGAGTAGCGATCGCTACAATTAAAATACTCTTTTCAACACAAATTAAGTACAACAATTAATATCTATTAAGTCCGACTACCTTGCTGATAAATGTGTTACCGAAAAAATTCCCGCATCACCTCTACCGGAGATGCACAAAAAGTAGTTGAATATGTACTAGTAACTGACCAAAAAATTGATAAGAATGAGAATTTTGGCTGCGACAGTTGTACTAACTTCTTCTTTGCTGACGACTGGGTTTATTCATACCTCAGCCTTAGCCAACAATGCTATGACACTTTCTCAGTCAACCCCTCAGTTGCAGCCAAACAAAACTCAACCGATAAATATCAGTAAAGCTGAGTTTGGTGTAGTAGTCCGTGACGCTGAAGGAAAATTTAACTTTACCCCGACAATTAGAGTTCCCCTAGTGGAGGGTAGTAAATACGGTTGGCGGATTCAAATTCGAGACGTTAAAGGTCAGGTGACATGGCGCGAAGTTTTGCGCTTACCAAAACCCCCAGAAACTTGGGCTACAGATAACGGTGAAAATTTTACATTATCAGCAGATGGTACAGAAGCCGTCACCAAACGCACCCAGTTACCAAAGGATGGAGTGATTGAAAACTTTTGGACGATCGCACCAGGTGATCCGCCTGGTAAACATATAATATACGTCTATGTTGATGACCATCTCGTAGGTAATTTTGAGTTTGAAATTGTTCCCAAAGGAAATCGAGAAGTTAAAGGTAGGGAGCAATTAGGTAAGATTTAGGTAATGGGTAATTGGTAATACTGGAAAAATTACCTCTAGGACTACTATTTGATTTGGTAGGGTGGGCATTGCCCACCATAATATAGGTTTGGTGGACATTTCCTACTTTACTAACTAGCAAGTATTTTGGAATAACTTATTTTTTTGTTGTTATCTTCGTCTCTCCACACTAGCAATCTACAGGGTATCTTGGAAATAGAGGTCTGATAATTGCTGAGTGGCGATTATGAATACAGAAGAATTTCTGCGATTGATGGAAAAACAGCGCTCATGTCCTCAAACCCTACCGAAGGCGCTGCAAGCTCTGTGGTATGACAGACAAGGTGATTGGAACCAAGCTCATGAGATTGTACAAAACGCCAGTGATGTTGATAGTGCTTGGGTGCATGGGTACTTACATCGCAAAGAAGGCGATTTGAATAATGCTCGTTATTGGTATCAACGCAGCAGTCAGCCAGAGTTTGTTGGGGAGTTAAATCAGGAATGGGAACAGATAACTTCTTTCTTACTCAAGAAGGTAAATACAATTCATGGATGCTGAAGCAATCAAACGCCGTTATGCAGCAGGAGAAAGATATTTTCCCGCCGCAAACCTAATTAGAGCCAAGCTGATTGGAGTCTACTTACCTGGGATAAATTTATGGGGAGCAGACTTAAGCGGCGCTAACCTAGCGAAGGCCAAACTCTGGGGAGCAGACTTGAGTCAAGCCAACTTAGCCAATGCTAATTTGACTAGAGCTAATTTGTGCGGCGTGAAACTGAATCAAGCAAATCTGCGGGGAGCTAAACTCAACTTGACTAAGTTGTATGGAGCAGATTTAACTGGTGCTTATTATGACGAAACTACAAAATTTTCTAGAGGTTTTGACCCGGTAAGTAGAAATATGCGGCAGTTTTAGCATATTTAATCACTTCCCCTCACGGGGATGAAACAGAAAGACGATCGCCTAAACTATCCCAATATCTAGAGAGACACAAATATTTGTAGGATAGGTAGAGCGATCGCCTTTTAACTAAAGCCTATGCAGACATCATCTTCCGGCTATATCCTAGCGTTGGACTTGGGAACAACTGGAAACCGGGCATTTATCTTTAACAATGCAGGTAAAATAGTTGCTCAAGCATATAAGGAACTAACACAACATTATCCCCAACCAGGATGGTTAGAGCATGACGCGGAAGAAATCTGGCAAGATACCTGCTGGGTGATGAAAACAGCCATCGCCAATGCACAAATATCTCCTAGTGAAATTGCTGCTATAGGTTTGACTGTACAACGGGAAACTTGCCTACTGTGGGACAAAACGACGGGGAAGCCATTACATAAAGCCATTGTTTGGCAAGACCGCCGCACGGCTCCCCTGTGTCATCAGTTACAGGAAAAAGGCTATGCTCAGGAAATTTACAGTCGCACTGGTTTAGTGGTTGATGCTTATTTCTCAGCAACTAAACTCCGATGGTTATTAGACTACATCACAGGCGTTGATTTAAAAAATGTTCTGGCAGGTACAATTGATACCTGGATACTGTGGAAATTAACAGGCGGAAAAGTCCACGCCACCGACCACAGCAATGCTAGCCGCACCATGTTGATGAATCTGAAAACTGGTGAATGGGATGAGCAACTATTAGAGATTTTGCAAATTCCTGCCCATATTCTGCCGCAAATTCAGCCCAGCTTAGGAAAATTTGGTCTGACCGATACCAGCTTGTTAGATACAGCTATCCCCATCACAGCCATTTTAGGCGATCAACAAGCAGCTTTGTTTGGTCATGGCTGCGATCGCCCCGGTTTAATGAAATGTACTTATGGCACTGGTAGTTTTTTGGTGGCTCACACTGGCTCTAATATTGTTCGTTCTCAACATCAATTAATTTCTACAATCGCCTGGACACAATATAATTCCCAGGAAAATATCAATATCGGTTATGCTCTAGAAGGCAGTATGTTTACCAGTGGTGCTTGTATTCAATGGTTACGTGATGGTATCAAATTAATTAAGACGGCTGCGGAAACTGAGACAATGGCAAATCAAGTAGATGATAACGGTGGGGTGTACTTTGTCCCCGCTTTTAGTGGACTAGGCGCACCCTACTGGGATATGAACGCTAGAGGAGCTTTTTTTGGCATTACCGCCAGCGTCCAACCACAGCATTTAGTCCGGGCTGTATTAGAAGCGATCGCCTATCAAGTGTTAGAAGTAGTACAAGCCATCAATGCCTCTTGTAGTAGCCCCATGCAGCGCCTAATTGTCGATGGTGGTGCTTGCGAAAACAATTTCCTCATGCAGTTCCAAGCGGATGTTTTAGGTATTCCCGTAGAACGTCCCACCATGCGCGACACAACGGTACAAGGTGCAGCCTTCGCCGCAGGTTTAGCTGTGGGATTTTGGGATAGTTACACAGCATTAGTTAACCAACGCCAGATAGACCGCATTTTTGAACCAGGAGAGGGAAGCCAAAACGCCATATACAACTTTGCGACATGGCAAAAGGCAGTTAAACGGAGTCTTGATTGGGTGTAGGTATATAGGGGTGTAAAGGTTGAGCAGGAATATTTACACTCCCCATTACCAATTACCCCGACTTAGCCGCCAACTTTAAATCCAAGGTATAAAAACCGACTTTATTAGGTAATCTAGCAAATCGTCCCGTACGATAACCCCGTGAGAGTTCATTCAAGACTTTGCCTTTAACTTCTCTGGTGTCTTCTTCATCTAGTTCTCCATAAAGTCCAGAAATGACTTCAGCGACACTAAAAACTTTACCTGGATTTTGTTTGAAGAAAACACTCAGAGCATCAATTAAAAACTGCCCTTCAAAAGGTTCTAACATGGGGATGACTTTTGTCTTGGGGATGATGACAGGTTTCTTCTTCTTACTTCTGCCATTTTGGGCGTAAGTATGAGTACGGTTAGAAGTTACCAAGCCTAAATCCAGAGTGTAACATCCGGGTTCGTCAGGGATGCCAAACCACGCTTGTCTTTCTCTACCTTGTGTTAGAGATGATTGGACTCTACCTTTGACTACTCTAAAAATATAAGACTCCAACTCTCCATAAAGCGATCGCACAATGAAATCTATATGACATACTGCGCCAAGATGTTCTTCTAGTAGCTTTTTAATCGCTTCCATACGAGTGAGAGATTGATACTCAGGTAACATCGGGATATCAGTTCCCTTAATGGTTTCTGGAGTAATTTCTATCGTTGTTGAAGAACTTGGTTCTGGAGACTCGTTGTTATCTTCATCTGTAGTGGCAAAACTCTCTATTTCCAAGCTTTCTGAGTTTTGGGACTCAAGTTCCTGAGACTTCACCAAGTTAACCTCAGTGGGAGAAATCTCATTAGTTGCAGATGGTAGAGATTTTTTGGGGAAAGAGGTGGAAACGTCTGGAGAGATACCACTGATGGATATTTGCTCTTTCTTTTCCGCACTAGGAGACCAAGTAGATAATAAAGCTTCTACATGATCCAGCTGCGATCGCGCTTGTGTAAATAAGGTTTCGTACTCTTCTACAAGACGAGCATAATAGTCTCGTAATTCCAACAGTGGAGAGACTAAATCTTGAGGAGGAGGCTCTAATTGCAATTGAGGATTTATCATGCTTCAAATCAACCCAAATCGGTGTCACTTTTGTAAATAGTTGGACGAGGCTTGGCTTTGCGAGTCTGCTGCTGGGATTTTTTCGGTGCTTGTGGTGGACGACATCTCTCGCAATATAAAGGACGAGGACCAAAAGTCTCACGTTTTGTCGCCTCATTACACTCCTTACAGACAAAGTTAAAAACGCGAGTGTGAATTAGCCGCTTATGCGCCCTAACAGTATATTCTCTAACATCAATTAACTTACTGGTCATAATCAAGAGTATGGAATTACAAGTCTCTCAATATAGCTATTCAAGCAAATAAACTAGGATCAGTGTGTGTTTAGTTGTCTGTTTTATTCAAATTAGCAATTTTAGGAAAAACACTAAATGCCAACTTGGCACAGAACACACGAGAAACATTAATTGCTTGTCTTATTAGCATATAGCCCATTATCAACAACTAGGTAATATTTGCCACTATATATCTGACTTTTATGTGATTTTTGAATAAATTCGGGACATATATGAATCCTATTTGATTTTTTTTCCATCACTTGTGCTGGCGCTGAAAAATATGGGTCTCTGTAGGCTGGGCAATGCCAATAAAACCATGATACGGGCAGCAATGCCCACCTACGTATATTTCAGAAATCAAATACTAGTCCTATATAACTTAGAAAATACAAAATTAGAGATGCACTCTCTGGCAATGTTAATAAGTTAGATTTTTTCCAACCCAAAGGGGATGTCAGACTAAATTTATTGACCTAGCGCAAAAGATAACAATAATCCTTTTACTTTCTGCACCTTTGTGTAGAAATCTTGATGTCAAACAATTATAGTTGCTCTATTTACAACAGGAGAGGCATAATCTTAGATTAATTCTCTGATTTGAATGCGAATTGTGAACGATGTCAAGAAGATCCTATTTTTAGCGGCAAACCCTCAAAATACAGTACGGCTACGTCTGGATAAGGAAGTAGAAGAAATTCGCACCACACTACAGCTATCCGTCAATCGCGATCGCTTTGTGATTGAGTCTAGAGGTGCTGTACGTCCTGATGATTTACAGCAGTATATGTACAATCTCAAGCCGCAGATCGTCCATTTTTCGGGGCATGGAGGCGGCGAGTATGGATTAGCTTTTGAGGATGAAAACGGGGCGGAACAGCCAGTCAGTACTGATGCTTTGGCGAAGTTCTTTCAGCTGTTTGCGGGTGAAGTTAACTGTGTGGTACTAAATGCTTGCTACGCATCAGTACAGGCTGAGGCGATCGCCCAGTATATTCCCTATGTGGTAGGAATGAATCAGGCGATTGGGGATGAAGCCGCAAGGCAGTTTGCTCAGGGTTTTTACAGAGCGATTTGGGACAATCGCTCCATTGAGGATGCTTTTGCATCGGGAGTGAATGCGATCGCCTTAGATGGGATTCCGGAGGATCTGACCCCTGTATTATTGAGGCAAGCGGATCGGGTGACCACACAAACAATCCCCAGCAACAGCGTCAGTTTAGAATCTCCTGATGGGCAAGTGAGAATTGATTCCCGGTTTTATGTTCATTCTTCCTATGAGGAACGCTGTTATGCAGAGGTCAAGAAGCCTGGCTCATTGATTCGGATTAAATCACCCCACAATATGGGCAAATCTTCGCTGATGGTGCGAGTCCTTGGCTATGCTGCTCAATTGGGGTATCGCACAGTGACATTGAATCTGGAGCAGGTAAACCAGAAATTCTTTAATGATCTAGATAAATATATGCAGTGGTTTTGCGCTTCTGTGGGCAAACCGCTAGGGGTGAGAATCAAGATTGAGGAATATTGGGATGATATTTTTGGCGCGAATGATAATAGTACTGATTACTTCGAGAAATATTTGTTAGATGATACAGAACCACCCTTGGTAGTAGCAATCGACAATTTCGATCGCGTGTTTAAATATCCTGATATTGAGACAGATTTTTGTGGTTTGTTACGCGGTTGGCACGAGCGATCGCGCAGTAATCAACTATGGGGTAAACTTCGCTTCGTGATTGTCTACTCCCAAGAACCATACTTGCAAAAGGATATTAACCAATCACCGTTCAATGTGGGTTTGCCAATTGAGTTAGGAGAGTTTACCACAGCCCAGGTGCAGGAGTTAATCAGGTTGCACGGACTCGATTGGTCTGGGCAATTTGTCAAGCAGTTTATGGATCTGATTGGTGGGCATCCTTATTTAGTGCGATCGGCACTGTATCACATAGCAGCCGGCGATTTAACGCTAGAGGAGTTTCTGAGAACTGCACCAACGGAAGCCGGCATTTACAGCGACTATCTGCTGGGACATCTCAAGTCGCTAGAAGACTATCCCACATTAGGAGCAGCGATGAAAACCGTTGTCACATCTGAGTTTCCCGTGCGTCTGCGTTCTGAGGAAGCCTTTAGGGTTTGGTTGTGCGGGTTGAGAATAACGTCCAGCCCCGATGCCAATTGTATCGTCAATATTTTCGCGATCGCTTAGGAGTTTAGCGGATGACTACCTCACCCGAACCTCAACCCGCAAATCATAGCACTCTATTTAGCTACCAAGTGGGCGGCAGTTTGCCCATCGATAACCCTGCCTATGTAGAGCGACAGGCAGATCGGGAACTGTATGAACGTTTAAAGGCGGGTGAGTATTGTTTCGTGTTTAACTCGCGGCAAATGGGTAAATCGAGTTTGCGAGTACGGGCAATGCAGAAATTACAGCAGGATGGGGTCGTCTGTGCTGTCATCGATCCGCAAACGCGGGGTACGACTTTGCGCGAAGATCAATGGTATGCAGGGACAATCAAGCGGCTAATTGGCGACCTCCACCTACAAGATAAAATAGATTTCCCTGGGTGGTGGAAACAACTAGATGGGCAATCTATTTCTGTAGTTGAGCGTTTTTATGAGTTTATCGACCAGATTTTGCTACCCCAGACTACCCAAAATATCACTATTTTTGTGGAAGAGGTTGATAACCTCCTCAGTCTCAAATTTGATACCGATGGATTTTTCATTCTGATTCGTTCTTTATATGAAAGGCGGGCAGAAAAGCCAGATTATACCCGCCTGACCTTTGCATTCTTGGGAGTAGCAACACCTTCTGACCTCATTCGCAGTAGGCGGAGTTCTTCCTTTAATATCGGCCATGCAGTAGAGATGAGCGGGTTTCAACTGGCTGAGGCAGAACCGCTACAGCAAGGTTTAATTGGTAAGGTCAGTGATCCCCAGGCAGTAATGCAGTCTGTATTGACATGGACAGGAGGACAACCATTTTTGACCCAGAAAGTGTTGAATTTGGTTGTCCAGCAGGTCAATTCGTCCTTGTCACCCCAGGAATTGGTAGAACAAGTTGTCTGTGCCAAAGTGATCGACAACTGGGAAACCCAAGATGTACCACCACACCTAAAGACCATTCGTGACAGAATTTTGCAAAGTGATGAACAAGGGCGAGGGCGTTTGCTCGGTCTATATCAGCAGGTTTTAGATCAGGGAGGCATTGCTGCTGATGAAAGTTATGAGCAAATGCAACTGCGTTTAACCGGCTTGGTAGTCAAACGGGACGGCAAACTCAATGTTTACAATCCCATTTATGCGGCAGTATTTAACCAGCAATGGGTAGATAGGGCATTGGCGGATTTGCGTCCGTCTTTTTATGCGGAAGCCATGAAAGCCTGGCAAGAATCCGATGAGCAAAAACAGTCATTTCTACTGCGGGGACAGGCGCTAGAAGATGCCGAAGCCTGGGCAAAGGGTAAACGCCTCAGTGATGAAGATGACAGATTTTTACGGGAAAGCCGCGAGGTAGAAAAGCAAGACATTGACCGTAAACTAGAAGCGGAACGTCTAGCGCGGGAGACAGCAGAACAGGCAAATCAAATCCTTTTGGAGGCAGAGCAGACAGCGAAGGGGAAAGTGAGAGTTGGTTCGATAATTTTGGCAGGGACACTAGTAGTTGCAGGGGTGGCGAGTGTCTGGGCAGGAATATCTGTTAATGATGCAAATGTTAAGGTTGCCAATACACAAAAAGAAGCAAAAGAATTAACGGACAAGGCCAATCAGAGGGTGAAAGAGGCAAATATTCAGGTTGCCAATACAAAGGAAGAAGCAAAAAATCGAACGAAAAAAGCAGATGATGATGTTCGACTAGCTCTTGAGAATTTAGGGAAAATAACTAAACAAGCAAAGATTGATAAAGAAACAGCAGCAAAAAGTCTGATTGAGGCACAAGTAAAGCAGAAGGAAGCAAATCGGAAAGTTGAGCAAGCTAAAAAAGATTTGGCAGCAGCGAAGGCAGAGCTTAAAAATGTAGACCGACAGTCGCAAGAAAAGGTGGCAGCAGCACAGGCAAAAGTAACGGATGCAGAAGCTAAGGTAGCACAAGCAATTCAACTGCGCGAAAAAGCTGAAAAAGAAGCTAGGGAAGCTCAAGACAATACGAGACTTGCACTGCAAGGTAATGCACTAGAGCAGTCAGGAATTGTTGCAATGCAACAGTTTGATTCTGAAGAGTTGAACTCTTTAATAAAGTCCATAAGAAGTGCGAGAAATCTAGAAAATTTAGTTAAAAATGGTACCTCTTTAGAAAATTACCCAGCGTTTAGCCCCTTATTTGCATTACAAAAAATACTCGACAAAATTTTTGAGGTAAACCAACTTACAGGACATCAGGGTTGGGTTAGGGGCATCCGCTTTAGTCCAAATGGAAGGCTTATAGTCACTTCTGGTTCGGATGGTACAGTCCGGATTTGGGATTATTTAGGAAAACAGCAAATCGAATTTAAGGCTCACTGGGGCAGTATTTTAAGTGTAAACTTTAGTCCAGATAGTAAACTCATTGCCACAGCATCAGATGATGGAATGGTTCGGATTTGGAATCTATTAGGAGAGATGTTATCTGAATATAAACATCAAAATGTTATTCGTGATGTTGCTTTTAGTCCAGATAGTAAATTCATTGTGACTGGAGGTGAAGATGGTGATATTAATTTGTGGAGTTTGCAAGAAAAGCAAAAGATAAAGAATTGGATGGCAGAACAGGGTGCAATTTATAGTCTAAGTATTAGTTCAGATGGTCAATATATCGCTACGGCAGGAAAGGATAGGATAGCTAAACTTTGGAATTTAGTAGGACAAAAGCTATCTGAATTTAAAAGTCCCAATGGTAGCTTTCGTAGTATAAGCTTTAGTCCCGATGGAAGATTATTAGCTACCGCAGGTGATGATAGTAAAGCAAGACTTTGGAAACTATCAGGTGAACAACTTGCAGAATTTAAAGGTCATGTAGGATGGGTTAGAGATGTAAGTTTTAGCCCAGATGGAAAGTTATTAGCCACAGCAGGTGATGATGGCAAGGTGAGACTTTGGCATCTATCAGGCAAGCAGTTAATAGAATTCAAGGGACATCAAGGAGGGGTATTAAGTGTAAGATTCAGCCCAAATAAAAAACTTCTGGCTACAACGGGTACAGATAGTAATGCTAAAGTTTGGAGTTTAGCAGGAAAGCAACTTAATCCAGATGTGCTTTATTCTACTAGACCATTTTTGAAAAATATAGAAGGGGAAAGTAGTAATGAATGTTTTTCTTTATATGCACCTGGATTATATCCAGAGCGAGTTTCTTCTTCGCTTTTTGAAGATAATCAAGTTGGGAGAATATCATTTGAGAATCGAACAAGCAGAATTATTAAGGTTAAGCTCTACCATCCAGATGTACCTGGAATAGCATTTGGGGAGTACCCTGTAGAAGCAAAATCTATCTGGACTTTCCCTCCAGAAGGGGAAGATTATGGTTTTGGTAGTGACTGGGGAATTCAGGCAGATAACTCTAAAATCTGCGTTCTTGGGCGAGTTTCTAACTGGAATCTTTCTAGTAATAGTAAGATTCCCCATATCTTTAAAACTTCATCAGACAGATTCCCATTAGGAGATTCTTTTGAAAATCAGAATATAGTAAACAGCGTATCTTTTAATCCGAGTGGACAAATCCTGGCCACTGCTGAACTCAATGGTATGGTAAGGTTTTGGGATCTCTCCAAAAAAGAATTAAGTCGATGGAAAGCGAATAATTATGGTGGGATTGTCAACATAAATTTTAGTTCAGATGGAAAGTATGTTGCTACAGCAATCCCAGGTAAAGTTATAATTTGGGATTTATCAGGTAAGCCAATTGTTCAGTATAACAATACATATCACGTCAGTTTTAGTTATGATAATCGCTATTTAGCGACAGTATTACAAGCCAGTAATACCGAACTTAGTAAAGTGCAGATTTGGAATTGGCAGAATCCATCTCAGAAACAGCCAATAAAAGAATGGCCATTATCTCCGTCAAAAGACAGAGATGTTGGAGTTTATAGCATGAACTTTAGCCAAGATGGGCAGAAAATACTTATTGCCGGTACTTTGCAAGTTAATCGATATAGTATTGTGGACAGCCCAGTTCAACTTAGAGATATTTCCGGTAAGATGCTGGCTGAATTTAAGGGACATCGGGGGGGAGTATTCAGCGCTAACTTTAGTCCTGATCAAAAACAGGTTTTGACAGGAGGAATGGACGGTACAGTTAGGCTTTGGGATTTATCCGGTGTTCAACAGAGTCAGTGGAAAGCTCACAAGGGATGGGTGAGAAGTGTCATATTTATTGATAATCAACGTATTGCTACAGTGGGAGATGATGGATTGGTCAAACTGTGGAGTCGTTCAGGACAACAATTAGCTGAGTTTGCTGGTCATCAGGGAAAAATCAGTAGCATAGCCTTCAGAGCAGTTGATCAAACTATTGTTACATCAGGTTATGACGGTACAGTAAGAACCTGGCATATTGACAACTTGAGCGAACTACTCAAAAAGGGTTGCGACTGGCTGCATGACTATCTGTCCACAAATCCCAATGTAACAGAGAGCGATCGCCAAATGTGCGGTATTGTGAAACACTAAGCTCTCTCCTATGTTGGCATCGTCTGAACTCATACGTCGAGTGCTGAGTGAATTGTCTATTAAGACATCCACTCAGCACTCAATACTATTCCCCTAGCTTTAACCAATATTGACTTTCACCACTTTATTTCTTTCCGACTCAGCTTTTGGTACAGTGAGGCGGAGGATACCGTTCTTGTACTCAGCTTGTACTTTGTCATTTTGAATTAGAGACGGTAGGGGAATAACTCGTTGGAATTTACCATACCTAAACTCAGAACGAGTAATGCCATTTTCTTCCATCTTAGTCTCAGACTTCCGCTCACCAGTAATCGAAATCGATTCGGGAGTCGCTTCTACATGAATATCATTTGCTTCTAAGCCTGGGACTTCTAGTTTCAAATGAATAGCATCATCCTTTTCTTCAAGTTCAGCAGCAGGTACAAAGGCAAAACCAACTTTTTCACCACCATTGGTTGGCATTAACCTATCAAACAAGCGGTTTATTTGCCGTTGTAATGTATCAATTTCTCGAAATGGTTCTAAGCGCTCAATTTCCCGGAAAGGTTCCCATCTTGTGATTGCCATAATATCACCTCTAAAATGCAACATTTGCTTATCAGAAGGCTATTATTAAGCTTTTTACTAATTAAATAAGAGGTATATTGTTGAATTAATTTGCATTGTGGAAAAGCTTAATCTCTAGCTCCTTCACTAAAAGAGTATATCAGGAGCAAACCCCTGTAGGTTCGGTTCCATAACCAAGAGCGATCGCAATAACCGTACCCACTGAAAGTTTGCTATATATCTACCTTTTAACTGATGTTTTTTTTCGATTACAGTATATAAAAAGAATCATAAATAACCCTGTGCCAAACAAATACTTTAAGGGATCAGGAATCCTGGGGTTAGGAGAGAAAAATCCCTCAATAATCCCGGCTATAACTAACATTGGCACAATCCCAAATAATAGCTGCACTGCTTGAGAACCATAAAATTTCAAGGCATCACTGCGACGATATTCACCAGGGAATAAAATAGCTCTTGCTATTAACAACCCAGCTCCACCAGCGAAGAAAATGGCGGGTAACTCTAAAGCGCCATGAGGAAAAACAAATGCCCAAAAGGGATAAGCTAAATTGTTCTGCCCTACCAATGTGCCGATAGCACCGATGAGTAAACCATTAAATACCATCACATAAGTTGTGAATGCTCCGGCTGTCATCCCACCTGCAACTGCACCAAAGGACACCTTGAGATTGTTAATCATAATCCCACTAGATGCCAAAGGCTCAATCCCCACAATTGACCCCATCCACAATTTATGTTCATCTCGAACTTGAGAAATTAGGCGTTCTGGGACGATTAAAGACATGAATGTCGGGTCTTGCCAAGCATACCACCAAGCAACTAGCAGACCTAGAACAAATAAAGCGGTAGCGGTAGCAGTGTATGTGAATGTTTGCTGAATCACTGCGGGTAGTTCCCATCGGTAAAATTCCACCACCGCTTGCCATTCCTGCCTTCTCGAACCTTGGTAAATCTGCGTATAGCCACGAGTTGTCAAGGATTGTAAATTATGTATCAAAATATTACCGACTTGCTGCGTCTGCGCGCGCGCTAAATCTGCCGCAACTGAACGATATAAACTAGCTAACTCCCGAATTTCTGTAGCTGGGAGAGACTTTAACCCTTTTGTTTCCACCTGTCTTAATAAAGCATCTAAACGCTGCCAGTTTGACTCTCGCCGAGCAATCCAACGTTGAATATTCATAAATTTTGGGAATATTAGCAATTAACGTACTTTAAGATAGCCTCAAATTCACACCCGTAATTTCAAGGAAATTTCGCATCTATGGCAGGAAACTTTGGTTCTCCCAGTCCCACGCAAGCACTGAGTGTAGGAAATGTTGTCAGTGCAGGGCTACGGTTGTATCGTTCTCATCTTAAGGACTACTTTTTATTGGCATTAAAGGCTTATGTCTGGGTGCTAGTTCCAGTTTATGGGTGGGCAAAGTTTTATGCCCTCACAGCCCTAATTTCGCGCCTAGCCTTTGGTGAATTGGTGAATCAACCCGAAAGTATTCCATCGGGTGAACGTTTTGTTAACTCTCGACTGTGGCAATTTTTGTTGACAATACTCTTATTGTTTCTTGTCGGTATTGGCATTGGTTTAGGTGTAGTAATTTTATCTATTTTATTAGGAGTGGTATCGGCGGCATTTGTTGGGGGAGCAGGACAACAAGGCAACCCTGCGACTTATCTTGTATTTATTCTCGCGGCTTTTGTCATCGGTATTGTGGCGCTATTAGGGATTTTGTGGCTGGTGACCCGTTTTTACTTAGTAGATTTACCTTTAGCTGTAGAGGAAGGTATCGAGGCTACTTCTGCAATTAGTCGCAGTTGGGAATTAACTCAAGGTCACGTTTGGCGGATACTGTTGATTTCCTTTGTTGGTTTCTTAATCACAATCCCTATTCAAATTGTGGTTCAGATTGTTATAAGTATTCTGCAAGCGGTATTTTTACCTTTAATCAGTGATGGTAATACTGCATTTGCTCTGCTTTATTTTGTCCTGGTTTTAGTTCTTAGTTTCAGTAGTGGTGCTTTATTGATACCCTTTTGGCAAAGCATCAAGGCTGTAATTTATTATGACCTGCGGAGTCGTCGTGAAGGGTTAGGCTTGCAGTTACGCGATCGCGAAATTTAACCACTATTTTATAGCACCAGCAGCCAGAACCCTCATACTCGAAAGTTTTATTAATTTTGAATTTCTATGCACCTGTTTAACCGTGTCAAATACCGCACACCAGAAAGTGTAGAGATAGAATTTACCGTCGCTGGTATTGGTAATCGTGCTTGGGCTTTAATCATTGATTATTTGATTTTAGCTGCGACTTGGGTGGTATTCTTCCTTGTCTGGGCTTTTATTTCTGCTCAGTTAGTAGATTGGTGGACAGAAACTTTCGGTTCGGCGACGGCTGTTTGGCTAGTAGCGATCGCATTTATTGTTAGCTTTGTCATGTACACGGGCTACTTTGTCTTTTTTGAGACTTTATGGCAAGGCCAAACCCCCGGTAAACGCTCAGTTAAGATTCGCGTAGTTCGAGATGATGGCAGACCAGTTGGTTTACAACAAGCTACTCTGCGAGCTTTATTACGACCTTTCGATGAATTTCTGTTTATTGGGGCTTTTTTAATTATTTTTAATAGCAAAGAAAAGCGTCTTGGTGATTTAGCCGCAGGCACAATTGTTATTCAAACGGAAACACCAACTACTCCAGCCACTTTCACTATTTCTGAACAAGCCAAGTCACTCTATGCGGAATTATTACAAATTACTGACTTATCAAGGTTATTACCCGATGACTTTGCTGTAATTCATGAATATCTACAGCGACGTAGTGCAATGAGTGACAAAGCCAGAAGCGTCTTATCTATCAAACTAGCCGAACAAGTTCAAGCAATTCTGCACTTAGAAACATTACCCGCAACTGTGACCTCTGATGTATTTTTAGAAGCTATTTACCTTGCTTATCGTGGGGCGGCAAGTGGGGAGTAGGAAGTGATGAATCATGAATACTGAATAAGATATTCTTCTCCTTGCCCCCTGCACCCCTGCCCCTTGCCTCTTATCTCCTCACCCTGCTTTCAAGTTAAAAGTGATGAGATGTTCCAGCAGTGCCATCACATCGTTACGGCTGAGTTTTTCTTTACCGTTGGCGATCGCATCAATGGTTCCATGTGCCAATGTCAAGGGGATTTGACAAAAGTTGAGCGCTGGCCCATCTGGTAAAGCTTGAGTGTAAGCATCTGCTAGGGCGAGATTTCGCAAGGCATACTCCTGCATATTGTTTGCGTCCCAACCGTCAGGAAAAAAGCTGACTCCACGTCCTAAATCTTCCACATGGTTACGCAGGATATTAACTGCTTGCAAACCTCTACCAAACCCAATCGCTAAAGTCCGGTTTGTTTGTGTCCCATCATACCAAGTCCATAAATCTGAGAGTAGCAAACCAACTGCACCAGCCACCCCAAAGGTATAGCGATCTAAGTCAGACTCTGTATAAATTTTCCAGTTGTTTTCTGCCCAATAAGCCATACGGTCTGACATAGCCGCCGTTGCATCCCAAATTCGCGGCGCAATTGTTTCTGGTGCAAGCAGAGACCACTCTCGAATCCTCATAGTGACTTCTGCGAGGGTATTCTCGTAACCGCTAAATCCGGCAGCGAAGGCATCAACAGGAAAACCATCAACCCCAGCTTGTAGAGTCAAGCTAATCCCACGCAACAGCTTGGCTTTTGTGGGGTTATCAAGGGTGGGATGGTCTTCGATTTCATCGATAGCACGCATACACAAGTATGCGGACGCGACTGCCTCTTGTAATCCTGACGGCAAAATACTAATTGGAATATAAAAAGTACGACTAGTGTCTTTGAGGATTTGCAAGGCATCGCTACGTAAATCCATGTTTTCACTCCTCTGTTGATTTTTACACCACATCCCACTACCAGTTTTTTGATAATACTGGATATTGTTTTGACTAAACTGGAAAAACTAGAGATTAGCTAGTATTGCTCCTAAATATTAATGTTTTTTTGTATCAAAATTAACAAAATTTTCAATTTATTAAAATCACATCTATTTTAATGTGACTTGTGCTGTGCGTATTTGCGTTGTTATTTGATATTACATTATAAATTTTTGGTGTAAATATAAACAGTGATAGCAATGTGACATTCTGTAATATACCAAATTTGTCTTATTATTCAAAGTTAATTCCCATGTATCGAATCTTAAAAGTCTCTTTGGCAGAGATTAATTCTTCGAGAACGACTATGTTCAACCTTAAGAGATCGACAAATAAAAAATACTCAATATGTATGATGTATCAGTTAGAAAAAACTGTGGACACACTGATAAATCATTATTTATATAACCCTCTCAGGGGTTGTCTTTAAAATATTACCGTCTGTAGCAAAAACTTTATTTGCTATTAATTATTGCTTAAAATTAGTAAAATCAAGATTGTTTTAACTCTGTTAAACAAAAATCAGAAATTATTGAATCAATAAACAAAGAATACATTTATTAGGTAAAATAATGACTACATTGTCTTATTTACTCAAGTTATATGAATCTGATTTAATTATTGTACAAACTTAAGTATCTGTAGTGTGTGCATAGGCAGTAATATATATGATTCAGAAATCAAATAGTAGTCCTATATAAGCTTTGTTGTACAGAAAATGGTAAAATCTGAATCTGAGTGCTTAATTCTTATTCAACGTCGATTCAGGGTTTTGCATTTGTTGACCTAAGTTGACAATTGGGAAGATATTAAAAATGAGTTTCTGTTCATCTACTTATATTCGTAGAAGCATTTTACCAGGGCTAATTAAAAGCACAAAAATAAAATGGTAAAGATTTTAAGTGTTAACGGCATTCAAGAACATTTTAATTACTGACGCAGCAAAATATATATATAGGTAGATGTAAACCAATACCTTTGGCAGTAGTTTAAATCAAGTAACCGCGCATATCGATAGTAGATCATCCTAAACATTACAATCGTATAGGAATATGATTTGATTATTGTTAGCGTAGCCTGCGCTTGCGCGTGAAAATCTGAGTATCTAGGCCACTTGCTCCCAGCAAGGAACCCCCCTTGCCTACAAGAGGCTACTGCCAACGTGGAGAGCGTTTGTCTTTGCTACGCAACACTACCGCGAACGACACACTACGCATAGCGTCCCCCAGGGAACGTAGAGAAGATCAGACTGCCTCACCAACGTAGTGGCTCCCCTACGTACAATTGAAAAATAAGATAGTAGTCTTATATACAAATAAAGTTACAGAAGTCTCAATGTTAGAATTCAACCACTTGCGACTGCACAATATGCACGGTTCACTAGTGGCAAAAATTGCGAGTGCGATCGCCACGTTGGTTAGTAGTTCCATATTAATTGGCTGGCTGCTCGATGTAGAACTTCTCAAAATATTTTTTTGGGGTAGTTCAGGGATCATGACACCGAATACAGCATTATGCTTCGCACTCTGCGGTATTTCTGTATGGCTTTTAGTAACGAAACCGTCGGGGACATCACATTCCAGCCAGAGCCACAAGCCCTACCAAAAACTGTCTAGAGCTTTTAGTGTCTCTAATACCATTATTGCTGCGCTGGCAATTTGCGAATATTTGTGTGGCTGGGAATCGGGAATTGACAAACTGTTTTTGGGTGATGTGTTTACTACCATCAACACACCACATATGGGGTTGAATACAGCAATTAATTTTCTCCTCATAGGTATAGCTTTAGAACTGCTGACTTATCCCCGAAATAATCGCAGCTATTGGTATGCTCAGATTCTCACTCTCTTTACCACAGTGATTTCCTTAGAGGTGTTTGTCTGCTATGCCTACAAAGTGAATTTTTTTTACACAATTAACCCGAATTTTACCTCGATGTCTTTGCAGACAGCATTATTATTTATAGTGCTGTGTATTGGCATTTTGTCTGGACAATCAGAAAAAGGGCTAATGAAGATAGTGTTTAGCGATAGCTATGGGGGTTTAATTGCACGTCGCTTATTACTAGCAGCGATTACCGTACCTTTGTTCTTGGGGTGGTTAATCCTCAAAGGACAAAGAGCCGGCAGATACGGCCCAGACTTTGCCGTTTCAGTCTTTGCGGTTATCTTAATTGTCATTTTTGTGATCATCATTTGGCAAAATGCAGTAGTCATCGAACTTTTGAGCCAACAACGCGATCGCGCTCAAGAAAGTTTGAAAGCTTATGAGGAAAAACTGAAAAGCCTTGTCAATGCCAATATTATTGGCATTGCTTTCGCAGATATTTACGGTGGTATTCAACAAGCCAACGAAGCATTTTTGATGATGGTTGGTTATTCTCAGGAAGACTTACTTACAGGCAGACTCAATTGGAAAAATCTCACACCACCAGAATATTTCTACTTAGATGAGCAAGGTATTGCGGAAGCTCAAGCCAACCCCAAAGGAGCTTGTACAACTTATGAAAAAGAGTACATTCGCCAAGATGGTAGCCGCATTCCCGTATTAATTGGTTATGTATTGCTAGGAGAAGAGCGCGAAGAATCCGTTGCCTTTATTTTAGACTTAAGCGAACGCCAACAAGCACAACAGAAAATACTCCAACTTAATAAAGATTTACAGCGTCGCGTCGTCGAATTACAAACTTTATTAGACATGATACCTATTGGCATTGGCATAGCAGAAGATGCAGAATGTCAAAATATTAAAATTAATCCAGCTTTTGCCAAGCAATTGCAACTTTCCACAGATGTAAATGCCTCCCTCAGCGCTCCCCCAAATCAAAGACCAACCACATTTAAAATATTTCACGAAGGTAGAGAGCTTTTACCAGCAGAACTTCCCATGCAGTACTCTGCGGTTCACGGTGTAGAAGTATTAGATTATGAAGTTGATGTAGTTCATGAAAATGGCGAAATCATCAAATTGCTAGAGTACGTTGCCCCACTTTTTGATGAAGATGGCAAAACTAGAGGCTGTATTGGTGCCTTTGTAGATATTACACAACGCAAGCAAGCAGAAGAGTTACTGCGAAATGAGCAAAAATGGCTAGAAGATGTGTTGAATCTGATGCCAAGACCATTGCTGTTTATTGAACCAGAAACAGCACGGGTTACCTTTGCCAATCGTGCCGCCGATGAATTAGCTGGTGGTAAATTTCCCAGAGGAGTACCAGCCGAAGAGTACCACACTGTATATCATTTCACAGATATCAATGGTAATCCCATACCCAATGAGCAGATGCCTGGAGTGCGGGTTGCTAGAGGAGAACGTCTAGAAGGATTAGAGTTAGACTGGCATACCAACGATGAAGTACTATCTTTACTCATATTTGCTGATACCTTGCCAGCCATGCACGGTTATCCAGCTACCTGTGTAGTAGTATTTCAAGATGTAACTCAGATCAAGCAGGCAGAAAAAGCTCTGTCCTTGGGTTATCAACGGCTAAAATTACTATTTAGTACAGCTAATGACCTGTTATCAAGTCAGGAACCAGTAGCACTGATTGATAGTTGCTTCCAGAAACTGGCACAGCAAATTGGACTGGATGTTTATTTAAACTACTTGGTAGAAGACAATTCTCAGTCCATACGTTTAGCTTCTTATCACGGCATTTGTCCTGAACTAGCCCAAAAAATCAAGTTTTTAAAGTTTGGGGAAGCCATCTGTGGTACAACTGCTCAGGAACGTCATTCCATCGCTTTAGAGAACGTCCAGCAGTCAACTGACCCTAAAACACAGCTAATCCGCTCTATGGGGATTCATGCTTATTACAGTTATCCATTGATTGCTCAAGGCAGACTTTTAGGGACACTCTCCTTTGGCAGTCGCAGCCGTACCAGTTTCACCGAAAATCAAAAGGGGATGATGCAGGCGGTTTGCGACCAAATTGCGATCGCTATGGAACGAATGGAACTGATTAATTCTTTGCAACGGCAGACAGAGCAATTAACAGAAGCCAATCGCATGAAAGATGAGTTTTTGGCTATCTTATCCCATGAATTGCGATCGCCACTCAATGCAATTCTCGGCTGGGCGCAGTTATTACAAGCCCGTAGGCTAAGTGAAGCGCAAACCGCTAAAGGTTTAGAAACTATCGAGCGCAACGCCAAAGCTCAAACCCAACTCATTGAAGACTTACTAGATATATCGCGGATGATTAGAGGTAAGTTACGTCTCAACGTCCGCACTTGTAACCTCATTCCCATCATTGAAACAACCATCGAGAATATTAACCTCGCCGCCCAAGCTAAAGAAATCGATTTAACATTCTTCTTAGAAAATCCAGCTACAGAAAACTTACCATTCCAGGTTTCCGGTGATCCAGAACGCTTGCAGCAGGTGATCTGGAATTTACTCACAAATGCCATTAAATTCACACCCTCCGGCGGCAAAGTAGAAGTGAGACTCACCAAAAATCCTGGTTGTGAACAAAATGAACTCATCACCAATAGCTACGCACAAATCCAAGTCATCGATACAGGTATAGGTATTAATTCCAGCTTTCTACCTTACGTATTTGACCGCTTTCGCCAAGCTGATAGTTCCATCACCAGATCCCACGGAGGTTTGGGATTAGGTTTAGCGATTGTTCGCCATCTAGTAGAGTTACATGGCGGTACAGTTCATGTACATAGTCCCGGTGAAGAACAAGGTTCTACATTTACAGTCAAATTACCCCTCCTCTCGGAAAATAAAGCAACTACTATCGAGCCAATTAGCCCAAGAGGGGAACATTTCACCCCCTTACCTTTATGTCCTTCGCTGTTAGGGGTGCGGGTGTTAGTAGTAGATGACGAGTCAGATTCTCGTGATTTTGTCAGCACAGTATTAGAGCAATGTCAAGCTCAAGTCAGATCAGTGCCAACAGCAAAAGAGGCATTACAGATAATTTCCCAATGGAAACCAGATGTTTTGGTAAGTGATATCGGAATGCCAGAAGAAGACGGCTACTCTCTAATTCGCAAACTACGCTCCTTACCGCCAGAACAAGGGGGAAATATTCCCGCCACCGCCTTAACAGCCTACGCCAGAGCCGAGGACAGAACACGAGCCATTCAAGAAGGATTCCAACTACATTTACCAAAACCCATTGAACCCACAGAATTGGCTACAGTCGTCGCCAGTTTAATTAAGCGTGGTCAGAGACGCGATTAATCGCGTCTGTACAATCATCAATCCCCAATCCCCAATCCCTCACTTATCCCCACACAGCAACCCAAACCGAATTAACCCCCGCTCATAACCGCGACGCATTAAGCCTAGTGATAATGCTCCTTGGATGGTAGTCCAACCAGCGCGGAGTAACCCAAATATTGCTTGGGGAGTAAAGGCGGAATCGATGACTATGTTCCAAAATTGGGCGACGGATTGCGACCAGTCGGCGGTGCGGATATTGTTTAATGGTAGTTGACGTGCGATCGCCTCATACTCTGGCAACGAAATTACATAAGGCAAACAATACACCCGATAAATATCTTCTAGGTGTTTTTGTTCATCAGCCGTCAGTGGTGTTTCATCCGTAGGACGATGACACCATGTCACCATGATTAACTTACCACCCGGTTTTAGGACTCGGTAACACTCTTGCAAAAACTTGGTTTTATCTGGCATATGTTCGCCACTTTCCAGCGACCACACCAAGTCAAAAGAATTATCATCAAAAGGCATTGCTTGGGCATTTGCCACTAAAAACTGACTTCTACCACTTAAACCAGCTTCCTTGGCTCTTTCTGTGGCTCTAGCAGCTTGCACCGGACTCAGGGTAATTCCTGTAGCTTTAGCATTCAACTTTTCTGCCAAATATAGAGAACTACCACCAATACCACAACCCACATCTAGTATATTTTCTGCTGTTTGTACCCCTGCCCAAGTAAGTAATTCTTCAATTAAATCAATTTGCGCCTGACGACGGTTTTTTTGTTCAGTACCGTCTACACCATAATAACCGTGGTGCATGTGTTCGCCCCAAATCTCTTCCCACAGCCCAGAGGAAGCGTCGTAAAATTGCTGAATTTGTTGGTATAGTGTTGCACTCATAAAAAAAGCAGTGTTAAGACAAAACAAAAATTAAAAAAAACATATTCGTAGGCTACCATGTGTGTTTTTAATTAAATAAGAAAGTTTTTGTTTAGTCTCCAGAATCAACCTTATGGCTCTTATTAGGAATAACTTATAAGTCCACCCTTTTAAACCAACCTCCATGAGCTAAAGGATTTGATGATTTTGACCGTTAAATATTGAATTTTTAATTGCTTATGACCGTTTCGCGCACAGTTTGCTTGGGATTTCTGGCTGTCATCGCAGTGGGAACTATTTTGTTGATGATGCCTTTCTCCACTAGCAATGGTAATTGGAATAATCTGATTGTGGCTTTGTTTACCTCAACATCCGCAGTTTGCGTCACTGGTTTATCAGTGGTTGACCCTGGTACTTACTTTTCCTTTTGGGGACAGTTGTTCATTGCTTTGTTGGCGCAAATTGGTGGGTTAGGTTATATGACAACTACCACCTTTTTGATTCTGCTGATTGGGCGCAAATTTGACCTACGGCAAAAAATCGCTATTCAACAAGCTTTAGACCGCCCCGGAATGAGTGGTAGCACTCAAGTTATTCGCTCAATTATTGCCACAACGCTAATTTTTGAAATTACAGGTGTCTTTTTATTATTACCAGCTTTTGTCCCTGATTATGGCTGGAATCAAGGACTATGGTTAGCTATATTTCATAGTGTTAATGCCTGGAATAATGCTGGCTTTAGTCTGTTTAAAGATAATCTAATCGGTTATCAATCCTCATTTTTAGTAGTTTTCACAGTTACAGGATTAATTATCTTTGGTGGAATTGGTTATCAGGTAATTTTAGAAACTTACATTTGGTTACGCGATCGCATCCTCAAGAAAAAAGAAACTTTGGTATTTTCATTAGACTTTAAAGTTGCAACTAGCACTACACTAATACTTTTATTTCTAGGCACAATCGCCTTCTTTTGCATAGAAGTAAGAAACCCAGCAACCTTTGGTTCACTTAATTTACGCGATCAATTTTTAGTAGCTTGGTTTCAGTCAGTGACTCCTAGAACTGCTGGCTTTAACACCATCGACATTGGCAAAATGACAACTGCGGGTCTATTTATCACCATTGCCCTGATGTTTATCGGTGCAAGTCCAGGCGGTACCGGAGGAGGAATGAAAACCACCACACTGAGAGTTTTAACTAGCTGTACTAAAACGATTCTTCAAGGTAAAGAAGAAGTTTTATTATATGAACGTAAAATAGCAGTTGCTCTCATCTTAAAAGCAGTTGGTGTTTTAGTTGGTTCTATAGCAACCGTCATTTTAGCCACAATTGTCATATCTCTTACAGACCCACAACTAGATTTTATTCAAATTCTATTTGAAGTAGTATCAGCCTTCGCCACTGTAGGTCTTTCAACTGGTATTACAGCTAGCGTCTCCCCAGCAGCAAAACTAGTTTTAATTATCACCATGTATGTAGGTAGAGTAGGAGTTTTACTACTAATGTCTGCTATATTAGGAGATCCGCGACCGACAAGGATTCACTACCCTGAAGAAAACTTACTTGTAGGGTAACTGAAGGAGAGAGGAAGCAGGGGAAGTCAGTAAAAATTATTGGCGACTGACAACGGACAACTGACAACTAACAACTGATAAAATTTGAAAGAATAAGCAAAAGAAAGCTTTGAATTAATTTAGTCTAAGAGTTTTGCTTTCAATACAGGGATTAATAATAAGGATTTCAACTGTGAATCTGTCATCGCTAGGTTTTTTTCGCAGTTTACGCAAAGATAATAACCAATTTGCTGTAATTGGCTTGGGTCGTTTTGGTCGTTCTGTCTGTTCAACACTGCATAAGTTAGGCTATCAAGTGCTAGCAACAGATATAGATGAAAAACGAGTGTCAGCAGCGTTGACGGAAGAAATTGTTGGTCATGCTTTACAACTAGATTCAACCGAAACAGCCGCCCTTAAGGAAGCGGGTATTCTGGAATTTGATACAGTAATTGTGGCAATTGGTAACTATGTTCAAGAAAGCGTAATCACCACTTTAAATGTCAAGGAAGCTGGAGTACCTCACGTTGTTGCTAAAGCTTCCAGTGAAGTCCATTACAAGCTATTAAAGCGGGTTGGTGCAGATCATGTTGTTTTTCCTGAATATGAGGCGGGTTGTGCCTTAGCACGGACACTGACGAAGCCATCAATTCTTGATAGATTCGACCTCGATCCAGATAACAGTATTGTAGAGTTAATTGTGCCAGATGAATTTCACGGGAGAACTATCGCAGAATTGCAGTTACGCAATCGTTACGGGTTGAATTTATTAGCCGTTAGTCAAGATGGTAAATTTCAAATTAACCCTAACCCCGGTAAACGTTTAGAACGTGGTACGGCAATGGTGGTTATAGGTTGTGATAGAGATATTAATCGTTTGCCGATTTAAAACCAAAAAATATGACGGGCAAATTACCCGTCATACAAAAATTTTATGGCGTTGCATAAATGCGGGATGAATTTAGACTTCTCGACAAAGCTGAAAGTCAATTCTTTGCGCCTTTGCGCCTACCCTTCGGGAACGCCAAGGGCGAATGCGTGAGATAGAAATCATCCCATCAATCAGCAACGCCAAAAATTTTATAAGATTATGCAGTTTCCAGCTTCCCCTTTTAACGCAGAGTAGCGCGGAGGTTAGCGCAAAGGCACGCAGAGGTTTTCTGGTAATAGTTCGCTAGTGCTAAAATAATTAAGCGTTTCTTTATCGAGAATTGGTATTAGGAAATATTGGTGGAAACTGCTTTTGTTCATCCGAGACAGTTACTGCACCAGAATTAGCTGGTTGTTCTTTTGGTGCTGTTAGTTGAGTTAGTTTTTCTAAGAGGTTGTTTGTAGCGTTGTCTGTCGGCTTGGGTGTGGATGCTTGTCTTTGTTGCAGCTTTTGCTCCTCGATTTTCTGAGCAACTTGCTGCATTAACTGCTCGGTCTTCTCTGTTTGCTCCAGGTTCCCTTGTTGGCTGTATTCTTCCTGAGCGCGTTTGAAGGCGTTACTAGCTTTTTGCAGGTCGCCCTGGTTATATAAAGTTATTCCCAAGTTATAGTAAGCTAGGGCATTTTTGGGGTCTTGGCGAACAGCTTGGGTATAAGCGGCTATGGCTTCCTCTGGTCGTCCTTGCATCGCCATCAGGCTGCCTAAATTACTGTAAGCTGCCGCATTTTGAGGATCTAACTTCAAAACTTCTCTATAGGCGACGATCGCCTCTTCCATTTTACCTGTTTGTTGCAGGGCGATCGCTAAATTATGATGAGCATTGACTTTACTGGGTTCAAGATTAATTGCATCTTGGTAAGCCGCGATCGCTTCCTGCAATAATCCTTGTTCGTATAATACCAAACCCAAGTTATAATAAGCCTCCACCCTTCTTGGGTCTATCACTAAAGCTTGGCGATAAGCTGTAATAGCACCCTCTTTTTTTCCCTGTTGTTGCAATGCTAAACCCAGGTTGTAATAAGTTTCTCCCAAATTTGGGTTAAGTCTAATCGCTTCCCCATATTCCTGAACCGCCACATCTAGACGGTTTTGCATCAGGTAAATATTTCCTAGATAAGCTCTAGCCATTGCTAAATTGGGTTCTCGCTGCAACGCTTGGCGAAAAGCGTTTTCTGCACCTTGCCAGTCGCTACGGTTGTAGCGTGTAACGCCCTGTTGGTAAAGACTAGCTGTTTCCAAATCCCGCGAGATGGGAGTTTGTGCCAACAACTTGCTTCCTGGTAAATTCACCATCGGTGCAGCCAACACCAAAAAAGCTGATGCAGCGCAGAGAACACCCAAATGCGGCTTTTGCCAATCCGAAATATGCGGACAGGTGATTGACGATAAACCGCAAAACCACTGTTTAATTTGCTGTTGTTTATACATAGTGGTATCTCTGTACTTATGGTTAAGATCCTTACAAGTAAGAGTACCCACTACAACATGAAAAATTAAAAGTTCAAAATTAAAAAATTTTGGAGACAGCAATAAAAACTAATGACTGTTGACTCCTCTAGCTTCCGGTAGAATCAACATGGCATCGCCAAAAGAGTAGAAACGATATTGAGAGGCGATCGCTTCTTGGTATATATTTAACAACCGTTCTCTACCAATCAGCGCACTGACGAGCATTAATAAGCTAGAGCGTGGTAGGTGAAAATTGGTAATTAAACCCTCTACAACTTGCCATTTATAGCCAGGATATATAAACAAGTTGGTTTTCCCACAAAATTCTTGTAAATCGCCAGATGCGGCTGCTCCTTCTAAGGCGCGCACTACTGTAGTTCCTACAGCAATAATTCGACCGCCAGCTGCTTTGGTCGCTTTGATTTGTGCCACTGTGGCGGCGGGGATTTCAATCCATTCCTCGTGCATTTGATGAGTAGCTACATCTTCCACTTCCACAGGGCGAAAGGTTCCCACACCAACGTGGAGGGTAATAAAAGCTTGATTGATATTGCGATCGCGTAACTTCTCTAGCAACTCTGGAGTAAAGTGTAACCCAGCAGTAGGCGCTGCGATCGCTCCTGGTTGCTCAGCATACACAGTTTGATACTGTTCATCTGCCGCTTGGGATGCAGTGATGTAAGGTGGTAGGGGTATTTCCCCGAATTTATCTAAAAGTTGCACCAAAGATTCCCCCTCTGGTAAATCAAACTGTAATAAACGCCCTCCTGTGGCTTTGTCGGTTTCTAAAACAGTAGCGGTTAGCTGGTGGGGATTGGGGACTGGGGAAGGTGGGAACCCCTCTGGGGATAAGGGGTAATGGGGACTATTTTTTATTCCCAGATTCCTGATACCTAGTCCTTCAAAAATAATCTGCGTGCCTTTTTTAAAGCGTTTTCCTGGTTTAACTAGAGCCAACCAACAGTTAAACTTGCGCTCTTCTAGCAATAAAATTTCTACTTCTGCACCAGAACTTTTACGCCCGTATAATCTTGCGGGGATGACCTTCGTATTATTCATGATTAATAAATCACCAGGACGCAAAATATCCGGTAAATCACGAAAAATTTGATGTAGAGGTGGTGTTTCTTTACCTGTTGTTTGAGAATTGACGACTAGTAGACGAGAACTGTCTCTGGGAACTGCTGGATTTTGGGCAATTCTTTCTGGCGGTAGTACGTAATCATACCCAGCCAACGAACAATCTAAATTTGTATCCTCTGCTGCTGCACTAGAAGTTTGTTCAAGGTTTAATTGTAATATCTGTTTCTTCATTGAAATTCCCGATGCTTGGAATAAGTTTGTTTACATTTTTTTGACAAAAGTAGTCAATTTTAGACCTAAATTATAAGATTGACATTATGACGTAACACTTAAGCAATTTGATAATAAATGGGTAAACTCCCCCATGCAAAGACGGGGGCATTTACCCTACCGGGATACCAATCAATTGAGGAAGATAGAGATATAAGATTGGATTTGATCCCAAACACCATGATGGAATACCTATACTATCTGGCAAATGCCAGTTTAACTCTGAGGGTCGTTCAATATCTACACGGTAGACCCCAGTTACCCGTTTCGTTCGTTACCGTGATTCATCAAATAGATGGTTGGGTGGTTAGGATCAAACTTAAAAATCCCGTCTCGTCCCAAGAAGATGGTGATTTTCGAGCCTTCCTAAATGAACTGGGAATTAGCTATGAGCCTCCTATGCGTGTGCAAATGGCACTGTGGAGCTTAGAAGCGGGACAATGTCCTGTAGATGTTATGCGCCGCTATCAAGTTGCGATCGTTTCACATGGTAGCCCAGAGAGGGAAGAAATAGAAGCTTTCCGTCAACAGTTTGTTAGAGGGCTGGGTTACTGTCCAGAAACACTCGCGTAAAATCGATGGTCATAAACTGTGTATTTGCTCATTGGTAATTGGTAATTGGTGGTAGCAAAATATCATTCACAACCAGTTACCAATGTCATGAAAAAATTCATTTTCTGGCAGCAAATATCAAAATAATTATTAAAATCACCAACAATATTAGGGAATTCCAGATAAAAAAATATCCAAAATGTAGGGTGTGTCAGTGCGATAGAATGTAACTATACTTAGAAAGTATTCATACTGACGCACCCTACCAAACCATCAATTTCGGATAATTTATTTTTTGGCGTTCCCTTAATCAATTAGACATTCAAAAGCTGCGGGAATATATTCTTGTAACTGAAATTTATATTCTCCCACTGAAGAACTAGTGACAGATTCCTGAGTTATGGATAACTCATGATCCTGTTTGGAAATTATCTGATAAGAAACAATCGCTACATCAAAGCGACAGATATATTCAGCTTTATCAGGATATTTGGCTAAAAATATTCTTGCAGTCCGCTCAATTTTTGCTTGCTTTTTCAGCGTAATTGCACCTCGTCCCCCATCATCCCAATTACCTGGACTACGAGTTTTAACTTCGACAAATGCTAGTATGGATTCTTGATTATTTCTTGTATGCTGGGCAATGATATCAATTTCGCCCCAACGGCAGGAAAATTGGCGATTTAAAATCATCCAACCCGTAGATTGTAACCATTGGGCTACAAAGTCTTCGCCTAAGTTGGCAATATTTAAATGTGACATAAAATAATTGAGTAATCTAGAGTTTTTCTACCAAGTTGCAGTCTAAGATAGTCACTTGGGCTGGAAGTAGGGAGTAGGTAATTAGGACTGCTGCTATATGGCGAAAAAGATTAGTTTTTTGAAAGGATATTTTGCCAGCCTGATTGAGCCGAAGTTTGTACCAACTGCGTTGAAGGTTGCGGTTGTTGTTGGCTCCATTTTATTTATTATCAATCATGGTAGCGCTTTATTGCAAGGAAATATGGGGCGCGATCGCTGGATTTCTGCCGGCATAACTTATCTAGTACCATACTTTGTTAATATTCATGGACAATATATTAGTATTCATCGCCATAAATCACTGTAAAGTAATCAACTTGTCTAAATTGTAGGGTGGGCAATGCCCACCGTATATCTTCTTGATGGGCATTGCCGACTCTACTGATCATTTGTTTAATTTTTGAATTTTTAAAGCCATTGTCCGCCGCGAAAACGCCAACGAGGAAATATAATTCGCATAATGCTTTGGGACGCAATAAAAACTGCTAACCAAACTACGCTGTAGTGCATTAAAAAAGTATCTGGTGGCAGTTCTTCTTTAGGAATAGGTAATGGTAAAAAGCCAAAAAGTTTAGCTCCACAAAACACAAATATTAATTCCCAAATCCCAGCCATGAATTGATAAGCAGCAGGCCAATCCCTATCCCAACGGAACTTTTGTAGATAGTCATAAAGTACATCCCACCCTAAACCAAACATAGCGACATAAGCTAGTATCCAAAAATAAACAGAATTAGCACCGGGCCCAATTAAACCCATTGCAAAAGGCAAGGATACTAATACACCGACGGTAGCAAGTAATAAAAGTCTAGTTTGCCAACGACCAAATAAAGTTGGAGTCATAGGAGTAATGAGTGCTAATTTCCTAGTAGGTAGGCGCGAATATATATAACTATGTAAAGACAAGTTAAATTAAGGGTAGGTTGTGTTGTCGCGCAACGCACCGTGCATAATCCAAGGTGCTTCAACTTTTGGCATGACACACCTACCCTAGAGATAATTTATATTTTATTCATATAAGTTGAATTTTTCTCGTCTACTTACTAATTAGTAATAATGAATTTTATGCACAACTTTACTACGGCTTCATTTCTAATAATTCGGGAACTGTCACAAATTTATAACCTTGCTGTTTCAGTCCACTAATAATCTGTGGTAGGGCTTTTACTGTTCTTTGACGATCGCCTCCACCATCGTGCATCAAAACTATGTAACCAGGTTTTGCGCCTTTGACAACGTTTTTCACAAATACTTCAGGTTTAGCGCGGGGGTCTGTGTCGGCTGAAGTCAAAGACCACATGACCACAGCATTTTTCTGACTTTTAGCATAAGCGGCTAATCCATTGTTTAAAACTCCTCCAGGGGGACGGAATAAATGAGTTTTTACCCCGGTAGTTTTGTAGATTAGGTCAGATGTGCGTTCAATTTCGCTCTTGGCTGTGTCCTCATTCATGCGTCTATACCAATGATGCCAAGTATGATTACCAATAGCGTGACCTTCAGCTACAACTCGTTTAGCTATGTCTGGATTTGCTTGTATAGCTTGTCCTACCCAAAAGAATGTCGCTTTAATTTGATTTTGTTTGAGAATCTCCAAAATTTCTGGCGTGGTTTTTTGCCACGGCCCATCATCAAAGGTAAGAGAAATCACTTTCTCGTTACTATTGGTTTGTACCCGATAAACTGTTTTCCCTTGATATTGAATCGGTACAGTAAAGGTCAGCTTGTCTAATTTAGGTGGTGGCGGCGATTGGGTTTGATTGGGAGGAACGGGTAAATCTTGGGTGACTATTAGAGGTTGGTTTTTGCGGAAGGCTAAGAGAGTAACCACTGTAATAGCACCAGTTACCAAAAAAGTGGCGATCGCCATCACGCCAAGAGATTTTTCTGTTTTCAGGTGGTTGTTGGTCATGTCAAGATTCCCAAAACTCACCCTATGATAGGCGAATATTTTTTATCTGGAGAAAATTGACACTAGTTATTTTGCCAGTCCCATCACTTTAGCTGATAGTCCGGTCGGGTATGATAACCAGCTAAGGGTTCCCAATGAATCACATCTTCCAATAAGGATTGATAACCCAGGGTATTGGGATGGAGACCATCTTCAGTTAAACGTTTATTGCGCCAAGTGTCACCCCGTGCCATCCATTGGTCAAAAATATCTAAATAGGGAATTTGCCGTTGATTACAAGCAATGCGAGTTGCTTCTTTGTAGCGGTATTGATCGGCATGATTAAAATAAAAGCAATTTAAAAAAGGCATTTTGGCTTCATCTACCGGCACCATCCCCACAAACAGCACAGGACAAAGCTGCTGCGCTTGGTCGAGTAAGGAAGCAATTTCCGATTCAAATAAAGCAAAATCCGTACAGTTACGTCCATTCAAACGGGTTAACCGCGCTGAATCGTTAACGCCAACGGAGAGGATAATTAAGTCAGGGACACGATTTCGCAATTCGCCACGATGCCGAAATTCTACCTCTAACCTTTGTGCTACTTGCTGGGTGCGATCGCCTCTGACCCCCAAATTGTACAGTACATGACCAGAACTATCAGGCAACATCCACCAGCGCCGCAACTGCTCCACCCAACCCCCCTTTTCCGGGTCACCGAAGCCGTATACTAAACTATCCCCCAGTGCGATAATCTTCAAAGGCTGACATTGAGTTGGTGATAAGGACAGCTGCATTGAGGAATAAGTGGGAAATGTTCGCATCTTAAAAAGACTATATTTTATATCTTTACAAGATTCTATACATTTCTACACCATTACGGGGTATATTTTACTTCTTTTGTCCCGAAAAGCTCCCTACCCCTTAACAGTCCCTAATCCCCTGTATAAACTTTTTTCTAGAAGCGATCGCACAATTACTGCCAAATGTAACGGATTGCAAAGTATAATGAGAACGGCAAAACCATTAAGAAATATTGAAGAACAGTAGGTTTAAATGCGAGTAGCGATCGCTGGCGCTGGTCTAGCAGGACTTTCCTGCGCGAAATATCTCACGGACGCAGGTCACACTCCCATAGTCTTAGAGCGTCGGGACGTATTGGGTGGCCTTGTGGCGGCGTGGAAAGACTCTGACGGCGACTGGTACGAAACCGGGTTACACGCCTTCTTTGGGGCATATCCCAATATGCTGCAATTACTGAAGGAGTTGGGCATTGAAGACCGACTCCAGTGGAAAGAACATACACTGATTTTTAATCAACCAGATAAACCCGGAACACTCTCACGTTTTGATGTTCCTGATATCCCCTCTCCCTTTAACATCATTGCCTCGATCCTTCGCAACAACGATATGTTGACTTGGGAACAGAAGATTAGGTTCGCTATTGGACTGCTTCCAGCAATAGTTCGAGGCCAGAAGTATGTTGAGGAGATGGACAAGTACAGCTTCTCCGATTGGTTGAAAAGGCAAGGTGTGGGTGAGCGGGTAGCAAGTGACGTGTTCATCGCCGCATCCAAGGCTTTAACCTTTATTAATCCCGATGAGGTTTCCTCGACAATTCTATTAACAGCCCTAAATCGCTTTCTGCAAGAGCGATATGGCTCCAAAATAGCCTTTTTGGATGGTTCTCCCACAGAACGACTGTGCCAACCAATCGTTGATTACATCACCGAACGAGGTGGAGAAGTCAGGCTCAACGCCCCTCTAAAAGAGATTTTGCTCAACCCGGATGGTACAGTAAAAGGGTTCTTGCTGCGCGGGTTAAATGGAGAACCAGATGAAATGATTACGGCAGACTTTTACGTGTCAGCTATGGCAGTTGACCCATTAAAAGTCATGTTGCCACAACCTTGGCAGCAAATGGAGTTTTTCCAGAAGCTAGAAGGTTTAGAAGGCGTACCAGTAATTAACCTCCATCTGTGGTTTGATCGGAAATTAACAGACATTGATCACCTGTTGTTTTCGCGATCGCCCCTCCTCAGCGTTTATGCTGATATGAGTAACACTTGTCGTGAATATGCTAATCCTGACCGCTCAATGCTGGAATTAGTTCTAGCTCCCGCCAAAGACTGGATTAGTAAATCCGACGAGGAAATCGTCTCTGCTACTATGGTCGAATTGGAAAAACTCTTCCCCGACCACTTTAAGGGCGATAATCCAGCAAAATTGCTGAAATCTCACGTCGTAAAAACGCCGCGTTCAGTTTACAAAGCGACTCCTGGTCGTCAACAGTACCGTCCAGCCCAAAAAACCCCCATTGCCAATTTCTTTCTAAGTGGGAGTTACACCATGCAACGCTATTTAGGCAGTATGGAAGGGGCCGTACTTTCTGGTAAGCTAACAGCGCAGGCGATTTGTGAATCGCTGCCAGAGGACAACACCTCAAACCTGCAAACGCTAACCCGACCGCCTGCAACGAATGCTGCAACTGCCTGATTCCCCCCCGCGCATGAAAACGCTGGTCTCTGTAGACGAGTCATATAAACTTTGTCGGCATCTCACAGCCAAGTATGCCAAAACCTTTTACTTGGGTACATTGCTGATGAGTCCGGCAAAGCGCCAAGCTATCTGGGCAATTTACGCCTGGTGTCGCCGTACAGATGAATTAGTGGACGGGCCCGCATCCGCCATTACTACGCCAGAAACCCTAGACCTATGGGAGCAGCATCTGGAAGCGATGTTTGCGGGACACCCCAAAGAAAATTACGACGTAGCCTTGGTGGACGCAATCCAACGCTTTAATCTAGACATTCAACCCTTTCGGGACATGATTGCTGGACAGCGCATGGACTTACATCGTAGCCGCTACCAAACCTTTGAGGAGTTATACCTCTACTGTTACCGCGTCGCTGGGACTGTAGGGTTAATGTCAACAGCCGTGATGGAGGTAGACAACACCACCAACACAGCACCTTGGCATCAAAGCAAGCCACTATATATTCCCACACAAGAAGCGATCGCCTTAGGTATTGCCAATCAACTTACCAACATTCTGCGGGATGTTGGTGAAGATGCCCGACGAGGACGAATTTACATTCCTCTGGAAGATTTAGCACGATTTAACTACACCGAGCAAGACTTCTGCAACGGCGTTGTAGATGAGCGCTGGCGCTCCCTCATGCGCTTTCAAATAGATAGAGCGCGGCAATTCTACACCGAAGCAGAAAAGGGCATTACTCACCTGGCCCCCGATGCTCGTTGGCCAGTGTGGGCGGCTTCTATGTTATACGGTCAAATTTTAGATGTGATTGAACGCAACGATTACGATGTCTTCAGTCAACGCGCTTACGTCCCCCAATGGAAAAAGTTACGCACCTTACCCATAGCTTGGATGCGATCGCAAGTTCTCTAAACATTAGTCAATAGTCCGTAGTCAACAGTCCACAGTAAAAACCACTAACAACTGACTACTGACTACTGACTACCAACAAAAACTATTTGACATAAACAAAAATAGCTGCTAGTATTTATTCTTGTCACCTTGGAGAGGTGGCTGAGTGGTCGAAAGCGGCAGATTGCTAATCTGTTGTACGGCAGGCAACTCCGTACCGAGGGTTCGAATCCCTCCCTCTCCGTTTTTATAGCTTTTCAACAGGATTTTAGTGTTAATAAAAAGCACTGATATTCAGGTTCAACACTTCTATATCTAAAGGTGGATGTTATCATTTAACATTTAGAGTCCTGTTAAGATTAAGCTAACCTGAAAATTTAGTTTAAATCTTACTTTTAGGCTCCCGCATCTTTGAGGAGTGAAAGTAATCTATGCAAAGAATTAGTGCTGCCCTCAGTTTAGGTTTAGCTACCTTTACCGCAGGGTTTCTTTTGGCAGCTTGTGAAACAAGTAATACCACACCTAATGGCGCAGCTAACAATGGCGCAACTAGTACCCCAGCCACAGATACCACCACAGCCAGTGGTGGGTCAGGGCTAAAAATCGGTTCTCTCCTGCCAGCAACAGGCGACCTAGCATCTATTGGACAACAAATGGCTGCGGCTGTTCCCTTGGTAGTAGAAACAGTCAACGCCTGTGGTGGTGTCAATGGTCAGCCTGTGAGTCTCGTGGCTGTAGATGACCAAACAGACCCGAAAGCAGGCGCGGCTGGTATGACTAAACTAGCAACTGTAGATAAGGTTGCAGGTGTAGTCGGCTCTTTTGCTAGCAGCGTTTCTACAGCTGCTGTCTCCATCGCTGCCCAAAATAAAGTCTTACTAATTTCTCCTGGTAGTACTAGCCCCGTATTTACCGAAAAAGCCCAGAAAGGCGATTTTAATGGCTTTTGGGCGCGGACAGTCCCCCCTGATAGCTATCAAGGCCCAGCTTTAGCCGAACTCGCCAACAAGAAAGGTTTTAAGCGAGTTTCCACCATTGTGATTAACAATGACTATGGAGTTGGTTTTGAAAAAGCATTTGTTCAAGCCTTTGAGAAACTCGGTGGGACTGTAGTTAACAAAAATAATCCTGTACGTTACGACCCCAAAGCAACCACCTTTGAAACCGAAGCGGCGGCGGCTTTTGCTGGTAAGCCAGATGCAGTTCTTGGTGTTTTCTACGTAGAAACAGGTAGCTTACTACTGAAATCAGCCTATCAGCAAGGTGTGGCTCAAGGTGTACAAATCATGCTGACAGATGGCATGAAATCCGATGAATTTCCGGCTCAAGTTGGTAAAACTGCTGATGGTAAATTTATCGCCTCTGGCATCATTGGCACAGTTCCTGGTTCCGATGGTAAAGGATTAGAAGCCTTAACAAAGCTTTGGCAATCGAAAAAAGGCAGTGCGCCAGGAGAATTCGCACCCCAAGCTTGGGATGCAACGGCATTGTTAGTGTTGGCAGCCCAAGCCGCCAAGGAAAATACTGGTGTGGGTGTTGCTGGTAAAATTCGTGAAGTATCTAGTGCGCCTGGTGTAGAAGTTACCGATGTCTGTGAAGGGCTGAAGTTACTCAAGGAAGGCAAAGATATCAACTATCAAGGAGCTAGTGGTAACGTTGATATTGATGCGAATGGTGATGTTATCGGTGTCTATGATGTTTGGACAGTAGGTGACGATGGCAAGATTAAGACCATTGACAAAGTTACTCCTAAGTAGTTGAAAGAGGCGGGAATGGGAGGACATTAATCCCAGTCAACAATCCAAGGTAAAAGTAAAAAGGCAAAAGTCAAAAGAAAAAATCTTTTACCTTTTTACTTTTTTATCCCCAATCCCCAATTCAACTAGAAGCCAGAGAAATTGTAGCCGACACCTATGAGTAAACCGATATCAGTACTATCGAAGAAGCCAGCATTGATGGCAGCTGTGGCGGTAAATTGAGAACTTAGTGGCAGGTCAATACCACCGGAGGCTAAGAACCCTACTTGGGAGTCATCACCAGTTTTAATGGCTGCACCAATACCGATATAAGGTGCGATCGCTAGGGGTTCACTAAAAGCGTCTGCTGCTTGTAGGGTAAAATCGTAGGTAATGGGAACTAAAATTGTGGTGTTGTTCCCAAAAACTGCTGATGGTCTAATGGAGATAGCATTCGTCAACCCGATTTTGCTAATGGCTGCGAAGTTACCATCACCCAGAGATGAGTCATCACCACTTATGCCAATATTACCCGCAACACCTATATAGCTTCTACCGCCACGAGTTGCTCTACCTGGGTCAATATCTGATTGTGCAATTGTGGATGTAGATGATGGTGTAGCAGATGTTTGGGCAGTAGGTTCTACGTATGCAGGTGCTAGGGTAGCGGATGTAGTAGCTACTGTACCAGGAACAGGTGTGATTATACGATTAGCTTGCTCCTCTGTATTAACACTGGGAAACTGCTGTAATTCCGTTCCATTAGATACAGGATTGGCGATCGCCGATTCTTGACTTTGTGCCTCCGTGTTTGCTGCTACGGTTGCAGAAGATTCGGTCAATTGTTGACTCTCGACAGGACTAACTGTTTGAGCCTGAGCAGAGAAACTAGTACCAACAACTGCCAGAGCAGCTAAACCTGGTAACAACAAAAATTCTTTACGAATAAAAATATTGTTCACGTTCACTCCTAACAAATTAGGTTCCACAATAGATAATTCTAGCAATTGCTCTAAATTCCGAGAATTTCTAGTAATAAGAAAACTCTAGCACCAGAAAATCTATTGTCACATCCTTATATAGGTGGAAATAGGGAATCAATAATTGGTTGCTTACAATAACCCGCGATAACGAATAAACACCAAAATAGCTGCCCAGGAACCCAACGCAACTTTGAGCGCGACTAGGATATTTAGCAACGGTATTACCCCACCACTGAAAAGAGCGCCCATCTCTCCGTGGGGTAATTCTAGTCCAGACAAAGTGATTACCGCTAGGATGATGAAGACTAAAACGGAAATCTTTTCCCAGGTGGCGGCGTGCCAACGCTTGTAAATCGCTTCCATTCGCTCTGGTGATGAGGTAATTGCCACAAGGCCTATTGCCGTGCCACCGGCTACACCAGCCGCAAAACCACCACCAGGAGTTAAATGTCCGCGAATAGCTAACTCGATACTCACCAACGAGGTAATTGTTGCTCCCAAACGCGCCAACACAATAGATGGTTGATCGGTGAAACGATAGATGGCACAGGATGGCCTTTCATTAGCCAGCAAGAAATAAGCACCCATGATGGCGATTGTAAATACTATTACCTCGAAGATAGTGTCATACAACCGATTTCTGAGAATAATGACTGTCACGGCATTGGGTATGCCACCATCTTTAACTATCGATTCCACGATAGAGAAATCCAGTAGTTGTGGTGCAGGATTCGGCAGGACGAGCATTTTTATATACAGTGCTATCCCGGCGGCAATGTAAATCCATTTCATTTATGTTCCTCCCCTGATTCTAGTGTATTTACGTAGGTGAGGACTGCTGCTGGTGATGAAAGTTCGCTTTGCATAATTTCATAGATGCGTTTCACCCTGATGGCGGTCTGGTAGGAGAGGTCTTCAGATCCGTTGTTGTGTTCCAGTCTGCTACAGGTTGCATGGACTTCTTTGTCTATGAGCGCCCGTTCCAAAGCTTGGGTATTGGGATAGGAAACTAGTTCTAGACGCATATAGCGTTTGCCAAAAATTTTGCGTAACTCATCCATGAGTTGCCCAAAACTACTTCCCGCATCACTTACTGAGTCCTCAATGATACCAAGACGCATAACTAAGGATGAACGAACAGCGATCGCATACAAAGTTATTGCCAACATCGTACCGACCAATGCTTCTGTCAAAGCCACATCCGCCGCACCCAAAAGCGTATAGGCTAAGGCTGCCACTGCTCCCAGGATTCCCCTAATTACCAAGGCATGGTATGGGTTAACTTGTACTATTAGTAGACAAGCAGACAACGGTAGTAAAGCGGTAATGATGTAGATGAAGAGATCGTATTTAGTCATCTTTACCCCCATTACTAGAACAGTATGCTAATACATACCCCAGCATTGTGTTCCACATCGCCAAGCAAATGATACCTAGAATGAGCAACGGCCATTCTCTGGATCTTTGCAAGAGCAACCCAAATACAATACTAATTGAGCCAAGGGTATCCGACACTGAAAGAGTATGCAGCTTGAATAATACCGATCGCTTACCCAATAGGAAAGATGTCCCCCAAAACCAGAAGATAATGCCTATAAATATGCAGGTATAACTTAAGACATTGATCATATATCACTCATCCGTTTCAGCACATTTGCCAACAGCATTAATCCGGCATTACCTACACTGAGGATAATGACCCCAACAATGCCGATCATCCAATCATCACGTAATACGGATACCATCAAGATGAGAACAGCAGATTTGGAGCAGATGCTGGCTAATGCCAACATTTTTTGCCAGATATGCTCATTCTTCCAAGCCTCATAGATGGGTATGAGCAAAGCCAGAATCATTGATATCAATAACAGGTTCATGGCTTTTTCCTCCGTTGAATCCGGTGTACTTCATACCAGCCATCCTCGTGGTATTTCACAACAATGGTTTTTGGTGTAAAGGTAATGACGAATATATCTAGGAATATAAGTCCGGGTGTCCTTTTGGCAGGGACACGTTCCATAACTATTACTTCTTCATCATGGGGAGTGAAGATGATTTCCAATGCTTCCTTATAGGCGATGGGAAATGCCATGATGCTTTGCCACAAAGCCCGCAACCAATCCTTTAATTTTTCCTGGGTTTTGTCGTTATGTGGCAATAAGAGGGCAATAGCTACACCGATGATGATATTTGCCACACTCAGATTGGCAGTGAGCAGGAACCAAATAGCCAAGCGCAATAAAATATTTAGATATCCAGTCATGCCAATACCATCCAGAAGAGTAGAACTAACATCAGACTCATAAAACCGACCAGATGCTCAAATTGCTCTAGTACACGGGGGAGTTTAATAGCCAATCTTTGAACAATAAACAAATACACTAGCCAGCCAATGCCGATAGTTGCTAGTGGTTTGATAATGTTGGCAACTGTATAAGCGTCGTAATAAACGATATTGGCGACAACCAGCCCACTGAGCAAAAGTATTACCCCTGGCCAGAAACCTGGCTTGACTCCATCTTTTCCTCCACGGGGCAGAAATATGAACTTGGCAAAAGATATAGCAGTTCCTAAGGCTGCAACATTCATAGCGATAACTTGCCAAGGTTCGAGATTCTTAATCGTCAATATTTTTGCTCCAAAGCCGGACAACAAAGGAAAGCCGGATATAGAGAAGCTGGCTATAACTAAGGCAATCCAAACTGAAGTATTGATGGGTTTATGTTGTAATTCCTTAAAACTACGACTCGGTAAGGTACCTGCTATCAAAAAGAGCGCCGATTTAACTAAACCGTGGGTTAGGGCATAAAAACCGCCTACCTTAGGTGCAGCCAGGATAAAACCTAATTGGGAAATAGTGTGAAACGCCAGCATTCGCTTGGTATCTTTTTCAAACATGGCATAAAATACCCCCAGCAGTGCTGTCCCTACACCAAATATCCTGACGATGGGGTCAACTTCATCTAAAATCAGCGCACAACGTACCAGGGGATAGACTCCAGTTTTGACAACAACCCCTGAAAGCAATGCGGAAACCGGTGTTTCTGATTCGGAGTGAGTTAAGGGTAGCCACAATCCCGATACAAATATCCCACCTTTTACCAGTAGCCCCAGAAATATCAGGGCTAGCGCCTCCGGTGGTGCGCCGCGCAAAGAGGAAAAAGCAAAGGAGTGATTGGTTTGATAGGCCAGTACTGCGCCTACCAAATAAAACAACATGGCTACGTTGCTGATAAACAGATAGCGCAAGCCCACCCAAATTGATCTGTCCGTCCGGGGATAGGCAATCAAGAGAAACGCTGCAATCCCGCTTACCTCTAGCGCCACGTATAAGCTGATAAAATCCGTGCAGGCAAAAGCGGCATTAACGCTGCCATGTAACATCATGGTTTGGGCGTAAAAAAAAGCTGTCTTATCACTTTGCCAACAGTAGAGGATAACGGCGATCGTTACCAGGGCGTTAGTGAGGATAAAGTAGCCGGTTAATTCGTCAAGTGTGAGGGTGACACCGAAGTTATCTAGTAATTTTAGTTCTAGGGGCGACTGAGCCACAAATAACTGCGCTGCGTATCCTGCCGAAGCAAGAGCCGCACCCAGGGCGAGGTATTTGTCAAGTTTGGGAACAAGATAAATGATGAACCCCAGTAAAAACGGTAGTGTAATCCAGATGAGGGTAATAGTAGTCATGGCGTATTATTCTTCTCGATTTCGTTGCTTTCCAATGTGGGATTATCCCGTGCCAACTTCATGACACCAACCAGCATTAAGGCTTGAATCGAAAAGCCGATAACGATCGCCGTCAATATAACCGCTTGGGGAACTGGATCGGCGTAAGTTCCCTTTTGTTGACTTGCTAAAATTGGTGTGAACAAACCTTCTCTGGAGGCTATCAATACGTAATAGGCGATCACCCCTGTACTCATGACATCCATTGAGATGATCTTCATGACAAGGCTTTTTTTGAGGATAATGCCGAAAAATCCACATAAAATTGTGGCGAATACGCTTGCTTCTAACACAGGAATCGTCTTTTTAGTAAGGGTTAACCGTAGTTATTTGTAAAAAAATCTATTATTTAAACAAGTTTCACCACAATCAGGGATAAAATTCGGTTAGAGCCTTGAAATTGAGTCATTTCTGCAACTTCTAATGAGAAATGTTGTGGTTGCCATTAAGTAAATTTACACAAAATGGTTGTCACACCAATGACCTTTGGTGTCCCTCTGTGGTTTTACTGACGAGTTTACACGGATTTCATATCAAGAATAGGTGGTATCCGGTACCCAAATCAAGAAATTGCCATAGGTAATCCCTATGGATTGCATACATCAATATTAATGATTAAAAAAAATCCCTCAGAATTTCTGAGGGATTTGAGAGAAGGAGCGTTTTTTCGATGAGAAAACTATGCAGGGCTAGGTTGGGTTCCGTTTTGCAATAGCTGGATGATAGCGGCTTTTTCTAAAATGCCTAGTAGTACACCATTGTCGAGAATTACGGGGAGGGCAGACAATTTTTGTTGTTCTAGTAATTGCACTACTTCTAACAATGGTTGACTAGATTTGATGGTGGTAGATTGAATTGGCCGCATCACCTGTTGAATTTGAGTTTCTGTCCAGGATGTAGTGGGGATGTTTCGCAAGTCATCAAGAGCGATCGCACCTACCAATTGTCCTGCGTTGTTGGTAACTAAAAACCGTCGCCAGTTCTGTCCTTGAACGATTTGATCATCAGCAAATTCTCTCAGGCTAAGATGGGCAGAAACTATAGGGCTATCGGTCGTTACAGCGTCGGCTGCTGTTAAGCCTGTGAGTTTTTCTTGCACTCTGGCAAATTGGGCTGCGTTACCAGCATTTTGTAGCAAGAAGAAGCCAATTAACAGATTCCACACGTTGGCGAAGCTACCAAAATATAGTATGGGGAAAATACCAGAAGCGATCGCCACCCAACCAAATACTTGTCCTACACGACTAGCAAAAGTGACACCTTTATAGGGATTACCTGTTACTTTCCAAACAATGGCTTTAAGGACGTTTCCACCATCCAACGGTAAGCCAGGAATCAGGTTAAACAATGCCAAAGCTAAGTTTACAGAAGCCAGAACTCCCAGAATTGCTGCCAATGGCCCTGTAACTGCCGTAGTCACACCAATTGCCGTGACGATACCACACAATAATAAACTGACTAGAGGCCCGGCGATCGCCACCCAAAAGGCTCCACCTGGTGTTTTGGACTCTTTTTCTAAGCTAGCCAAGCCACCAAAGATAAATAGTGTGATGGAATTAACGTTAATTCCTTGACGGATGGCGACAAAGCTATGTCCTAATTCATGAGCGACGACAGAAGCAAACAATAACAACGCCGTTATCAGTCCCAGTCCCAAAGCCATCACCCCAGATAGTTGGGGAAATTCTGCTGAGAGTCCACCGCCATAACTCCAGGTAACTAAACCCAGAACTAAAAACCACGACGGATGGATATAAAAAGGAATACCGAAGAGATTACCAACGCGAATTGTTCCATTCATGTCGTTCACCTTGAATTGCAGAGTGCGAGTTTTTGTTTTTGTCTTCACTCGCTGTTATTAGTGTAACGAAGTGTTAAGCAATTTTAATATTTCTCATGGTAGTGGTGTCCGTCTGTTTAGGTGTGGTTTTTTGGGGTAGGGGACTGGGGATTGGGTGAAAAGTCTGGCGTTGCTGATTAGTGGGATGACTTTTGTCGGGCTACGCCCCGCTAACGCTAACACGCAGAGGCGCAGAGGCGCAAAGAGTAAGAGTTTGAGAAATGGAATTTTTAATTTTCATACCTCAATTCAGCAACGCCAAAAGTCTTTTTGTGTCTAGCTTGGATCATCTATTGATGTCCTAACACTACTGGCGACAGCCATAACAACTAACAACTAACAACTGACAACTGACAACTAACTAATTGCTATATTTAAAGTTGTGATTTTAGGAGTGTCAGCTTTGCCATTTGTTCGCGTCCGTCAGCACGTCAACCCGCTAGCGCAAAAATATCTCACCCCAGCCAATCCTTTGGAATGGGAAAAAGTTTATAGCAGTCCGCACCAACCGCTACACCTGGATATTGGTTGTGCTAGGGGTAGATTCGTATTGCAAATGGCGCAAGTAGAACCCCGTTGGAATTTTCTGGGGTTAGAAATTAGAGAACCTTTGGTAATAGAAGCGAATCAGTTTCGTTCTCAATTAGGTTTATCCAACCTCCACTATTTATATTGCAACGCCAATAATTCACTACAGCCCCTATTATCCTCTTTGCCTACAGGGATTCTCCAACGTGTAACTATTCAATTCCCTGACCCTTGGTTTAAAACTCGCCACGCTAAACGCCGTGTAGTCCAACCAGAATTAGTTCAAGATATAGCTAATTATTTAGCAGTGGGCGGCGTGGTATTTTTGCAATCAGACATGGAATTTGTGGCTGTGGAAATGTGCGATCGCTTTGCTGCCAATCCAGCCTTTAAGAAAGTTGGCTCAGGAGAATGGTTAAGCGAAAATCCCCTCCCAGTGGCGACAGAAAGAGAAACCACTACCCAGAATCGGGGAGAACCAGTTTATCGTGCTTTGTTTGAGAGAATCAGTTAAAAATTCAAAATTCAAAATTCAAAATTAAAGACAGTTGAAGTCGGGGATATTTTACCCTAACTTGCTTAGTGCTGGGGATAGACGGAAAATACTGGCTACTACGGAAATTAATTGGTTGGGATCAATTGGTTTGCATAAGTGATACTGAAACCCAGCTTCTATAATTTGCTGGCGGTCTTCTTCTCGTGAATATGCAGTTAAGGCGATCGCCGGAATTTCTCCACCTTGTTCTGGTGGTAAGGAGCGTAGTTTGCGGATGAGAGTATAACCATCTTGTTCTGCCATACCAATATCGCTAATCAGGATATCTGGTTTTAACTGGTCGATGACGGCTAACGCAGTCTCGACTGATGCACTGGTGGAGGAAATCGCCCCATACTCTTCAAATAAGAAGCCTAAGAAGTTGCGAGTATCGGTTTCATCGTCAACAATGAGAACTTTTAAGCCTGCAAGGGGGGAAGAGTTAGCCCCATCTCCAGAAAAGTTTTCTGTAGGTGCTGGTCGAGGTTCCCGATTTTCTTGGATGAGGGGAAATCTCACAGTAAAAGTGGCTCCTTTGCCCACACCTGGACTTTCTGCCAAAATCGTACCTTTGTGCAGTTCCACTAAATGGCGAACAATTGCCAACCCTAGCCCTAATCCGTTATGCGATCGCGTGGTGGTACTATCTGCTTGGCGGAAACGCTCAAAGACTTTAGGGAGAAATTCACGTTCAATGCCAATTCCTGTATCGATAACTTGGATTTGAGCATGAGTCAAATCATCAGATAATCCACCACTTATCCCTTCTAATCGGATTTCCACCTTACCTTCTTTCGGTGTGAACTTAATCGCGTTAGTCAGAAGATTCCAGACAATTTGCTGTAATCTGGCAGAATCACCACTGACAGGACTTAAGGTGTAGTCAAGCGCAGTGTTGATGGTCATACTTTTTGTATCTGCTAGAGGACGCACTGCTTCTAGAGCCGCTTCCACCACAGTTGTCAAGTTGACAGGAGATAAATTTAGCCGCAGTTGGCCGCGAATAATCCGGGATACATCTAAAATATCTTCTATTAATTGCACTTGTGAATTAGCATTACGTTCAATTGCTTCCAAGGCTCTGGCTGTGGCTTTTTCGTCTAGTTTTTTGGCACGGAGAATTTTTGACCAGCCCAACATGGAAGTTAGGGGGGTGCGGAGTTCATGGGAGAGAACAGCCAAAAATTCATCTTTCATCCGATTCGCCGCCTCTGCTTCTTGTCTGGCGGTTTGTTCGCGGATTACTTGAGCGCGAATTTCTTCGGATTGCTTACGGGCGGTAATATCTTCAAGTGTACCGACATGGCCAAGTAGTTCACCATTCCCAGAAAGCATTGGTGAGGAGCGTACTTGCACCCATCGCAGGCTACCATCAACTGTTTGAAAGCGGAATTCATCTGAATAGTCGCCGCCTTGATCAATATAAGTAGACCAACTAGCGATCGCTCTTTCCTGATCTTCTGGATGCACAGATTCTAGCCATCTTTTATCTAGACTCTCTGTCGCATCCAAGCCACAAATTGCTTGATAGCGGGGATTTGTATATTTACAACATCCTGCGGTATCGGTTTCAAATATACCTATGGGTGAACAGGTACTTAAAGAACGGAAGCGTTCTTCACTTTGTCTTAGTTCGGCATTAATCGCCGCTAGTTGCGCTGCTTGACGTTGGATGGCTTGAGTTTTCTTAAAAAGTTCAACAAATACTGTCACCTTAGAAGTGAGAATATTTGCATCTATGGGTTTGAGGAGATAATCAACCGCCCCTAGTGCATAACCCTTGAATAGCATTTGGTCACTGGTACTGAAAGCCGTGAGAAAGATAATCGGAGTTTGGCGCGATCGCCCACGATTACGAATGAGGGTGGCTGTTTCAAAACCATCCATCCCCGGCATCTGTACATCTAACAAAATTACTGCAAAATCTTGATGCAGCAGACACCGCAAAGCTTCCTCCCCAGAAGTCGCCCTGACTAAATTAGCGCCTAGACGCTCCAAAATTGCCTCTAGTGCCAGTAAATTTTCCACTTTATCATCCACTAGGAGGATGTTGACTTTGGGTTCTGGCTGCATGAGTTCATTTCCGTGTAGAGTAACCAAGATTTACGAGTAGGGGAGAAATCTCTGCAAGTGACACAATCCAGTCTACTGTAACGGCAGATATTGCTGCTGTCGGCATGATGGCGCTGGCGGCTGTGGAGGGTTCCTGCACAACAGTGATACCCCCCTTAGCTTTGATTTTTTTCAGCCCTTGCATACCGTCCTGATTAGCCCCTGTTAATATTACACCAATGACTTGTTCCCCATAAATATCGGCAGCTGACTCAAACAGTACATCAATAGACGGTCTGGCATAAGAAACAGGCTCATCAGTAGACAGCGCAAAATAACCGGGTTCAACCAATAAATGATAATCTGCTGGAGCTAGGTAAACTTGTCCTGGTAAAATTTCATCTTTATCTTCCACCTCTCGAACAGGCAGCAAAATAGATTCTTGGATCATTCCCCTAAGAGTGCCATCAGAATCTTTATGACGATGTTGAACAATCGCCACTGGAAGTTGGAAGTCAGCAGGTAAATTTCCGAGAACAGTTTGCAGTGCTGATAATCCCCCTAAAGAAGTGCCAATAACTACAATTTTATAAGACACTAGTTTAGCCTCCGGTAGAGTTTCTCACCTTTGGCTATTTCTTCATAATACTGCTCGTAAGGAGTGAATCTAATAGATTCTTGCTTTCCTAAACCCAATATGCCAAAGCTGCATAAACTGTTGTAAAAAAGTGTGTGTACACGTTTTTGCAGTATCTGATTGAAGTAGATTAAAACGTTCCGGCAGAATATAACATTAAACTCATTAAAAGAACTATCCGTAGCTAGATTATGCTGGGCAAAAATAATATTTTCTCGTAATGATGCACGAAATATCGCATGGTCATAAGCCGCCGTGTAGTATTCGGAGAAAGATCGCTTACCACCTGCTTTTAAGTAAAGCTGAGTATATTCCTGCATCATTTTGAGCGAAAAAATCCCACTTTTGGCATTTTGTAATACTTTCTCATTAGTGTCGGTTGCATAAATCCGGCAACGGTGGTAAAGATTTTCTTCCTGTAGGAGGATTGCCATTGAGTAAACTTCCTCTCCACTAGAACAGCCAGCGTGCCAAATGCGAATAAATGGATAAGTGCGGAGGATAGGTACAACTTGATTTCTGAAAGCCAGATAGAAACTGGGGTCACGAAACATAGATGTGACATTTACCGTCAAACTCAGCAAAAATCTTTCCAAGCAAGCGCGATCGTGCAGTAGTTGTTGTTGCAATGCCGAAATGTTATCTACACCCTCCAAGCGCATAAAGCTGTGAATGCGGCGTTTGAGCGAAGACACAGCATAGTTGCGGAAGTCATGACCGTAGTATTGGTAAACACCTTCTAACAACAACTTGATTTCTATATCTTCTAAGCTGGGTTTGGGCAAAATCATAAACAATTCAACATTAAAAATTAAGAAAACACTCACAGAGTGAGTTTTTCAGCTATTGATTGGAGAGAGTTTCACAGTTCATCGGCTAATGAAAACTTTAAGATATGAATTTGAGCCAACCAAATAATTATTGACCTAAATATCTTGATTAATAACTTGGTAAAGTATAAATTTTGTCTATTTACACTAAGAAAAATTTATTTATGTGTTTTTTCATGAAGATAATAGCTGAAAACAGTAAGATCCCCCTGAATTATTCAGGGGGAAAACTTCTAGGAAGGTATCTAATATTTACTTATCAGTCAATAGTATGAAACTTATGCGTACTTCAGGAGTTTAGTTATAGTTAAGCACAAAGATGCCGATTATGAACAGTATATTGATGATAAATTAACTACATATTATGATGGTAGCGATCGCTAGCCTCAGCTGTGGTTGGCCAAAAATAATCAAAAGGAAAATATGGTCAAACTCATCCTCATTACTGGTGTCAGCCGAGGTCTGGGTTACGCTTTGACAGAGCGTTTTATTCAAGAAGGACATACGATTATTGGTTGCGCTCGTTCCCAAGTCACAGTCGAGAAATTAAGCCACAAATTTGGTTCACCTCACAACTTCGCCGCCGTGGATGTAGCAGATGAGGCACAGGTAAAAGCTTGGGCAGAACTTATACTCAAGGAATACGAACCACCAGACCTATTAATTAATAACGCGGCAATTGCTAATCAACCAGCACCTTTATGGGAAGTTCCCTCTACGGATTTTTCCCAATTGATTGATATCAATATCAAAGGGGTTGTGCATATAATTCGCCACTTTGTACCTGCAATGGTACAGAAGCGACACGGCATTATCATTAACTTGAGTTCCGGCTGGGGACGCTCTACTTCACCCTTGGTTGCTCCCTATTGTGCCTCTAAATGGGCAATTGAGGGGTTAACTCGTGCTTTGGCGCAAGAACTACCTGCTGGGATGGCGGCTATTCCCCTCAATCCAGGGATTATTCACACAGATATGTTAGATATTTGTTTCGGAGAAGAAGCTGTCAATTACCCACTGGTTTCTCAATGGGTATTAAAAGCCGCTCCCTTCATTCTCCAGTTGAAACCCACCGATAACGGTGTACCCCTGACTGTTCCCAGTTGAAATTAATGGTTAGGAGCAGGTGGGTAAAGGAAGCAGGGGGAGCAGGGGAAGCAAAGGGGAAGCAGAGGGGAAGAACTAATGACAACTGACAACTGACAACTGACTAACGATACAGCCAAACTCTTAGTAATGAGAGTAATTGTTCGGTGTCTACGGGTTTGGTGATGTAATCGGAAGCACCAGCTTCAATGCACTTTTCCCGATCGCCTGGCATAGCTTTGGCGGTTAAAGCAATAATGGGTAAGGTGCGGAATTGCTTTTGTTGACGGATACTCCGGGTGGTTTCGTAACCGTCCATTTCTGGCATCATCACATCCATTAACACGGCGTTGATATCAGAGTTGGCTTGTAGTAGTTCTATGCCGTCTCTACCATTTTCGGCAAATAATACCTGCATTTGATAGCTTTCTAACAAGCTGGTGATGGCGAAGATATTTCGCAGGTCATCATCGATAATTAAGATTTTGCGATTTGCTAAAATTGGGTCGGTTTGATGTAATTGTTCGAGTATTTGGCGTTGTGGCTGGGGTAAATTTGCTTGTACTCGATGCAAAAATAGGGAAGTTTCGTCTAGTAACCGTTCAGGCGATCGCACATTTTTAATAATGATACTCTCTGCTAGTCTCCTAAGTTGCGTTTCTTCTTGACGGCTGATTTCTTTGCCTGTGTACACAATAATTGGTAATTTCACGAGATTAGGCTCTTGTTTGATTTGCTCTAGCAGTTCTAAGCCACTCATATCAGGTAAACCAAGATCCAGAACTATACAATCAAAGTGCTGCGATCGTAAAATTTCTAAGGCTGCGGCTCCTGTATTCACAGCCATACTCTGCACATCACCATTACCAATCAGTTCGATAATACTTTGGGCTTGCACAGGATCATCTTCTATCACTAAAAGACGTTTTACTTTGCGGTCAATAAAGCTTTTGATTTCTGTTAACGTATGATTTAGTATTTCTGGAGAGACGGGTTTTTGTAAAAAAGTAATTGCCCCTAGTTGTAACGCCCTTTGTTCGCGGTCATCAACAGAAAGTATATGCACAGGAATATGTCTAGTTTGAGGATCATGTTTGAGGCGGTCTAACAGCGTCCATCCATCCATATCTGGCATATAAATATCTAGAGTAATGGCATTGGGCTGATATTGTTGTGCTAGGGCTAAACCTTGTTTGCTGTTTAAAGAAACAATAGCTTTAAAGCCTTGTTGCCTCGCCATATCTAGCAAAATTCGAGCAAATTTATCGTCATCATCTATGATGAGTAACAGGCGATCGCCTGGTTGAATTATCCCTCGATCATCGGCGATGGTATTAGTAAGAGCAATGGGTTGTAAATTTTCTGGAGATACTGGTGGTAGCTGGTGCGGGGGGGATGATGTCTGCTGTTGTGAAATTACTTTTGTTTTATTCTCTGGATAAGTTTGAGGTAAATATAGGGTAAAAATGCTTCCCTGTCCTGGCTGACTGACTAATCCGAGCCTACCACCCAACATTTGAGTTAGTTCCCGGCTGATGGATAAACCTAAACCTGTTCCTCCATACTTGCGGCTGGTTGTACCATCTACTTGCTGAAATGCTTCAAAAATAATTTGTTGCTTCTCCTGGGGAATACCAATACCTGTATCACTAATGGCGAAAGTAATCATAGGATGATTGGTATTAATTTGATCTAAGCCAATTCTTAAAGTTACCCCTCCTTCCTCGGTAAACTTCAAAGCATTAGCTAAGAGATTTTTCAAAATTTGCTGCAAGCGTTTAGGGTCGCTGAATATTGTTGACGGCAATCGCTCATCAAGTTCAATACTAAAACTTAGTCCTTTATCTTGGGCGACTTGCCGGAAAGTCCGTTCTATATAATCATGCAAATCAGCAAAATCTATCGGCTCTAGTTCTACTGATAAAGTACCCGACTCAATTTTTGCTAAATCTAAAATATCATTAATTAACTCTAAAAGATCAGTTCCTGCCGAGTAAATTGTTTGGCTATATTCTACCTGTTTATTACTTAAGTTACCGCTTGAATTATCTGCTAGGAGTTTAGCTAGAATTAGCAGGCTATTAAGGGGTGTCCGTAACTCGTGGGACATATTTGCTAGGAACTCTGATTTATATTTGGAAGATAAGGCTAATTGCTCTGCCTTTTCTTCGATGAATTTTCTCGCTTTTTCAATCTCCTGATTCTTGCGAGCAACTTCACTATTTTGAATTTCCAATAATTCTGCTTTCTCTTCTAGTTCTTCATTCAGTTGCTGTAACTCTTCATTAGATTGTTGCAACTCCTGTTGCTGCTGTTTTAATAGTAATTCCGAATTTTCTAAATCCTGTGTTTGCTGTTCTAGAAGTTGATTGCTTTGTTTCAGTTCTGCGGCTAAAGCCACAGATTCATCTAAGAGATTTTGCGTTTGGGCGCTAGCATAGATACTATTTAAGAATACACCAATGACTTCGCTAAATTGGTCGATAAATGTCAAATGCAATTCACTGAAACGACGAAAAGAAGCAATTTCAATCACAGCGATTACTTCTGTTTCAAACAGCACTGGTAATACAATAATATTTAGTGGTAAAGCTGCTCCCAAGCCGGAACTAATGCGGATATAATCGCTGGGAACTTCAGTTAAAAGAATCCTTTGTTTTTCTAAGGCGCATTGTCCTACTAATCCCTCACCCAATCGCACCAAATTAGCTAAATGTCGGCGCTCATTATAAGCGTAGCTACCGGTTAATTTGAGTATAATCTCATCATGATTTCTATCAATCACATAAAATACACTTTGCTGAGACTCTACTAGTGGCGTTAGTTTTGACAAAATTAAACTAGACACACTTTCGAGGTTGCGCTGTCCTTGCAATAGCTGAGTAAATTCAGCCAAATTAGACTTGAGCCAATTTTGCTCCTCATTTTTTTGGGTTGTAATGCGTAGGTTAGCCACCATTTGGTTAAATGTACGTGTCAGGATACCAATTTCATCTTGGCGGATGCTATTTGGTAAAGTAACGGCTAAGTCTCCGCTAGACATTCTCTCTGCTGCATGAGAAATTTGCTGTAATGGAAAGGAGATATGTCTAGTCAATAAATACCCAATTAAAGCGAGGATGAAAGAGACAAGTGGAATGCTATAAGTGATAGTGGCAAGAGTATTATTGGCAGCATTTTGTGCCATTGCTGTTCGCTGCTCTAATAATTTCAATTCTTCAGCATTCATCTGCTGACTGATACTCCTGATTTGTGCCATTATCGCTCTGCCTCTATCTGATAGTATAGATTTTTGAGCAGCTTCAAAACCTTGATTTTGTCGTAAATCAAGCACGGTTTGCATCACAGATATTCTTTCATTAATTAGTGGCTCTAATCTAGAAATATAGCCATGTTGTTGAGGATTGTCTGATGTTAATTTTTGCAGTTCTTTAATTCTTATATCTAAAGACTTTGTGGCTTTTTGATAAGGTTCTAAATAGCGTATTTCCCCAGTAATAATATAACCCCGTTGCCCACTTTCTGCTGTGGATAACAAACCATTAAGGTCGGCAATTTGCCTGAGTACTTGGTAAGTATGTCGTTCTTTATGGGAAGCAACAATTAGTTCTTGAATACTTTGATAAGAAACAAAACCTATTGTACTCAGAATAGTGATGCTAATAGTAAATCCCGCTCCGATTTTAGAGCCAATTTTGAGACGGTTAAACATTATTACAGGATTATTTTCAAGCTAAGGTTGCTGTTACTAATTAATATCCGCAGTTCACGCAACTACCTAATAACTAAGATATAACGAAAAGGTTGACTAAAAGTATTGATTGTTAATCGCAGATGAGACAAGGTATTTTTTTCAATTAAAAGCTAGAAAATTATAGGTTAAGTAAAATTAACGTTTACGCTTCCTAGTTAAGAATGCTACAAACAAAATTGTATTCTCAGGGTTTTTATGCAGTGCAAGCATCGGAACCTTATACAAACACTTGTTTTTCATTATTTGTCAATTAAATATCCAAGTATAAAATTTTGAGGTAATTGATGCTTCATCAGCAGTTTTGCATATCTATTTTGACTAGCTTAGTAACCATTATTGCTTACCCGGCGTTAACCTATAATCCCTTTCTGACACCATCTACTTTGCCCATAGTCTCAACAGATAGTCCAACTTTGTTAGCAGCAAGTTATCTTTCACCATTAGAACAGCAGGTGATTGAAGAAATGAACAAAGTGCGGACAAATCCTAGATCATATGTACCTATAATAGAAAATTATAGAAAACGTTTCCAAGGTAATCGGGTGAGAATTTCTAGTAATACTTATCTTGTTACCCAAGAAGGAGTCAAGCCGGTAAATGAGGCGATCGCTTTTCTCAAGTCAGCCCGTCCTGTGGGAAAATTAAGAGCATCGAAGGGAATGTCTTTAGGTGCTAGAGACCATACGAAAGACCAAGGCCCAAAAGGTGTAACTGGTCATAATGGTAGCGATGGTAGTACCCCCTTCACTCGCATTAATCGCTATGGAAAATGGCAAACCACGGCGGCGGAGAATATCAGCTACGGCCCAAATACTGCTCAAGATATCGTTATGCAATTGATTATTGATGATGGCGTACCATCACGCGGTCATCGTACTAATATTTTTAATGGTGCTTTTAAGGTCGCGGGTGTTGCTTACGGTGATCATAAAGTTTATAGGACGATATGTGTGATTACTTATGCAGGTGGGTTTTTGGAAAAATAAGGGAATAGAAACTAGAGACTTTGCGAAAAATTTTACTCAAATTGTGGAGCTAAATATAGCGATTTGCAGTTGAGTCAAATACAGACCTAACCCCCAACCCCTTCCCTACAAGGGAAGGGGAGTGAGAATCAAAGCCTCTCTCCTTGTAGGAGAGAGGTTTGGAGAGAGGTCACAATGTATTGCATACCAACGAGAATCGCTATATATCTTGTTGATTAGCTCCCCAGTTATGAAATTACTGAAGAATAAATTGCAATTTTGGAAGTCTGTTCCCGAAGCATCACAAAAAAGCTGGGAAATCTCACCACCAAAATCTACTCTCTCACCCCTAGAACAACGAGTGGTAGAGGAGATGAATAAAGTACGGACAAATCCCCAAGCATACTTACCAATTTTGCAAAGTTACCGCCAGCGCTTTCAGGGGAACAAAGTTAAGTTGGCTAATTACGTTTATTTGCAAACTCAGGAAGGGGTAAAAGCCGTAGATGAGGCGATCGCTTTTCTCAAGTCAATCCATCCTGTGGGAACATTAAGCGTATCTGTGGGTATGTCTTCGGCTGCAAGAGATCACGTCAAAGACCAAGGGAAAACAGGTGCTACAGGACATTATGGCAGCGATAGCAGCGATCCTTTCACTAGACTAAACCGCTATGGTAATTGGCTAGTCACCGCAGGCGAAAACATTAGCTACGGTTCCAACACCGCCCAAGATATTATCATGCAGTTAATTATTGATGATGGTGTACCGTCACGCGGTCATCGCACCAATATATTTAACCCTGCATTTAAAATTACAGGCGTAGCCTTTGGGATTCACGCCAGTTACAGACAAATATGTGTGATTACCTATGCAGGCGGTTATACAGACCAATAAGCTATTCTGTTGCACAATCCATCTGTTAACAGTCAACAGTCAACAACTCTGATTAGTAGCTATGCTATTTAGACGCGCACTAGCTTAATTTTTGCTTCCCTGCTATTTAATGTTGCTTTTGTTTTCAAAAATTAAACTGATGCGTTTGGCATTTATTATATGCTTATATAACTGTAGAGATATTTAGCTATATAAAGGAGTCTCATGGTTAATTCGCTGACAACTCCAGAGCCTCAAACGCTGAAGCCAGGTGTTAAAGCGCCTGTGCAGGAAACATTACTAACACCTCGGTTTTATACCACTGACTTCGATGCGGTGGCGAATTTAGACATTTCCGCCAATGAGGCTGAGATTCGCGCAGTTGTTGAAGAACTACGCGCTGACTACAACCGCCATCACTTTGTGCGTGATGAGGAATTTAAACAATCTTGGGATCATATTACTGGAGAGAAGCGCCGCGCCTTTATTGACTTTTTAGAGCGTTCTTGCACCTCAGAGTTTTCGGGATTTCTGTTATTCAAGGAATTATCACGCCGCATTAAGTCCCGTAATCCTCTGTTAGCGGAAGCTTTTGAATTTATGGCACGGGATGAGGCTCGCCATGCGGGATTTTTGAATAAATCCATGTCGGATTTAAACCTTTCCCTCGACTTAAATTATTTAACCAAAAATCGTACATATACCTTTTTTCCGCCAGAGTGGGTGATTTACACAGTCTACCTATCGGAAAAAATTGGTTACTGGCGCTATATTTTGGTGCATCAACATATGCAGGAGCATCCCGAATACCAGTTTTATCCATTATTCCGCAAGTTTGAAAGCTGGTGTCAGGATGAAAACCGACATGGTGATTTCTTTAAGGCACTACTGCGATCGCAACCTCAACTATGGAAAAATTGGAAAGCACGGTTGTGGGTGCGGTTTTTTCTATTGACTGTGTTTGTTACTCATACCATGACTGTATTTGAACGGGCATCATTTTACGAATCTATCGGGATTCATCCCAGAAAATACAACAACAGAGTCATTCAAGAGACAAATAACACCTCAGCCAGAGCATTCCCTCTCATCTTGAATACTAATCACCCGCTATTTTTCTGGCGGTTAGAGCAGTGTTGGGAAAATAACATGAAATTAGCAGCCATTAAAAATAACAAACTGCCCAATTTCGTCAAATTCTTCCAGAGAATACCACCCGCCACGGCTATTTTCTGGAATATGCTGCGGCTTTTCCTGATTAAACCAATTGATACGGAAGCAACACGCGGTACAGTTCTTTAATAGGGGTGTAGGGGTGTAAGAGTTAAAAACCCTCACACCCTTATACCAATTCTCCAAAATCAAGTAACACATCCAAAACTTAAAACTCAGGCCAAATCTGACTGTCCTAATTTTGAATTTTGAATTGGTATTACACCCTTACACCCTCAAAACTACTGATTTGCCAGAATTAACTCTGGCTGTGTCTCTTCTGCTTCTGGCAAACCGTATATTGAGCGATAGAGTCTGTCGTATTCCTTAGCGGATTTGTACCAGCTGAAGTCTTGACTCATACCACGCTTTTGTAGTTCTTGCCATTGGGGTTTGTAGCGGAAGCCTTCCCAGGCGCGAATCATGCAGGTGAATAAGTCTAGGGGTTCGTAGCGGTCAAAGCAGTAGCCTGTACCGGCTTCGTTTACGGGGTCGTGGTGGGATACGGTGTCAACTAAACCCCCAGTGCGGCGAACGATGGGGATGGAACCGTAGCGTAAAGCCATCATCTGGCTAATACCGCATGGTTCAAAGCGGCTGGGCATTAAAAAGGCATCAGAACCGGCGTAGATGCGGCGGGATAGGGCATCATTGTATAGGAGATAGGTGGCCATACGTCCGGGGTAGCGGGATGCTAATTGCCACATTTGAGTTTCGTAGTAGCGATCGCCTGTTCCTAACAAGACGAACTGAGCATCAGTATAAGCCATAAAGCGATCGAGCATTTGGATGACTAAATCTAAACCCTTCTGCTCGACTAACCTTGTCACCATGCCAATTAAAAAGGCATTGCTGTTAACTTCTAACCCTACTTCTTCTTGTAAAGCAATTTTGTTGGCTTTGCGTTTATCTAAAGTATCAGCAGTAAAAGTTTGAGCAATAAATTTATCATTAGCTGGGTCATAAACTTCCGTATCTATACCGTTAACAATCCCAGATAATTTACCACTGATGAAAGACAGCAAGCCTTCTATTTTCTCACCGTAAGCCGGGGTCTTGATTTGCTCGGCGTATGTAGGAGAAACGGTATTTACTCTGTCAGCAAACTGGACAGCCGCCGCCATTGTGTTGTGTCCCTGCATATACCAAGGACACCAAGTAATTTTATCTAGATACCAACGCCAAGGCCCTTGGTAAGCTAGGTTGTGGATAGTGAAGACTGTGGTGATATCTGGTGATTGGTTCATCCACACAGGAATCATGCCTGTGTGCCAATCGTGACAGTGAATAATTTCTGGTTTCCAGTAATTCCAACAAAATTCCGCCGCACCATTGGAAAACAAGGTGAACCGCCAGTCTTCATCATCTCCCGAATAAATTCGCCGGGGGTTGAAGGCTGGATGTCCAAATAAATACAAGGGAACATCAGTACCAGGCAGAACTGCTTCGTGAACTGTAAAGTCCTGAAACATGGCGTATCCCTTCCAGATTGGATCTTTGGGAATTTCCATTTTGTCTGGCAAAAAGCCGTAATAGGGCAAGAAGATACGCACATCATGCCCCATTTTTCTCAAGACCTTAGGTAATGCACCGACAACATCACCCATCCCTCCTACTTTTGCGATGGGTGCTGCTTCTGCTGCCACAAATAGAATCCGCATGGTATTTTTTGTTTCCCTGATTCTGCCTATACAGTTATCAGTATCAGTTATCAGTTCTTAATTGTTCACTGTTCACTGACTACTGATTACTTATCTAAACATATATAGTTGACCAATCGATTAAGAACCACGTTGGATCTCTGCAAAGATTGTATTTAAAATCTCTTGCGCTCCTTGTTCCCGGAGGAGTTCGGCTAATCTTATACCGATCGCTTCGGCATCACTAGCATCACCCGAAACGGTGTCTTTCACTAAGTTTTGACCGTCTACACTGGCAACCACACCTGTGAGGATTAATTCATCACCATTGATTTCTGTATTTACACCGATGGGTACTTGACAACCGCCCTCTAAACTGCGTAAAAAGGAGCGTTCAGCAAGACAGCGATCGCGTGTTTGGGGGTGTTCAATGGCTTTGAGTATAGTGATTAATTCCGCATCATTAGCACGGCATTCAATCCCTAGAGCGCCTTGACCAACGGCGTGGAGCGAAACTTCTTTGGGGAGGACTTGGTGGATGCGATCGCCCATACCTAAGCGTTGTAACCCAGCAGCCGCTAAAATTAGACCGTCATACTCGCCTGCATCAAGTTTAGCTAACCGTGTATTCAAATTTCCCCGTACATCTTTAAATGTCAAGTGGGGAAATTGGTTGCGTAACTGCGCCAAGCGTCGCAAAGAAGATGTCCCAATTACCGCGCCTGCTGGTAAGGTATCAATTTGCTTATCCTTAAAATTTTCATGCACTACTAGTGCATCGGCGGGGTTTTCCCGTTCTGTAATGGCGGCTAGTGCTAACCCTTCTGGTAAGTTAGTCGGCAAATCTTTGAGGGAATGAACAGCAAAATCAATCTCCTCATTGATCATCCCCACTTCTAGTTCTTTGGTGAATAGTCCTTTATCACCGATTTTGGCTAGTGCTACATCAAGGATTTTGTCGCCTTGGGTAGACATGGTGTGGACTTCAAAATTGATATCAGGGAAACTGTTTTGTAATTGCTCTCTAACCCAGTATGTCTGAACTAGAGCGAGTTGACTTTTACGAGAACCTATACGGATTGTGCGTCTAGCACTGGAAACAACTGAAGTCATAAAACAATATGTCAAACCAGGCGATAATTTCACTCTCATCTAGACTACCGCAGTGGGTGACTCCCTGATTGGTTTCCCTTGATGCAAATTAAGTTTATTTTGGCCTTTCTTTACACTCTTTTACATTATTTAGAATTACTCAACATTTTCTTATTTCTATTGTCAGTTGCTTTTGCTCTGATTTAATACCCCACCCCTGTGTCGATGGAGTTGTTAAAGGTCTGGTTGCAGGTATTCTTGTAATTCTTGAGTACGCTGTTGTGTCAGCTTTTCTAAGCAATTCAAATAAACGCTAGGGGCAATACTTCCCCCTTCATACTGACTGGATTCAAACTCACAGCTACTATCACGAAACTTAATCCACGCCTGCTGTGCAGCAATTAACTTTTGTTTTCTAGAACGTTGTAACTTTGGTAAAAGTTGTTTGTAAGCTTGGTTTAATTTTTTATCAGCATTTTGATAGGACTGTTTTGAACATTGATTAATTTCGAGTTGAGTTTGAGCATTATCGCAATTGAGATTTTGGGCTAGAAGCATTGATTTGGCATTCGCCACCGTGGAAGAAAGTAAAGTACTGCAAGCGAGAATGGAGATGAGAAATTGGGGAATGGGTGGTTTCATGATGAGAGAGGGTAAGAGGCTGAGAACAATGGGAGAAATATCGTAGGATAATTGTTTTGTGGGAAATCCCTTATACCCTTATACCCCTACACCCTCAAACTAGAGTTTTACGGGCAAAGTACCAGATAAGAAACATTAACCTACCGCAAGAGAGAAGCCATAATTACCCAATAATGCTAGGAATAAATTGGAGCTTCGGCGAATAGATACGCTGGGCGCAGTGCCATCGCAACTGATCTACTATTTAATATGAATCGTTCCGCTTGTCTTATTTTTAACCCAGTTGCTGGTCAGGGTGATCCAGAAGTTGATTTAGCAGCAATTCGAGCCATCCTAGAACCAGAAATGGCTCTGGATATTTACCTGACAACAGAGGAACTCGGCGCAGATAAACTGGCGCAGGAAGCCGTAGAACGGGGAGTAGAGACAATTATTGCTTCAGGGGGAGATGGTACATTATCTGCTGCGGCTGTGGCTGTAGCTGGGACTGATATTCCCTTGGGAATTATTTCACGAGGTACAGCCAATGCTTTTGCGGTTGCGTTGGGAATCCCTGATACAATTGATGCCGCTTGTCGGACAATTTTGCAGGGAGTAACTCGCAATGTAGACGTAGCCTATTGTAATGACCTGCCGATGATATTGTTGACAGGCATTGGTTTTGAGGCGGAAACTGTGGAAAGGGCAGATAGAGAAGCCAAAAAACGCTTTGGGATTATGGCCTATGTGCTGGCAGGCTTTCAAGAGTTGAGAGAATTAGAGAGTTTTGATGTAGAAATCGAAACCGAAGACAAAATCATCAAAACTAGCGCCTCAGCCGTCACAGTGGCTAATGCTGCGCCTCCTACTTCCGTTTTAGCTCAGGGGCCGGCTGGCATTATTTATGATGATGGCTTACTAGATTTGACAATCGTAGCGCCTAATAGCAAAGCTGGAGCGATCGCCGCTACTTATCATCTGTTTCAGTCTGCTTCTTCTGGAAATGCTGCCGAACGTGATGATATCGGTTATCTACGAGCAAAACAGTTTAAAATCACCGCAGACCCACCACAAAAGGTAGTCATTGATGGTGAGGTGGTAGGTAAAACTCCAGTTGATATTAAGTGTTTACCAGCAGCCTTAAAGATTTTTGTTCCGTCAGCACCAGAAGAGGAGCTAGTGGAGAAGCTAGAGGGATTGCCAAATTTGACTATTGAACTGAAAGAACCAGCAGAGGATTAGGGGTATAGGGGTGTAAGGGTTTTAAACATTGTTAAATATTTAGGAGTTAGTAGTATTGAAACTAGTCTCTGATCCACCAATACCTAAAAAAATCCGCAAGATGCAGCAACGGGTACGATGGCAAGACCCGTTAATACTGGAACAGAATATTGACCAAACTCGGTTAGAAATTGAGGATGGCAAAAGGGGAGATGGGGAATTCTCTTTTTTAGTGGTTGGTGATAGTGGTTCCGGGAAACATCGGGGACACAATCCCCAGCGTCAAGTAGCGGAATTAATGTTACCCCATCATCAGGACTGTGGTTTTCTCCTGCATACTGGCGATGTCATTTATCTGGTGGGGTCTAGTGAATACTACAAGCCAAATTTTATCCAACCCTATCGTGAGTTGATTGTTGGGGGAGAAAATCCCCGACAGATTGCTTACGACAAGATGGTTTTTAAGTTACCGATTCTTCCTGTACCGGGAAATCACGATTATTATGAGTTACCTGTTTTATTGAGTTTATTGTCTGTTTCCACCTGGCCGATTCGCTATTTATTGCGATCGCGTCTAGATATTGATGTTGGTTTCCGTGGTTCGGGTACTGGTGAAGCTTATGCCAAGGCCTTCCTCGATTATCTCAAAGGGTTACAACTACCAGGTGATTTACCTCGTCATTTAGATAAACATTACACCGCTAAAACCGACACAGGGCGTTGTCTTGCTTACCAACCAGGAAATTTTACTCGTCTCCCAAATCGTTATTACACTTTTCGTTATAGTGGGATAGATTTTTTCGCCTTAGATTCTAATACATTTAACGATCCAGAACCTTTACCAGCCACCAGAGAAGGTGAAAGCGATCGCACAATTCTCACTCAACGCAGGGACGCGTTAGAGCGCGAGAAGATGCAGATGATTGAAACTTCCGCAAAATTGAACCCGGATAACCCCGACGAAGCGGAACATTTAGATGATCTGCACTCGAATGTGTCCCAAATTGAGGAAATTATTGTTGATATCGATAAGCAATTAACTACTGATTCTCAACCAGCGCAGACTGACACCGAACAACTAGACTGGCTTAAGCAGAGATTAATTGCATCGTGGAAAAATCCAGCAGTGCGGGGAAGGGTAATTTATTTCCATCATCCTCCCTATGTCACCGAGGCGACCAAATGGCTACAATCCCAGACCTTAGCAATTCGCAGTCGCCTACGGAACGTATTGGATGCAGTGGCGCAAGAGATAGGTGACATCAATCAAGGTCGTCCCCTAGTAAATTTAGTATTGAACGGTCACGCCCATTGTTTAGAATATATGCAAACCTTCGAGACCGGACATGGTGATGCAAATATGCACTGGATTGTCTGCGGTGGGAGTGGCTATAGCCTACGCCGCCAGCGTCAAGAAGGCGCAGATTTAACAGAAGATGGTAAATTAATAGCGCGATCGCATCTCTTCGTTGGTCGCAATGGTCACGGTTCCCAAAAACACCGTCCCTATTCTTGTTTGCGTATTGATGTGACAGGCGATGAGCAACCAAAATTTATCATCCGTCCTTTAGTCGCCGAATGGTATCAGCGTCACTGGCACAATTATGAGCTTCCGCCTTTGGTTATTAGTTAACGCGATGTGCGACTTATTCTTAAAACCCCTCTCCCAACCTCTCCCCTGCAAGGACAGAGGTTTTAATTATTACTCCCCTTCCCTACAAGGATACTGTTGGCGAATTATTGAGGGGTTAAGCCCCTCAAGAGTTTGGAACAGTGGAAAAAAGAGAATAAGTATATTGAGCGTAGCATCTACAAAGATTATGACCCTGCACCCGCGTGATATGTCGCAGATTCCTGAAACAACAGCGCAAGTAGCCCGGAATTCATTTCCCAAAGGGAACATATATATGAAGATGCGGGATGAAATAGGAGTGTTATATAAGGATGAGGATTTTGTCAAACTTTACCGCGCAGATTGTGGTCAAAGTGGAATATCAGCAGGACAACTGGCATTAGTGACAGTAATGCAATTTATCGAAGGTTTAACGGATAGACAAGCGGCGGATGCAGTGAGGGGTCATATTGATTGGAAATACGCACTATCGTTGGAATTAAATGACCCAGGGTTTGATTATTCAGTACTTTCAGAATTTCGTCAGCGATTAATCAAAGCAGGACGAGAGCGAGAGTTACTCAACCAAATGCTAGCTCGTTTCCAAGAACTAGGTTGGCTCAAAAATCGCGGCCGTGTCAGAACTGATTCAACTCACGTATTAGCCGCAGTACGACAGTTAAATCGTTTGGAATTAGTGGGAGAAACTTTACGTCATACCTTAAATGACTTGGCTTATTTTGCCCCTGATTGGCTCAAATCGAGAGTTGACGTTGATTGGTTTGAACGTTACTCCCTGAGATTTGAGCAATACCGCTTGCCCAAATCAAAAGCCGAACGTGAGAAATTGAGGCGAAAAATTGGTGAGGATGGTCATCATTTGCTATCCGCTTTGTATGCAGACTCAACTTGTAATTGGCTGTGGCAGATTCCATCAGTGGAAACATTACGTATAGTTTGGGTGCAACAATACTATATTCAATTGCAACAAGTCTATTGGCGAGAACAAGATAACTTACCACCAAATAGACTACAGATTGAATCTCCTTACGATGTTGATGCACGCAATTCCAGCAAGCGAGAAATCAACTGGACTGGTTATAATCTGCATCTGACAGAAATTTGTCACCCCATACTGCCAAACTTAATTATCAATGTGGAAACGTCCGTGGCCACAAGTGCGGATGTTGAGATGACACCAGTAATTCATTCTCGTTTAAACCAGAACAATCTTTTGCCACAAGAACATGTTGTCGATACTGGCTATGTCAATGCTCAAAACTTAGTCGATAGTCAATCCCATTTTCATGTTGATTTAGTAGGAAAAGTTCCCCCCGGAACTAGTTGGCAAGCAACAGCACAATCCGGCTTTGAGCAAAATTGCTTCACTATTCATTGGGATTTGATGCGTGTTGATTGCCCAATGGGTAAACAAAGTAAGTCCTGGCGTACAACTGTCGATAGCCATGACAATCCAGTAGTCAAAATACAATTTGACAAATCCGATTGTTCGCTTTGTTCAAGTCGCTCAAAATGCACTCGCTCCAAAAAACTACCGCGTCTTCTGACCCTCAAACCACAGGAACTACATCTTGCATTACATGATGCTCGCATTCGCCAAAAAACTGAATCTTTTCAACAAATTTATCACCAACGTGCTGGCGTTGAAGGCTTGATTTCCCAAGCTACTGGTCGCTACCAATTACGCCGTTGTCGCTACATTGGTCTTGCCAAAACTCTCTTGCAGCATGTCATTACTGCTGCTGCTATCAACTTCAGTCGGATGTGGGATTGGTGGCAACATGTCCCACGCAGTCAGACTCGCGTTTCTCACTTTGCTCGAATTGCTCCCACTGCCTCATAGTATTCCTGATTTTCTATTTTGTGATGATTGGTTTTGCCCTCTATCAATTCGCCAACAGTATCCTACAAGGGAAGGGGTTGGGGGTTAGGTCTGAGAGAAAGTTGCACACGACGTTAGTTAATGAAAGCAAACAGGAAAATTAATCCCCAATCCCTTTTACTGAGAAATCCGATACTGCTGGGCTATGTAATAAAATAGGGGATAGTAATTGGGAAATTCTTGACTGGGGCTTCGTCCTTGCCAGCTATACTTAACTTGGTTTTGCGTCAGTGTTAGCGTCATTGAACTAACAGAATTACTCGCTTCTATCCCTAATATTCCAGTTAAACCTTGAGTTGTTTGAAAGTTATATTTCTCTGAGGTTGGAGATTCTATTACTTGATTACTCGCCCAGGCTCGAATTTCTACTGAGTTGCTTTTGGGTGATACGAAAACAACACCATCGGCGTTTGTCGGTGTTGCTAAAGCATTCCAGTTACTGGGATAGGGAAACTCAAAGCCATAGCGGGTATTTTTGTAAGTTCTCCAGGTGATATCTGTGATGTTGAAGGCCGGGGCAAAGCAACCGTACAAAATCAACAACAAAGCGATCGCTGTGCCAATACAAGTAATTTTGGTATAAAAAGCCTTTATTAATCTCAAAGTTTTTACTACTAATGTAGACATAATTCCACATTTTTCTAAAACTGGAAATCTTTGTATATATAGGATTTTCAAGATAGCTTTAGTCATTTGTCTCAATTGGGAGCTAATTATAGTTTAGTCTTTTAAATAACTTAAATTAGTCATGATCTTTGTAACGAACCAAGACCAAATGTAAACAAAGGTAACAAAATAGCCGTCAAAGCGTTTTACCGTCTTGACAACCAAGACAGTAGTCGATACCGTTATATACATACCCGGGTAAGGCCATCGAAAAGTTATATGCAAACTAAGCAAAAGGTTACGTTATATCTATCGCCAGAACTGCACAAAAAGCTGAAGATTCGTTCGGCCATTGATTCCGAACCGATGTCTGAACTTGCTGAACGCGCCCTTGATTTCTACCTAACTAACTCCGACTTAGTTGACGAATTAGAGGCGGCTGCTTACGGACGAACTCACAAAGTTTATTCATGTCCTAATTGTGAAAGTTCAGTAGTATTACGTGATGGGGAACTGGTGGCTTTAGGAAACCAACCAGGACTAATTGGTCAAGACCATCTTCCCATTGATGAAATGGCTGAAGCAGAAACCCATCCCAAGGGTGAGGAAGAATTGGTTCCTTGCTAGATAGGAATTAGATAAGGAAGTCATAATTCTGTTGTTGTCACCAACAAAACGATGTCTTTACTGTACTAGGGTCTCAAGAAGGTCGATTTATGAAAGAAGAGCTCAACATTCTCATTCAAGCTCAATACCCACTAATCTACCTTGTGACCTCCGAGGAAGAGCGGGCAGAGCAGGCAATTTCCACAATCGCCCAAGTGTTAAGGCCCCAACGCCGAGTTTTTGTTTGGACAGTAACTCATGGCATCGTGGAGTATGGTCAACCCCGGAATGTCGGTCAACATAATACTGTCTCGCCAGAGGCAGCAATAGACTGGATCATCCGGCAGAAAGAACCTGGTATATTTATTCTTAAAGATTTACATCCATTTATTGATGCTCCCGCGACTACAAGATCATTACGAGATGCGATCGCCAGCTTCAAGGGTATGCAAAAGAACATCATTTTGATGTCGCCGATGCAGCAAGTACCTATAGAACTGGAAAAAGAAGTAGTCGTTCTAGATTTCAAACTACCAGATATGTCTGAGTTAAACAAAGTTTTAACTCACCACCTAGACCAGAGTCGTGGCAGACGCTTGACCACAGAAGCGCGGGAAAAGCTCCTCAGAGCAGCTTTGGGCTTAACCAAAGATGAAGCTGAGAAAGTATATCGCAAAGCCCAAGTAACTACAGGGCGTTTAACCGAAGAAGAAGTAGATATAGTTCTATCTGAGAAAAAGCAACTAATTCGGCGTAATGGCATCTTAGAATACATCGAAGAAGATGAAACCATCGATGCTGTAGGTGGCTTAGAAGAATTAAAAAAATGGCTCAAACAACGCTCAAATGCGTTCACAGAAAGAGCTAGAGAGTATGGCTTACCCCAACCAAAAGGGATGTTAATTTTAGGGGTTCCTGGTTGCGGTAAGTCGTTAATCGCCAAAACAACATCCCGCCTGTGGGGTTTACCACTGTTGCGTTTGGATATGGGGCGAGTTTACGACGGCTCAATGGTGGGGCGGAGTGAAGCTAATCTGCGTAATGCCCTGAAAACAGCAGAATCTATCTCACCAGCCATTCTCTTCATCGATGAACTGGATAAATCCTTTGCTGGTAGTTCAGGTTCTGGTGATTCCGATGGCGGTACATCCAGCCGAATATTTGGTTCTTTCCTCACATGGATGCAGGAGAAAAAATCTCCAGTGTTCGTTATGGCGACAGCCAACCGAGTCGAACGCTTACCTGGGGAATTTTTGAGGAAAGGTCGTTTTGATGAAATTTTCTTTGTGGATCTGCCCACACCTGAAGAAAGGAGTGATATATTCAAGATCCACCTGAATAAACGCCGTGAAGACATCACCCGGTTTGATTTGGAGCAACTCGCCAAGATGTCCGATGGCTTTTCCGGGGCAGAAATTGAACAAGCGTTAGTTGCGGCAATGTACGAAGCCTTTGCCCAAGACCGCGAGTTCACCCAATTAGATATTATTGCTGCGCTTAAAGCTACATTGCCACTGTCTCGCACGATGCAAGAACAGGTAACAGCCCTAAGAGACTGGGCTAGACAGAGGGCAAGACCCGCCGCAGCCTCCGTCGCTGAATACCAGCGCATGGAGTTTTAAAAGCTTTCCCTGCTAACCCAGGGGGAAAGGCTAGCCAAAAAAGCTAGCAGTTACGAGAAAAAAGCCGCTCCCACATTATGCGCGGCTTCCCTGAAAAAAAACGTTGTCCTTTTTCTCAATCTTCTCATTGGAGGAAACCCAAATGTCTCACTTTAGCACTCTCCGCACCAAAATCACCGATGCCGAAATCCTCAAAGCTTCCTTGCGCGACCTGGGCATCAGCGTAAAGACTGAAGCTGATGTTCGTGGTTACAATGGTCAGCGCGTTCGCTCCGACATCGTTGCAGTTTTGGACGGCGAATATGATCTAGGTTGGTCTCGCAACAGCGATGGTTCTTTTGACCTAATCGCTGACCTGTGGGGCGTTGCTAAAAAGCACAACCAAACCGAGTTGATCAACTCCATCAACCAAAAATATGCTGTTAACAAAACCTTGGCTGAAGTAAAACAGCGCGGTTTACAAAACGCCAATGTGAAGTTGGTATTGCAATAACAATTTCTCTGCGCGTTCCCAAAGCTGCACGGGTTAACCACATCATAGCGGTTAGCCCGCTTTTTTATACTTCTTCTACTCCAGCAAATTCCAAAAGTAACCATCTGGCGCAATGAAAGAGAAACTTTTTTCTCGAAATTCATTTTCAATAATGGTGGTAAACTTTTGTACAGGACTGGACTTGATGCGATCGCTATATGTTGCCAATCCACGCACACGGTAAGTATAAAGAGACATCCCTAAGCTACCAGGCTGGGCGGCTTCAAAGCGTGACTCTAAATTCATGGCTTCAGGAAAGCGAATCACATAAAGTCTCCCACTACGTGCAGCCATAAAGTCAGACTGGGAAGAACGGGGGTCATCAAAGGTAGTGACAATAAACTTCTCCCCTGGTTTCAGGTCAAATAAATCCCGACCGGCTGGTGAAGATTCATAACTAGTTTCCACATCATCACGCACACGCAACAAACCCAAAACCTCTTCATAAAATTTCAGACTTTCCTTGCTGTCATCTTGAACAATAATACCCATATGGGTAAACTGACTGGTCTTAAATGTGCTAGCTTGGTGAATTTCTCCGTAATGGGGTAGAGTATAGCCAAACCGTTGGAACAATACCTGACGAGTCAAGGGTTGCAAGAGTAACATTTCCCTCACTCCCACAGCTTGATCAATAAAAGGACGGCTTTTTCTCTCTTTGTTATAAATGACTTCCCAATAAGGGTAACTGTATCTCACCGCCCAACCAGATGATTTTGCATCTTCTGCGTGATTTAAGACTGTTAATATATCAGCAGTTAAGCTAGTAGCCCAGCGATTACCCTTAATTTTCATTGAAGATAAACCCAACCCTGGGTTTGTGGGGCTTTGCCAAACCATCAACCGAATCAAACCATGATCTGCATTTTGATGATACAAGCGAATCGATCGCAAACCAGAATTTACCCCATACAATTGATAGGCGGCGGCTTGGGGTAATTCACCGACTTGACCGATACGATAGCCAAATTGCTCCCAATATTGAATCGCAAAAATGGGATCGGGAACGCCTATACATACTTCATATATACCTGCGATCGCTGTTTCTTGCCCCTGAGTCATGCCAAATTCATATTGATCTTGCCTAAACTAGTCTACACTTTAGGAAATGGATGATGTCTGTATCAAGCTAGAAAGGCGATTTAAATCTTGTAGGACAGTAGCAGCAGATTGGTAGCGATCGCTAAAATGATAACGCACCATCTTATCTAAAATTAGTGCTAGTTCTTCGCTAACTGTGGCATGACTCCGCCACATCACATTTCCCGTTTCCGGGTCTGGTGGAAGTTCTTGGGGTAATATTCCCGTGAGTGCTTGAATCCCCATCATCCCCACAGCGTAAATATCACTAGCCAAACGGGGATGTCCTGCAAATTGTTCTGGTGGTGCATAACCGCGTGTCCCGATGGCTACCGTAGCTAATTCTGTTTTTTGATCAGTTGGTGGCTGCATCAACTTGACTGCACCAAAATCGATTAATACTAAGCGATTATCTTCCGCCGACCTAATAATATTAGTTGGTTTGACATCCCGATGAATTACCCGATGTTCGTGTACAAATGCCAAAACCTCTAAAACTCCTTTGAGCATTTCTATAACAAAAGCTTCACTCTGTAAACCTGTGACAGGTGGTAATTCCTCATACAAAGTATGCCCAGCAATATACTGTTCTACTAAATAAAATTCTTCATTCACTTCAAAATAAGCCAGCAGCGCCGGAATTTGCTGATGCTGACCCAAAGATTCTAAAATCTCTGCTTCTGTAATGAACAAACGCCGTGCTACTTGCAAAAACTTTGTATCCTTGCGTGCTGGCATTAACTTTTTTACCACACAAGTAGGATTCCCTGGTCTTTGAGTATCTTGTGCTAGATATGTACGACCGAATCCACCAGCACCCAGTACACTGGAAATGGAATAACGACCACCCAATAATAAATCATCAGCTTTTTTTCTGGGTGTGACCACAACAGAATCATGGTGAGAGTGTTGGTCATAGAACGCTGTAGTATCTGCTATTGCTGTTGCTTCGTTCAAGAGGATGTTTAACTGCTCAATTACCTCTTGTTGTTTCTCCACTTGCAACATGATTACCTTAGTTTGTTGCTGAGTGCGGTAAGTCCTATAAATTATCACACTCACTCCACTCATAACTAAAGTTAAAGCTGGTGGAATTAAAGGTATCCACCCAGCGTCCAGAAATAAACCAGCGCAAATTATTACTAAACCCGTTAAGGCTATACCTAAAACTACGACGACTAGTAAAGGATGCTTGAGCCGCCACGCCAAAATGCTACCTACTAATGACCAAGCCCACAGCCAAACCAATTCAGCCCAGTCAGGCCAGTACCAAATCAGAGGTCGTCCATCTAATACTGTACTCAGTAGCTGACTAGCGATTTGTGTATGTATAAAAACTGATGGGGTTCTGGTTGGTTGCCCTTTTGCGGCACTATAAGGTGTATATAAACCTGGATGAATACTAGATGCAGTGGTGCCAATAATTACCAAACGGTCTTTGACTAAGTTAGGGTTAACTTGGTTGTTTAAAACTTCTGTCAGGGTGAATGTTGGCGCTAAATGATTAGGATGACGATAATTGAGTAATATTTGATAACCTTTAGCATCCACACCTTTGTAACTACCGGAATTAGGTGTCAGGATGGGAAAGGCGGTTTTACCAAGATGAAATTGGTGTTTTTCAAAATCGACGTGAATACCTGTTTGTTCTAGGTATGTAATTGCGGCTAAAGCTGCAATTGAGAATTGTGTCGCACATTTACTATCATTGGCTTCAGAAAACACCAAAGCACGGCGAACAACTTGGTCTTCCTCAATATCAGAAATCACATCGTTATAGCCGATATTCTCCGGCGGGAAATTTGGCGGTGGTGGTACTTCTGACCTACCCATACTGCTTGATAAGCAGGCGCTGATAATATTGGTGGGATTTTCCAGCCCTGCCCCTAGATTTGTCTGCTCTGGTCGGTATAGATTGAGAGCAATGACACGGGGTTGATAGGATGCGAGTTTAGTTAACAGTCGATTGATGGTATCATCAGCTAAATTCCAACCTTTTTTTGCTAGATCCTCTTCAGTAACTGTGACTAGTAAAATTCGTGAGTCAGGTGGTTCAGCAGGACGCGATCGCAACATCTGATCATAAGCTTTTAATTCCCAAGACTGTAACCATTTCAGTTCCCTAACTCCCCACACCAAAGCCGTGACTCCCAAACTAGTGACTAAAATTATTTGCCACCAGTTCTTGTTAACAGCAGTGTCACGGTAACTTTTATCCTTAATGAAAGCAGCGCGGAGTTTGTTTGATATTCCAATAATCACAGGATTGGGGCAGTAGCCAAAATTTTGTTACAAGCTGACCAACTAGAGCTTTCTTTAATTTAGCAATTTACTGGCTACAGGCGATCGATAGTCATTAGTTATTCATCTACCTACGCCCCTTCATCTTCTTCAACCAAATTAGAAACTGGGGAGGGTAAATTTAACTGAGGTTCTTCGAGTGAAGCATTAATGGTTACATCGGTGAAATAGTAGCCAATAATCTTGTCATAGTTGGAAGCAACAGCCAAGAAGGCCCCACCAAGGATGTAAATGGGTAATGGTAGGGCAAATCCTTTCACCCAATCAAATAACTCTGCTAGGGCAAACAAAAACACAAAACAAGCAAGCCAAACCCTCATTCTTCCATCCTCCCTGCAAGCATCTCTACTAATAGGGTAAATAGCCTGCATGATACTTGATGTTCAATTTAACCACAACTCTTAGAAAATGGTTTCAAAATTATCCGAGAGAATCGATATTATTTAACAATTACTGACTGTTGACAAGTCAACAACGGTTGAGCCGATCGCAATACTGCATCCAATAAACCAGGAAACAAAGCCTCTAGGTCTTCATACCGCAGTCTATTGATGTGCTGTGTCCCTTCTTTACGGGTCAGAACTACTCCTGATTCTCGCAAAATCTTGAAGTGGTTAGACATAGTGGATTTGGCGATCGCAAAATCAAACTCAGCACAACACTGCTCCCCCTTGCTTGCTAACAACCGCACAATCTCCAATCGTGCTGGATCACCTAAGGCATACAGCACTCCTGGTAAAGAAATATCTTTTCGGTCTGGATGATACAGAAATCTCATAGTTGCATTATCTCTGAAAATGAATTATATTTTCATTATTCGATAATATCGAATAAACGAATTAAGGGGCAAGTAATATGTCATCCATTACAAATGTTACAGAAGCCACATTCAAGCAAGAAGTTCTGGATAGCAACGTTCCAGTTCTCGTGGACTTTTGGGCCCCTTGGTGCGGCCCTTGTCGGATGGTAGCGCCGGTTGTGGATGAAGTGGCTAGCGAATACGAAGGACTAGTGAAAGTGGTAAAACTGAATACAGATCAAAATCCCACTGTTGCCAGTCATTACGGAATTCGTAGCATTCCTACACTAATGGTGTTTAAGGGAGGAAGGCAAGTTAATACAGTAGTAGGCGCTGTTTCTAAGACCACATTGACTAAGACTTTAACACAGCATATTCAAGAAGCGTAACCCGCATTTATCACAAGCTTCAGGTGTTTGATGAAGCAGAGAGGCAAAGGGGAAATAACCTGTATAAGAACTCTCCTCTGCTCCCTGCTTCTATCTTCCCAGTATCCACACCCCAATTACGAGAAACTGAGATTATGTCTACCAACATCAACCTATTCTCTTCCTACCAATTAGGAGAACTAAAATTACCTAACCGGATAGTGATGGCTCCCTTAACCAGACAAAGAGCTGGTGAGGGCAATGTACCACATCAACTTAATGCTATCTACTATGGTCAACGCGCTTCAGCAGGATTAATTATTGCCGAAGCCACCCAAGTGACACCCCAAGGACAAGGATATCCCCATACACCAGGCATTCATTCCCCAGAACAAGTAGCAGGGTGGAAACTAGTAACTGATACTGTACATCAGCAAGGTGGCAGAATTTTTCTGCAACTGTGGCACGTCGGCAGAATATCTCATCCTGACTTGCAACCAGATGGAGAATTACCTGTAGCACCTTCAGCCATTGCGCCTAAAGGTGAGGTGTTAACTTATGAAGGCAAGAAACCCTATGTTACGCCTCGCGCTTTGGAGACATCAGAAATTCCCGGCATTGTTGAACAATATCGCCAAGGGGCAGCAAACGCCCTAGCGGCCGGGTTTGATGGTGTAGAAATTCATGCTGCGAATGGTTATTTAATTGACCAGTTTCTCAGGGATGGGACGAATCAACGTACAGACGAGTATGGGGGTGCGATTGAGAATCGCGCCCGACTTTTATTAGAAGTAACCGAGGCGGTAACAAGTGTGTGGGATTCCCAACGGGTAGGAGTCAGACTATCGCCTAGTGGGACATTTAACGATATCCGTGACTCTCATCCTTTAGAAACCTTTGGTTACGTAGCTCAAGCATTAAACCGCTTCAATCTGTCCTATTTACATATCTTTGAAGCTATAGACGCAGACATCAGACATGGTGGCACAATTGTACCTACTAGCCATCTACGCGATCGCTTTACAGGTACACTCATTGTTAATGGTGGTTATACCCGTGAAAAAGGCGATACTGTCATAGCCAACAAAGCAGCAGATTTAGTTGCCTTTGGGACGCTGTTTATCTCCAATCCTGATTTACCTGAACGCCTAGAGGTGAACGCACCACTCAATCAGGCAGACCCCACAACCTTTTATGGTGGTGGTGAAAAAGGCTATACAGATTATCCATTTTTAGAAGTTGCTAGCAAATAGCGATTAATTCTTGTACTCTACTGGCAGGTAAACTTTTACTGCGCTGCGCTTTTCAGTTGTCAGTTATTTTTCATAGCATCATCAATCATACGGGAGAATCTCATGAGTACCATCACCCAAATTCAACCGCTAGATGTACCCAGCGCTATAGTTCAACGTCGCTCGATTAAAACTTTTAAAACAGACCCCATTGCCCCAGAATTACTCAAACAACTAGTAGACTTGACTGTAGCCGCACCCAGTAGCTTTAACATTCAAGATTGGCGAATTATTTTAGTTCAAGATGAGGCGCAAAAAGCAGCCCTTTCTGCCGCCTCTTGGAACCAAAAACAAATTATCGAAGCACCTGTAACTTTTGTTTTCGCTGCCGATTCCAGCGTCGGCGAAGGAGACTTAACCCCGGTTTTTGAAACAGCGTTAGCCACTGGGGCTTGGAATGAAGGGACTGTGAATTATTTTAAAAATGCTATTCCCCAATTTCAAGCAGGACTGGGAGATAAGCGCCGGGAATATGCGATTAAAGATGCCATTATTGCTGCTACCCATTTGGTATTAGCAGCAGAAAGTTTAGGCTTATCCACCTGCTTTATGAACGGCTGGATTGAAGACCAAGTGAAAGAAGTAATTGGTGCGGCGGATAATCCTGATTTAGCGATCGCTGTTTTAGTTCCTGTAGGCTATGCAGCAGAACCACGTTTAAATCCAGGTCGTCTGCCATTGTCTAACAATGTCTCTGTAGACAGAATTGATAATCCCTATGTAGGTTAGGGAGTAGGGAGGGGGAAAATTTTTGTGAGTACGTCCTGACGAATACAGACACAAGGCAAAAGCAAATGCTATTTGAGGCTTATAGGAGTCCGATTTGATTATTGTTGGCGTAGCCTGTGCTGGCGCATCAAAATCTAAGTATCTGTAGGTAAGGCCACTGGCGTTATCGGGGAACCCGTAAGGGCGCAGTGGCTCCCCTACTTAAGATTTTAGAAATCAAGTATGAATCCTATATATACTGGCTAAAAATTTTTGACTTTTAGAAAAATTCAACCCATGCCAACAACAGCTTTAATAGTAGGAGCAGGTAGTGGACTTAGCGCTTCCATTGCTCGCCTGTTTGCCAAAGAAGGATTTAAAGTAGCTTTAGCGGCTCGACAAATAGATAAACTAGAGCAGTTGAGTAGTGAAATTGACGCAGTTAGTTTTGTTGCGGATGCAGTCAAACCAGATGAGGTAAAGCAGTTATTTATTGATGTTGATCATAAGTTAGGTTCCCCTGGTGTGGTTGTTTATAATCCCAGTTGGCGAGTGCGGGGATCTTTAATTGATCTAGACCCTGCTGATGTGGCGAAAACTTTAGAAGTTTCGGCTTACGGAGGCTTTCTAGTAGCCCAAGAAGCAGCCAAAAGAATGTTACAGCAGGGTAGTGGTGCTATTTTCTTTACCGGAGCTTCAGCTAGTGTCAAAGGTTATCCCCAGTCGGCACCCTTTGCAATGGGTAAGTTTGCCCTGCGTGGTTTAGCCCAGAGTATTGCCAGAGAACTTGCACCTAAGAATATTCATGTAGCTCATTTTGTCATCGATGGGGCAATTCGCTCTAGTCAGCGCCAAGATCCAGCAGACAATCCTGATAGTACCCTAGACCCAGATGCGATCGCTCAAACCTATCTCAACATTCTCCGCCAACCCCGTAGCGCTTGGACATGGGAAGTAGAGCTACGTCCTTGGGTTGAGCGTTTCTAAAAGTTGATTACGCGAGCGCGTGTCAGTGGTTATACCAATTCACTGAATTCAAGTAAAACCCAGATAGCATCTGATTTTTTAAATTTTGAATTTTGAATTGGTATGAGTTGCTGTATCCTCAAACTGTTGCGTAAGTTGTAATGTTATATGTCTTCTAGCCACAAACTGCGGCAGTTACTTGCAAATCCTGAAATTATTGTAATTCCTGGTATCTACGATTGCCTGAGTGCCAAACTGGCTGAAAATATCGGTTTTGATGTCGTGGCTACCAGTGGTTTTGGTATTGCTGCATCTACTTTGGGTTTGCCAGATTACGGTTTTCTCACAGCTACGGAAGCGCTCTACAGTGTGGGGCGTATTGCTCAGTCTGTGAGTGTTCCCCTCATTGCCGATTTAGATACTGGCTATGGCAATGCTTTAAATGTGATGCGGACTATCAAGGATGCTGTGCAGTTGGGCGTGGCGGGCGTATTGTTAGAAGACCAAGAATGGCCGAAAAAGTGCGGACATTTTGAAGGGAAGCGAGTTATACCCACATCTGAACACGCTGGCAAAATTCGTGCAGCAGTAGAGGCGCGGGGTGACAGTGGTTTAGTCATTATTGCTCGTACCGATGCCCGTGGTCCATTGGGTTTAGAGGAAGCGATCGCCCGTGGTCATGCTTACATTGAGGCAGGCGCAGATATACTATTTGTGGAAGCTCCCCAGTCTGTGGCAGAATTGAAAGCGATCGCTTCAGCTTTCCCCCACACACCCCTAGTAGCCAATATCGTTGAAGGCGGCAAAACTCCCCCACTATCCGCATCAGAACTACAAGATTTAGGCTTTAAAATCGTGTTTTTCCCCCTTACTGGTTTATTGGCAGTAACGCAAACTTTAACAGCTTGCTTAAGTCATATCAAAGAACAGGGAACCACAGCTAATTTTACTGACATAGTGAACTTTCAAGATTTTCAAGCCCTTGTCGGCGTTCCCCAATTTCTGCAAATGGAACAAAAGTTTAAATCCTAAGTCAAATAATTATCATTTCCCGACTATGGCAAGATTAGCTAGAATCAGCATCTTGCCTGCAAGCTCAGAAGATTACCTTGAGTGGAGTAACATTCAAACAACAAAACCCAGCAGTATCGAGGTTTTGTGATTTTTTCCTATATCTGAAATAAAGCGTATTGCCTTATACCCTTATACCCCTATACCCTTACACCCCTTTTACCCACTATCTATTTTCAATTTTCCTTCTAAATTGTGGGTACTCTATTAAATAAGCCTTATTTTTAGGTCTTTCTGATAAATTTAACTTACCGTGACACTTTCAGAGTACAGCGTCCGTCCATTTTATGTAAGGTATCTATTAAAGTTATAAATTTGACCAAAAACTTCCCTGATAATTCCAGCATGAGCATGAAATAGCGAATATCAATTATGTATCCGAAAAATTTTTTATGCTTTTAAAACTAGCCAAAAAAAATACTATCCTTCGCTGCTTTAGTTATGTATGTATTACTTTAGCCTCTTTAATTGCAGTCCCCAGTACAAATACTAGTGCCTCAACTCAAGTAGCAGGTAATTCTCAAATTCCACAAAAACCTATAGCCATTCCTATTCCAACTCTTAGTACTAACTTGATTTGGCCTACGCAAGGATATATTTCCCAAGGCTTTCGCAAATATCAACATGAAGGAATTGATATTGCCGGCCCATCTGGAACACCCATTTTCGCGGCGGCGACTGGGAAAGTGGTTAAAGCCGGATGGGATGAATGGGGACTAGGTAATGCTATCGAAATTAAACATCCCAATGGTAGCGTCACTGTTTACGGACATAATCGCCGTTTGTTAGCCAGCAAAGGTCAACAAGTGAGACAAGGACAAATCATCGCGGAAATGGGGTCTACAGGTAATAGTACTGCACCACATTTACACTTTGAATATTATCCCAATGGGAAAGTAGCGGTTAACCCAATGACTGTTTTAGCATCTGCTACCGCCAACAAAATTCCCTCACAACCTGTTGCTAGTAATACTGCTAAAGTTAATCAAATCAGGCGAGTACGGGAAAATCCCCCAAGCAAACCTGAAAATAATTCTTCCCCTACTCCCTCCATCCCCATCCCCATAGAACAGCCAGTTTCACCCGCACAAAACATTCCCGTAGCCTTTGCACCAATAGTTACTGATACGGGATGCAGTGGTTTAACGCTGCTTGAAGGTGAGACAAAAAACATAGTAGTCCGAGTCTGCAACGAAAATGGGCAATTGTTTTATATTGGTGAGTTGAAACAAAATCCAACCCAACCCGTCAAAATACCAGCTTGGAGTATTGGTAAAGATAGATATCAGGCAGATAATGGTAGTTTCTCTTACGTAGTTAGTCCGGAACAAGTGGAAATTTGGCGTAATGGTAGTCAGATACGTACCGATAGTTTTTATACTTCTAATAAATAAAAACATTCTGGTTAACTATGAGTAAAAAGATGAGTATTTGCTGATATTTCTTTAAATTTGATCAATGATAAAAAACGTGCCGACAATTGTTTTTATAAATTTTCTTACTTTTTGCTGATACATAAAGGGAAAAGACTTTATGATCAGTAGTATAAAGTACACAAATCTGGTATTTATTCTCATCTTTTAGCTGTTAGTCATAAGGTGTTCACCAATGGAATTTATTGCTTATTCCTCTATGGTCATTGCTAACCAAGAGGCAAATGGTCAGACTGAATATCTCGAATATGAACTACCAAAGTTTGATTTTAGCTGGGGCAAATTGCTCAAGTCTTCCGCTTGGCTGTCTGTAGCTGGCTTGATGGTATTGTTTACAGCCTTAACTCAAGTTAATGGTGCTTTGGCAGCATACGTGCGTACTAACGGCAGTTGTCTAAATGTGCGTACCTCTCCTAGCACCAATGCCAAAGTCGTAGACTGTATCCCTAACGGAACTCAAATCAATTCCACTGGTAACGTCAACGGTTTTGCTCGCCTATCTGGTAACAGATACGTAGCAGCTAGATGGGTGAGTGGAATGTCTGGCGGCCGTCCAACTCAACCCGGCCCTGGTGTTGGTGGAACTGTAACACTGCGCCTTGGTTCTCGTGGACAAGCAGTTTCCGCAGTGCAGAGAGCGATCGGTGTGGAACCCACAGGGTATTATGGTGCAGTAACAGCTCGGCGAGTGCGCGAGTTTCAAGCCAATAATGGCTTACGTGCAGATGGTATCGTCGGCCCAGAAACCCGCAACGCACTGTTTAGAGGGAACCAAAACCAACCACCAATCGGTGGCCCTGTAACACTAAGCTTTGGTTCTCGCGGTTCAGCAGTTTCCGAAGTACAGAGAGCGCTTGGTGTGGAACCCACAGGATATTATGGTACGGTAACAGTCCGCCGAGTGCGTGAGTTTCAAGCCAATAATGGTTTACGTGTAGATGGTGTAGTTGGGCCAGAAACTCGCAGCGCCTTATTAAGAAGTTAATAAAGTTAGCGAAAATCGTTGCCATTACCCCATAGTTTAGAAGCTGTGGGGTAAGTTTTTACCTAGACGAAACACTGCTATAGACAAGCACTGCGGGAATTTTAGCAATTTTGTCCTGACTGTTCACAAGCACCAATACTTACCCAAGTGCTAGAACCATCTTGCCAATGTTCTTTTTTCCAAATGGGGGCGTTATGTTTCAGAATATCAATTGCATAGCGACAAGCTTCAAAGGCCTCACTACGATGGGGACAACCAATAGCTACTAAAACGCTGATTTGTCCTACCTGCAAACGTCCAATACGATGATGAATTACTACCCGATTGACAGCAGGCCAAGCCGAGCGAATGTCTGCTGCTATTTGATAAAATACACGCAACGCCATTGGTTCATAAGCTTGATATTCTAAGGCAAGTACGGGTTTTCCGTCAGTTTGATTGCGAACCATTCCACTCATTACTACTACCGCACCGTTAGCAGAGTCATCGGCTAGAGCGTAAATTTCTTCTAGAGATAAAGGTGCGAAAGTGATAGCAAAACTATCTTCAATTTTGGGTTTAATTGCAACAATGGGTGTAGATGGCAGCACTGATTCCATAGTCATAAAATATCAATTGAATATATAATTATTTATTACTATTACTAATTAGCAATTATCCAAATCTACAAATAATATAAGCCGAGCAACAAGAATTAATTCTTATGCTGGACTGCATTAATTGTTTTTAATAGTTGGTTAGCAGTGTATGGCTTCGATAAAAATGCTTGGATACCCATATTATAAGCTGCGTTGACTTTATCATGAGCAGCCAAGCCACTAACAGCAATTATTTTTACAAGAGGATTAATTTTTTGTAATGTCCGAATAGTTGTTAAGCCATCCATAGAGGGCATTACCATATCCGTCAACACTAAAGAGATTTCGTCTTGGCGTTCTGCATATAAGGCGATCGCCTCAATTCCATCACTAGCTGTAATTGCTTTATAATTATAAGACTCTAGAGATGTTTTCGTAATATCTCTAATAGCAGCTTCATCATCAACAACTAAGATTAACTCTCCATTTCCTGGAGATAATTCTAGCGCTGCTTCTTCTAAAAGCTCTTTGGTATCCTGAGCAGGTAGATACACTTTAAACTGGCTGCCTTCCCCCTCTTCTGTATATACATTAATAAAACCGCCGTGACTTTTAATAATGCCAAGTACGGTTGAAAGTCCTAATCCTGTGCCTTTACCCAATTCTTTCGTGGTAAAGAATGGCTCAAATATCCGATCTAGTATGTCTGAGGAAATACCAATTCCCGTATCAGTAACTGTAACTACTACATAGGGGCCAACTTTGGCATCTATATTCATTCTGGCATAATTTTCGTCTATCAAGAAGTTTTCCGCCGTGATTTTCAAAGTACCACCCTTGGGCATAGCATCACGGGCATTAACACACAAGTTCATCAGTACTTGATGTAATTGGGTAGCATCACCAGAAACAGTCCAAAGATTCTGGGAAATGTGCGCCGCCAATTCAATTGATTTGGGAAACGTTTCTTTAATAATTTGCTGAATTTCTCCAACCAGGTGTTTTAATTGCAATAAGGTGCGTTCACCTTCAAGACCGCGAGTAAATGATAATACTTGTTTAACTAAGTTAGCCCCGCGCTTAGCGTTAGTAATCAATATTGGCAATAGTCGCTGAGAACGTTCATCTTTGATTTGTGACTCTAAAAGTTGTGCTGTCATCAAAATAGGAGCCAGAACATTATTGAGGTCATGGGCAATACCACTCGCTAGGGTGCCAATACTCTCTAATCGTTGAGCGCGAAGAAATTGAGCTTCTAGTTGCTTTTTTTGGGTGATTTCTGTGTTGACAACGAGTATACATTGGGATTTATTTCCAAACTCATGTACTAATGTCCAACGGCTTTCAACAATAATTTCTCTACCAGATTTTGTGGTTTGATATAATTCTCCCTTCCATGAACCTTTTTGCTGTAGTTCATTCAGCGATTTTTGCAATAAGGCTAAGTTTTTTTCTTGCCAGAGGTTTTGAATTTTATTGTTAATTGCTTCTGCTTTTTGCCAACCGTAAAGCCTTGCTGCTGCTTCGTTCCAGAATAAAACGTTCCCGTCCAAATCTTGTACAAAAATGGCATCATTGGCAATATCCAAAAGCGCCGCTTGTTCACGAATTTTTTTCTCTATTTGTTTACGCTCGATAGCATAGAGAATAGAACGTTCTAGGAGAGGTGCATTCAGTTGGTTCTTTTCTAGATAATCTACCGCTCCGGCTTTCATGGCTTCTATATCTATTTCTGCGTCTCCTTGACCTGTGAGCAAAATTATCGGAGAGGTGCAGCCATCGGCAATTGCTTCACGTAACAGTTCTAGTCCACTGCGGGAGCCTAAACGATAGTCTACTAAATATATATCATGCTGATTGTTGGCGATCGCTACTTTTGCCGCTTCATAATTATCTACCCATTCTAACTCGCAGTTAGCTACCCGAAATTCACTGAACCAATTACAAGTTAAGATGTAATCACTTTCACCATCATCAACCAATAGCACTCTGACTAAACTTTGGTTCATTCCTGTCTCCTGCGTCTCTTATTGGCAATTCCACAACTCCAAACCAGTATTTTCTACTGCCTTAAAAGTAACTGGCTAGATGAAGGAATTTATACCTAAATCTTAGGAATGATATATATATTCTTCTCTGCTTAGATATGCTCAGGAAAATCATCTGGATTAGATTTCGCAGATATTGACCAGCCATAGTTATTATTTTGATTATCATTATTATCAATGAAATCAATCACTGTTGCTTGACAAACCTTTACTCCGAAGGAGTTTATTGTATTTTTTATAACCAATAATCAAATAATTAACCCCAATAAATTAATGTACATAGTTTTACTATAAAGCTTATTTTGAGGTCTATTAGTAATCCCTCTTTAGGAAGAGAATTTTCCAAGAATCATTAAGCGACACCATAAAAATTAAAGCTTTCAGCCATTTTTAATCCTAATTTGTCAAGAAATTCTATCTCAGTGTCATAAAAATATACTTTATTATAGCCGCAAAAAGACGAAGGGATACCTGTAATAACAAGCACCCCAATCGCGGAAAATGAAAGCAGCACTACCAACCTTCATCAAAAACTAGCGAATTATCATGAGAAAATCTCTGCGTGTCTCGGCGCTAACCACAGCCTTACTCTGCGTTAAAGAAGCTAAATATTTCATATCCCCCTAAATCCACGCCACTGTCTACAACGGGGAATTAGGGGGATCAGTAAATGCTGACAATCACAACCAAGAACTTGTTAAACAATCTCCTAACGTTCAACGCTTAGAAGTGAATGGTTATATTTATTCTGTTTACTTAAACTCAGGAAAAATAAAACAAAAATAACCATCATTAGCACAAAAATATATTGTGTTCCGAGGAGTGTCATCACTATTGCCGATAAAATTGGTCCAGCCGTACATCCCGCACTATAAATGGAGGTAAATAAAGCACTGCCAGAGGACAATTCATCAACTGCCAGTCTTGACCCAATTAAAGCCAAGGATAGGGGAAAAATGGGACTCATTCCTACACCAGAAATAAAAGCTAAGAAAGGCGTGATATTGGGGTCGTCGATAAAAGATAAACCGATAACCGAAATAATCACGACAATCACACTATACTTTAATACTTTAATTTTACCTATGCGATCAGCTAAATGACTTACTGGAACTGTTGATATTAATCCTCCTAAAATAAATAGCCCGAAAATATAACCAATGCGCTCAACACCATAATTTTGTTCTAGTAAATAGAGAGGATAAAGAGATACTAATGTGGCGACACTAAAACCATAGGCAAAGGAACCATGTAAGGGTAGTTTCAGCTTTTTGATAATTTGGAAACGGGGGATTTGAAACTTAATTTCTTTTTCTGGTAGTCCTAAATATACGACAATAATGCCACTCAAAATTAATCCACTGCCTAAGAGGAATGTTGTTTTAGGAGAAGCATTATAAAAAGCTGCTCCCATGACTGGCCCGATGCCAAATCCTAAGCTAAAACATAAAGCATCTAACCCATTAACAATGCCCCGATTTTTATCATTACAGAAATAGTTGATAGCAGTTTGTCCAGAGATAAGATATAAACAACAAGCTAAACCCATCACGGCACGTATCAAAAACCAAGCAGACAATTGGGTTGTGAAGGGAAATAAAGGTGCAGTTATTCCCATGAGCAAAAACCCTAACATCATGGTTTTACGTAAACCTATCTTACTGAGAATTTTGGTAACTAATGGGGTGCCAATAGCAATGATAAAAAAGTAGAGTGTAGAGTTAGCACCAATGACAATATCATTGATGTTATTTTGTTTCATCAGAGTGGAAATAAATGGGTTAAATAACCCTAAAGACATTCCTGATAAAAATGCCACAATATAAAGGGCTGGCAGTCCAGGAGCAAAAGGAGAATCGATGGTTTTATTAGTCATAATTCCTTGTTAATATGTGTGGGTTATTGTGGCAAAAGCTAAATATGGAATGGACGGTAATAACAGTATTGGGATGGCAGGTTAAGACCTTGTAATTTCAAATTTTGTAGACGATATAAATAGGCTGCACCTTGCATGATATGGGTGGCTACATCAACAACTGTGCGATTTTCAGGCAATTCTAAATAGGAACCTCTCACCCATTCATTAAAGGAACCCATCGCGGGGCCACACCAGATTTGATAATCCATTTGGCGCTGCTCATCTCCACTAGTTGACCAACGAGAAGATAATCCTAAATACCAGCGAAAAATCAGAGCCATTTTACGTTTAGGGTTGTTATTAGCTCGTGCAATTTGTTCAGGATCTCGTTGGGAAAAATAAGCAACGGTTTCATCCCAAACTTGATCTAAATTTTTGCGGAAAATTTGTGTTTCTAGAGTTTGACGTATCTCTGGGGGAATCTCTTCAATTCCTCCATAAGTTTTATAAAAGTCATACAATTTTTGTGCGCGCATGGGGAACAAACTACCCCGTTTCAGTAGTTGTACCTTAACCCCCATTTCAAACATATCAGCGCAGGGTGCCATCACCATGTCAGCCATGCTTGCTTGGGCTAATAATTGTTTGGTACGGTCAGAGGTTCCAGCTTCTATGCAACTATGGTTGATCGAACCTGTGACAATGTAGCTAGCCCCCATCATAAAGGCAGCTAAAGCCGCTTCCGGTGTGCCAATGCCGCCAGCCGCACCTACTCTTACGGGATGTTCATAATGGTATTGCTGTTGAATTTCATCCCGCAGGGCGATAATGCTGGGTAGTAGACACACCAAGGAACGGTTATCAGTGTGTCCCCCTGAATCGGCTTCAACGGTAATATCATCTGCCAAGGGGACTTTTTCGGCTAAAGCAGCTTGTAACGGTGTAATATATCCCTGTTCTACTAGGGATTTGAGGAATTTTAGCGGGGCTGGTTGCAGAAATTTTTGAGCTACTTCAGAGCGAGAAATTTTGGCAATGACTTTATTGTGGGTTTGAATTTCTCCTTGAGAATTGAGGTGTAGCCCGGCTGCACGGTAGCGGACAATATGAGGGGTTAAATCCATGTAGGCGGAGGCTTCTACTGTTCTCACCCCATGTTTGAGGTAAAGTTCCACAGCCCCTTGCTCTAGAGCTTCTTCTGAGGGGCTATGAATCAAATTGAAGGCGTAAGGGCCAGTGGGTAGGGCTTGTTGAATTTGTAAGATGGCTTTTTCTACCCGTTGCGGTACTAATCCTGCTGAGCCAAAACTGGCTAAAAATCCCGCTTTTCCCAAGGTAATGACTAGGATTTCCGAGGCTATACCCCCCGCCATTGCACCAGCCGCATAAGCATAGTTAACTCCATGAAAGTCAAGAAAACTGCGATCGCCCAATTTTTGGGGTAAGATGGCATTCACCATCATTTGTGCTTGTATGCCTTCAATGGGTTGATGGGATATTCCTATTTGATTATTTTTTAAAAATACATAGCAAGGTTGATGCAAGTTCAGTAGTTTTTGTTGAATACTTGTATGATCGAAAGCAATAGAATCTGGTGGATTTAGGGTAGGGATGGATGTACCTTGAGTGAGCATTTTTGATAACCTCAAATAATGATTGAATGGGTATTGTTGGTTTATTGCGAATTTCTTAGGACTTACAAACCCAGGTTGTCTGTTGAGACTGGGTGTAAGGGTGTAAGGGTGTGAGGGTTGCAAACATTTATTTATACCCCTATACCCCTATACCCTTAATTTTCCGTTTTCATGCGTAAATCATGCTTCTACTAAGCACAGAGCAATATCTTTAATTTCATAAATTCTTAAGTCTTCTTTCCACAAACTGGCATCACCAATAATTGTGATGCGGTCAGACGCAACTTCAATATTAGAAATATGAACTTCCAAAGACATCAAATGATTTTCTGGCGTAATTTGTCCCCGATATTTCCAAGTGATTTCGTGATTAATAGCTTGACCAAATCGAGGATTTTTGAATGATTTACCTAAGTCTAATTGCAAAGCATAGGCCTGCATCGCTTGGATAATTGATTCCACTCCCAAGGCTCCAGGCATGACCGGATCTTGATAAAAATGAAAAGGAAAATACCAATCTTGAGGGGTAATTGATTTTCTAGCATATATATACCCTTTTTGATAGTTTCCACTATCTTCAATGATGAACATTTCATCCAGAAAATCTAAATATTTTTCCGAGAGGCGATAATGGGGTTTATTCGGATTAATTTGATAGAGTTTCTGCCGCCAATTGGGGTCTTTTAAGGCAATTGTTGTTAAATCAGAAGCAGAAGTTTCATGTTCTTGATACCAAGGTTTGAGGCGTTTTCCCCCATCTAACCCCACTTGATTCGCTAAAACGGCGGTGCTAAAGTCACCAAATACCATATTACCGCGATAAAATGGTTCTCCTTCACAGGATAATTCAAACTCATATTTTTGAATTATTGCCCCTTTCACAGCAGTCGTAGATAGAAGACGGACTTTATCAGTAATAGTTTTATTTCTGAGGTCAATTTCTTTAAGAATTGTCCCTTGCCCATCTAAATTGCGAAAATGCAGGTCATCATCAGGAGATAATAAGGTTGCCCCCATATAAACCCCTAAGAAAATGCAAGGTTGTCCAGCAATTTCAATGTAGGTGCAGTAGGGCAAAGTGGGGTAAGCATTATGTTCGTAAAACCAAGCATCAGGTTTCACATCATATTCTGTAATTATTTGGGAAGGTTTTTGCAGTTCATGACGTTTGCCTTCTATTTCTAAAACTCGACTAACTAACTGAAACTCTCCATTAGGTAGGCGAACAGATTGACGATTTTCATATATATCAAATTCTGAACCAAGACAAGCCGCAACTGAGCCTTTGGCGAATTGCTTTAGTTGTTCTTCATTGAATAAAACGGGTTGATGATTAATCTCAGTGAGAGAATTTTTGATGGCAAGTGGTTTTTCAACAAGCTGAACACCAATATTTTTAATAGTAGCAATGGTTTTTCCGCCAAAAATAACATCCACATTAGCCACAGCGTATGGTTGAGGAGAGAGTCCAAGTTCTAATACCTCCATTTGATACATTAATGTGCCTGTTTGGGGGGTAACTTGTCCTCGAAAACGTGCTGCTTGAGTTTTGCCAGGAATGATTTGAAAACGAGCATCTTTGGTTCGAGTTTGTAACCCTAAAAATAAACAATAAAACTGCACTAATTGGATACATCCTTCAATCATTAAATTCCCCGGCATGGTCGGATCATTGCGAAAATGACAGAAGTAATACCAATCTTCCGGTGTGACTTCTTTTGACCCAATGGCTAACCCTAGTCCGGCTACTCCTCCCTGTGGATTAACCATCATCACATCATCTAACATGAGTAGTTTTGCTGGTGGTAATCTTAAGGATGGATTTAGGGAATTTTGTTGATATTCTTCCCCAAAACACTCGCCCAAATCACCTATAGTTAAGGCAAGAATTTCTTCTGATGTGAAATTTGATTTAGAACAAGTTAGTAGAGGTGTAAAGTGTTGTTTTGTAATTCGCTGACGTTCTCTTGCTTCACTTTCGGAAATAACAATTCCTTGCCCTTGTTCTAATTCTTCATCGGAAAAGAGTCCTGCACAGCCGTCATGGAGTTTCATCCACACTTGATCGCCAATTAAAGCTTCTCCTTGGAAAAAGACGAGTAAACTTTTTTCGGTTTTCACAGAAGAAGTAATCTTGACTCGACACTTCAATGTTTTTATGGTTTCTGGCTGTTCAAAAAGGAAAGTTGCTGATAAATCTAATAAGCGGAAAGAACGTTTACCTTGATTTTCAAAATCTGTTCCCAGATAACTTAATAACATCAACAGTCCATGACCAGCTTCTTTACAAATGCCGACAGTTAACTGACCATCGATTGCATACCAAGCATCTTGGGGAATATCATATTCTGTTTCAATAAATCCTGATTTATAATCACCTAATTTCCCTTCTAACTGAGTTACACGACTCACAAATAAAAAGGGAGGTGAGGGCATTCTTACTCGTCTACTGTAGTTATCAATTTCTTGATAGCTTTCACCAAAGACCTTTGATACTTTCCCCTCAATAAACTCTAAAATATCATCTTCGTTAAATAGACAAGGAGGAGAAGCTACCAAGGAGGGAACTGTTTCCTTCAAGGTGGTAATTTCGGTTGGCGTTTCCTGGGAAAGATAGAGGGGTGATAAATCCAGGTCTACTTTATGGCTTACCAATTGGGCTAACATTTTAACAATGGTAGCCAAATCATCTGCACCTCGACGATTGATGCACATAGCGAGGTGATCTTGTGTTTGGAGAGTTTCTGTAATCCAACGAGAACAGCTACCGCCTGATCCTAACTCTAGGAAAATTCTGACCCCATCTTGATAAGCACGATCAATTAAACGGGGAAATTCCAAGGGTTGACAGACTCCTTGTGATAAGTTTTGCGCGATCGCTAACTGTTCTAAAGGAATTGGTTGATAATTAGCAGAGGAATAAAATACTGTGTCTGGTGGTGTTCCCATATTGACAGTGTTCAGCTGCATAAATGCGGCAAATTCTGACTGCATAGCTTCACAGTGCAGCACCATATCCGACGGAGAACGAAAAGCATCACATTGTAAGCGTTCAATCACCCGTAAACAGCCTTGGGGATCGCCAGCAATCACCACTTCTTGGGGTGCGTTAACGTGGGTAAGATAAACTCGTGGTTCTTGTTCTAAGCATTGTTTGACTGCTGCTGGTGCAGCCATTAACACATGACTACTCCATAAATTTTCCCCAGTTGGTTCGCCCCAATATTCTGCTACTGTTTGTTTTGTCCCAATTAAGCGATCGCGGAACAGTGGGGAAGAATGGATATATTGACTTCCTGCATCAGCATTAGCCCAAACTCCCAAACTATACATCATGGTACTTTCCCCCATGCTGTAACCAAAGGCTGCTTGGGGTTTAATCTGGAAATATTGCTGCATAATGTCCGTGAACATTACCGCAAAACCAGTTCCGGTTTCTAGTAAGGATAAGGGATTGGCGATAAACTCAGTTTCTAAGGCTTCTAAATCTCGCTGCGATAGGGAATATTGGCTTCTGGGGTACAGGTGTTTTGCTTGTAAGAATTGATTGGGATCTTTAACTAAACTGGCGATGCGGTTCCATAATTGGGGAAACAATTGGAACAGATTGCGTCCCATACCTAAATAGGAATTAAAAGCGCCTGGATAAACAAAAGCGATTTTTCCCTGTTTACCAATGGGTTTGGGAGTAAAATAACTTCCCTTGGGGCTTTTCCAAGATTTTCCTTCCCTAAATGCTTTCTCAATACCTTTTTGCGCTTGTTTAATTTCCCGTTGTAGGGTTTCTTTGTTCTCCCCAACAATCGCTATAACGTAAGGAGATGGGGAATTACGTTGAAATTGGCTAAAATTTTCTTGGGCAGTCTGAGGTAAAGATAAACTAGTTTCAATTTTGGCAGCTAAATCATCTAGTTGTATCTGCAAAGATGAAGCCTCATCAGCAGCGATGGGAAAAAGGTAAAACGAAGCGTAGGGTAAATAGCTAGGGCTGCGGCTGGTTTGAGTCGTGTCTTCTGAGAGAATAATATGACCATAAGTACCATCTTCTGCAACCAAATTCACAGCAGCTTGGCGCTTTTCCTGGTTCTTTGACAAAAACCAAGGATAAGAACTTGTAGGCACATAAAAGGGACTATTTTGCCAGATTTCCGGGTGTTGGGGTTGCTGCCATTGGGGGTATGCTGGCAAATAGCGATGATAAACACATAGGGCTGTTTTAATTAAGCTAATGACTCCCGTCGCAATACCCAAATCACCCAGATTTGCCTTTATACTACCAACAGCGCAAGTAAGGTCATGTTGATGCGTAGCGTAAGCATTAATTAAGCCGATAAATTCTGGGCTATTTTCTTCTGCTAGGTTTTGGTGGCAAACTTCAATATAGCCAACTTCTGGAGGGCTGATGTTGGCTTGGTGCAAAGCTTTTTCACAACTTTGTTGAATGGCTACTGATGAAGGAGAGAGGGTATCTGCAATGCGGGTGAAGCTTTCTAGTACCGCATAAATGCGATCGCCATCTTTTTGAGCCACTGCATAATCTTTTACAATAATGGCTCCACCATTAACGCTATAAGTATTAAGCTCAGAATTGACTACACTAATAATTACCGTATCAACTTCCTTTGCAGTTAACAGGATTTGGGCAATTTCTAACGCTTTCAGTAAACAATCTTTCTGCCCATCTAAATTAAATGTAATTGCTGTAAAATTCCATAAATTCGATAGATTTTTCCCCAAATTTTCTGCCGAATTATGAGGATTTACAGTTTCGTTATGGGCAGTAATGACAGCAACATTTTTATGACAATTAACTTGGCAGTCTTGCAGAGCTTGATGAGAGATTTTCGATAAGATAGTGAAAGATTCTACCTTATTATCAAGATGATTAATGTCTTTGATGGTCTTGCCATCATAAATTAATGCCGAGAAGATTGCTGAATTAAAATGCTGATTTAAAAAGCAATCCAAGCCAACAATAGCAAGTCGAGAACGTTCCATATATACTCCAATAAGACGGATACACGATTGGGTTTGTAGAAAAAGACAACAATTACATACAAACGGTATTTTTAGCAGCGACCGTATTATTCAGGAATAGTTGATTTAAACGCGCACTTGTAGTTACCTGCATATTAGTAGCTTCCAGATATACTTTTCCTTGAGTATCACAGGCGATCGCACTGGCAACTACTTTAGTTTCGCTCTGCTCTTCAATAGATAAGTTAATCAAAAATTCCTGGTTAAAAGGGAGAGTATAAAACTGTTTCAATGCCGTTAATTCCAGAGGTAAACTACCTAAGCCATAGGTTTGTCTTACCCAGATTAATAAACATTGAAAAAACATATCGGTTGTGTAAGGATTAAAAGACTGGGTTAAAAATTGCCCTTGTTCAGCAGGAGATATTTCTGGTAAAAAACATGAAGCAATTAACTTATTAGGAGTGATTTCGAGAATCTTTTGAATACCTCTAAATCTCTGATTATGAAATAAGATCCCCTGTTGATAAGGATCTAAACTCAAAGAAGATTCATAATAGTTAAAATCTTCAAAAGTTAAAGCTTGTTGAGCATGGGATTTTTGACTAATGTTAATCAATGCCCGATAATGATATAAAGGAATACCTTTAGGGGTTTCACTCCAAATTAACGCTTCTAACTGAATTTCTTCCTCAGATTTTTCTACTTCGGTTAAATCAAGACAGTATAAATTAGCTAAGTTATCATCAAAAACAATACCCTTAAGCACCTTATATTTTTGACAACTCAAAAAATGATAACCAGGATAAAATTGCTCACAAATATTTGTCATCCAAGCTAAGGCACAAACAGCAGGTAAAACAGCATTACCACCGATTACATGATCGTAAACAAAAGGATTACCCTGTAAGGTTAAGCGCCGATATAAACGATAACTACGTTTTTCTGGACTAAAAGCTTTTGGTAAGACAGAAATTCCTTGACTCATAATAATAAGTTGGGGAACTTTTGTGTGGTCTTGGGTTAACTCTTCCGCCAAAATTTCTGCCCCCACACTAAGAGGAATTAGTTTAATATTTTTTTGTGCAAATAATTGTTTCAGTTGTGGCGTTACCATGCCTCCATCCCAAGGCCCCCATCCAAAAGAAACCACATGGCACTCTGGATATTTTATCTGCAACAAGTAAGCGTATTTATTTAAAATTTCATTAGCTAAGGAGTAATCAGATTGACCGACATTGCCATAAAAAGAAACAAAGGAAGAAAATAAAGCAATAAACTTTAATTGTGAGATATCTACACAATTAATCAAACTATGTAAACCTTCTATTTTTACATTATAAACAGTTTCAAAATCCTGTTCTGTTTTATTTTCAATTAATTTATCTGCTAGATTTCCTGCTCCATGAATAATGCCTGTAATGTTTCCCAAGCGTCCGGCGACAGGAGCTAATGCAGATTTTAAAGCAGAGGCATCCGTCACATCAACACTTAAATATTCTGCTTCACCACCTCCTTCTTTGATATCAGCTAGGGTTTGATAAATTTCCCGACTTTGGCATATTTTTTTATAAATATTCTGCACTTTTATGGGGGTTGGTTTTTCTTTCTGCTCTATTAAATGTTGCATAATTCGTTTTTTTAATTCCGATTCATCAACACAAGCAATACTCCATTCCGGTTCTGCTGCTAAAGCAGAACGACCAAGCAGAATAAATCTACATTTATATTGCCGAGCCAAATAAATAATACATTCCGATGTAATTCCTCTGCCACCACCACTGACAACAACGACAGATGATGAATTTAGCTTAGTATTAGTATTCATGGGTAAAATTAAGTAATTAGCAGTTATTATTTATTGACTACAAATGTTAAATGAAACGAGTAATAATATCATGCTCGTTCAAGTCCGAATAATGTCTGTGGCGATTGGTATTTAGTAATGGGTAATAGTGAAAAATACCTGTGATCTATTACCCGGTATATATCAAACCAAATTATACGTAATTAGCAGAACTTGATATGATCTAACGTGAGTTCGACAAGTCTTTTTTGACCTCTCCCCCAATCCCTCTGTCTTGAAAAGTTCTGTTCGTCGTAAACGTTGCCGTAGGCATCGCCGGAAGCCGGCGCACCCTGCGGGAAGCAAGCTACAGACTTTTCGCTCCGACACGGAGAGGGGAGCAAAGACCACAAAATATGGACGAAAAATGGAGATTTTAAAGCCTCTCTCCTTGTAGGGGAGAGGTTTGGAGAGGGGTTTTTTCAGCCGTCGAACTCACGTTAATTTATTGCTAATGGACAAAATTAAACAGGAGTTTAGTTGAGATTATTTTCCTAAACTCCTGACAATTTAAACTCCTAAATCAGCCAATTCACAAGTCAACGTAACACGACCTTTTTTGGTATAGCCCACTTCTTGAATTAAAGCATTGGGATCATGTAGTTCTGCGAGGATAATTTGAGCAGTAGTAGCTGCATCTAAATCAGGACTAATATCAAGGGAACGACAAAATACAGCAGGCCACTCTAAATTTAAGGTTTTGGTTAATCCAAATAATCCGCCACTAACTGCACTAAAATCCTGTTGTCCACTTAATCCAAACTCTCCATCTAAATGAGCCAAAGTCAAAAAACTACTTCTTCCTTGCCCTGCTGCTTGAGTGAGGCTAGATTTGAGATGTTTAGCTAATAAAAATACTTGCTTAAGAATGGCCTTATCAGGATTTACTAGAGTATTTGGTTGATGGTAAAGGTACTGGCTGATAGGGTGTAAATGGATAAAAGTTCCAATCAAACCATAAGTCTGAAAAATCCCTGCTAATTGAGCTTGTAAATGTTCTTCACTCAAATTTGTCAGAACCACACGCCGAGCAGCAGCAGGAAGAACGGGACGCTTAGGAACTAAAGAATTAGGGAAACTGAGAACTATAACCTGCCATCCCCGATCGCTTAAACATTGAGCCACTTCAGTCGTGGTTGATGAACCATCATCGGTTAATAAACAAGTTTGGTAAGGAGTGTTAGGAACATTCCAAAAATCAGGGGCGGGTAAAGACATCAGTTTCACCTGGTAACGTCCAATCTCTCCATGACTCCGAGGACTCGGAGCCACATTAACTAAGCTATTTTTTTTTCTGCCACCATGATTTGTCCTGCCAAATATTGGACAATTTGCGCCAGGGTACGCTTTTCCGCGAGTTCTTCGGGGCTAAGTTTGGGTAACTGAGGAAAAGATTCATGTAGAGTTCCCATAATTTCTACACGCTTGATGGAGTCAACGCCTAAATCCGCTTCTAAATCCATCTCTAATTCCAACATTTCTGTAGGATAACCAGTTTTATCACTGACAACCTCCATTAATGCTCGGCTAATGTAGCTTTCATTCGCCGCAGGAGAAGCAGTTTCGGTTACAACTGGTGTGGGTTGAGGAGCGGGGGCAGAATAACGAGGCTCTAAATAGCTGGCAATATGGGAGATATGAACGGGTTCAGCTACAGGAGTTACCTGGGGAGGTTCTACTACAGGTGCCACAGGGGTCTTGGGAAGTTCAGCCACAGGAACGACGGGTGTCTGGGGCGGTTCTACTATAGGTGCGGCTGGGGTCTTAGGAAGTTGCACCACTGGTGCTGGTACAACAACTGTTTGCTCGGCAATAGTAGAACTTTGAGGAATCATCACTTCCTGTTGTTGCAATAATTGTAGAAATGCTTGAAAACTCTGGGATTGAGTCTTCACGTATTGTTCGTGAACCTGTAGCATTTCTTTTTGGTGTTGATAAAACTGTTGGAAAAGATAGGCGATAGTATTATGAGTAGAGTTATTCATGATATTTGTTTCGTCCTTAGAGATAATAAATTGGTAATCAGATTGATGGTAAATTTCTCCTAGAGATACCGACTCTTCCATCACAGAGACAGGGGTAATGGGAACCTCATCATTTGTGGAAGCAACGAAAGTTTGAGCAGGAGAATCTAAAACAACAGTTGCTGCATCAGAAACAACCTGATCAAGAGGGGTGGAAGCTAGCTGCACTACAGGCTCAGGTTTGAAAGCAGATTCAAAGGCAGCTTTTGTTTTGTCACTGATGTAGTTGGTGGCATTGAGCTTAATAGATAATCCTTTAGATTTGCTTTTTTGAGCAGGCAATTTTCGGGGAGAAGCATCAAGATCCTTCAGGGACAGTCCTATTACTCGGAGTTGGATGACTCCTTGACGCAGTTGGACATCACTGTCTTTTTGGCGACTGGGGTTGAGGGCAATGGCTACATGGGGGCGATCGCCTAATGTCTGCTTAACCAAGTTGGTCAGAATTTGTCGGGACCCAATTTCAACAAAGCAATATCCTCCTTGGGCATACAGATTTTCGATTTCCTGTGCAAACTGAACTGCATTCAGAAGGTGGGCTTCCAACAGTTTCCTGATGGCAGTTGCCTCCGTCGGATAGGCATTACCCGTCATGTTTGCATAGACAGGAATTTGAGGAGTATTAAAGGTCACTCGATTGAGCGCCTCTGCAAAGGGTTGACTTGCATGGTGAACAAAGGGAGTGTGAAAAGCAGCAGAAACAGGTAAAGGGGTAACAGTATAGCCCTGTTTGCTTAATACTTTCTCCAGGGTGGCAATTTCCGGTTTAGAACCAGACAGTACTACTTGTTCTGGAGCATTATAATTAGCAATCTGCACCTTGGCCATGCCGGCGATCAGTTGCTTAATTTTTGCCACATCACCACTGACGGCTAACATCGTACCGCGATCGCAATCATGAGACCCTTGGGGAACGGTCATGGCTTGACCCCTGGCTTTGATCAGGTAACAATAATCCTCATCACTAAACACCCCAGCCGCCCAAAGTGCGGTTAATTCCCCAAAGCTATGACCAGCCACAAAATCGGGCTTAAATCCCACGTTTTGCAAGATTTTATACAATCCCAGGCTCAAGGCTCCAATGGCAGGTTGAGCGTTTTCTGTGCGCTGTAATTGCTGGGACTGTTGCTTGATTACCTCTGGGTTAAAGGCAGGTATAGGAAAGGCGATATCAGACAAAGCTGGCAAGTTATCCTGAGCCATCAACTGATCCAGAGCTTGATAAGCTTGTTGTATCTCTGGGAAGTTCAAGCTAACTTCTCGCCCCATATTCAGATATTGAGACCCTTGACCGGGGAACAACGCTACAACTTTGCCCTTGAGAGATAAACCAGTTTGGCGGTAGTAAATCCCTTGGGGATGTTCCCAGGCTTCTGCTTGGGGCTGTATTTGCAGTTGTTTGATTGCTGCTTTCAATAATTTTTGGGCTTCTTCTAGAGAGGTAGCCACAAAGCCAACACGGGCAGATGTTTCGGGGATGAGGGCTGTTTTGCTGTGATGTTGCAGTTGGTGATATTGTTCGCCGCAGTTGTCAGATTGCAGTTGCTCAAGAGTAGCCTGACACTTTTGAGATAATTGTTGTGGCGTATCAGCCCACAATAAAATAGATTGGGCTGTGGAATGGATGCGATCGCCTCCTTGGGGAAACTTCGGGGTATATTCTTCTAGAACCACATGATAGTCAGTACCGCCAAATCCAAAAGAACTGACCCCGGCCCGTCTGGGAGTGTCGCCATTTTGTATCCAGGGACGAGTTTCTGTGTTGATATAAAAGGGCGACTCTTCTATTTTGAATTTCGGATTGGGTTGGGTGACATTAATGGTCGGTGGGAGAATTTTATGGTGTAAGGCTAGGGTAGCTTTGATTAAACTGGCAGCGCCAGCAGCAGCTTTGGTGTGACCGATTTGAGATTTAACACTACCAAGGGCGATTTGTTGTCTTCCTGCCTGATTTTCCGTCAAAACTTGATTAAGCGCGGTAAATTCACAAAAATCTCCAGCTGGCGTACCTGTACCATGAGCTTCCATTAATCCTAAAGTCGCAGGGGAAAAGCCTGCATCTTCATAGGCTCGCCGTAAAGCTCGCACTTGTCCTTCTGTACGGGGCGCATAGATACTCTTGTAGCGACCATCACTGGCAGTACCGATACCTTTAATTACTGCATAGATGCGATCGCCATCTCGTTCTGCATCTGCTAACCGCTTGAGAACTAACATTCCTAACCCTTCTCCTACCATCATGCCGTCGGATGTGGCATCAAAGGGATTAAGATAGTCTTTTTTAGAAAAAGCTGGGGTTTTACTGAAACACATATAGTTGAGGATAGAGTTATCTGTGTCAAAGCCCCCGCTCAACATCATGTCACAGCGACCTTCAATCAGTTCACTAATTGCCATTTTTAAAGCACTTAAAGAACTAGCACAAGCTGCATCAACAACACAGTTAGTTCCTCCCAAATCTAGACGATTGGTAATTCTGCCTGCGACCACATTAGGCAACATACCTGGGAAAGAATTTTCTGTCCACGGTACAAAAGCAGCCTGCATTTTTTCAATAATTTTTTCGGTCTGCTCTGCTGATAGACCACTATTTTTTAAAACTTTTTCCCACAGGGGATATTGTAAACGAGCAGTTAATGGAGTAATACTTTTCCAAAGTCCACTAGCACCTAAAATTACTCCTGTTGTTTCTCGATTAAATTCTTTCCCTTCACCATAGCCAGCATCTTTTAACGCTTGTTTTGCCAATACCAAAGCTAGTAAATTGGCTGAATCCAAAGCTTCAAGAGTATCAGGTGGTAATCCAAATTCTAAAGGATCAAAATCGATTTCCGGGATAAATCCCCCTGCTCTAGCGTAAGTTTTATCAGGGGTACTGGGGTCTGGATCATAATAATCCTTAAGGCTCCAAGCTGTTTCTGGAACTTCAGAAATACAGTTAATTTTAGCTAGTATATTTTCCCAGTATTGTTGTAGATTCTCTGCTTTAGCAAACAAGGCTGACATACCGATAATGGCAATGGGTGTTTGTTGCAAAACAGACTTTTTGGGGTTCAATTGTTGGTCAACCATTTTTGTTTTGTCTTCTCCAATAATTAGTGTTAACAATTCAAAATTCAAAATTAAAGATAGTTGGAATTGGGGATTTAAACCCCAACTCAACTGATACTACGTGTAGAAGTAGGGGTCTTAAACCCTTGAATTTACGATAAAGTAAATATTAGATACTTGAAAATGACATTACATATAAATCAATTGAACTAAATCAAGTTCCGTAAATTTAAGCTTGTTTATTTTGGATTTTGCGGAAAGTCGTGGTGTAGGGTTTCTCCCCGTTGAGAGAACTTTCTCAGAAGAATTTTGAACTGCTTTATAACTTTAGTTTAGGTTATTTTAATCATTGAAACCATAGATTATTCTTTGTCAAAGATGGACATTTTTGTTTTCCCTATTTTAGACAGTCAAGGATATGTTGTATTAGTCTCAGAAACTTAGATATCTGAAAAGTAGAATATAAATCAAGACGGTTCAGTTAAGAAGAAATGTAGGTTGGGTGGAGCGATAGCGAAACCCAACAAAAGCCTGTAGATGTTGGGTTTCGTTCCTCTTAGTGTACAGAGATGTTAGCGCAGGGGAGGCTGAGACATAGAGACAGGAGTCAAGATATCCTCAAGCAATAGGAGATATTGTTTTCCTAAGGATTGAATTGTTGTAGCGAGATGAAAATTACGAGAGTATTCAATTGTGATCTCTAAATGACCATCAGCTACCAAAAGAAAAAATTCAATGAGTGTGGTACGTTTTTGATCGGGGAGTGACAAACGACAGTCTCGGACAGTCTGTATAAACTCAAAGAGGTTAGACGGAGGAGCAGAACGATTCCCTAAATAATTGACCCGTATAGAAGTTAAATTGCTGTCAGGGTAGAGGTATTCAGGTAAGCGATCGCCTATCCAATCATAGGTTACACCATTCATAGGTAAACTTTGAAAGCGATCGCTAATCTCTTGAATAATTTTTTGCCAAATCGCAGATGAGTCCAAAGTTATACCTAGAGGGAAATTAATTGCATAATTCCCCATACTTTCCATAAAAGTACTACCTTGTCCTAAATCTCTGCCATGACTACGATGACTAATTACCACCCCTGGGCGATGACTCCAATTAGCCATTAAACGATATAAAGGCGCGAGGAGAATCAAGTAAACATTAGAGCCATAATAAGATTTTCCTTGATTTAATAAAAGTTCTGTCTGTTGTTGACTAAGACGAAAACATTCTTTTTCCGCCGAGGCTTCAATATTGGCTCCTTTCACATGGTCGATAGGAATCTCAAATCTGCTTGTAGTATCAGGAAATTGAGATTGCCAATATTTAATATGATGTTCAAAGGTTCCTTTATTATCCTCATTCACTAATAATTGAATAAAATCTTCATAGGATTCGGATTTAGCCTGGGGAAATGTGGGAGAGACACCCAATAAAAGTTGATGATAAGCACTCCACAGTTCTTTAAATAAAATTGTCGCGCTCAACATATCAGTAATCATATGGTGAGCAATCATCGTAATATCGTAACAAGTAGGACTCACCTTGACGACGATCGCTGCCGTCATTGGCCAACGGTCAAGCTGAATTTGTTTAGCTACCACTTCCATGTATTGCTCAATTTTCAGATTCCGTTCTTCTGGACTTACCTGACTACCATCCCAATATTCAGAAACAAAGGATGGCGTTTGATTGAGAATATGTTGTTGCCATTGTCCCTGGTTCTGCACAAAAACCGTGCGGAAAGCGTCATGACGATGAATAAGGAAATTAACCGCTTGATTGAAGATATCTACATTAAGGGATTGATGATAGAGAAAACGGGTATAACCCAACCACTGATAAGGAGGCTCAAAATATTTGACTAACCAACTTTGAGCTGGCCCTAGAGGTAATAAAGGTAGCAAAGAAGGAGAGGAATCAGAGGAAGGAGAGGAATCAGAGGTTAATTGAGCCACTAATGTTTTGCGGTCTAATTTCCCATTATGATTTTTGGGTAGACTATCCAGCCACAGAAACCTTTGGGGAATCATGTAGTGAGGAAGTTTCTGTTCTAGATATTCCTTGAGGAAACGATTTTTGATTTTATTTCCCGATATACAAGCAACTAATCGCTTTTGTCCTTCCCCATAATCAACGGCTAGAACTGCGGCTTCCCGGACATCGGGATGAGTAGTTAACACACTTTCGATTTCTCCCAATTCAATGCGGAAACCGCGAATTTTAACTTGATGATCTATGCGTCCATGATATTCAATGGTTCCGTCTGACAGTTCTTTGACCAAATCTCCTGTCCGATAAATATAATCGCCAGGAATATCAGTAAAGGGGTTAGGACAAAAAGCCTGAGCCGTTTTCTCTGGATCTTTGAGATAGCCTAATGCCAATTGGACTCCACCAAGCCAGAGTTCTCCCGTGTTTCCTGGTTGTACAGGCTGCATCCCCTCGTCCAGAACTCTTAAATACACATTATCGATAGCTTTACCAATGGGAATTTGCGTCGTCACCCGTTCATCAGGACGTTCTGTAATTAAGTGACAAGTAACGTCAATGGAAGCTTCTGTAGGGCCGTAAAGATTGGCTAGCCCGGTTTTGAGTCCATGACGGTCAATCCACCTCTGGATAAAGGACATAGGTAATGCTTCCCCACTAAACATCAACCAACGTAATTGGGGAAAACTCCAAGTTTCATTTTCTAAAGCACTAATAAACTCCCCAAACAGGGAAGGAACAAAGTGCATCACATTAATTTGAGTTTGTTGAATCCACTGAGCAAATTCCCAAGGATTGAGAACTACTTCCCGTTGCACAGGACAAATAGTCGCCCCTGACATCAATGTCCAGAAAATTTCCCAAACCGAGATATCAAAGCAAAAAGAGGTTCTTTGGGCTACGCGATCGCCTGGTTGTAATGAAAAAGTATTCTGCATCCATGTCAGACGATTCATGTAACCTCGATGATTCAGCATTACCCCTTTGGGACGACCCGTTGAGCCAGAGGTGTAGAGAATCACCATTAAATCGTCAGGACTGTTACACAGTTCTAAAGTGTCCTTACTCAAGCCTTGCCAAGTTTCCGCAGTAATTTGATTTAATGATTGAATTTCCTCTAACGGTTCACCCTCATCTAAAAACATCACCGTTTGTAAAGGTAGCGCCTCCTGAACACAAGCCACCAATTGTGGACTAACTTGATGTTCTGTAAGTAAAGTCTGGATAGTTGCGTGTTCTAGGATGTAACGCAGTCGGTCAGTGGGATAACCAGGGTCAAGGGGGATATAACTCCCGCCAGCTTTGAGAATGCCTAAAATGCCAATCATCATTCTAGCTCCCCGTTCAGCCATAATCCCGACTCTCGTATTGGGGGCGACTCCTTGGGTGCGTAAATAAGTAGCCACTTGATTCGAGAGACGATCTAACTGTTGATAAGTCAGGGGATTGGTTTCATCAAAAACAGCGATCGCATCCGGTGTTAATTGCGCTTGCTGAATAATTTGATAATAGGGTATTTCTAGAGTGAAGGTCATATTAAAAATATCCTTGCTAATATAGCGTTTACTAGTCTGTTGGAATACAAATTTATCTGCGTTTCTCTGCGTTTAATTAATGTGAGTTCGACGAATATAAAAAACCCCTCTCCAAACCTCTCACGCCAGTTGCTACCCTTCGGGAACGCTGCGCGAACAAGTCGGCAAAGCCGCCCAACGCACTGGCTCCCCTGCAAGGAGAGAGGCTTTAAAACCTTCATTTTTCCTCTATATATCTTGGTCTTTACTCCCCTCTCCGCGCCGGAGAGGGGTTGGGGGAGAGGTCAAAAAAGATTTGTCGAACTCACATTTTAATTATTGTTTTTTGTACCTCATTAAAAATGGTGTTGCTCAAAACCAACGAAACCGGGTTTACAGTAAGTGGGAATAGATAAAACCCGGTTTCTGGTTCCTAAGCACTGATAGCTAGGGATTCAGCACTCAAAACAACCACCATCTCCTCTAAAGTGCGGCAATTCAGGAGGCATTGACGATAATTTTTGCCATACACACTTTCTAAGCGAGTCACCAAACGAATTAGCTCTAAAGAATCGAGTCCTAAATCCGCTTCCAAATCATCACTCATTTCTGATTCTTCAATTGCCCAATGGCAAATTTCAGAAGTAATTTGGCGTAAGTTTTTCCCAATATCTTTATTGATAAAAATAGGAGAGACAAACGCTGAGGAAACTTGTTCTTCAATTGGTAAGGTAGCTAATTCTTCAATTTGTGCTAGATAGGATTTCATCAAACTATCAATTACAGACAAATCAAAGGTGTTGCTATCGTAGCTAGCAAACAAGTGCAGACGACTATCAAAAATTTCTTGCAAAATATCAATTGTTCCGGAAGCATTCATCCCTCCTGCTTGATACTCAGTCACAGATAAAGACCCATAGTAATGATGAATGTGGGTTTGACCTGTATAAGGCAAATACAAGTTAGATTTTAAAGCTCCTTGGATTAACGAAAGGCTGTGGTCTGGAATCCTGCCATTTTCTAAGACGAAACTATCCCGGAAAATTACTCCCATCTGTCTGGTTTGAGCTCTGTCTAAACCACTACCAATATGTTGTTGTACCGTTTGCTGAATTTCGGTAAGAAATGTCTGCCAATCTTGTTGGGCTTGGGGTGGGGTAAAACTCAGGGCTAAATTTTGAGCAAAACTACTAATTACTCCTGACGCATCCACTCCCGGATACACCCGACCACTTGTAGGGATTTGAATACCAATTTTTTCTGAGGTGGTATCCAATTTGGACACAGTTTGAATAAATGCCCCTAAGAGGAGGGTATTCATCGGTACTCGCCATTCACGAGTTTTGGTGATTAACTTGGCAGTGGTTTCCGCAGACAGGATATATTTTTGATTATCAAATAAAGGAGTTTGCTGACGAATCTGTTGTTGGGGATTCCACAGGTAAGCAGTGTGACGTTGAGAGTTGTTGTATGCTGCTAAAGCTCGGTCTTCATCAACATCTTGCCAAGCGTTCATTGCTTGCACCTGGGCTTGATAATCAGCGACTGATAAAGCCGGGGGAAGGTCAGGGGTATCTTGATCAATACAAGCGCGGTATATTTCCAGAAATTCTCGGATAATTACATGATTACTCAAACCATCAGCAATCAAATGTTCATTCCCCAAGAACATTTGATAGACTGAATCAGATAGTTGTAACACTGAGAACTTATGTAGTGGCCATTGGGTTAATGACCAGCGATAATTTAACCAATGGTGTACTTCTTGAGCGATCGCTTGTGTTTGTTCCTCAGAGGCAAGATGTCTGATATCCTTGAGGGGAATAGCCGGAGGGCTGGGATTTTTCAACACTTGCAGCTGATAGTCTGCAAAGCTTGTTGCCCCTTGGGGAATGTGAAACCGCGCCCTTAACATGGGATGTCTATCTATCAGTTTTTGCCAACTGTGTTGAGCAATTTCTAGGTTAAAATCTCCTGCAACTTGTACCTTAGTAAACAAGCTATTGGAATTGAGACTCCAGTAACTCACTAATAAGGGTAATTGACTATGGAGAATGTCTACAACGTCACTTGTCTGATCTATTGTGGGAATATCAGCAGATGGGATTACATCAACTGCTGTTGTCTCTTGTAAATCAACAGTTTGCCAGGGTTCTAGAACCTTTAATAGTTCTCCTAAATTGGATATTTGCATTAAATCCCGCAGCGAAAATACCTGATGGAAACTTTCTCTTTGTCCTGGGGGAATAAATTTGATAATCCCATTCATTAATTGGGTCATCATAATTGAGTCTAAGCCTAAACCCCCTTCTAAAGTGGCATCCAGACTGAGTTGTTGAGGATTCATCCCCGTAATCTTCGCTACTAACGAGAGAATCTGGCTTTCTAAGGTTTCTGTGGCTGCAACAATTTTTGATGTTTCTGGGGAAATGGCAGCAACAGGTACAACTTCTGGTTGAATAAATTCTGTTTCGGCTAACCAATACCGTTGTCTTTGGAAAGGATAGGTAGGTACAAGCAGACGACGACGAACATAATCTTGCTCAAACCCAGACCAATCAAGTGCTACTCCATGAACTGATAAGGTGGCAACACTTTGTAATAAAGATTGCCAATTGTCTTGTTCTCGATGCAGAGATGATAGCCAGAGGATTTGGGGATCAGATAAAGTTTGTTTTCCCAATCTAGTTAAAACAGGATGGGGGCCAATTTCCATCAACAAATCATAACCTTGTTGGGCTAATGTGGCGATCGCAGGTGCAAACTGCACACAGTCACGTATTTGCTGACACCAATATTCTGCATCGATACTGTGGGTAATCTCTGCCCCTGTAACGCTAGAAATCCAATCAATGCGAGGAGTTTGGTAATTAATCTTCGCTGCTACTTGTTTAAATTCTCCTAACATGGGTTCCATCATGGGAGAATGAAAGGCGTGGGAGACTTGCAGAGGACGGACATCAATTCCCTGGGCAATCAAATCAGCTTGTACCGCAGCGATCGCTGCTTTCACCCCAGAAATTACCACATTTTCCGGGCTATTAATAGTAGCAATCGTTACTTCATTTCCGTAAGGAGCGATCGCTCTGGCCACTGTTTCCACAGGGGCAAATACAGCCGCCATCGTCCCTGTTTGGGGTAACGCCTGCATTAGTTGTCCCCGTTGGGCAATTAATTCTATGCCTTCTTGGAGACTATATACTCCAGCGATGCAAGCCGCTACATATTCACCTACGCTATGACCCAAGACTCCTTGGGGTTGAATGCCCCATGATTGCCATAGTTTACACAAAGCATACTCAATAGCAAATAAGGCAGTTTGGGTATAAGCTGTTTGGTTTACTAGGGGGTTGGCTGTTGGAGTTTGGGGATATAAAACACTTAATAGGGATTCTTTTAAGTAAGGTTGTAATAAGCGATCGCATTCGTCTAACGCTTGACGGAATGTGGGTTGGGTTTCATAGAGTTGTCTGCCCATACCCACATATTGAGATCCTTGTCCGGTGAATAAAAAGGCTATTTTCGGTTGTCGTCCTTTTTCTACTTCTTGACTGAAAACGTTCAAGGATGGTTGTTTTTGATTAAAAGCGGCTAAATTTTGCCTTGCTTGTGCGGTTGATTGGGCGACGATTGCCAAGCGATGATTAAAGCTTCCCCTTCCGGTATTGGCACTAAATGCCAAATCGGCAAAATTCGTTTCGGGATGGTTGCGTAACAAATTTTCCCAATCAGCAGCTAAGGTGTGTAAAGCAGCTTCACTTTTTGCCGATAACATTAAAACATGAAGCGGGCGATCGACTTCCGCCTGAGTAACCGTTAACTGGGGTGGTTCTTCAATAATGATATGAGCATTAGTTCCACTTAACCCAAATGAACTAATTCCCGCCATTCTCGGTTGTTCTGTAGGTTGCCAAGGAATAACGCTGGTAGGAATCTTTAAAGACTTGGCCGAAGCAGCTAAATCGGGGTTGAGTTCTTGAAAATGAAGATGGGGGGGAATTTCTTGATGTTGCAAGGATAAGATCACTTTCAACAAACTTGCCATACCGGCAGCGATTTCTAAGTGACCAATATTGGTTTTCACCGAACCGAGAATCAGGGGATGATTTGGGGAACGTCCTTTACCAAAAACATTATCAATAGCCCGCACTTCAATGGGATCGCCCAAAGCAGTTCCCGTCCCGTGGGCTTCCAGATAGCTAATTTGTTCTGGTGTCACCTTGGCATTAGCCAAAGCTTGACGAATCACTGCTTGTTGAGCTGTCCCATTAGGAACCGTCAACCCACTGCTAGCACCATCTTGATTAACTGCCGAGCCACGAATTACCGCTAAAATATGATCTCCATCAGCAACGGCACTACTGAGACGTTTGAGAACTACCATCCCACAACCTTCACCGCGTACATAGCCATTGGCATCTCGGTCAAAGGTTTTACAACGACCATCAGGAGAAAGGGCGCGGGTTTTAGATAAATACAGGGTAACTTCGGGGGACAGCATTAAACTCACGCCCCCGGCTAAAGCCAAGTTACACTCACCATTGCGTAAACTTTGACAAGCCAAATGAATGGTGACTAAAGAGGTAGAACAAGCTGTATCAATGGCTAAACTCGGCCCTTGCAATCCCAAAAGATAAGATAAACGTCCTGCCGCAAAACAAAAAGCATTGCCCGATCCCGTATAGGCATCAATGGGAATGTGATGTTTAATTTGCCGTTTAGCATAGTCATCTATACCAATACCGACAAACACCCCTGTTTGCGTACCTGTCAGCTTTTGTGGGGCAATTCCCGCATTTTCTAGGGCTTCCCAACTTACTTCTAACAATAGCCGTTGTTGGGGGTCAAGGGCGATCGCTTCTCTGGGGGTAATGCCAAAAAACTGCGGATCAAACTGATCAACGTTGTTAATAAAGCCCCCATGACGGGCATACATTTTATTGGGAACATCAGGATCATCATCGTAATAGGCATCAATATCCCACCGTTGGGGCGGTACTGTGGTAATGCCATTTTTTCCTTGATGCAATAACTCCCAAAATTTTTCTGGGTTGTTGGCATCCCCAGGAAAACGACAACCCATGCCCACAATGGCGATTGGTTCACTTTGTGTCCGTTCTAAGCTTTCAATCTTTGTACGGGCTTCTTTCAGGGCAATAATAGCTTTTTGTAAAGGTGTTAAGTCTTGAGTTTGCATTTAAAATTTCTCCTTTAAGACAGCAATGCTTGTAATTCGGCGATTTCTTGTTCCATCAGGGCTTCAGTTTCTGCTGTGGATAATCCCTCTAGTTGGGCGATCGTATTTTCTATAACTAGGCTGGCTGGTGATTCCATCGCAGACCCATCACTACCATCGAGTTGCCAAGCAAACACTTCCCGCATTAAATAACTCACCACATCACCAATAGAGGGGCATTCAAATACCAAAGTTGAGGGTAGAGATACAGCAAGCAAAGCTTCGAGACGATGGCGCAATTGCACAGACATCAGAGAATCCATCCCCATATCGAAAAAGCCCTGCTCAATTTCCGGGACATAAGACCCACTGTGACCTAATACCTGGGCAACTTCTTGTTGTACTTGGGTGGTGAGTAAAGCAGCTCGTCTATGAAGGGGTGCGGCTGCTAATTTTTGACAAAAACTCTCACCATTGCTGCCATCTTGACTTTCTTGGGTCAATAGTGCTGCTAAAAAAGCTACTCGTCCTTTGGCAGCAACAATCTTCCCAAAAGCCGACCAATTAATGGCTGCTACCATCGTCTGCACCGATGCACTCCCCAACAAACCACCGAGGACTTGCAGGGCGGCTGTGGGTTCTAAGGGTTCAATCCCCATCCGTTTTAAGCCCACCTCATAACCTTGGGTAGCCATACCTCCCTCAGCCCAAGGCCCCCAATTAATGCTTAAGCCTGGTAAACCTAAGGTCTGACGGTGGTAAATTAGCCCATCTAAGAAAGAGTTGGCAGCAGCATAATGAAGTTGACCCCGCGAACCCAGTAGTGCAGACATGGAAGAAAAACAAACAAAGAAGTCTAAAGATAAGTCCTGGGTGAGTTGGTGGAGATTCCATGCACCTGTAACTTTGGGCTGAAATACCTTGGCAAAGGTTTCCCAATCCATTTGGGAAATCGAACAATCATTTAATACCCCGGCTGCGTGAATAATTCCACGCAACTTGGGAGAATTTAACTGTATTTCCGCAAATAGTTGAGACATTTGCTGATAATCACTCACATCAGCCGCTACAACTTTGACAGTTGCCCCTTGGTTTTCTAAGGCACGGATTTTTTGTTGTTTCTCCTCAGATTGATTTAACAGCCCTTGACGACTAGTTAAAACTAAATGACGCGCGCCCTGTTGCACCAACCATTCTGCTAGAGTGAGTCCTAAAGCCCCTAAACCACCTGTAATTAAATAACTGCCATCACTAATTAAGGGTTGGGGTGTGGGTAATGGGGCGGAAATAGGCATCAAGCGGGCAACATACCGTTTACCATCCCGAAATGCCACCCGGTCTTCTCCAGTTTTTGCGGTCATCTCTGCGATCATGGCAGTTGCAAAAACATCCTGCTTGCCAAAATCAATTAGTCCTCCCCAAAGGTGGGGATATTCTAGGGCTATGACCTGACCCATACCCCATAAAGGAGTTTGGGCAACATTAATTTGATGGCAACTCTGACTTTTCACGGGACCTGGAAAACCCCTCTCCAAACCTCTCCCCTGCAAGGAGAGAGGCTTTGATTTCTCCCCCTTCCCTAGTAGGGAAGGGGGCTGGGGGGTTAGGTCTGGCGTTAGCTTTTCCACATGATCTGAAAAGTCAGGATGACAACTGGTGGTGACGGCTTGAGCTTGTTGTGTACCAATCCACAGTTTAGGTGCAATTTTGCCGTTAATTTTAGCTAAGGCTTGTACTAAATACAGCAAACTATAGCATTGAGTTTGAGAATTTTCTAACCCCCATAGATAAACTACTTTGGTTACGGTTTGAGAAATATCCGTTAATAATTTTTGAAAATCAGCAGCTTGATGCGGATTAATTTGATAATGACTGGATGATAATTTTTCGTAACTCTCACCCGATGAAACTAAAATACAAGAGTCATTAACTACAGCAGCTAATTCCTTTCCTAGTCCTTGGTTATCACTAAAAATTAACCAATTTTCAGCCTGAGAGATTTTATTATCTACAGTTAAAGGGCTAAGTTGCCATTCAATTCCATAACGGGCATTACTTAAATCTTGAGTAATTTTTGCTGTAGATTTTCCTGTGGCTAATAATTCTATTAATTGGGGAATCAATTGTTTAGCTTCAGGAGATAACTGGTGATGGTTGCTTAATTCTTGGGTGAGTTGTTCTGTTTTTCCTGCTAGTAATAAATTGAGTAAAGAGGAGGCTGGTTGTGCTTTTTGAAATTGGGGTTGAGATTCACTGATCCAATAAGATTCTCTTTGCCAAGGATAAAGGGGTAAATCCACCATTTGGCAGCCATCAGGATATAAAGACTGCCAATTTACTGCGTGACCAAGGGTGTAAAGTGTCCCCAAACTTTTCAACAGGGTTGCCCGTTCTCCAAAACCCCGTTTTAAAGATGGTAAGACCACCCCATCAACTTCTTGCTTTTTCAAACAAGCATTGATATATCCTGATAATACGGGATGTGGACTAATTTCTATAAATTGGGTATAGCCCGATTGAATCAAAGCTGTCAAAGCTGGCGCAAAGCAAACTGTGTGGCGGAGGTTCTGACCCCAATAATCACCATTAAATTTCTGACCAGCTTGTTTATCTCCTGTCACTGTGGAGAAAATTGCTAGGCTACCTGTTTGGGGTTGGATGTGTGATAATTTCTCAACTAAAGCCTCAGCAAAGGGAGCCATTTGTTGGCTATGGAAGGCATAATTAACTGGTAATTCTTTATAAAAAATATCGGGGTGTTGCTGTTGCAGTTGGGTGACAAATACTTCCAATGCCTGAGACTGTCCAGAAATTACCGTTGCCGTGGGACTATTAATGGCGGCAATTTCCAATTTACCAGCCCAAGCTGCTAATAAGGGTTCAACTTCAGTAACTGGTAATTCCACTGCTAGCATCTTGCCATTACCAGTGGCTTGCTGCATTAACCGTCCCCGGTGACAAATTAAATATATAGCATCTTCTAAACTCAAAACCCCGGCGAAATGGGCAGCAGCGACTTCTCCTAAACTATGTCCTACCACGGCTTTGGGTTCAATTCCCCAAGCACGCCATAAATGGGCTAATCCAACCTGCAATGCAAACAAGGCAGGTTGAGCAATTTCGGTTTCTTGGAAGCGAGAGTGAGACTCAGGAACGGCAAACTCTGCTAATAATGACCATTGGGCATACTTTTGAATTAAAGTATCACATTCCTCAATCACTGCCCGAAAAACAGGTTCTTGGGCTAATAATTGCCGTCCCATCGCCCACCACTGGGGGCCTTGTCCAGAAAACACAAAAGCAACTTTGTGTTTGCGTTTTGCCTGCTTTACTTGGGTGGTAATATCTGCGGTTGTCAGGGCTTGTAAACAAGATGGTAAGTCTTCTGGAGAATTGACAACAACGGCACTACGATAGGACTGATGGGTGCGTCTGACACTAGCGCTATAGCAAAGATTCTGCACAAATTCTGGAGTCAGTTTTTGTGCGTTAATCAAGTCTTGATACCCTAGCGCTAGGGTTTGCACTGCTGCGGGTGTATGGGCTGATAAAGGTAATAAATGGGGAAGTTTGCTAGTTGGTTGCTCGGTAGGGCTGAATGATGAATATGCTTCTAAAATCACATGGGCATTAGTTCCCGAAAATCCGAAAGAACTAACTCCGGCTTTCGCACCATACTGACTTTTTGGCCAAGGAATGAGACTAGTCTGCACCCGTAAAGGTAACTGATCAAAAGGAATGTAGGGATTAGGTTGATGAAAATGCAGGCTGGGAGGAATTTGTTGATATTTGAGGGCAAGAGCCATTTTAATGATGCTAGCAATCCCCGCAGCTGCTTCTAGATGTCCTATATTACTTTTAACTGCTCCTACCAAACAAGGATGGTCTGGGTCTCGTCCTTCCCCTAAGACTGCACCTATAGCCATAGCTTCAATCGGATCGCCCAAGGGTGTGCCGGTTCCATGTAGTTCTACATAACTAATTTCTTTGGGCTGGACTTGTGCTTGTTGCAATGCTTGACGTATCAAGGCTTCTTGGGCTGGCCCGTAGGGAACAGTTAATCCTTTACTGCGACCATCATGGTTAATGGCACTACCCCGGATGACTGCATAGATGGGGTCATGATTTGCTAATGCTTGGGCAAGAGGTTTGAGAATAATACAGCCAGCCCCTTCACTCCGCACATAACCATTGGCACTTTCATCAAAGGTTTTACAGCGTCCATCTGGAGAAAGGGCTTTCAGTTTACTTAACGCAATATTACCAATGGGAGAAAGAACCAAATTAACTCCAGAGGCGATCGCCATGCTAGACTCTTGATTCCAGATACTTTGGCAAGCTAAATGCACAGCCACCAAAGAAGAGGAACAAGCCGTATCTACAGCTAAACTCGGCCCCCGTAAGTTAAACAGATAGGAAAGACGACCCGCAGCAATATTAATACAGTTACCGGTGAGATCGTAACCTTGAGGATTGCTATCAAACTCAGGATGGATGCGGCTATAATCATTGGTGGAAATGCCGACAAATACGCCAGTTTTTGAGCCAGTCAGTTGTTCGCGGACAATTCCCGCATCTTCTAAAGCTTCCCAAGCTACTTCTAATAACAGCCTTTGTTGGGGATCCATTAATAAGGCTTCTCGCGGAGAAATACCGAAAAAATGGGGATCGAAGCGATCGACCTGGGAGAGAAACCCGCCGTAACGGGAGTTCATTTTTCCTGGAGTTTCTGGATTGCGATCGTAGAACTCATCAATGTTCCAACGATCAGCCGGTATTTCTGTAATCGCATCAACTCCTTGAGACAACAATTGCCAAAATGCTTGCGGACTATCCGCACCAGGAAAACGGCAACCAATACCAATAATTGCAATAGGTTCCATCTTACAAATCCGTGATTCTACATCATGATGAACAGGAGAAATTAAAACTTCTGGCTCCTCACATCCCTTAATCGATTTAGAAATTGATATAAACTTTTTCTGAAAGTTCTCACGAGGTTTATGTCAGTTAATAATTGAGCTTAGGTTTTCCCTCGTTCTACCACTTCATTAATTAAATTGTTTATAGAGTAAATGTCGGGCTTAACAAACACCTACAAAACTATAGGAATCCAATTTGATTATTGTTGGCATAGCCTGTGCTTGTGCATAAATATTTAAGTATCTGTAGTGTGTATCATGGTTGTAGTGGGCATTGCCCAACGCCACTGGTGTGACTGCCAGAAAACCCCGAAGTTCTGATGCCTGGGGCGAGCTCCCCCAAGGGAGGAAGCCTCCGCTAACGCAATGGCTTCCCTACCTATATTTCAGAAATCAAATATTAGTCCTATAGCCTCAACAATAACAACATCGTAATTGTGAATATAGGTGATAACAATAAATCTATTTTTACTCTAGTAAATTGAGTTATTGATTCCAAAATGATATAGGTAATTAAAGATATAGTTCTCCCAAGCGGTTAGCTAATTCAGTAATAGTTGGGTAGTTAAAAATTAAAACGGGATTCAAATCTTTACCTAACCATTTTTCTAATCGACCTAGTAAAATTAAAGCTTTACTAGAATCTAGATCATAATTATCAAATGATTCTTCCATATCAATATCATCTGGCTCAACATCGAGTTGTTGAGCAAACTGATCGATTAACCAACTTTGAATATCTTCTACAGAGCAGGGTTGAATAGTTTTCATGTTGTTTAGTAGTTTAGGCTAAAAAAGAGCCAACAAGAAATTTACTTCAGCCAAAATCCTTTCTGACTTAATACCTAGTTTATGAATTTTTCTTTCAGTAAACCATAGGTTATTTTTAGGGAAAGATGGATTTTTATTAGTTTATTGTTTGCAAATAGTGATATTTTTGTCTCCAACTTCTGGGTGACAATTTATGATATTGGCTAAAACGACGAGAAAAGTAATAAGCGTCTGTGAAGCCAACAGCCATAGCAATCTCTGTTACTGACTTGTCGCTGTTAATTAATAATGAACGAGCTTCTAGCATTTTTCTTTCGAGAATCCAATCAATAATCGTTAATTGGGTTCGACGCTTAACTAAATTAGTTAAATATGCAGGAGAATAACCGACTGCTTGGGCAACATCATTAAGACTAATGGGTAAGTGATAGTTTTGCTCAATAAACTCAAAGATTGGTCGAAGCTGTACACAATTAGGATAAAAGTCAGCACTTGACAAAGACTTATTAGATGAGTTAACAGGCTGATTTTCTTGTTCCAGATATAAATCTTGATCACAGGCAATATCTGGATTATTTGTTGAGAATGTATGGGCTAAAATACAGCCTAAAAGTTCACTTCCATGTTCTAGAAACTTAATAGTGACTTCTATGGATTGATATTGTTGAGAAGAACACACCTTCTTAAAAGTTAAGGAAGTTTGTTGTTTAAGCAATTGCCAGTAATATGACCAACTTGATGGGAGGAAATCCATCTCTACTTCATCAATGGTCATGTTCAATAATTTCTGTCTAGAATGGCCTAATAAAGAACAGGCAGCATCATTAATGTAGTAAAAGTGTCCTTGATAATCTAAACAAAATATTGCTTCCTTCACTTGATTTATCAAATGCTGGATTAAAGAAACAGATTCAGCTAAGTTTGGCTGAGAATATGTGTTAGTAGAGGAAAGATTTTGGCTGGAAAACATAGTGTTAGTTTTTTGTAATTGATAGTTGTGGCTAGATTCTGAACTTTGGGTGGAAATAACTTTTGTCCAGATTTTCAGGTCGTATATTTGTTGCTTTTATCTACTTATTCAGTGTATAAATTACATATCTTTTGTCACTTGTGTAAAACTTCTCGCACTGTTTTTGTAGTCTAATTCTAGTGAGATGCTATCTTCTCTACGTACCAACGACGTGTGCTCAAGCGGATAACTTCTGCTCTGTCTTTTACTTTCTGCGGTACATCTACCATTCTCAGTTCCAGAAGAATTACTCCCTTTCGCTTGTAGGCGAAGATTTGGGGGTTAGGTTTGGGAAAAATTTTCACATAGCGTTAATTTAGTAGCTATGCTTTTTGTTTCACCACGAAATAGGTTATTGGTTTAATATTAAATCCTATTTATAGATAATTTAAGTAGAAATTAATTTATATATATGAAGTGCTTTGTTTAGATTTGTAATTTATAGTTAATAATTTAAATTATTGAACCTTGAACTTATATAACAATAACAAAAATAAGTGATTTATTTTTGTATTTCGATAAAAAATAAATCATAAAAACTGCAAACAAGACAATTTTGAAACCATACTAATTTGCCAATCAAGACGTTTTAAAGACCTGTCTAAGTATTGGTATCCATTAATACAAACTAAAATTGTAGAGATGGCAATGGTGATGACTGAGTAAGTCGCGGAAAAATCTATACGTAGGTAACGAACAGTTAAGCGGAATAATTTGAGTTAAATATGATACATTATATACGGCAGTTACCTTTTTCTCCTCTGTTTTGAACTCCCTTCATCACAGCATGAGGCTTGCGTCTAACTCTACATAAAAAATCTCCATTTCTGGCAGAAAATAATCCATTGTATGAGCATTCAAAAAAAAGTAACCTGAAGTTACCAATGATAAATATTGTAGGAAATCTACATCGTACGTAAGTCAATAAAGTGCAGTTAAGGCTCAAAACTTATACCAATTTGAGAAAAGACTGCGACAGATACATATGGACATACCTTGATTCTGTTCGGCTTTTTGAATTTTGAATTGGTATTAGACTGGTGTTGCGTTGAGGAACGCAGCCCAACATCCTCAAGACTTTGTTGGGTTCCGCTATTGCTATACCCAACCTACCATTCTCTTAACTTAATCGGAATTTACGGATGAGCATAAAATATTTGACGGCTTTGTTGGGATTAACTTCTGCAATTGCTCTAAATACAGTTCTTCCTGTTCATGCTGAACCTCAAGTGTACTTAGAAGTTGGGGGTCGAGAAAGTCTTGAATTAAATCCTGATACCCTCGATATTTTAAAAGATATCGGATTAACTTTTCTGAGTAGTGAGAATACCGCACTTCCTGCTCCAGGTTTTTCCATTGGGTCTGCTTTACTACCCCCTAGTTCTGTTCCTGGAGTTCGTGGAACAACATTCACTTTCCTCTACGAGGATGATTCTCTCCTCTACGTTCCTTTGGGTGGAACCGAAGAATTTTCAGGAAGTTTTGCCTTTAGTGTCGATACCAACAAGCTCACTGGACTGGGGAGTGAATTAAGAATTGGTAACTTTTCTAATGCTTTTGATGAAACCTTTAACTTTTTTATTACCGATACATTAACCACTAATTTACGAATTTTAGATGTCACCTCATCAGGAGTTCCCAAGGTTGATCTTAATTCCCGGACTTGGGAACTTGAAGGTCTTGAACTATTCTTTTCTCAAGAATTTAGTACTTTCTTGGAAAGGGCTGGCGCAACTCGGTCTGTAGTTGGTTTAAAATTTGCTGATGCTAAGGGCGATCGCTCTTTTGTATCGGTCTCAGTTCCTGAATCTAGTACTGTCATTCCCCTATTCATTTCTATTTCAGTTCTTGGTGCCATCAATTTCAAAAATCGCTTTCAAAAACTCAACTAAGTACAATTTTCCACAAGTTTGTAGCGTGATTGAGTCACTGTAACCCTTGCTATATAAAGAAAATCTCAATTTGCTATGAACGTGTGTAACCTACATTTCTCACCAACTTCAGGCCTTTGATAGAGCAGAGGGGTGGAGGGGAAAGAACTTTTACAAGAACTCTCCCCTACACAAGCGCAGGCGTTGAGAGGTGTGGTGAGAAATTCGAGGTAAGAGTGTACTAAGCCAACGAAAAAACCACGAGAAATAATCCCATGTCTAAGTTACATACATTTTTACGAGCCAACATAATAATAGCTGCCACAGTGTTAATGCCCATCACGGCTCAAGCAGCTTCCTTTGATTATGATCAACTGACACTTTTTTCAACAAGACCAATTGACTCTAATTATGTTCTGAGTTTTTTTGGAGATGTGTCTAATAATGAAGGATATACTCTGATCAATAATGCTAGTTCTACTGCTCCAGATAGCGGCCATGTCAGTACAGCTAAGAATGCGCTTCCTGGGAACTCAGCGTATTACACAACAGGTCGTGATGCAAGCCCTGATTCGGCTACGGCTGGTGGACGTTCAGCAACACTAGAAAGTGTGATGGGGTTCCCTAACTTTTTTAAGTATTTAGAAGATAACAATATTTCTCTGAGTACTATTGGCTATAGTTATGGGCAAAAAGCTGGTCTCGATTATAGAAAAACTCTCAATTTAGGAAAAGACGAGCTAGGAAAGGATTGGTGGGCTACGCCAGATTCACCCATCGAGCAAAGAATATATCGGGCTAACCCAGGTGATACCAAAAGTTTTATCACCTTTGGGACTACTCCGATCATTACGTATAACAATTCACCTATATATTTTGCAGTCGATAACGGTGATACACCAGACTTCACTGATAATTTCAATGTCTTTTTGGGCGATCCAAAAAAACCTAATAAAGTAGCTGGTTTAAGCTCTCTAGAATCAGGTCTAGCTGATGCCTTTTTAAAGGATGTTGCTGCTGCTGGTGGACTGATCCAAGAAGTCTCGGAAGATATTCTGAAACCAGATCAGGTGCAGACTTCCTTAGTTCAGATCGACGGTGAGACTTATGATATTACCTATATCGGTTTTCCTATAACCATAAGAGCAGTGCAGGGAAGTGTCAGTGTACCTGAACCATCAACTACTTTAGGTTTCATGTTATTGGTAGGAGGTGGCGTTGTTACCCAAATAAAACGACACAAAAGAAGTGTTCAATAAAGATTTTTCATGAAAATTGATCAATAGAACTTGATTTTATCAATTCCTCAGTAGGTTATAAAGAATCAGCGAATTTAGCTAAAGATTCTCCATTTCTCTGAGGAATTTCTGTTTTATAGTAAATTTTAGGAATTAATTCTTTCTAGGAATACTGAAAATTAAACTATTTGTGAAATAAAGTCTTAGCCCATTTGATTGTTAAAAATCAAAAAATATTTCCACATCATCATTTGGAGTCAAACAACTAATCTATGCGAACCCAATACCTTTCTATATTACTTGGGATGACTGCCACCGCAACCGCAACTATGCTATCCGCAGTACCAGCTCGTGCTGCAAGTCTGACTTGCGAAGCTGGCAATATATTCGATTATAGTTCAGTCCAATTTATCAAAACTCGACCCCTTTCATCTAATAACTGTCTACGGTTATTTGGAGAGCGCGTGGGTGCGACAGATCCCGACCCTCAAGGATTTGTCGCATATGGATTCGCCCATATAGAAATGAGTCTCAATTCTCCTAATAATCCTGCTCCCTATTATGCTGCGGGAATAGACTTTAGTCCTGAAAATCTACCAGGGGCAAGACAAGCAGCCACTCTACTTGATGATATTACAGGTTTTGGCAATTTTGCGACCTTCTTAACTAGTAATAATATTACGGCTGATCGGATTGGATTTAGTTTTGGTGCCAAAGATAGGGACTTTACCAAAGCTTTGAATTTAGGAGAGGATATCAATGGAAAAAACTATTTTTCTTCTGCTAATTCCACATTAGAAGAGCGTATCTATTCGGCTAATCCTGACGAAGTAGAAAGTTTTCTTGTGCTAGATGGTAACAAATTTATCACCTTTGGCTATAGCGATATTTATTCATTTTTGGAATATGGCGCAACCCGCGAGCCTGACGATGACACAGAAGCTATTATTAGTAACCCCTTTAATGCGTTTAAAGTTGCGGGACTTAATGGGTTAAGTAATGGTTTAGCTGATGCGTTTTTAGCAGATTTAAGAGGGAATAAAATCCAATTGGTGAGTGAAGATGCTGGAGTTGTTCCTGATTTCGTATCTGTCTCCGATCCTTTCGGTCCTTTAGATCCCATTGTCTCGATTCGTTTTCCAGTTCAATTAAGAATTGTGAATGTTCCTGAACCTTCTATAACCATTGGCTTTTTGGGGCTAGGTTTACTAGCCTTTGGCTCTCGCCTCAAAAATAAAAATCGTCATCGTTGTTAAATTCATTCTGGGGCAATATTTCTTGCGTAATTAAGACCCAAGGAGATGATAGTGATAATGACCTTCAAATACTGCTTTAGGAAAGAAAATAGTTGATATGCAAGATACCAATCCTGCTTCGTGTTCATCATCGGAAGAAACTTTAGAGATTGTTGCCTCCTCTGTTGAACAAAATAAAACTCCTAAAAGCTCTTTGAGGTTTTCTTGGGGATTATGCCTAAGTAGCCTACTCTTGTTGGGATTAGGTTTTTGGCTGGGTTCAATTCGTCAAACAGTAGAACCCATTAGTTCCGCAATGGCAGAAAATCAACATTTACTGCCTGTGGAAGTAGATAATCTAGTTGCTGCCAGTTCCTATCAGCAGTCTCATACCTATACCGGAGAAATTGTTGCCCAAAATACTAGTAATTTAGGATTTGAACGGGCTGGTAAAGTTGTCCAACTTGCGGTAGAAGCAGGACAATGGGTGAGTGCAGGCACTCCCTTAGCCCGTTTAGATACTAGTCAGTTGATGGCACAAAAGCAAGAGTTATTGGCTCAAAAGCAACAGGCGCTGTTCCAATTGAGAGAGTTACAAGCCGGGCCCAGGGCAGAAACCATTGATACAGCAAGAGCTAGACTGGCGCAAGAACGGGCGCTACTCAAGGAAATGCAATCAGGGCCTCGGATACAAACGATCGCCGCCGCACGGGCTAATGTCAATAATTTACAGGAACAATTGGAATTAGCCCACGGTAAAAGTAAGCGACGAGAAGCCCTCTATAATCAAGGGGCGATCGCTCGTGAACAATTTGACGAAGCGATTACCGATGTTAATAGTCAACAAGCGAGGGTAAAACAAGCCCAAAGTCAACTGGATGAATTATTAGCCGGAACTCGCTCAGAGGTGATTACTGCTCAACAAGCCAGGGTAAAACAAGCCCAAAGTCAACTGGATGAATTATTAGCTGGAACTCGTTCAGAAGTGATTGAGGCTCAACAAGCTGCGCTAAAACAATTACAAAGCCGTCTAACCAGTTTAGAACTGGATTTAGAAAAAAGTGTTCTCAAGGCTCCTTTTTCTGGTAAGGTTTCTCAACGCTATCTTGATTTAGGTACAGCCGTTTCTAGTGGACAAGCGATCGCCCGTCTAGTTCAAGTAGAACAGGTAAAAGCCCATGTAGGCATTCCTGCATCCCTCACCTCTCAAATCAAAATCGGGGAAGTTCAATCAATACAGGTAGGCCAAAAATCCTATCGGGCAAAGGTTACTTCCTTTTTACCAGAACTAGACAAAGCCACTCGTACCATAACTGTAGTTTTAAAATTGGAAGATGCTGCCAGTAAAACTTTAACAGCCGGGCAAATCGTCAATTGGCAACTAGGACAAAAGATATCAGCTTCCGGTTATTGGCTGCCAACAACAGCATTAGTACGTGGTATACGGGGGTTGTGGTCTGTTTATATTTTAGGAACAGTTCCTGGAGGCTTTCAAGTAGAACGTCAGGATGTGGAAGTTCTTTATACTGACGGGGAACGGGTTTTGGTACGGGGAACCCTAGAAGGTAATGAACAAATTATTACTAATGGCACAAATCGGCTGGTTCCCGGCCAAAAAGTACGTCCTATCTCCTTAGGGAGTTCCAATTAACAATTCAAAATTCAAAATTAAAGACAGTTGTGGTCGGGGATTTAAATCCCAATTCGATATTACGTGTAGACGTAGCGCAAAGTCTGAGCGCCGACTTCCGGCGTTAGCGTAGCGGTAGCGAGTCTGCGTTCGCTTTTAGCGTCTCGTAGAGAGCGTCACAGAACTTTGTAAGAGAGGGGTTTTAAACCCTTGAATTTACGATAAAAATATCCTATGAATAATCTTTTTTATCAAAATGTCCGGCTACTAATATTAACAGTTTTAGCGATCGCTGTTTGGGGTTTATCTTCCTTTTTTAGTTTACCTCGCATTGAAGATCCAGAAATTACTCCCCGGTTTGCGGTGATTACAACGGTTTTTCCAGGTGCGGCACCAGAACGGGTGGAAACCCTAATCACCGATAAATTAGAACAATCCCTATTTGAAGTAGAAGAAATTAATAATATTGAATCCACCTCACGTCTGGGATTCTCCAGCATTACAGTTGAATTAAACGATACAATCAACGATGTTGATCCTGTTTGGTCAAGGGTGCGGGCTAAAATCAATGATACGATTCCCCTATTGCCTTCAGGTGCCGCAACTCCTAAATTTGAACAGTCGAAACCTAAGGCTAATGCTTTAATTGTCGCTTTGACCTGGGATTTGAAATCAGCCCCCAACTACGCAATTTTAAGCCGTTGGGCGCAAGAATTAGACGATCAAATACGTTTGATTGGGGGAACAGAAAAGGTCGAGCAGTTTGGCACACCCCAGGAAGAAATTGCCATTGAGGTTAACCCAAAACAACTAACGAATTTAGGGTTAACAATACAATCTCTATCTCAACAAATTTTACAGAGTGATGCTAAAGTTGCGGCTGGGCAACTGCGGAGCAACCAAAGTAATTTATTATTAGAAATTAATGGAGAACTTGATTCTCTTGACCGTCTCAATCGCTTATCAATTCAGTCGGGTAACTCCAGCAATGTAGTACGACTAGGAGATATTGCCCAAATTAAAAAGGGAATTTTAGATCCCCCTAGAGAATTAGCCTTAGTTAATGGTCGTCGAGCGATCGCCATCTCTGCGTTCGTTGAATCACAACAGCGTTTGGATGCTTGGGCAGCGATCGCCAACACAACCTTGAAGAAATTTCAGCAACAATTACCAAAGGGCGTTGGTCTGCAAATACTGTTTGACCAAAGTCATTACGTAGAACAGCGTCTCAACGAAGTGTTGATGAATTTAATCACTGGGGCTGTTTTGGTGGTTGGCATTACCCTATTCATGATGGGCTGGAAGTCTTCGTTAATTGTTGGTTCTGCTTTACCTCTGTCTGTTTTCATGGTCTTTGGTAGCATGAAGCTTTTAGGGGTGCCGCTACATCAAATTTCTGTGACCGGTCTGATTATTGCCTTGGGACTGTTAATTGATAACGCCATTATCGTTGTAGATGAAGTTCAAATTTATTTACGAGAAGGACTAACACCTAAAAAAGCCGTTGCTACTACTGTCCGGGAAATCTTTTCTCCCTTATTGGCATCCACATTTACCAGTGTTCTGGCTTTTGTACCTATCGCCACTGCACCTGGAGGAACGGGGGAGTTTACGGGAACTATTGGGGTAACTGTAATTCTCGCCCTAGTTAGCTCTTTATTTCTAGCTCTAACAGTGATTCCCGCTTTAGCCGGTCGGTTACATTATTGGAAACCCACACCAGTATCAGGAAGTTGGTGGCAAGTGGGTTTTTCTCACCATCACTTAGGACAATTTTACAGTTGGAGTCTGGATCGCACTTTCAGCCGACCCTTATTGAGCATAGCTTTAAGCTTGATCCTACCGTTGTGGGGCTTTATGTCCTTGGCTAATCTGGAGCAGCAATTTTTCCCCCCCACAGATCGCGGTCAATTTTATTTAAATTTTGAATTGCCCATTCAAGCTTCTTTGCAACAAACACAGTCCCAAGTGACTCAAGCGCGAGAATTGATGTTACGCCATCCCGAAATTGCCGATGTTCAATGGTTTATCGGCAAAAGTGCGCCACCTTTTTATTACAATGTGATTCAAAATCGGGAAAATTCTCCTAATTATGCGCAGGGTCTAGTCCAACTTCAGAAAAATGTCAAGTCTGGTTCCTTAATCCGAACCTTACAACAAGAACTTGATCAAGCCTTTCCCGCAGCCCAAATTATTGTCCGACAGTTAGAACAAGGCCCACCTTTTGACGCACCCATTGAACTGCGAGTTTATGGATCTGATTTAGATCGATTACGAGAGTTAGGAGATCAACTGCGAGCTGAATTAGCCAAAACACCCAATGTCATCCATACCCGCGCTAATTTAACCGAAACCTTACCGAAGTTGGCATTAAATCTAGATGAAGAACAACTGCGTTTAGCAGGACTAGACAAAACCGCCGTTGCTAGACAATTGGACACCAACTTAGAGGGAATTGTTGGGGGTTCGATTTTCGAGGGGACGGAAGAATTACCAGTACGGGTACGTAGTTTAGAATCAGAACGAGGAAATTTAGGAGATATTGCTTCATCAACCCTTTTATCTCCAGGGAACTCAAACCAGTCTGGTAATAGGGTTGTTCCCTTATCTGCGGTTGGTAACGTGGAAATTGTTCCAGATGTGGTGACGATTTCTCGCCGTAATGGCAAAAGAGTTAATACTGTACAGGGTTTTATTCCCGCAGGAATGCTAGCAGCGCAGGTACAGACTGACTTTCAAAATCGTTTAACAGCAAGTAACTTTACCCTACCCTCTGGTTATTCTTGGGATTTTGGTGGAGAAGAAGGAGAACGGGGTGATGCTTTAAGTAACCTCATCTCTACCGTTGGGGTGTTAATGATTATAATGATCGCCAGTTTAGTACTAACTTTTAGTTCTTTTCGGTTGGCAAGCATTATTCTAGTGGTTGCTATTTTATCGATGGGTTTAGGATTGGGATCGTTAGCTTTGTTTAATTATCCTTTCGGATTTACGGCAATTTTAGGCATGATTGGCTTGATTGGCGTTGCCGTCAACGATTCAATTGTTGTTCTGAGTTCCCTTAATCATGACCCCAAAGCCCGTCAAGGCGATCGCTATGCAGCCAGAAAAGTAGTCATCCGTTCCACCCGTCATGTCATTGCAACTACTTTAACTACTATTATTGGATTTACACCCCTATTATTAGATACCAGTGGTTTTTGGCCACCACTTGCCATTACCATTGTCGGTGGGTTAGGGGGAGCTACTTTAATTGCCTTATATTTTGTCCCTTCTGTATATTTGTTGCTGCAACGTTCATTGGTCAAGGATTCAAAAAAATAACTTGAACAATTAGTTTATAGTTAGGACTTACGCATGAACACGCAATATTAAGGGTTTGGACACTTAGAACCCCAGTATAAAATTTTTTCTTAAGATATTTGCTTGATGGAAGCGATCGCCTAATCTAAGTCTTGACTCATCTCATCATTAATTGTGCTGAGTAGTAGCTTATATGATGATCATTAATGAGTTGGGAATGAGTAGATTTACCACTAATCGAATAGACAACATAAAAAATGTTAGTTTCTTGCTAGACATTGACGATAATGGATCACAGGATATATGCTTCATGTCATAGCAACTTATTAGGCAAGAATTTATAATTTAATTTTTATTTTTTATATTGCTATGATTACGTATACATCAGGCATTTGATATAGGAAATATTGCCAAGAAAATATTAACAATATTTATAAATATTATTTAAACTTACGCAAATACACTGAACATTATAGATACGTGACATTCCTAAATTATCTAGTTAATATATAACTTGATATATCACTTATTACATTCCTCCAGTTAATGGGTTAGGAAGTCGAATGTCTCGCCAAAAGAAAATAATATTTGAACAACCAAAAATTGGTCAGTTCATTCAAGAAATTAGGCTGGTTATGGGTTTAACCCAAGAAGAATTTGCAGTAATTCTTGGTGTAACTTTTCCGACTGTAAACCGTTGGGAAAATGGGCATACTAAGCCTTCAAAACTCGCTATTCAACAAATAGAAGCTTTGTTAGATAAGCTTGGTAAAGATGGTCAAAATATTTTGGCTAAATATCACTCAACATAGCTCTATTGCCCATTAATTTCTAGAAAAAGTCATAAATTTATGACTGGAGACATCTATCCATGAATTTTAACTACTTGAGATATTTTTTGCAATTTACTTCAATACCCAGTATTTGTCTCTTGTTGATATTGTCAATTTCTCAATTTTCTAAAGTATTGGCTCAAAATCCTAAAGGTGGAATTGACTGGATTGTAGTAGTAGATACTTCTGCTTCCATGCGTGGTGTCGGTGGTACAAGAAATATCTTTGCTCAAGTCAAGAATTCTATTAATGAATTTGTCAACACTGCCAAATTAGGGGATACAGTTACTATTTATAACTTTGATAGTGATGTAACTTTGCAAGCCCAAGAAATTCCTATTGTCAGCAATCCAGATCGGGGTAAGCTCAAACAAATTATTAACAACCTCAAAGCTGATGGTGTGCGTACTCACACAGGTAAGGCAGTACAACAAGCGCTCTCTACTTCTGCCAAATTAAATCAACGTCCTAATACTGCGGATAGGACTGTGAGTATAGTTTTTTTAACAGATGGATTGGAAGATGTCCAAGGTATTCCTAATCCTGTACCGATTCCTCAAAGTACGCAACTTTTACGCGAACAAGAATGTAAACCTTATGTATTTTTCGTATCTTTAGGATTGAAAGAACACGAAAAACAATTAAATGAATTTGCTAATAATCCAGCACTTTGTGGCAAAGGAAGGGTCTTGCGTGACCCTGGAGGAGTGCAATTAAACAAGTTGGCTCAAAATATTAGACCAACACTAATTCAACCTCAGATTGATTTTAGTTTATCTACTGTTGATTTGCCGCCTGTATTGCCAGGAACAACGACAAAAGCACTAAATATTAATAGCATTAGCAATGTCAATGCTAAGGTTAGTTTACAACTAGAAGACCTAGAAAAAAGTGGTATCAGCCTAGTCTCACCAAAGAGAATTAATTTAGCTGCCAATAAACAACAAGTTATTCCTATTAGTTTACAAATCCCCGTAAATGCACAGGGAGGTAATCGGAAACTGCGCTTATTATTGACGGCAACAGATAAAGCTATTGCTCCACAAGCTATTGATTTATCTGTCACGATTAAACCCCAATTGTCAGTGCAACCAAGTAGCTTTAACTTTGGTTCTGTAGAATCAGGAAAAACTAGCCAAACGCAAACGTTAATAGTTCGTAGCAGCATATCTGGAACAGCTAGCTTACAACTGCAAGGCAAGACTAAAGATATTTCTTTAAAAGAGCCTTCAACATCTGTATCTTTGGCAGTCGGAGAAACTAAAATACCTATACAGATTGAGGTGGCTGATAATAGTTTTGATGGTAAGCGTAAATTCAATGTAGTTGTTACTCCAGATAACCCGCTTACTAGTCCCCTCAGTGCAGAAGTTCAGATGCAAATCTTGATGCCATTGGGACGAAAAATCGTTATTTGGACGCTATTGATATTACTGCTTTTCTTAATTACCTTAAGCATAATTTGCTTGATTCAACGTAAAACTCCTTGGGAATTAGCCCAAGATATTGGCACTCGCAACCATCTAGAAGGGGAAATAGAACTATTAGAACCAGCCCCCATATCACCGGAAGAACAATATATCAGTCTTACCCATCAGCATAGGCAAAAAGTTAACTTGAGTGCATTAGTTCCAGCGATCGCCTCTACAAATAGTGATGCAGAATTAGTCATCAATTGGCAATCTGGTAAAAAATATGTATATATACGGAGTGTAAGCGGTATTACTTTTGTCAATAATGAAAAGATAACTACATATCAACTTTACGATGAAGACACAATCCAGGTTGATAACGTAAAGCTGCGATTTAACTGGATTGGCAATCAACGGCCCTATGAACAAAACAGTGGGCTGACAGATTTTTAAAAAATATTAGAGGAAATGAAATGTCGCGTCCCACAGTTGTTTTTCGCCCTACTGTTGTCATCGGTTTAGGCGGCACTGGTTATGAAGTTACACTCAAGTTGAAAAAGCGCTTCATAGATGTTTATGGCTACGTACCAGAAATTATTCGGTTTCTTTCTATCGATACCACTGAAAATATTCAAAGCCGGGAAAAATCACCTGATGGTACTAAGGTTGTCTTAGAACCTAATGAACTTTATGCGATTTCTGTCGCCAATCCATTACCATTAACACGCAACGATCACATTGATGAATGGTGGCCTAGAAACATTCCCACATCCAGCTTGATTAGTGGTGCAGGTCAAATTCGCGCCCGTGGACGGTTGGCTTTCTTTGCGAAAGTCGGTGATATTAACGGTTTAATTAGTCAGGCGATTAATGCTGTCCGCGAAATTCGCAGTAGCAAACAAGCATTTTCAGATAACTTTCAAGTATCTAATCGTGATGGTGTGGAAGTTTTTATTATTGGTAGTTTAGCAGGGGGAACAGGTAGCGGTACTTTTTTAGATGTGGCATTTTTAGCCCGACAATATCTTAATAGCTTTTCCAATATTACGGGACTATTTGTATTACCTAGAGTTTTTGCCAATCTTCCCCAAACACACCTCGTCAAATCCAATGCTTATGGCGCGCTGAAGGAGATTGAACACTTCTGGAGTTTGTCACCATCCAATCCTTTAGAGATTGATTATGGTATTACCAAAGTCAAAGCTGATCGCCCTCCTTTCGATGCAGTATTTTTGATGGATGGTATGAACAAAAATGGTACTGTAGTCAGCCGTCCTAACGACCTACAAAACTTAATTGCTGATGGTTTGTATATTCAAATTGGCTCCCAAATTGGTCTAGATGCTGCCAACGTTGCTGATAATATTCGGGCTTATTTGGCTACTGGTGAAAAAGTCCGAGGAAGGAATATAAATTATTGTAGTTTTGGCTTTGCTACCTTGACTTTGCCAGTACAGCAGTATGAGCGAATGAAACTAGAAGATACGCAGAACTTATTGAAAAATGAGTTGATGGCTACGACTGCAAATATTGATGTAGACAGCGAAATTGAGCGTTTTTTACAAGACTGCAAATTAGGAGAAGCGACGACTGTATTAGATAGTTTGACAGAGAGCGATCGCGGTGGACAAATCAAACCAGAATTCCGCATCGGAGAAATGAAATATGACCGCACATCTTTACCGACGATTAAAGAACTGTACAAGCGCCAGTTAGATCAAATGGAGCAACGGACGGCTAAAGATTTGGCGATGAATTTTCATCGTTTGGAAAAGGCAGCAACAGCTACTATTTTGGACTGGCTAGAGAGGAGTCTGAACCGTCCCAACGGTCTAGCTTCTACCCTACAATTCGTGAGTATTCTTTATCAAAAGATAGATGAGTTACAACAAAATGTGCAGCGCAAATCCAAAGAAGCACAGTCTAATTTTTCCACTTTAAAGTTAGAACCCCAAGAAGAAAAAATTAAAGAAGCCTCCGAAGCTTGGTTTCCTAATAAGAATACAATCCAAGCAGCTTGTCAGAGATATAAAGAACGGGCTGACCAAAAGTGGCGGATATATTTACACTGGAAACGCTGTGATAAAGCAGCAGAAGTCTGTGGAGTACTGCGAAGTAAGATCGAAAAAATTCAAGAACAATGTCAACGCATACACAGCAACCTAGATAAAGTTTATCGAGATGTAGAACAAAGTTACGCCGAAGTTAGCCGCCAAGGTAATTCTGATAATCCATTTATTCATACCATTCAGCGCGTTGATTTAGAATCGAAACGCCCCAAAGTCAGTGGCGAGGATTTCATCCGTTGGTATCGAGAAAAGTCTCAAAGTTTAACTAATTGGTCTGATAAAAAAGCAGAAGACGTCAAGGATGAGATATTAGCCTTTATGGAGGAAACTTATCGTCCACTCACTAGTATGAACGTTGAGCAAGTATTAGCAGATGGTAACCCAGAAGATGCAGGGGAAGATTTACAACAACTTGGTAAACTTGCAGTTCCTTTGTGGCAATATCAAGATTCAGAAATTCCAGCCAAACAGCAACACGTCATTACAGAATTTTATTACTACGGAGTCGAAAGTAACAATACTATTTTTAGTAATCCACCCCTTTCTAATCGTCTACCTAAAGGCAAAGGAAATGTTTCTTTTGTACCTACAGGTGAACCCCATAAACTCACACTGTTTCGTATAGAAATAGGTGTACCTTTGTTTACCCTAAATGGGATGAAAGACATGGAGTTAGCTTATCTAGATCCCGATAAAGTCTTCAAACACTTACACCGTAATTGGACAAATTTGGCAAATTTGATTCCTCCAGAAGATGACGGGGGTGCATTGCGTTGGTTTGCTTTAGCCTTAGCACCTAATCCATATTCATTAATTGTCAATCAAAAGCGGCAATACTTTGTACACACAGACCAAGCAAGAAAATTGGAAGATGGCATATTGCTATTGGGTGATGACCGCAGATCAGCATTTAAAGCTTTCAAGAATAACGTTTCTTTAGTTAAAGAAATTGCTCAGAAAGTTGATAAAATTACCCACGAAGATAAAGAAAGGGCGAGATTTTCGCTGGAAAGCTATATTAAGCAAGTCAATGAGCTAATAAAGAATAATAAAGTCGGTTTACCAATTAAAGAACAGGTGGAACTAGAAATTCAAGAAATTGATTCCTACCTAGAAGATTTAGATGTGATTAGTTAATACATAGTGGTTTAGATCAAGCAAATATTCTCAGTTTTCCTCAGCCAAAATCAGCATTTAGAATTTCCCATAGCGGTACTAGCCTCATGCCAAAACCAACTATTTTACTTGCACTCGATCCCCACAGTACCGCTTTATGTGCAGCTATCAAGCGGCAACTCACACAACTTCCCAGCGCCCAAAGTCGCTTAATTCAGGCTTACACTCTCACTTGGGATGGTCAAACTTTTGGGTTTAGTAACGAGTTAGATAAGTTTGCTGATGCGAGTTTTGACCTGGCTTTGACAAACGCTAGACAAGCTTCTGTATCTCAATTAAGTAACCAGTTCCAACAAGCAGCAAAGGATTTGCAAACAACTTTAATTGATTTAATTAAATCAGTTAATCAATCACCAGAAGCGATCGCCGCAAAAAATGCTGGAGTTGATATCAGTTCTTGGTATAGAATCTACATCATGTTCTCAGCTAATGACCATCGGGCGCGAGAACTAGTATTTGAACTATCCCGCTTAATTCATTGGCTATTTAATGTCTACTTTGCCGATGTTCCCCATAGTTTAGAAGCTTTCATACTCTTACCAGGACTATTTGCCCAAGCCAGAACTGAGGATTATAGTGCAGCTTATCAACTCCTGAAGCAATTAGACGACAAAATGACTAAAGGAGTTGTCATTAGGGGTACTCAAAAAAGACCACCTTTTGATAATTGTTGGCTGATTGACGAACGAAGTGGGGAACTAGGAGTTAATTTAGATAGTTATGCTGATGCTTTTGCTGGTTTATTAACTGTTGAAGCCGAAACAGGCGGATTGTTAATTGGGGCGCATACAGTCCGGGGAAAACTTCCCGCTTACAGTTCATTTGGCTATGGGGAGTTATTTTTTCCCGCAGACATAGTTATAGAACGTTTGAGTACAGCCTTAGCGGGCGATATTATCACCCAGGAATTTCTCCCCCCAGCAAAACTAACTCCCGAAGCGAATCGCCAATTACTATTAGATGCGAAAGAATTTGTCCTCAGCGAAGATTATCACGACGCTTTGCAGCAATTAGAACGAGACAACGGTAAACCAGTTTGGCAAGATTTTAGCCCTCGTCTTGATCTTCGTCCTGGTCAGACTCAAGAATATGGAATGGAATTGCAACGTGCTTATCAGCAATTTGAAAATAAAGAACTGATTTCATATAAGCGCACACTAGAAAGTTGCGGAAAACAAGCACAAATCGCCTTAAGCAAACTTTTAGATAGAAAAATTAATCAATATGCGGATGCTGCAACTAGTGGCTTACATGAAGCTGTTAGACTATTCAATGTTTTGAATAATCCTTATTTGGAATTGCAAACAGAGTCTATTAGTGATCGCCCAGAAAATCTGATTACAGAACTACGTGCCGCCGAAGCATTTTTAGATACTCGATTGCAAATAAAAATTAATCAAGAAAATAGCCAAAAGCTACTCAATAAATTTTTCACTCTCAAATCCCAAAGACAACAATTACAAGAGACGGCGGCTACAACTAATTCAGACGCACTTACCCAAGAATTACAGAAAATTCAAGAACAACTAAGAGTGGTAGTTGCTGATTATCACCAAGCTATAAATGCAGAACTTGAACAAATTAGACAAACTCGCTTATTAGTAATTGAAGATGCCCGTTCCAAAGCACAAACAGAAATTAGTCAAACGCAAAAACAACTAAATTATTTAGAAAACCAATATGAAATAGCTACAGACCAATTAAATGAATTGATAGCAGAAGAAAACCGTTTTCGTTATCTGTATCTCATAGTTTTACCTGCTGTCTTTGCTATTGCTTTAATTGGGATATTGCTGCTCACTGGGCTTTTTAGCCAATCAACCTTATGGGTATTATTACAACAAATAGGGGTTAACTTATTTAATTACCTACTTTGGGGTTTAGTTAGTATACTTAGTTACTTAGGTATCCTTTGGTTTAAATATAGTACCAGCATCCGTGATCGCCTTCAAAAAGCTCAAAAACAAATCAAACGCCTAGAAAGTAGTTTAAAAGCTACTGGCGTGGAATTACGCCGCAACTATAATGAGCAATTAAAGTTAGAATATGACCTCTACGCTCAAAATATCCGCGTTGAGGTAGCCAATCATTTAATTAAAATATCTAAACAGAAGACCGAGATTTTACGGCAAAGCTTATCTAACTTCTCTCAGTTATATGAGATTTTAATCGCTCAACATGATAAAGCATCAACAAATTATTCAGAAACTAGATTAGCTGTTTTGACCAATTCAGATATTGATATTTATTATCATCAAAATATTCTCAAAACTCTCCCAATCAATAAATTCACTAAAGAAGAAGTTAGTCGTTCTCAAGCATGGCAAATTTCCGCGACAGAATTTCAGAACAAACTGGTTTTATTTGCCAGAAAGCAGTTTGAACATTTAAGTAAGTTATCCATTGGAGACGTTTTAAAATCAGATTTGATCGCAGAAAATACAGCTAGTATTAGATTAAACCAACTCTATAACAGTGCGAAACTCTTGTTGCGTCTTCAAGATACCGACGCTCACTTAAACCCAACTTCTCAACCAGAAATTACACTTTGGGTAGGAGCAAAAGATAAAGAAGAAATACTCCGACTTTATAGCCGCTTTAGCCGTGCTGTAACTCCATTTGTTGCGGAAGATGAAAGTAGTCTGTGTGTTTTGGTACGTTCTTTAGGTTTTCCGGTTTACTTTCTCAGCCAAATAGAGTTTTATCGAGACTGTTATGAACGTACTCAGAAAGGAGAAGAGGAAAATATTCCTGATTTAATACCCGAAGAAATTAGTTCCAGTAGAGAATTAATCTCGGCTTATGATACCTTATTGCTGGCGATCGCTCTGGAATTATTGTCTCAAGATGCACATGGAAATTATCAGTTCAAAGGTCAATTACTCGGTAAAGAACGAGAAAAAATTGCCTCAGACTTAACAAATGAGTTCAGCTATCAAGAACTATATGGAGAACTTAAAGAACGTATAGAAACCTTTGAACAAGATTTAATTTACCAACAATTAGAAAAATCAGAACAATCTGCCCAAGTTTTAACCCATTACGAACGCAAGCGTTTAAATCATCTATTGTCAAAGTATAGTCCTCTAAATTAGTAGTTTGTTAACCCAAAATGGATAGGCTCAGGTAAGCATCATAAATAATTTCCCATTTTCTATTTGTAGATAGGTTTAACTTCTCTACAATAGTTTTATTGAGAAAAATCTGGGATAATTCAACGTGATGAAGACCAATACATCCAGTTACAACTCTTGGGTGATTTGTCCCAAGCCAAATCCTGTAGCGGCTTCGCGTTTATTTTGCTTTCCTTATGCGGGTGGTAGTTCTTTTATTTTTCGCACTTGGCCAAATTATCTACCTGCATCTGTAGAGGTTTGTGCTATTGAACTTCCTGGACGAGGAAGACAGATACAGTTAGCGCCTTTTCAGAAAATGGAACCGCTTGTGGATGCGATCGCCTCCGCTATCTACCCATATTTAGACAAGCCCTTTGCCTTCATGGGGCATAGCATGGGCGGCTTGGTCAGTTTTGAAGTAGCGCGTTTCCTGCAAAAACAGTATGATATTCATCCGGTTCACTTGTTCATATCCGGTCGTCGCCCACCCCACATTCCTAACTTACATCCACCTATTCATAATCTACCCGAACCAGCTTTTATAGAAGAACTACGCCATCTCAACGGTACACCATCAACCGTATTAGAAAATTCAGAACTAATGCAGCTATTTTTGCCGATTTTACGGGCTGATTTTGCAGTTTTAGAAACTTATATTTATACTCCTGAATTACCTTTAGAATGTCCCATTACAGTTTTTGGAGGATTACAAGATTCAGAAGTTAGTGGTGATGAATTGCAAGCATGGCAAGAACAAACAAAGGCTGACTTTAACTTACATATGTTCCCCGGCGACCACTTTTTTCTGCACTCTGCTCAATCTCTTGTACTTGAACAATTGGCTAGGTATTTGTCTGGAATTTAGGGGTATAGGGGTGTAAGGGTGTAGGGGTTTGGGGGTATAAATGTTGGTTGGAAACTCCCTGTGGGTTTGGATAAACGGAATATTAGATATACCATTGAAGAAGAATCCAGAAGTCAGAATTCAGGAATCAGAATCAATTCGTGGGGGATTCAGACCCGCCACTAATTGTAGACCGCTAAATTAAAAATTTAGCGGGGCAGTAATTGAATCGGTCAATGATCATCTCAAAAATATCTGTCAAATTGTTCGCGAAGCGTTGCCGAAGGCTATACTCTCGTCATCGTAGTCCATTTAACTTTTTGGTTAATTTGACGGCTGGTTTAGCTGCTTATACCTATTTGCCTAAAAAACCTTCCATTGATATTTACCCAAAAGACTTATCTGCACTACCTCCTGCCATTTTTTAGTTCCATCGAACTCGCGTTAATTTATGTTTTGGTATTCCCTAAACAAAAACCCCAGTTTTTTGAAAAACTGGGGTTGTTTGGAAAGAAAGTTTAAGCAGCTATAGTAATACTGCTACTAGTGATTGCGGGTTTATTAGATAACAAACCTATTTGAATTTTGGCTGCACCGCCAATGCCATCTTCATCAAAAAACAGTTGGCCTGTAGTATTGTTGTAGATGAAGCGATCGCCTGCTGCTGTCGCATTACTACCCAAGCGGAATAAACCCGGATTAAGTGTACCCAAAGCTTGGCTAAGTCCAAATTCTGTCTTGGAGATGAAGATTGTATCTTGCCCGACTTTAAAATCAGTGATGATATCAAACTCTCCAGTTCTAGTATCACTCAGATAGAAGCGATCGCGGCCGTTACCGCCAATCAATAAGTCATTTTCCTTACCACCAACTAACAAATCATCTCCATTACCACCGATTAAGGTATCATTGCCGTCACCACCATACAGGGTATCGTTACCGTTACCACCTAGTAAGATATCTTTGCCTCTGTCACCATAGAGGGTATCATTACCGTTACCACCTATTAATAAATCATTACCACCCAAACCCCGGATGAGATCATTCCTATTAGTACCTGTGAGAATATCGTTATCTGGAGTACCAATAATGCCGCCACTAGCGTTGATCGTCAGACTCACAGATGCTGTGGCTGTGCCACCCTTACCATCACTGATACCATAAGTGAAACTGTCACTGCCAACATAGCCAGTATTGGGCGTGTAGATAATAAAGTCATCAGCAAAGTTACCTGGTGTACCATTGTCATTGACAACAGCAATACCGTTGACAGGGTTAGATACCAAACTCAGTTGTAAAGCATCACCATTCGCATCACTGTCATTAGTCAGGACGTTAATGTTGACAGCCGTGTTTTCATTGGTCGTGGCTATATCATTCACAGCTATGGGTGCAGTGTTTAAATTCAGCCCTACAATCACCGGGTCATGGTCTGAAGAACGGAAAGCATCAGGACTGTATAAGCTGGTTTGTTGTCCTACTGACTTGAAGTTGGTGTTGTAGTCAAGAACATTTGGTTCATCAGCATTAATATGCCACTTGACAGCACCACTTAATTGTGCAGTCAGTGAGGCATTAGCTAAAGCATGGTCTAAAGCACCCCACTGACCATCAAAAACGTAGGAATAGGTGGTATTTGGCAACAGGTTGTTATATCCGGCATTTTCCAAAGCCCTGATTGGATCTTCCTGGGCGTAGGCGTTGAGGTCGCCGAGAATGAGATAATCTGTGTCAGTAGTTCCCGTGGGATTTGTCGCTAACCATGCTGCCAAATCTTGGGATGCACGAGTCCGTGTTCCATTAGATAAACCTTGACCATCGCCAGCGTCAGCGTCGCCAGGATTTCCAAAACTTGAACCCTTAGATTTAAAGTGATTGATGACGGCTGTGAACTGTTCACCTGTGGAGTTTTGTCGGAAAGTTTGGGCTAGGGGTTTACGGTTATTGTTATCAAACGCACCTTGACCAAAGCCATCGGCGACTGTGGCGGCTGTACCAATGGGGGTGACACTATTAGGTTTATAGATCAAACCAACGGCGATCGCATCCGTACCTAGTTGAGACAGTCCTGGATTAATAAAAGCGTAAGTACCCGCACCGGCAACAGCATTGAGTCCATTGACTAAATCTTGAATGGCACTATTAGCACCGTAACCATCATTTTCGATTTCAATCAGACCCACAACATCGGCATTTAACCCCAGAATGGCTGCAATTGTCTTGTCACGCTGGCGGTTGAACTCAGTCAGGTTTTCTGCACCCCTTTGTTCAGGACTGGTGAAGCCGCTACCAGTACCATCACCATTAAAGTAATTTAGGACGTTAAAGCTGGCAACCTTGAGTGTACCGCCTACATCTGGTGTGGTTGTTGGACGAGGATTGGCTGGTGTAAAGTTTACGCCTGTTGAAGTTTGAACGCGGTATCCTTCAAAGCGGTGGTCTAAAATGCCAGTGATACTAGCAACGGTATCGCCACCCCGTAGGGTGTTGGTAGCACTTAAAGGTTCACCACCACGACCAAAGATGATGGTTGCTGGGTTTTGTGTGCTGCTACCGTCATCTAAGATAATCCGTCGTTTGGCAATCTCATCTAAATAAGCAGCGTAGCCAGTAACACTGGGGTCATTAAATTGGGTGTATTGTTCCAGCCTGCCATCCGTACCAAGTTGGTTACTAGTACCAGTTGCAGAGAGAACCACCTGACCGAAACGACCAAGTTGAAAATGTTCGGTAACAGTTAAATCCCCACTACCAGCACTGATATTTACCCGCATCCCTTCGTAGCGTTCCAAATCTGCGACAGTCGTCACAGGTAACTGGATATTACTCACTGTTGGTAGTATGTCTGCGCCTAAGTTGATGATGCTGCTGACGCTAGAAAGTTGGGTCAGGCTGCTGACACCATTGTTAGTGCTAAATTCGCTCACACTGCCAGTCACCCGGACTTTATCACCAACGCTACCAGAGAACTGGCCTGTGGGGTCGAAAACAAAGATTCCTTCAGAAGTTGTAGAGTCATTATCAGCGTCTGCATCTTCTTCTTGGACGAAAAAGCCATTTAAACCTGAACCACCGGGGAATGCAGCAACCACAACACCTTCAATTGTGCGAATGCTACCAAAAGCAGAGTTAAAGGTTGTACCACTACCTTGAATTTGGTGAATTTTGGTAATGGTGAGGGCAACATCATTATCGGTAATTGTGGCAGTAACTGAGCCGATGTTAATTCCGTTGTAGCTAGTATCGTCACTAGTTACTGTATGGGTAATCACGCTGGTGTGTGTGCCTTCTACTAGGTCATCATTAACTGCGGTTATCGTTACAGTTTGGGGTGTATTCCAGTTAGCAGGGGTAAAGGTGAGAGTATTGACACTAGTAGTAGTTTGAGAATCAGGGTTAATGGTAACGGTAACATTGGCTGTGGGCTGGGTATTTAGGACGATGGTGTAGGTATCCGTTGCCCCTCCTTCAGTAACGTTGGTGCTACCACCAGACTCAATTAAGGTGATGCTAGGTAATGGGGCAGTGGAAACTTTTACATCATCAATACTCAAACCATGATCAGTGCCTGGATGGTCAATATCGACCCAACGTAACCAAATTTCTTCACCAGGATTGAGAGATAAACCGCTAATTGTGCCGGAGATTAGATTGCGGTTGGCACTTGCATTACCATTGAGTGCGCCAGCAGTCGTATTGTTGATCAGACTAGTAAAATCTAGATTGTTGACATCAACCCAAGTACCACCAGTTAAGCTTGTTGCACCGGTTTGATATTGGAAATCAACGGTTTGAGGATTAGAAGTAGTACCACCACTACGCCATTGTTCACCGTAATAGTTAACATACAGCTGATTAACTACATTACCTGTGTCGTTAAAAAACCTGCTACCCCAATAAAATGTACCTGCGGCTGCGTTACCTGAACCGATAGAACCTAAAGCACGGTCTGAACTATCCAAACCGAAGCTGTAGAGATTACCTGCGGTGTTGCTTCCTGTTGAGGCGACAATGGTTGTGCCGGTTCCGGTTCTAGCAGTATACCAACCAGCGATTGTAGAGCTATCAGTCCAGGTTTCTGAACCCGAACTAATCAGATTATTAAACTCTTGAGAGTAAGGAGTCTTGAGGGAAATTGCTCCGACTGGTAGAGTGAGGACTGGAGAACCAAGGGTTATGACTTCACTGCGGAATTTTTGGAAGTTATTCTGAGCTAAGTCTTTGGAAATTGTGCCGTTGTTGTACCAAACGGTATCGCCGTTATCTACCAGCAATTGAATCTGGGTATTGTTGGTGAGGGAATCTGGCACTTCCACAATGGATTCAAAACTACCGTTAGTATTCAACGCTGTTAAATCAGCAATACGTAATACAGGCGCATCAGTAGCATTACCAGTCCAAGTGTAGAGACGGAAATCATTGGGGGCTACTCCTGTAGCACCACCTGGGGGGCCAGCAATAATCAGGTATTGATTACTAGAGTTACGCTCAATACTGCGGATACCACGACCACCTAAGTCCAAGAAGATGGGCGCACCAAAGCTAGTAGCACCAGATGTACCGCCTGTGGTATTCAGGATATTGGTAAAATTAGTGACAGGAATAATTAGGGCATTAGTGCGATCGCTTGTTGGTTGATTAGGCGCACGAAAGGAAACATAAGCCGTATTGCCATCGGGTGCAACTGTCAAGCCTTCAATGTTGAAACCGTTGCGAATTTCAGGCGATACACCATTTGCAGCACTTCCAGCCAGCCCTAAAAAGCCAGCGCCCAAACCATGACCGTTGTTATTATCCCAAGCAATTAAATCATCTTCGAGGAATTGATAGTATCCTTGGAATGTCAGGGTAGCACTTGCCCCTGTACCAGAAATCTGCGTGGCAAAAATCCGTTCCCGGTTGGGTGAATCGCTGCCATTACTGTTGTTGCTGTGGGAACCTAACCAGTAAATTGTGTTACCAATGCGGGTAGAGGCTTCGATATCTACTTCACTGGAACCAGATAAGCCGAGTAATGAGGTAAAGTCAAAGCTGGCTAATGGTAAACCAGAATTACGGCGATCGTACAGCCGAATTGTTTGGTCTTCGTCGTCGGCAACGAACATATAATTGGCATCAATAGCGATCGCACTAGAAGCGTCACTTGTCCCTGTGAGGAAACGGGTACTGGGACTAACAGATCCGGCTGAGGCGGCGTAGTTAATAATGTAGGCACTGCTGAGTGTACCGTCACTCACGGTAACGGTAATATTGGCTAAACCAACACCAACAGGATTAATTTTTAGATTGCGTTCTGCACCAGTACCAGTTAAGGTCAGGTTGGCATCAGGGACAACCGCCTGATTGCTACTAGTGACTGTAATTGTCAGGTTTTCAACTGGCGTGTCAGTATCACTCAAGGTAAAGTTAATACCTAATGTCCTTGCTGGGTCGGTAGGATCGTTAATGACACCACTAATAGCACCAGCACCAATTTTAGGTAAGGGGACAGGTAGGTTTTGCCCATCCAGTAAGTCTGTTGTACTGGGATTAACTTCAATTTTCGGCGCGCCCACAGTGGATACAGGGTTAGGAATGTAAGTCCCTGGGTTACCCACATCATTACCTGTAGACAAGCGGGAATTTTGACCATCATTAATGGCAGAAAGCTGCCAGTTAGTAGTAATCTCAAAACCATCAAGATTCGCTGCTGTCGTCCAACCGCTAGCGTTTTGGGTGCGAATAGTCCCGGTGAATCCTTCATCATTGTAGGTGAGGCGGTCTATTAGCTGGCCGGTGCTGTCATACAGGTTAATCTCATCAGTGCGTCCCAAACCTTGGTTAGAGTTACCGATAATTTTTACCGAGGTGGGTAGGTTCCACGCAGTACGGAATGTCTCCGCCGCAGTTTCCGTTAAAATTACCGACTCCCCAGGCTGGACGATACCAAATGCACTGAGATTGAAGGAACCAGCAATGCGAGTATTGTCATCAAAACTCCAGCCAGTAAAGTCTACTGCGGTAGTACCAAGGTTGGTAAACTCGACGAATTCACCATTAGCACCAGTGTACATATACTCGGTGATTTGGACATTGACATTGGTGTTGGGTGGTGCGTCGTTGTCGGTAATATTTATATTGATGTTAGCGATCGCAATTCCGTTGTAATTGGTGTCACTACTACTAACATTGTGGGCGATCGTGCTGGTGTGTGTACCTTCAATTACATCATCATTGACAGCAGTCACTGTGATAGTTTGGGCTATATTCCAGTTTTGGGGAGTGAAAATCAAGGTTGGTGAACTGGTTGTCACCTGATTATCAACAGTGATGTTAATCGTCACATCTGCTGTAGGCTGAGTTTTCAGAACTATGGCGTAACTATCTGTCACACCACCTTCAGTTACATCTGTGCTACTACCAGATTGAGTAATGGTTATACCTGGTAGGGGTGTGTTGTTAATGTTATAAAATCCTGGGTTGCCAATATCACCGCCTGTAGAGGTGCGAGAATTTTGAGCATCATCGACAGTGGAAAGCTGCCAATCAGTATTAATAGTAACAGCACCTAAATTCCCTGGTTCAGTCCAACCACTCCTCGTCTGGGTGCGAATCGTCCCCGTAAAGGTTTCATCTCCATAGGTGAGGCGGTCTATGAGTTGACCATTGTTATCGTACAGGTTAATTTCATCACTCCGTCCCAGATTTCTTGTCAATCCGCCAATGACCTTAACATTAGCAGATAATCCCCAGGCGGCGCGGAAATCCGCTTCACTTGCTTCTGTGAGGATAACTGATTCTCCAGGCTGCACAATTCCAAAGGCACTTAAACTAACAGTACCAGCTGTACGACCGCTATCATCGTAACTCCAGCCAGTAAAATCTACTGCCGTAGTGCCAAGGTTGGTAAACTCCATAAATTCACCGTTAGTACCTTGGTACATATATTCAGTGATTTGGATGTTGGGTAAAGGCTGAGAAAGCGTGAATGATGACCGCCAATTGGCAATGTCGGTGATGGTGGAACTAGCTGTCCAATTTGCTGGGTTGGAGATAGCCGCTAGTAGTTGTGCCTGAGTTCCCACGGTAGAACCGCTATAGTAGCCATTTGTACCATTGGTAGTGATAGCCACCGTTGTCTTGCCAGTTTCCAGTGTGCCACCGTTTGTCGCCGTGGGTTCAGCAGATGTGGACGCGCTAGTTGCGTTAGTCCAGTTACCAGAACTCAGGGAATAAATTAAAGTTGGACTGGCTAATGTTCCTGTATAAATAATCAGCGAGTCACCACTAGCATTGAGAGCAAAATTACTAGGGTTATTGGAGTTAAACCCTGGTGAATTAATACTACTGCCATTTGTCCAAGTGAGAACTGTACCCGCAGAAATATCCTGAGGTGCGGTATAAGTCAGAACTCCCTCTCCCGTGCGGAAGCTACCACTAGATTGCCAACCGTTATCTGTAATGTTGAAGGTTGTACCAGCACCAATGTCCACAAGCACCACTACACGGATGCTATCAGGATTAGTGGTGTTATAACCAGCGATCGCAATATCTCCAGGCTTCAATGTTGTAGCTGTCATAATGATTAATAAGTAAGATGGTAAAAATCTGCAAAACCAACACAAAGCATCGCCCTGCCCTTGAATAGGCCTGGCTAGCTTGTGATATTTTCTTTAGCTAGGAAAAATTAATTCTTAGTAATTTTGTCCGTGTAAATAGGCACTGGAACTTTACTGAATTCAGATTAAGAGAATAATAGGAAAAGGTAAAATAACTAACTATTTTGGAAAAACAGTATTTTAACCATTAGTTCTTTTGAACTTATTTTTTTCTTAATCTTCAAATTCCCATAATTCCTTGAATAGTCAAGTTCTCTGATTGTGATGAGTGCGGAGTTCCTAACTCCCAGCGCCTCTTGCACCATTCATGATGTGTACCTAAAAATTTGAGGATTAAATATTGTGGTAAATGTTCAGTTAGTGGGCTTTGCTTCTCTCGCGGCTGATACCTATGCTGATGGGCCAGCTTCTGGTAATGGTATTTCCGGAAACGGTAGGACAGGCCCTTTCCCTGGACAGCCAGTGCAGGGCTTTAGTGCAGTACAATTCGCCAATAGTGGCTCATTTTACTTCTTGTCCGATAATGGCTACGGTAGTAAAGATAATAGTGCTGACTACCTACTACGTATCTATCGTTTAGACCCGAATTTTCGAGGCGTAGAGAATGGTGATGGCAGCGTTAAGATTTTAGACTACATCCAACTATCTGACCCCAATAACAAAATTCCTTTCCAGATAGTGAATGAGGCTAGTGCTGACAGATTACTGACAGGCGCAGATTTAGACATTGAGTCTTTTGTCATTGATAAAGATGGTTCTATCTGGGTAGGTGACGAATTTGGCCCTTACTTACTACATTTTGATGCTACGGGTAAATTGTTAGATGCACCCATCGCCACACCAGACCGCTTCAAGACTTTAGATGGTACAGCACCCGAAGTTATCGGACACCGGGGTGCAAGCGGCTTTCGTCCAGAACATACCCTAGAGTCCTACAAGCTGGCTATTGAACAAGGTGCAGACTTTATCGAACCAGACTTGGCTGTGACAAAAGATGGTGTGTTAATTGCTCGCCATGAACCTGCTTTAGCGGTGTTGAACGCTGATGGTAGCGTTAATTTCAGCAATACAACCACGAACGTTTACCAAATTGCCAAGTTTAGCGATCGCCTAAAAACGGTAAATTTAGATGGAACTGAAATTACTGGTTGGTTTGCTGAAGATTTTACTTTAGCGGAAATCAAGGAATTACGAGCCATAGAGCGTCTACCTTTCCGTGACCAGTCATTCAACGGTCAATTTACCATTCCTACCCTGACAGAAATTATTGACCTGGTGAAACAGGTAGAAGCCGAGACTGGGAAAAAGATTGGTATTTATCCAGAAACCAAACATCCTACTTATTTTGCTCAAGAAGCTACCTATGTAGGGACAACAGAGAAGATTAACCGCAATATCAGTCAGATTCTCATCGATACCCTCCAGGCTAATAACTTTACTGATCCTAGCCGGATTTTCATCCAGTCCTTTGAAGTTGGCAATCTTAAAGAGCTGCATGATGTGATTATGCCTCGTGCTGGGGTCGATATTCCCTTGGTACAACTTTTTGATGCCATTGACGTTGATATTGATGGTAGGCTCATAGAAACCAGACCCTATGACTTTATCGTTAGTGGTGACACTCGCACCTACGGCGATTTACGCACTCCAGCAGGCTTGGCGGAAATTGCTGAATATGCTGATGGTATCGGCCCCTGGAAGCGGATGATTGTTAGTGTCAGAGGTACTGATGCTAATAATGATGGACAAGCAGATGATGTCAATGGAGATGGCGCAGTTAATGATGCTGATAAGACTCTGTTACCGCCAACTACCTTAGTTCAAGATGCTCACAATGTTGGTTTGCAGGTTCACCCATACACCTTCCGTGATGAAGAACGTTACTTAGCAGCGAATTATCAAGGAAATCCAGAACTAGAGTATCAGCAGTTATTTCAATTAGGGGTAGATGCTTTATTTACCGACTTCCCCATTACAGCAGATAGAGTCCGTGACCTATTGAGTCTCCCTGGAAACAATATAGTCCGTTCTCCCCAAAACCCTGATGTGCTTTCAGGAGATGCTTTAGCAAATTTGGGTGGTTCTAGAGGTTTTGAAGGTGGCGCAATTAACGCCAGCAAAACCAAGCTCTATATGCTTCTGGAAGGAACAGTCCAAGGTGATCCTGTAGGTGCATTACGGCTGAATGAATTTGACCTAGCAACCCGTAGCTATACAAATAATTTACGCTATTACAGGCTGGAAAATCCTGCTCATGCGATCGGAGAAATCACCGTCATTAATGACAATGAGTACCTAGTCATTGAACGAGATGGAGGTCAAGGCGCTTCAGCTAGATTCAAGAAGATTTACAAAATAAACCTGTCTCAAACAGATGCTAATGGCTTTGTAGCTAAACAAGAAATTGCCGATTTATTAAATATCCAAGACCCCAACGACCTGAATAGAGACGGTAAAACAACCTTTGACTTCCCTTTTACCACCATCGAATCTGTTGTAGTTGTTGACGCAAACACCATTTTGGTCGCCAATGACAACAACTATCCATTTTCCGTCGGTCGCCCTCCAGCTATAGATAATAACGAAATTATCTTATTGAGGTTAGAGCAACCCCTCAATCTTGCACCTGGTTTGGGACAGCCACAAGCTACAGAAATTAAGTTCGGCTCTCCTAGTAGCGATGAGATTACGGCGGAACCCGGTCGAATATTATTCACAGGTGATGGCGCAGATACAGTAGATTCCCCTGGGAATAATACTATCTCCACAGGCAACGGAAATGATACGGTATTTGTGGGCAGTGATGCTTCTGTCTCTACTGGCAATGGTAATGATCAAGTCTTCATTGGTGTGAATGGCCCCACCAGCAACACTACAGCTAACGGTGGTAATGGTAATGACGAAATCACCGTGATTGAAGCAGGGGGAAGTAATAACCTTTTTGGTGCAGCAGGTAATGACACTCTGCAAGTCATCGAAGGTTCCCGTCAATTCGCCTTTGGTGGTTCTGGTAACGACACCCTCACAAGTAACGGTAGTTATAACCGTCTCAATGGTGGTTCGGGAGATGACAAATTATTCTCCAATGTGAATGACTCTTTGTTTGGCGGCGATGGCGATGATGTGCTATTTGCAGGTCAAGCCGGTAGTAACCGTCTGAGTGGTGGCGCTGGTACTGACCAGTTCTGGATTGCTAATGGTAGTTTACCAACTAGCAAGAATACGGTGACAGACTTCGCTGTCGGTGTTGACAAAATTGGATTGGGGGGAATTGGTGTCACGCAATTTAGTGCTTTGAGTTTGGTAAAGCAAGGCGCTGATACTTTGGTGAAGTTAGGCGCGACTGACTTAGTTGCATTACAAGGAATTACGTCAACTAGTCTGACTGTGACTGACTTTGTTTTTGCTGTCAGTGTGGTTGGTTAGTGATGCTGCAATCAAAGATTGAGTTTTAGTGAATATGCGAGGGGATTATATTCCCTCGTTTTTTATATAAAGTTTGTTTTTTTCTTAACGCAGAGGCTCGCGGAGGTTTACGCAGCGAAAAGTTCTGGAGGAGGGTTTCCCTCCGTAGGAAACTTTTCAAGAGAGAGGAACGCAAAGCTATCTAAAAAGTTAGATATTTGGTAATAGTCATTGGCAGATTTTTTGTTGTCTTCATGATGGTTGGAGTGTGTAAATTAATCTTTTAATAATCTCTCGATAAACATTCTTTAATTATTGTATGAGTTCATGTTTATTGGTGATTAATTATTTATTAATACCGCAATAATTGAGCTATTTCTATACAAGAAATGGGTAAAAAATATAGTATATGATTATTAACGGCACTTCTGGTGTGGATGAGTTATATGCCAATAAAGATAACCAAGTTTTTGGTTGGGAAGGCGATGATATTCTAGATGCTTCTAACGGTGAAGGAAATAATTTATTAGCGGGTGGTGCTGGTAGCGATCGCCTTTTTGCCAACAATAATGATACCCTCAAAGGTGACGCTGGCGAAGATTATCTATATGCGTTGGGTAGTCTAGGCTTCAATACACTAGAAGGTGGTGATGATAACGATCAGCTGTTTGTAGTCGAGGGTGGAAATAACACCCTGGATGGAGGACAAGGAAGCGATCGCCTGATAGTTTTAGATGGTAGTGGTTACAATACCCTCGCTGGGGGACTGGGAAACGATTTATTAGATGTCTCTAACGGTACAGGCAATAACATCCTCTACGGTAATGAGGGCGATGATATCCTGATTGGTGGAGTCAATACTGACCGATTATTTGGTGGTGCTGGAGATGATTTACTCTTCGGTGGTAGAAGAGGTAGCCAATTAACCGGAGGTACAGGCTTAGATAGATTTTTCCTTACCAGTGCAGCAGTTCCCGAAGTCCCCATCGAAGTATTAGACTTTACTAAAAATGACGATAAAGTTATAGTTGCCGGTATCCCTGAAGTGCGGACATTCCAAGATTTGCAATTGCAGCAGACCGGTGCTGATACAGTTGTCAAAGCTAGAATAAATAATACTGTGCGAGAGTTAGGCATTTTGAGAAACATCCAAGCCAACACTCTAACACCAGATGATTTTGACTACACAACCGCTATTTTCTCTACTACCAACTCTTTTGCCACCGAAGGCACTAGCATCACCTTCACCATTAACCGTACAGCAGATACCCAAACTCAGCAAACTGTGACGGTATCTACATCTATAACCACAGGAGACACAGCTAGTAATACTGACTTTGTAGCCAAAACCCAAACCCTGACTTTTGAACAGGGAGAAACCCAGAAAACTTTTACTGTAGACACCACTCAAGATTTCTTAGTTGAAGCAAACGAAAGCTTTACCGTCAGTTTGAGCAATCCTACTAATGGTGCAATTCTCAGTCCTACAGCAGCCACAGCTAAAGGCACTATCAACGATGATGATAATGCAGATGTCATCATTACCCAGACTGGTAATAACACTATAGTTACAGAAAATGGGACAACTGATAGTTACACCATAAAACTCACTAGTCAACCTACATATGATGTCATTATCAATATCAGTAATGGTCAACAAATTCGTACTAATCCCAGAACTTTGACCTTCACTACCGAAAATTGGAATGTAGCGCAAAATGTCACTGTAACAGCAGTAGATGATTTCCTAGTAGAAGGTGACGGTAATGATACTATTACCCATACTGCTATCAGTAACGATGTCAATTACAATAACATTCTCATAAATCCTATAGAAGTAGGCATCACTGATAACGATATCCCACTATTTCAGAACCCTAACAGCGATATCTTTACCATCAAAGGCAACAGTGACAAAGTAAATCTCCAAGTCACTCTTACAAGACGCAATTCCAATTTTACCAATGAATTAAGCGTCTTTACAGTAGATGATGCTAATGGCACCATTAATGGTATTGCTCCTGGTGCAGTCGGTTATACTGAAGCAGCGCTACAACGTGCCAGAGTAATTTTCTCAGCTATAGCTAACAACCCAAACGGATTTAACTCCAATAATCTAGCTAGTTTGTTGGAATTTAATTCTGGCGATAATTTGAGGTTTTATTTAGTCAGAAATAGTAGTACAGATGCCGTACTAGCAGGAATCACACCCATCTCAGATGTAGTATTGGCTAATTCCTCAACCCAAAAAATTACCAACTTAGGAACAGATGGGTTTTCCTTAGGATGGGAAGACGGATTTGGTAATAATAGTGGATTTGCAGATTTAGTAGTCAAGATTCAGACGACAAATCAAACTTTACCTTTAGGTGCAAATTTACAAAGTCAATCACAGGGAGAATTGATTGATTTACGAGGGGTGACACAATCAGTAAAAGCTGATTTTGTTGTTAATAGAGAAGCGGCTTTCAACAACTTCATCGGCTTCTATCAGGTGACTGATGAGAATGGTGGTATTGACACCAATAATGATGGTTCCGCAGATATTCTCCCTGGACAATCTGGTTATACTCAAGCTGCTGTTAATGGTCGTGTTCCTGGGATTGATTTGGTCGTGAATAACCGAGGAACTGCAACTTATACTGGCACGTTCCAACCCGGTTCTTTATTTGCACCATTCATCATTATTAATAGTAGACCAGAGACAATTTTAGATAACAATCCCAATAACGACCCAGCCGTATATTTTTTATTCTTGGGCGCTAACCGTAATAGAGTTGATCATATTCGTCTATTGGCAAACAATGTCTTTGGCTTTGAGGATTTACCAAATGGTGGAGATAAAGACTTCAATGATATGATTGTGCGAGTCAATCTAAGTATTGCTTGAGATATTAGGACTTATACTTCAATACGGTTCATTTAAGAGAATGGTAGGTTGGGTGGAGCGATAGCGGAACCCAACAAAGTCTTGAGAATGTTGGGTTCCGTTCCTCCACCCAACCTACACCAGTCTAGGTTGTTGCCTTAACTGAACTGTATTGAACTATACCAAGATATTTTTTATCTGGAAGTCCATATACTCGAAATTCACGAGTATTTCGCTCAACCCACCCCTACAAACTTTGGAATTAAGTTAATGTGCGCCTTTGTTGGAGACTCACGTTAAGTTATCAGAATTTTGTGAGAAATCTGGGTAAATTAAAAACCACTACTAAGCAATACAGTTTTCTGCAATTTTAATTGCATACTTAGACATTTCACCTATTCAGGATGAACTTTACACTGCCATCATCATATTTGTGATAAATAAGGACAGTGATATGGCTATTACTATTTTAACAGTCAATACTACAACCGATCAAAATGATGGCAGTGCTGCTAATGGTTTATCTCTGCGAGATGCGATTTTAATTGCTAATGCTAATCCGAATACTGAGTATGAAATTCGGTTAACTGGCGGTGTAACTTACAATCTTACGTCGAACGGGATTAATGAAGATAATGCCCTCACAGGTGATTTAGATATTAAGAGCCGTAATAATGTACTTTATATTGTCTCAGTTGGTGGTGAGAAAGCGACTATTGATGCGTCTGGTTTATTAAATAGCGATCGCGTTTTTCATGTCCTCAATGGTGGTGCTTTAAGTTTACAGAATGTAGTGGTTACGGGGGGCAAGATATCTAATGATGGTGGAGGTATTAGAGTTGATTCTAATGGCTACCTAGATTTGTACAACACTAACGTCAGTGGCAATAGTGCAGAGGGTGGGAACTGGGGTGGTGGTATTTATAACAACAATGGTACAGTCTACTTACGAAATGGTTCTACTATCAGTAACAATCAAGCCCTCAACGGTGGCGGTATCCTTAACTCTGGCACTCTGATTACGATTGACTCCACCATAAGTAATAACAACTCAGGTAGTGGAGGTGGAATCTACAACTTTGATACATTGACGGTAATCAACACTACAGTTAGTAATAATAGTGCAAGAGGCAGTGGTGGCGGTATTCAAGGTAACGGTAGTTTTTCCTCTATTGCTTTAGTTAACACAACAATTAGTGGAAACACAGCAGGAAGCGGTGGGGGTGGTATAGATTCTACTGGGGGCAGCGTCACAAATATACTTAACAGCACGATTACCAATAATACAGCAGGCATTTTAGGAGGAGGTGGAATTAGAGGCAGTGCCAATTTAAAGAACACAATTGTTGCCGGAAATTTTGGTAATTATGATTACCAAGGGACAGGCAAAGATATTCAAGGAACAGTTAACGGTAATAATTATAACCTGATTGGCTCTCTAGCTGGAGCCAGTGGTACTGTAGGCACAGGTACAGATATTGTCAACCCCAACCCCGGACTTGGCCCCTTACAAAATAACGGTGGACTCTCTCTCACCCACACCCTGCTTGCTGGTAGTCCTGCTATAAATGCCGGTAACAATAATTTAATTCCGGCTGATGCAGAAGATATAGACCGTGATGGCGACACGACAGAACCCACTCCCTTTGACCAAAGAGGCTTGGCACGAGTTAGCGGTGGTACAGTAGATATTGGGGCATTTGAGGTACAATCTGCTACCCTGCCAACCATCACCATCAACAATGTTACCGTTACTGAAGGCAACACAGGGACAACCAATGCCACTTTTACCGTCACTCTCTCCGCCGCCAGTACTTCTGCTGTTACGGTTAACTATGCTACAGCTAACGGCACAGCGACAGCAGGTAATGATTACACCTCAAACACAGGTATCTTAACTTTCAACCCAGGGGAAACCAACAAAACTATCACTGTTGCGGTGAGAGGCGATACTATAGCCGAACCGAATCAGACATTTTTCCTGAACCTCAGCAATTCCCTTGGCGCTACCATTGCTGATAACCAAGGATTGGGAACTATCACCGATGATGATGCTAATCCTACAATTGCTATTGCTGATGTGAGCCGGAATGAAGGTAATAGCGGTACAAGTAACACCACATTTACTGTCACTCTATCGGCTGCCAGTGAAAAGACAATTACAGTTAATTATGGGACAGCTAATGGTACAGCGACAGCCGGAAGTGACTACACATCTACAACAGGTACATTAACTTTCAATCCAGGGGATACGAGTAAAACCTTCACTGTTGCTGTAACTGGTGATACAACAGTTGAAGCCAACGAAACCTTCTTCGTTAATCTCAGCAACGCCACTAACGCCACCATCACTGATAATCAGGCGTTAGCAACTATACTCAATGATGACACAGCCACTCTTCCCACTCTTTCAATCAACGATATCACCATTGTTGAAGGGCAAAGCAGTCAAGCAGTCTTAACTGTTACCCTCAGCAGTGCTTCTAGTCAACCAGTCAGCGTTAACTACTCTACAGTAGCTGGTACTGCTACAGCTAATACAGACTATACCAGCCGCAGTGGTACTGTAACTTTTGCTGCCAATACTACCACGGCGACAATTACAATTCCGATCCTGAACGATAATCTCAATGAAGCTAACGAAACCTTGAGAGTTAATCTTTCTAGCCCTACCAATGCAACTATACAAAAAGCTTCTGGCACTGTCACTATTACTGACACTTTGCAAGCTAGTGTAACCACAACCTTAGCGGAGGGGATTGAGAATTTAACTTTACTTGGCAGTAGCAATATTAACGCTACTGGTAACAGTAGTAATAATACATTGACGGGGAATAGTGGGAATAATATTCTGACTGGTGGTAATGGGGATGATACCTACAATTTCAATGCTTCCACACCATTAGGTAGCGATCGCATTCAAGAAATTACCACAGGCGGCAATGATACGATCAGTTTTGCTGGTACAAATAACGCCGCACGCGTAAATTTAGGTACTATTGCCACCCAGACCATCAACAGTAACTTAAAGTTGACCCTATCTGCTAATAATGTGATTGAAAATGTCGTTGGTGGTAATGGCAGCGATCGCCTCATTGGCAATAGCCTCAATAATACTCTGACTGGTGGCAATGGTAATGATGTGTTAACAGGTAGAGGCGGGGCAGATACTTTGATTGGCGGGTCTGGCAATGATATCTTGACAGGTGGAACTGAGAGCGATCGCTTTTTATATAGTAGTGGACGAGCTTTTACTAGTAACGATTTTGGTATAGATATCCTGACTGACTTTACTTCTGGAAGCGATAAGCTGGTTTTGAGTAAAAGGACATTTACGGCTTTAAGTAGTGTTATTGGTGATGGATTGAGTCAAGTATCTGATTTTACCACTGTCGAGGATGATGATTTAGCCGCAACCAGTACAGCATTCCTCGTTTACAGCATCGGTAGTGGTAGTCTTTACTATAACCAAAATGGCAGTGCTGCTGGGTTTGGTACTGGTGCGGAGTTGGTTAATTTGATTAATTTACCTAGTTTAACTGCGGCTGATTTGGCGATCGTTGCTTGATCAGTAATTAGATTTATACCAATTCTCTATGAAATTGCACTAATAAACGATGTAGAGACGTTGCGTGCAACGTCTCTACAGTCTTGATTTTTGAGAAATCAGGGTTTTAAGCCTCAATTACTACCCGTAGATTGCCGCGTTTTCTGGCGACTCGACAAGCAGTAGTACCACCGGAACGCTCAAATTCTAGATCCAAGACTGTAGTGCCAACTTGTAAATTGTGCAATGACAACTTACTAATTGACTCTGGTAAAGCAGGATCGATAATGCGTAAGCAGTTGTTGGGTGCGTCGGGTACGAGATTGACAATCATGTGAATTAATTGAAAAATGCTCCCAGTAGCCCAGGCTTGGGGTGTACAAGCAACAGGATATTGTACAGGAGAGCGATCGCCGTTACGCTCATAACCGCAAAATAATTCTGGGGGACGCAGGTAAGGTTGTTGGCTCGTCATATCAAGCAAACCTTGGAAGATTTCTAAGGCTTGATCAATTAAACCAAGCGATCGTAATCCCATAGCAATCAAAGAATTATCATGAGGCCATACCGAACCAATGTGATAGCCCATTGGATTGTAAGCTGGGGACAAACTACTTAAAGTACGAATCCCCCAACCGTTAAACATATCTGGGGCGCGTAAACGTTCTGCCACACTGTAGGCTCTCTCTGGTGTGAAAATTCCCAAAAGTAGGCAGTGACCAGGATTAGATGTAATACTGTCTACCTGCTTACCTGCACCATCTAAAGCCAAGGCGCAGAAATCCTGGTCTTCGATCCAAAAATCTTGGTTAAAACGCTCCTTCAAGCTTCTGGCTTCTTCTTGCCACCGTTCAAATAAGTCTAGGCGCTTCTTCATCCTAGCGATTTCCGCCAGTCGGGTTTTAGCAGCGTAAACGTAAGCTTGTACCTCACTCAAGGCTATGGAACCGTTAGCTAAATCGCCCTGACGGTCTACAATACAATCACCAGAATCTTTCCACCCTTGGTTATCTAAACCGCGTTTAGATTTGCGGTGGTAGGTGAGATAACCAGTTGGCTGCATATTGCGGTCAATCCATTCCATTGCAGCTAGGGCATGAGGCCATAGTTGCTCTAATGTTTCCCGGTCATGTGTCCAAGAATAGTACTCAGAATACAACATCAACCATAGGGGAGTGGCATCAACTGTGCCGTAGTATGGCGTATGGGGAATTTCCTGACATCTGGCCATTTCTCCCAAACGTAACTCGTGCAGAATTTTCCCTGGTTCTTCTTCCCGCCACTCATCTTCATGTTTACCTTGATAAGCAGCCAGCAACATCAAAGTTTCTTTGGCAATTTCGGGGTTAAGCATCAAGGTTTGGGAAGCTGTAATCAAGGAATCTCGCCCAAACAAAGCCGAAAACCAAGGTACGCCGGCGGAAACAGTTTTGTATTTGTCAAAAGATTGACGTAACAAATACATATCTTGTTCAGCGCGTTCAATTACCAAATTGAAGATACTTTTATCGGCACGAATATTAGTAATTTTCTGTACCCAGTTTTGTTCTTCCATCATCTCGGATGCTTTGGCTTGTACTAAAGTTACAGCCGCACTCACCCTAGAACTAGAGTTGTTATTGGTGAACATATTCAGCCGATAGCCCAGCTTTTGGGTAGAGTGAGAGGGCAACTCTAAGCGCCAAATTGCTGTGTAACCTTTAAAATCGTCTGGTTGGCGATGCTGGAATTGGATACGAGATTCCATCACCGAACCATCTAGTCCTTGATAGGCTAAGGTTAAAGACTGTTCTTTGTGGGCAAAATGCTGGGTTTGTACAGCACCGTCACCATCAGCTACTCCATCCTCAGCGATTGGTTCTACTAGGCGTAAAAGCTTACCCCGTTTGTCTCTGTCATAACCCCGGACTTCAAATAAATCGACAAAATCAGCATCAAAACTGATACTAAGTTCAAAAGCAACAGTCGTTGTGCTGTAGTTAGCTACTTCGATTTCTTCAAATAAAGCGCCATTCAGTACCAACTCCCGGCGAATACTCACGCTATCAGCCTTCATGCGTTCGTCGATTCTGGGATTAGTACACAAAACCGACAAAGCGAAACCTTTTTCCGCAGTACTACTGAGAAGCACAGGCGATCGCCCATCAATTTGTAACTCTAATCGGTTGAGAAATCGTGTGTCACAGCAAAATAAACCCATACTGGGGTTGCCATCATTCAGAGAACAACCAGAAATATTCCCAATTGTGTCTGTAACTAAAAATAAATCATCATCCTTAACCGTCAGCGTTGGCTGTGGTCTTTCACTCACTACACAAGGCCATTCGGGAATCGGTAATTGATCGGCGGGGATAAAAGTTTTGCCATCCAAGAAGATTTTATCCGGGTTAGTCAGAGTATCCGGTGTCATTAGTAAAAATTCCGTGTACAGGTCTAAATTTTGGCGATCGTATCAGCGTTAGTCGGGAGAATATGCTTGAGTGAGAATTAAGCCAATGGACTCCTAGCCTTGGGAAAATATCAGGGGTGGTAAGTGTGGGATTTGTCAAAACAGAAAACCTATACCCCTAAATTTTTTGTCCATAACTTTGAATTTGTGCCTTCATAGGTAAGTTCTATCTAGAAAACTCTGGCGAGGCATTGGAGCCAAATTATCTTGATCTTTACATCATGCTGGTGGATAATCAGACCTCAAACCACATTACAAATCTTTATAAATTTATATTGTTTGCATCTTAAGTCAAGCCTGAAAAATCAGAGTTTTTACTTGACTTATCCCTAAATCAAACAAAAAAAGCTAGCAGAGTAGCGAATATTCAACTACGATACAACATTATTTTATGTAAGGCTGGAGGATGCCTAGTAATTTTTGGAGTTCGGGTTTTGAGCCAAGAAACTTGCCAACAGTGTAATAGGAGAGCTGTTCGAGAATGTATATTGGGCTTAGTAGCCTAATTTAGGAAAAATTACGATGTAAATAACTGCATAAACAAAACTGGAATGATGACTAAACTAGCTATGATCTGTCTATACCCTAGATCAGCCAAGGTTTGGACACAAAATTCATTGCTGTCGATAGTCTATTAGTGATTCTATGTTCTTTAATGTGTACACAAAGTTTTCAGCACTCTTATCAGGAATCAGCAAAGTGTTGCAAATGCCTTGATAGAAGTATGATTTAACATTAATTTACAAATCGCAACACTTTCGTTTACTTGAGAGTCCGTTGTAATTTGTACAATGCAGCTGTGACGTGGATCTAGTTCAGATTGGGCTTCTTTAAAGATATTCATGAGCATTTCAACTTCCGTGCTGAGTGATCTGCTACAGTCCCTACCTTACCTGCGGCCTCAGCTATATTTCAAAGCTTCATTGACGGCCCTTTCCCACGCGATGGAAGATCAGGTGTTGGCTGCGACTTTAGACCAGCCTTTAGTGATTGCTAGCTTTCAAAGAGAGAGATTCTATCGCCAAGAAGCTCATCGCTATCAGCGATTGGCACAACGTAGTAATCAAATATACGTTCTATCTGCACCGGAAACTGATTTTGCCAATAGCTCGGAATACTACGAAAAAGTAGCATTTGAGCCTGATGATGCTTTGAGTCAAGAGTGGCATTTGGTCGTAGTAGCTGACAATTATGCTACTTGCTTGGTCTGTAGGGAAAGCCTGGGTTCGATCGCCAAAAATCAGCAAATACCTGAGTTTAGTCCTGGCCTAGATATGGATGCAGGGCGACGCTTTGAAGGTATTTGGACATCTGAAAGGGGAGTAAGTATTAAAGCTGCCCAACTGCTATTAGATAGGATTTTGGTTTATCGACCAGACTTAGCAAAAAAAGTGACAAAGGCTTGCCAGCGATTTGGCATTGGCGAAAAGAAAATTTACTCCAACGCTACTAGTGTTCTGACTGAATATGCTTGTGATATTGATACTGACCCTTTTGTGCAGCGCTTAGTGACTTACCTGCAAGCTAGTCAGTACAAGTTACATAAAGCTTACCGTTCAATTGCGGCTCAAGCACGAAAAGAACGTTTAGTCAACTCAATTAGTACAGCAATTCGGCGATCGCTTGATCCCCACCAAGTATTACAAATCGCCGCCCAAGAATTAGGACAACATTTAGGAGCTAGTCGTTGCCTAATTTATCGCGCCCAAGCCAGTGATGCCCAAGCTGTGATCGAACATGAATTTTTAACCCCTGGGACAGTCTCAATTAGTGGTCAAACCTGGGAATTAAAAAACAATTCCCTGTTTAAAGAGGTGGTAGATCATGGCGAAGGTGTTTGTGTCACCGATACCTTAAATGACTTCCGGATTACAAATTCCCCCACATTGTCCTTAATTGCCAAAAAATTGGCGATTCGTTCTTGGTTAATCGAACCAGTCGTATTTCAAGGGAGATTATTAGGCATTGTAGAACTGCATTATTGCGCCCTTCCGCCCCACCAATGGCAGCCAGGAGAATTAGATTTAGTAGAAGCGATCGCCACCCAAATTGGAGCCGCCTTAATTCAAGCAGAAGCTTACGCCAACCTGGAAGAACTCAACCAACAACTAGAAGCCCTAGACCGTACCCGCAGCAACTTGATAGCTATTACTGGGCATGAACTCCGCACACCTTTATCCACAATTCAGGTGTGCTTAGAAAGTTTAGCTACCGAACCAGATATGCCCGTGGAATTGCAACAGGTAATGCTGAATACTGCGTTGTCGGACTCAGAACGGATGCGAAAACTAGTGCAGGATTTCTTGACTCTCTCTAACTTAGAAAGCGGTCGAGTGGAATGGCATCCAGAATCCTTAACCCTGCAAGAGTGTATCGATTTAGCCCTTAGTCGTCTCCGCATCCGTCCTGGAGTCGAGAAACCACCAGCGATTAAAACCCAAATAGACGGAAACTTACCCTTGGTAAGAGCAGACGGTGATTGGCTAGTAGAAGTGTTGGCAAAACTCGTAGACAACGCTTGTAAATTCACACCCACACAAGGGGAGATCAAGATTAGTGCCACTCACAATGGTAGTCAAATGGTAGAAGTCACCGTAGCCGATACAGGACGCGGTATCGAGCCAAATCGCTTAGAAATAGTTTTTGACCGCTTCTACCAAGAAGAAGGGGCATTAAGGCGCACAGCAGGGGGTACAGGGCTAGGTTTAGCAATTTGCCGCCAAATCGTCAACGGTTGGGGTGGCGCAATTTGGGCAGCTTCCACAGGTAAAGACCAAGGTAGCCAATTTCATTTCACTATCCCCATCGCCCAAAATAGTCAAGAAGAAAGCTGGTCAAAAGTTAAAAGTCGTTAGTTGTTTGACCAATGACTAAAAACTGTTACAGACTATAACGCGATCGCAATATGATGGTGATGGCGGTGTTACGATGCCCTAAAAACGTTGAGAGAATACCTTATGGCAGAAACACTTTCTGGTAAAACCCCCCTATTTGCTGGCAGCACTGGTGGCTTGCTCACAAAAGCAGTAGAAGAAGAAAAGTATGCTATCACCTGGACTAGCCCCAAGGCGCAAGTTTTTGAACTGCCCACAGGTGGTGCAGCTACTATGCACGAAGGTGAAAACCTCCTGTATATCGCTCGGAAGGAATATGGTATCGCGCTAGGCGGTCAACTCCGGAAATTCAAGATCACCAATTACAAAATTTACCGGATTTTACCAAGCGGCGAAACCACTTTCATCCACCCAGCTGATGGTGTATTCCCAGAAAAAGTCAACCCAGGTCGTGAGAAAGTCCGTTTCAACGCCCGCAGCATTGGGGAAAATCCCAATCCTTCACAAGTGAAGTTCTCTGGTAAAGCTACCTACGACGCTTAGAAACTAGGGAATAGGGACTGGAGACTAGGGAAAGCAGGGGGCAGGGGGCAGGGGGCAGGGGAGAGAAACTTCTCTAATACCTGATACCCATTACCCAATCCCCAATCCCTAGTACCCAATCCCCATTACCCAATCTCCAAATTGCCGATGATTTTCCCCAATTTCTCCGAATTTTCTCAGCTAGCTTTGCAAGGTAATTTTGTGCCGGTGTATCAGGAATGGGTGGCAGACCTAGATACACCAGTTTCCGCTTGGTACAAAGTTTGCGCTGGAGAGCCTTATAGCTTTTTGCTGGAATCGGTAGAAGGTGGGGAAAAGATTGGGCGTTATAGTCTGCTGGGGTGTGATCCTTTATGGATTTTGGAAGCTAGGGGTGAGACGACCACTCAGACAAACCGTGATGCTTCTCAGGTTGTGTTTACAGGTGATCCATTTACAGCTTTAGCCGATTGTCTAGCACCATATAAACCAGTCAAGTTACCCCAACTACCACCAGGAATTGGCGGTTTGTTCGGTTTTTGGGGTTATGAATTAATTCGTTGGATTGAACCGCGTGTACCAGTGCATTCCCAAGATGAGCGCAACATTCCTGATGGATTGTGGATGCAGGTAGACCATTTGTTAATATTTGACCAGGTAAAGCGGAAAATATGGGCGATCGCCTATGCTGATTTACGTGATCCAAATGTAGATTTAAAAGCAGCGTATCAGCAAGCGTGCGATCGCGTCACCCAAATGGTGAGCAAACTATCTTTGCCCGTATCGCCACAAAAAACCATATTAGAATGGACACCCCCAGGCAGCCAAAACGTGGGGGAAACACAAGAATATACCAGCAACTTCACTCGACCGGAATTTTGCGCCAGCGTCCAAAAAGCCAAAGAGTACATCAAAGCGGGTGATATCTTTCAAGTAGTCATTTCTCAACGCCTTTCCACCCAATACACCGGCGATCCCTTCTCTCTGTACCGTTCCCTGCGTCAGATCAATCCCTCGCCCTACATGGCGTACTTTAACTTCCAAGACTGGCAAATCATCGGTTCCAGCCCCGAAGTGATGGTAAAAGCGGAACTGGATGGAGATGGTGAAGCAGTAGCCACAGTTCGCCCCATTGCGGGGACTCGTCCACGGGGTAAGACAACCAAAGAAGATGCAGAATTAGCCGCAGATTTACTCCAAGACCCCAAAGAAATCGCCGAACACGTCATGCTGGTGGATTTAGGACGCAACGATTTAGGGCGTGTTTGTGCCAGTGGGACTGTAAAAGTTGATGAATTAATGGTGGTGGAACGTTACTCTCATGTAATGCACATTGTGAGTAATGTTGTAGGGAAATTAGCCGCAAATAAAAACGCCTGGGATTTATTAAAAGCCTGTTTTCCCGCCGGCACAGTTAGCGGCGCACCAAAAATTAGGGCGATGGAAATCATTAATGAGTTAGAACCCAGTCGGCGGGGTGTGTATTCTGGGGTGTATGGCTATTACGATTTTGAAGGGCAATTAAATAGTGCGATCGCTATTCGGACAATGGTAGTCAGAGATCACACTGTAACGGTACAAGCTGGTGCAGGTTTGGTGGCTGATTCTGACCCAGAAAAAGAATATGAGGAAACTTTAAATAAAGCTAGGGGACTTCTCTTGGCAATTCGCTGCTTACGCTAGATACAGCCCTAGTATTTGAGTTCTTAAATATACATAGGGTGATCGGCTCATGGTTTTGGTGGGCAATGCCCACCCTACTAAATTTTTTCCAGCCCCTAAATTTATTTATGGGGTCCTCCCCAGCCCCTTGTCCTCTTCCTTGCTACCTCCCAACAGTCAACAGCTATAGCTGTCGCCAGTAGTGTTAGGACATCAATAGATGATACAACCGAGACACAAAAAGACTTTTCACCCAGTCCCCAGTCCCCAATCCCCAGCTATACATCTAAAAATTTTCAGATTGCAGCGATCGCACCAAAACTGTGGCAGCATTCTGAAGTATCTTGATTCTCAGGCATGAGTCAAAAATTCAGAAGCTGCAATATTAATGTGTCAACTACTGGGAATGAATTGCAATGTGCCAACAGATATCTGTTTTTCCTTTGAAGGATTTTCCGCGCGGGGAGGAAAGACAGATCATCACAGTGATGGTTGGGGAATTGCTTTTTTTGAAGGAAAGGGATGTCGAATATTTTTAGATGCTAAACCCTCTATAGATTCTCCGATAGCCGATTTTGTGCGATGCTATCCCATTCACTCTACCCATGTCATCGCCCATATTCGCAAGGCAACCCAAGGTGAAGTCGCCTTAGAAAACTGCCATCCTTTCCGCCGAGAACTCTGGGGAAGATATTGGGTGTTTGCTCACAACGGTAATTTACCTGACTTTCAACCACCAATACAAAGTTTTTATCAAGCTGTCGGTCATACTGATAGTGAAAAAGCGTTCTGCTTGATATTAGAAACACTGCGGCAAAGTTTTCCCGAAGGTAAACCCTCCCTAGAAAAACTGTATCCTGTATTGCAACAGGTTACAAAAACATTAGCGGCAATCGGTGTTTTCAACTATCTACTATCTGACGGAGAACATTTCTTTACCCATTGCTCAACCAACCTAAGTTACATAGTCCGTCAAGCACCTTTTGCGGCTGCACACCTGATTGATCAGGATATGACTGTAGATTTTAATGAATTGACAACACCAAGCGATCGCGTTGCTGTTATTGCCACTACGCCGCTTACAGATAACGAAGTTTGGACACCAATTCAACCAGGAGAACTGTTGGTCTTTCAGGATGGTTTGCCACTAAGGCATATATTCAATTAAGCATCTCATCTATTACAGATTGATTTTGAGAAACCGTTAAATCAGAGTTAAAAATCTTACGAAGATACTGTAATCATCACTTAAGTAACTACTGAGTGCATGATAGTTTAATAGTGCATTTTTGTCCAAAAAATTCAGATATTTTTTCTTTTAAAGCTCGGTGTTAGCACCCATGATTGCTAATTATGAAGAAAGCTATCTTGTATTCAAGTAGGTAATCATAAAAACACCATGAAAGCCATACAAGAATATCTGGAAACAAAACAAAAACTGTTGGCCGAACACAGTTTATTTCGGGACTTAAAATTGGGTGATTCTAAGTTAGAAGATTTTGCCAGAATGGCTTCTAGTGTCGGCTTTTGGGTAATGTCATTTCAAGACTTATTGAGAATTAATCTATCATTCATTACTGATGAGGAATACTATCAATTTATTAGAAAACACCTCATGGAAGATATCGGTCATGATAAATGGTTTTTATATGACCTAAAGGCGTTAAATACGGAACAGCCAAATTTGCAGGTTCTCTATAATCAATTCCATACTCCTGTGCGTGATGCAACGTTTTTACTCATGTCAGAAGTATTTCGTGCTAACAATGACTATGAAAGAATAACTTTAATACTTGCACTAGAATCGGCAGGTCATGTTTTTTTTGAATGTGTTGCAGACTTTATTAAAGAAAATAACTGTGACACATCTCTTAAATACTTTTCCAGTCATCATCTTGGCGTTGAAAAAGAACATGAGATTTTCGAGACAGGAATGCAGGATTTAATTGGAAATATACAGTTAAATCATGAGCAAAAAATACATCATCTCAAGATGATTGATCGTATATATGAAGCTTTTGATCTGATGTTTGATGGCCTAGCCATTGCGTTATCTCCCTCCGCAGCATTGATGGTCGCTGTTTCGTAGAGCGTAACAACAGTAAATTAAAAAACTAGGAGGCCTTATGGAAAAGCTTAGTGCTATCAAAAAACCTGACATTAACGTTGCTGATGCTTGGGAACAATATTGGAACAAAACTTTAGTTAATTCAACTCCGGTTTTGTGGGATGCCAATGTAGAAAGAGCTGTAGTCGTTGATTTACCACGGTTTGAATTATTATTTAATCCCGAACTCCCACTCATTGACTTTGCTTGTGGTAATGGTACACAAACTAAGTTTCTCTCGCAATTTTTCCCTAGAGTGATCGGATTGGATGTTTCTAAGTCTGCGCTGGAAATAGCAGCTAAGGAAAACACTGCTGCAAATATTTCATATCGCCTTCTTGATGGTTTAGTACCCGAACAAGCTGCACAAATACATTCGGAAATCGGTGATGCCAATATTTATATGAGAACAGGTTTTCACCACATTCCCGTAGAAAAAAGGGAGTTGCTTGGTCAATCTTTACGCATACTTCTTGGTAAACAAGGAGCAATGTATTTAATTGAATTAGGTACTGGCTGTATTGACTTCTTTAACTCACTCTTGGAAAAGTATGGACAATTACCATACGAACTATTGTTAGTCATGGAACACGGCATTAGACCAGGGATTTTCACAGCAGAAGATATTGAATTATATTTTCCTGATTTTGAAATTCTCAGTCAGGGTGAAGGCTTATTCCAAAGTATTCATAAACTACCTGATGGCAACTACGCAACACCACCAGCATTTTGGGCAGTAATTAAACACCGCTAAGGAACTTCCAGATAAAAATATCCAAAATGTAGGGTGCGTCAGTATATATCGTACTGACGCACCCTACCAAATCGTCAATTCCGGATAATTTATTTTTTGGTGTTCTCTAATACATCTAGAAAAATCCGATTTGATTCTTGTTAGATTAGCCTGCGCTTGCACATATAGATGTTAACAGCCCTTATTAGTAGTTATGCAATTTGGACGCGCATTAGCTTATACCAATTTAAAACAAGAATGCGACAGATATACAGACCCAAGCGCTTGTTCTGTCTTGATTCTTAATTTTGTAATCCTGCGGATAACCAGAAAGGTATTTTGTAGCTTTAGCTTTTTGTAGGGTATTTTGAATTGGTATTACCATGAGTGAACAAAAAATCGATGCTCAAGGGGTGAATGTAATCCAAGATCAGAGTCTTGTGTCGAGCGTTATTACTGACTTTGGCAATCTGATTAAAGGTAATACTCTTGGCATTATCCAACCTCACAATATTGAGGAAATCAGTTCAGCAATAGAATTTGCCAAACAACAGAATTCACGACTCAAAGCTCGTGGTAAAGGTTACACGCAAAGCGGACAGTCCGTGGCTCAAGATGCTTTCACCCTTGACCTGACGCGACTAAACCATATATCTAAAGTAGATACCGTGACGCAGGCGATCGCTACTGAAGCTGGGGCAACATGGCAAGATATAGTTACCACAACTATGAAATTCGGAATGCTTCCCTGTGTTCTCCCCCTCAACTTGGAACAAACAGTAGGAGGGCTACTTTCCACAGGCGGTATTGGTAGCACTTCCAAAACTTATGGCCCCGTCGTTGCCAATGTGATTGATTTGCATATCATCACCGGGAATGGTGAACATATCCAATGCAGCCGCACACAAGCACCAGAACTCTACCATGCAGTTTTAGGTGGTTTAGGAGGATGCGGCATTATTGCCAGCGCCACATTAGCACTACGGAAAACTAAAAAATACATTCGTACTTTTCATCTACTTTATGATTCTCTGAAAGCCTGGATGGATGACCATGTATTGTTAAGTAGAAATCACCAAATAGAGCATTTAGAAGGATTCTGTTGGACTTCGGCTAAAGGTATTCGTCAAACTACTAATGGTAAAAGTTTCTTTGCCCATTGGCTTTATGGACTACAAGTTGGCATTGAGTATGATGAGGCAGCACCATCTGTAAGTGATGTATTACAAAACTTAAATTACTGGCAGCTTTTCCATACAGAAGATGAAGAAACTGTGAGTCATGTTTTTCGCTACCAACCCCGCTTTGAAGTTATGCGGGCAAGTGGTGGATGGAATCAAGCTCACCCTTGGATAGAATGTTTCATTAGTGCTGAAGCCTTGACCGAAATCTTGCCAGAAATTCTGGATATGTTACCGCTAAGCTTGGGCGATGGACACAGAGCCATCATGGTTGCATCTGATAACCTACCTAGCTTATTTATGATGCCACCAGCCAAGAATATTCTTTGTTTTGCAATTCTCCCTATGGCTGTTCCAGTTGGAGATACCAAAACTTTTGACGTGTTAGCAAAAGTTAGTCAAATACTTCTCAGTGCAGGAGGAAAACGCTATCTCTCCGGTTGGCTTGGTAAATCAGATTTTGATTGGCAACAGCATTATGGTACCAGTTATGAGACTTGGGAGACTATGAAACAACGGTATGATCCAAGTCATATTCTCGGCTAGTAGAGTTTTTAATCTGCTGTAATTTTGTTAGTAACTGAAATTAATGGGAATCCTAGACATATAGCAATCCTAAATTAGGTGATGTACAACTTATTTTTTAAATCTGTTTTCATAACTTACTTTCCTGGGTTGGCACAAGACCTATAAGGGAATAAGTTGGGGATTAGGTTTGAGATCAGGTTGTATATTGCCTTAAATCATTATTGAGAATTAGAGATTATTCCCCTTTAACTCTTCCTTAGTCAGAATTAAGAAGGACAGCGTTAGCCAAGAATTAATTTCTCAAAACTCATTGAGGATAGCCATAACAATAATTTGAGTCTAGGAAGAAGAACGTGGTAATTTCCCATAATATTCAAGTATCTGGCTACAGAATTTTAGAACTTGCCCATTCTGGAGCCAACACTAACATCTACCGCGCTACAAAAGTGGATGGTAACACTCCCACCATTCTCAAAGTCTTAATAGACAATTACTTTTCTCTAGAAGCAATTGTCAGATTTAAACACGAATATTCTATCTCTGCTAACCTTGACCATCCAAATATTGTCAAGGTTATCAGTTTGGAAACTCATCACAAACGATTAGTAATAGTATTTGAAGATTTTGGTGGTATTAGCCTCAAACATTATCTTTATAACCATCAGCCTTCTTTGCAACTGACTCTTCAAGTTGCCATCGCCATCACCCGTGCTTTAGTCTACATTCACGACAATAAAATCATTCATAAAGATATTAAACCCGGCAATATCATCATTAAAAATTTAGGAACCAGGTTACAACAAACGCCAGAAGTCTTGTCTAACTTAATTATTAAACTCACTGATTTTAGCATTGCTTCCCGTTTAAAAAAGGAAACGCCACAACTTATCAACCCCAACCAGCTAGAAGGAACACTAGCTTATATGTCGCCAGAACAAACGGGACGGATGAACCGTAACCTAGATTACCGTAGCGACTTCTATTCATTGGGAATTACACTTTACGAAATGCTGACGGGACAATTACCGTTTAACAGCAGTGAACCCTTAGAATTAGTACACGCTCATATTGCCAAGGAGCCGACACCCATACAGCAGCTAGCTGCAAACGTACCCAATGCTGTTGTCGGTATCGTCCACAAGTTAATGGCTAAAAATGCAGAAGATAGATACTACTCTGCTCAAGGATTATTGGTTGATTTAGAACAATGTTTAGAACAACTTAATCATACAGGAGCGATCGCTGATTTTACTCCAGGTCGTCTAGATGTTTTCTCTCAGCTAATTATTCCCCAAAAGCTATACGGACGAGAGACCCAAGTTGAACAACTACTCCTTTCATTCGCACGAGTTAGCCGTGGTAACAGTGAGTTAATATTAGTATCCGGTTACTCCGGTATTGGTAAAACTTCCGTTATCAATGAAGTTAATAAGCCCATCACTCAAGTTAAGGGATATTTTATTAGCGGTAAGTTTGATCAGTTCAAGCGAGATATACCTTATTTATCCCTCGTTCAAGCTTTTTCTTCCTTAATGCGCCAACTCTTAACAGAATCTACAGAAAGACTAGAAATGTGGCGCAGCAATATACTGCAAGCAGTTGGTAGTAATGGAAAAGTAATTATTGATGTCATACCAGAAGTCGAATTGATTATTGGTAAACAACCAGAAGTATCTCAACTAAGTCCTCATGAATCACAGAATAGATTTAATCAGATTTTTCAAAGTTTTATTCAGGTTTTTTGCTGTTGTGGACATCCATTAGTTATCTTCTTAGACGATTTGCAATGGGCAGATTCGGCAACATTAAACTTGATGGAGTCTTTGATTTGTGACCAGACGATTAAATATTTACTAATAATTGGAGCATATCGTGATAATGAAGTTAGCAAACTTCATCCTCTAATCAGCACTATTGAAGAAATTAAAAAATCTGGCATTATTATCAACAACATTGAGCTACAACCGTTGGATCTAGCTAATGTAGTTCATTTTGTTCAAGATACCCTACATGATAATACTACCCGATGCTATCCTTTAGCTACACTTGTTTTTAACAAAACTGCGGGAAATCCTTTTTTTATTAATCAACTACTCAAGGCATTACATCAAGAATCACTACTTGTATTCGATTTTAATATACAGCAGTGGCAGTGGGAAATTGAGAAAATTATTACCGTTGGTCTTTCTGATAAGAGCGTAGTTGAATTAGTGTGTAGCCGCATTCAATTATTGCCAGAAAAAACACAGAAAATATTACAGTTAGCAGCTTGTATTGGCGACAATTTTAACCTTTATGTCCTATCATTAGTAAATGAAAAATCGGTATTTGATACTGCACATGAGCTTGATGATGCTCTGCAATGTGGTCTTATTTTACCTTTGAGTGAGACATATCGTATACCCCTACTATTTGACGCTCAAGATGATATTTTATTTGATAGTAAACAAATCCTCTATAAATTTTTACATGATAGGGTACAACAAGCTGCATATTCGTTGATTCCTGAGAATCAAAAAAAATATACTCACCTTAAAATAGGTCGCTTATTGCTTAACAATATCCAAGAAAAAGATATAGAAAACCATGTTTTTGATATTGTGAATCAGTTGAATAAGAGTGTTGATCTTGTTATTGATGATTCAGAAAAAAATAGACTAATAGAATTAAATTTCATTGCTGGACATAAATCACAACAGGCAACAGCCTATGAACCTGCTCTTAGTTATTTCATGATGGCTATAAAACTTATAGGTGAATCATCATGGTTAACTAATTACAAAACTATCTTGAATCTATATCAAGAAGCAACAGAAGCGGCTTATCTCTGTGGACAGTTTGATAAAATGCAGGGTTTGGCAAATGTTGTGATTAATAATGCTCATAACTTACAAGAGAAAACCAAGGTTTATAATCTAAAAATTCTGACAGCTATAGCTCAAAAACAGTTGCAAGAAGCTTTGAGTCTTGGCTTGAATTTACTGAATCAACTAGGAATTAATTTTCCAGAAGAGCCGACTGATGATTTTGTTAATCAAGTGCTACTAGAAACCAATTCCTTAATCCCTAGAAATAACATTCAAAGTCTGCTGCACCTACCTGAGATGACTGATGTTAACTCGTTGGCTGCTATGGATATTTTAGATACAATTTCCACTGCTGCTTATTCAGCTTCTCCCAAGCTGATGCTGCTGATTAACTTGTCACGAGTGAAATTATCTTTAACTTATGGAAACTCTGCTTCTTCTCCCATAGCTTATGCAGCTTATGCGCTGATTTTGTGCGGTGTAATTAATGATAGTGAATTAGGTTATGAATTAGGCAAAGTAGCACTGGATTTAACAGCAGATTTAAGCCCATTTATCAAGGGCAAGATTTTATTTTATGTGAGTAACTTTATTTTTCATTGGAAAACCCATCTTAGAGAAACTCTACACTTTTCTAAAATGGGAGCGAAATACAGTCTTGAGGGTGGAGATTTAGAATATACAGCATGGTTTTACCAATTTGGGTGTTGTTCTTTATATTGGCAAGGTGAGGAATTAAGTAATCTAAAGCAGAAAATAGAAAACGCCAATTGTGCTATTCGTCAAACAAAACAAGAACAACCATTAAGTCATCAATATATGCTCTATCAAGTTGTTGTAAACTTGATGGATAATTCTCAAGATGCTTGTTGTTTAATTGGTGAAAATTATAATGAACAGGAATCTCTCACACAATATGAAATTGTTAATGACTACTTAGGGATTTACTATTTTCATTTATATAAAACCATTCTGAATTATCTATTTGGTCAGCATGAGCAAGCCAGGATTCATGCAGGTATAGCGGCTCAAAATATTAGTGGTGCTACGGCACAATTTGTTGTGCCTATCTTCTACTTTTATGATTCGCTGACACAATTAGCAATTTATACTAATGAAGCCGAATCTGGGCAACAACGTATACTTACACAAGTACAAAATAACCAGGAGAAGATGAGAAAATGGGCGGAATCCGCTCCCATGAATTTTTTACACAAATTCTATTTAGTCGAAGCAGAAATATATAAAATTCAGGGCAAAAACTACCAAGCTATGGATTATTATGACCGTGCTATTACTCTTGCTCAAGAACAGGGTTATATCCAAGAGATGGCGATCGCCAATGAACTAGCTGCTATATTTTACTCACAATTGGGTAGGACAAAGCTAGCTAAAAGCTATATGGATGAAGCTCATTATAATTATATAAGTTGGGGGGCGATCGCCAAAGCCAAAGACTTAGAAAAACGTTATTCTAATTTACTCACGAGAACAGGGACGCTAACCCAATCACATATTACTCTTACTAAAGGATCTACAACTTCCACAAGGAATCTATCTCTAGATATTTCCACAGTGGTTAAAGCCTCTCAAGCACTAAGTAGCGAAATAGTTTTAGAAAAATTACTAGAAAAACTTATGTTTTTAGCTAAGGAAAATGCAGGGGCGCAGAAGGTATTTTTTATTGCTAAAAAAGATGAAAAATTAGTTATTGAAGGCTCATTAATGGAGGAAGGAATTATTAAAACATTACAAGCCATACCCATTACCAATAGTCAAGCATTACCAGCCTCTGTAATTAATTATGTAAAAAGAACTCAGGCACCTTTAGTTTTAGATGATGTAACTCATGCTGAAGATTTCAATAAAGACCCTTATATTATCAATTATCGACCAAAATCAATACTTGTATCACCAATTATTTCCCAAGGGAAACTGACGGGAATTCTATATTTAGAGAATAATCTCACTAGTCATGCTTTTACTGAAGATAGACTAGAGGTATTACAAGTTTTATCAGCACAAGCCGCTATTTCTCTAGAAAATACGCGTTTATATTTAACATTAGAAACGCGGGTTCAACAGCGAACCCAAGAACTAGAGGATAAAAATCATCAATTACAAACTATTCTGGGGGAGCTACAACGTACACAAGCCCAATTAATTCATAATGAAAAAATGTCTTCACTAGGGCAATTGGTAGCAGGTGTAGCTCATGAAATTAATAATCCTATCAATTTCATTTATGGTAATGTAACTCACATCAAAGATTATAGTAAATCCTTACTAGATATTATCGATTTTTATCAAGCAGAGTACCCAGACTCTCAAGAAACAATTCTGGAAATAGCGGATGAATATGATATAGACTTTATTAAAGACGATATGCCAAAGCTGCTCACTTCGATGAAAAACGGAGCAGAACGTATTCGTGATATAGTTATATCATTACGCAACTTCTCACGATTAGATGAGTCAGCAATTAAAGAAGTTGATATTCATGAAGGTATCGATAATACCCTCATGATTTTGCAGCAAAGGCTACCAGATATTCAAATTATCAAAGAATACGGCGACTTACCTAAAATTACCTGTGATGCTAGTCAAATAAATCAAGTTTTCCTGCATCTGCTGACTAACTCTATTGATGCCCTATTAGAAAGAAAAAATAAATGTAAATCATATCACGGTCAAGAAATAAGTTTTAGTCCAACAATTTGGATTAGTTCAATTGTAGATGATACTAAACAAGCAGTTATTCGCGTTACGGATAACGGGATTGGCATCGATGGTAATATTATAAGCAAAATATTTGACCCGTTTTTTACCACTAAGCCAGTTGGTAAAGGTACAGGTTTGGGTTTATCAATAAGTTACCAGATTGTAGAAAAACATCAAGGAAGTTTGGAGTGTCTGCCATCATTAACAGATGGAACGACTTTTATAGTCAAGTTGCCAATCTCCTTAAAATAGTTTTTAAATACTGTACCCTACTTAAATAAGTAGCTCGATGTTAGAAATTATCTTTGGTTTTGTTGCATTGTTCTACTTAAGCAAAAGACAAAGCTGTCTATGAAATGACAATCATAAACAGCTTTGTCTTATAAGTAGTTCAAACGGCTTTCTCAACGTCGTCCACTTTGAATTTTGTCAAATATAGCTCCGTCATCGAAGAATTTTTTCTGTACAGTGTTCCAGCCGCCTAAACTTTGAACATTGTAAAGATTGGCAACTTTAGGGAATTTTTTCCCGACTTCTTTAGCTACAGCAGAGTTAACCGGTCTAAAACCAACTTTGGAAAACTCGCGTTGGGCTTCTGGAGTGAAAAGAAATTTCACAAAAGCCTCAGAAACTGCACGAGTACCACGTTTATCGACGACCTTATCAACAACTGCAACTGGGCCATCTATGGAAATGTTGGTTTGAGGAATAGTATAGGACGGTGATGTTTTCCCCTGTTGTGCAGCTAGGATAACTTCGTTTTCATAGTTAAGTAATACATCCCCTTGACCTTTCTTGTAAAAGGCATCGCTGGCTTCTCGCGCATCTCTAGGTAATACAGGCACATTTCTATAGACTTTAGTCACAAAATCTAGAGCTTGAGCTTCACTACCCTTATTTTTAGCGATCGCACCCCACAAAGCCAAGAAGTTCCAGCGCGCACCACCTGAAGTTTTCGGGTTGGCTGTAATTACCTTGACTCCCGGTTTAGCTAAATCATTCCAAGTTTTAATATTTTTTGGATTTCCTTCTCTGGTTTCTAGCGCTACTACTGAACGAGTCACAATAGAATTATTCGGCGCTTCTTGCTCCCAACCTGGCTTAATTAACCCTGCTTGTTCAATTTTTTTGGTATCTAGCGCCAACGCTAAAGCAACAACATCTGCTTCTAAACCATCTATTACAGCACGGGTTTGAGAGCCAGAACCACCGTAACTCTGCTTGATGACTATATCCTGGCCTTTTTCTCGCTTCCATTTAGCGACAAACTGAGGAATAATTTTCTCGTAAGCAGCCTTTGTCACTGCATAAGAAACCAGCGTGATTTCAACTTTCTGGCCTCCTTGGCTAATCAGTTGAGTCTTTTGGTTTGCAGATGCAACTTGAGAATTTGTCGTGGTAAAGGGCATTAAAGCACTTAAACCCAAACCGGCTGCTAGTATCAGGGCTGAAGGTTGACTCAGAGGTGGCTTCCACGTAGTGAATAGTTGCTTTTTCGCCTCGGCAATTGAGTTAAGTCTTGATAGAATTTTAGGTGTCATGGGATGTGTTTCACTGAGTGGCTAACGCAATTAGTTGATGCAAATTCCAGACAAAGACAATATGAACTTCGGGCAATAAGAGTATTAGAAAATACAACTTATTGCCCCGTTTTTTTACTTAGAATTTACGGTTTATCTATCGTAGAACGATGTTATAAAAAAGTAAAGTCAAGAAAAAAAATTCGGAATATACGAATCTTTGAACTATGAAGTAGTCATTGCCATATCACGAGGAAATAAGCTACAACCCAAGCCAAAAAAGGATATTAGCCAAAAATAATAGACAAATTCACTGGTGAAATATAGACCTCATACAATCCTCAGGCATCTAGTATCAGGTTACTTTGAACACAAAGTAGTTAAATGTGATAGCTATTTGACACTTAAAAGCCATAGCGTTTTTAATTGCTGAGCAAACTGGTAAAATTCCTATATTCCCCATATTCTCGATAGAGAATCTGAAGTTTTTTATTTTTTACTTGCCTAAATACCTTAGACTGTAATAACAATATTCCTACCAATTAACTGTAGATTTGTACGGAGGAGATACCAATGAGTGAGTGGCAGCGTCCCCTGAAAAAATTGTGGTTGCTAGCAGAGCAGAGGACATATAGGTTCAGATTTAACTCCCTGAAAAGCTTTGTGTCACTGGTATTAGTTGGGGCTGTTTTGAGTGTGGCGCTTGCAGCCTGCACTGGTGGTAGTGAAAACAATACTTCCACCGCAAACCCCGTTGCTAGTCCTGTTGCAGCCAACAAACCAAACGTGGAATTAACTCTAGTATCCTTTGCTGTTACCAAGGCAGCACATGAGGCAATTATTCCTAAATTTGTAGAAAAATGGAAGCAAGAACATAACCAAACTGTCACATTTAAACAGAGTTATGGCGGTTCTGGTTCTCAAACCCGTGCCGTTATCGATGGTTTAGAAGCAGATGTTGTCCACTTAGCACTGGCTTTAGACACGCAAAAAATTGAGAAAGCAGGGTTAATTCAACCAGGATGGGAAAAAGAACTTCCTAATGATGGAATTGTCTCCAAATCTGTAGCAGCAATCATTACCCGTCCAGGCAACCCCAAAGGTATCAAAACATGGGCAGATTTGGCTAAGGACGATGTTAAAGTAATTACTGCTGATCCTAAAACCTCAGGTATTGCTCGCTGGAACTTCTTAGCTTTGTGGAACTCCGTGATCAAAACTGGTGGTGATGAAGCTAAGGCAACAGAGTTTGTGACTAAGGTTTATGGAAACGTGCCAATTTTAACCAAGGATGCGCGGGAAGCAACTGACGCATTTGCCAAACAAGGCCAAGGAGACGCTCTGATTAATTACGAAAATGAAGTCATTTTGGCACAGCAAAAAGGTGAAAAGTTGGATTATGTAATTCCTAGTGTCAATATTTCTATTGATAATCCTATCGCTGTCGTAGATCAGAATGTTGATAAGCATGGTAATCGAGAAGTAGCCGAAGGATTTGTCAAATTCTTATATACCCCAGAAGCACAAGAAGAGTTTGTGAAATTAGGTTTTCGACCAGTAGATGAGAAAGTTGCTCAAACGAAAGAAGTAACAGATAAGTTTCCCAAAGTAGATACTCTAGGTACTGTTCAAGACTTAGGAGGCTGGGCAACAATTGACAAAAAATTCTTTGCTGATGGTGGTGTTTTTGACCAAATTCAAGCCAAAAACAAGCGGTAAATGGGTAATAGGTAATGGGTAATAGAGGAATTTAATGTGATGATTATAGATACTTAAGTATGTGTAGGGTGGGCATCGCCCACCAACACTCTGATACTTTTGGCAATGATCATATAACGCATAACTCAAAAATAAACATAGTAATCCTATGGGTAAAATTTTTGAGCAATTACCAATTACCAGTTACTAATTACCAGCACATCAAGCTAAATATTCTGTGTTTTTTTCATTTTGAATTGTTTATGACTTTATCTCCTACTACGAAAGTAGACATTAAAACTTCTAACTGGCAAGTGTTTATTCATAAAGTGGTGAATTTGCCTTGGACATGGCGAATTACTATTGGATATTTAACGGTAATGTTATTTGTCCCCATCATTGCCATGTTTCTCAAAGCCAGTACAGAATCACCTGCTAGGTTTTGGGAAATAGCTACTAGTGAACTTGCATTAGCAACATATAATGTTACTTTTGTGACTTCGTTACTTGCCGCTTTACTCAACGGTGTATTTGGTACATTGATAGCCTGGGTTTTGGTACGCTATGACTTTCCGCTTAAAAGAATAGTAGATGCTACCGTAGATTTACCCTTCGCATTGCCAACGGCAGTAGCAGGTTTAACATTAGCAACTGTTTACAGCGATAATGGTTGGATTGGTTCTTTGTTAGCACCACTAGGGATTAAGGTATCGTTCACCCGTTTGGGTGTCTGGGTAGCGATGGTATTTATTTCCTTACCTTTTATAGTCAGAACAGTGCAACCTGTACTGCAAGAGATGGAGCATGATGTTGAAGAAGCAGCTTGGTCTTTGGGTGCTTCTCAGTGGCAAACTTTCTCGAAAGTGATACTACCACCTTTGTTTCCCTCGATTTTAACTGGTGTGGCTTTGGGTTTTTCCCGTGCTGTTGGTGAGTATGGCTCGACTGTAATTATTGCTTCTAACACACCCTTTCAAGATTTGATTGCACCAGTATTGATTTTCCAGAGGTTAGAGCAGTACGACTATTCTGGTGCAACAGTGATTGGTATAGTCTTACTGACGATTTCTTTGGTAATGCTATTAGGAATTAATCTGTTACAAGGGTGGTCAAGAAGATATGACAATAAGTGAGCCGAAACAGCACTCATCTGGGACTAATACAGACAAAGTTAAACCACCACAAAAAAAGAGTTGGGTTCCCACAATTTTAATTTTTGTAGCGATCGCCTATTTAGCGTTAATTCAATATATCCCGGCAATCAACGTTTTTGTCCAAGCTTTCAGTAAAGGAGTGGGGCCATTTTTGGAGAACCTCACCCATAGCGACTTTCTTAGTGCTGCCAGATTAACTGTATTGTTGGCATTAATTGCCGTACCTTTAAATACAGTATTTGGTTTATGTGCAGCTTGGGCGATCGCTCGTCATAAATTCCCTGGACGTGCTTTAGTCTTAAGTATTATTGACTTACCCTTTTCTATCTCGCCCGTAGTTGCTGGCTTGATGCTGGTGCTGCTTTATGGACGTAATGGCTGGTTTGGGCCTTTACTGGAGGCAAATGACATCAGAATTATCTTTGCCTTTCCGGGGATGGTTTTAGCCACAGCATTTGTGAGTATGCCTTTTGTCGCCCGTGAAGTAATTCCTGTTTTAGAGGAATTTGGTAAAGACCAGGAAGAAGCCGCTAAAACTTTGGGTGCCAATGAATGGCAGACATTTTGGCGAGTTACCCTACCAGGAATTCGCTGGGGCTTGCTATATGGCGTAATTTTGACCAATGCTAGAGCAATGGGTGAATTTGGTGCAGTCTCCGTAGTCTCAGGAAATATCGCCAATAAAACCCAGAGTTTGCCATTGTTTGTAGAGGATGCTTATAAACAGTATGAAACAGAAGCAGCTTTTTCTGCGGCGGTACTTTTAGCACTACTAGCAGTAGTTACCTTAGTATTGAAAGAGATTGTAGAACGCAAAACTCGCATTAAAGATGTGGATTAATTGGGAATGGGTAATTGGTAATTGTTGATACCTATTATTAGCCAATACCCTACTCCTTAGTAAAAATCAACCAATGGTTTATATATGGCTAGTGACAACACACTCAGCAATAAAAGGATTCGCGTACGGATTCCTAAAGACTATCACCAGGAACCCGTGATTTCTCGGCTAGTTTCGGAATATGGTCTGACAGTAAATATCGCTGCGGCAATTTTAGGAGCCAATGCTGTTGGAGATGGCTGGTTCGATTTGGATTTGCAAGGTACAAATACACAAATCCAAAGTGGACTGAACTATCTACAGGAATTGGAACTGGAAGTCTGGGATGAGACTAAAGTTGGTGGTTGGTAAAAACAATGTTCGATCTAAAAACCCCGATTTCTCTAAGAAATCGGGGTTTTGCTTTAATGTTTAATTGTGATTTATACCAATTCTCCAAAATCAAGTAACACATCCAAACCTTAAAAACCAGACCAAATCTGACTTTCTTAATTTTGAATTTTGAATTTTGAATTTTGAATTTTGAATTGGTCTTATTTATCGTCCGTTGGATGAACGGATAATGGGATTTTCTACAGAATCTCGATATTGTTGAACAGCATCCGTATAACCAATAGGTAGGACTGCTTCAACGTTTTCATGGGGACGAGGAATAATCACCCAGGATTCTAATGTACCACCGTAAACATTTTGTGCGGCTTCCACACCAGCCGCCATTGCCGTTTTAACTTCCGAAACATCTCCACGGATATTGACTGTAAAACGAGCGCTACCAACCCGGATATAACCCACAAGGGTGACACGGCCAGCTTTGACCATAGCATCTGCTGCTGCTAACACAGCCGGAAAACCCTTAGTCTCTAATGCTCCCACTGCCTGTAGTGATGACATTTAATAATCTCCTGTATGAATAATAAATTTATGGAGCGCACCAGTTCATTGTATGAAGCTTCGCTACATTTGTTGATGACACAATTGCTTAGAACATCCGAAAGGGTTCTGATTCTTCAGTAAAGTGAATGGGGAGAATATCTACCACATTTTCGGGAGGATTGGGAACTATGTAGTGGGTGATGACTTCACCACCGTGTGCTTGCTCACCAGCCTCAATTCCCGCCTCAACGGCTCGTCTTACTTCTGCAACGTGTCCCCTCACTGCAACTAACAAGCGGGCGCTCTCCGCCTGACCATAATAGACAATGGTGACTGCGGCAGATTTTACCATCGCATCTGCTGCCGCTAGCACAGCCGGAAATCCTAAAGTTTCGATTACGCCAACCGCCATTGGCATGGCATTAGCTCCTGATAAAAAAAGTTAAGTGATATTAATTGTACGTGGCTTTAGACACCATTGTGATGGCGAGGAGGAAATTTCTTTTGTAGGGATTGGGGATTGGGGACAAAAAAGTAAAAAGTAAAAAGGTGAAAGATTTTTTCTTTTGACTTTTGCCTTGGATTGGGGATTGACCAATTCCTTATAGGCCTGCTTCTGGTAAAGTAGGATTTATGTTTCCAAGTTTTTTACCTGCCGCAGTCGGGCAACTTACTGAATCTGAATCGATCGCCTTAGCTAAGACTATTCAAACTCAAGCGATCGCTACTCCCCTGAGTAATCAACCAATCACCACAGCCTATGTACGTCAAGGTAGCGGTGGTACACCAATTTTATTAATTCATGGCTTCGATAGTTCTGTCTTAGAATTTCGTCGGCTTTTGCCACTGCTAGGGAAAGAGAATGAAACTTGGGCGGTGGATTTGTTGGGTTTTGGATTTACCCAAAGGCTTGCAGGGATAAAATTTAGCCCTGTTGCCATTAGAACTCACTTGTATTCCTTCTGGAAAACCCTGATTAACCAACCTGTGATTTTAGTTGGTGCTTCAATGGGGGGTGCAGCCGCGATTGATTTTACTCTGACTTATCCAGAAGCAGTTCAGAAACTAGTATTAATTGACAGTGCTGGCTTGCGAGGGGGTTCACCGCTAAGTAAATTCATGTTTCCCCCGTTGGATTATTTAGCAGCGCAATTTTTACGTAGTCCAAAAGTGCGCGATCGCGTTTCTCGTGCTGCTTACAAAAATCCGAACCTTGCTACTGTCGATGCTTTATGTTGTGGTGCATTACATTTAGAAATGCCTAGCTGGCCTGAAGCTTTAATTGCTTTTACCAAAAGTGGTGGGTACACAGCTTTTAGATTTAAGCAACTAGCAGAAATTATCTCACCAACCCTGATTTTGTGGGGTGATGCTGATAGGATTTTGGGTACGGAGGACGGTAAAAGATTTAAAAGAGCAATTCCTCATAGCCAACTGATTTGGATTCAAGATTGTGGTCATATTCCACATTTAGAACAACCAGGAATTACGGCTCAACATATACTAAGTTTCTGTAGTTAATTATAATCAGTACTTACGCATCCAGGTTGTCTGTTGAGACTGGGTGTAAGGGTTTAAAACATTCATGCGTAAGGTGTAGGTTGGGTGGAGGAACGGAACCCAACATTCTCAACACTTTGTTGGGTTCTGCTATCGCTCCACCCAACCTACTATTCTCTTAACTGAACCGTATTGGGTTATGGAGGGGTAAGGGTTTGAAACATTTATGCGTAAGTTCTAGATAATTGAAAATTATGCTATTTCCATAACAAAACTTTCCGGATGAGCCTGCTTAAAGTTGAATATATACCATACAGTAAATATATCTTTTCAACTTATGGAAATGCCTCAACGGGTATCAGTTCGCTATAAAGATACCTCCTACAACATCAATGAGATCAGGTTAAAAACCTTCTGTCTAGGAATGAAAATTTGGGAAGAACAAACTAAGCCCAGAAAAACAGAGTTGTATGAGTTCATATTAGCTTGCTTAAAACAGGTTGATCGACAAGACCGCTTTATTTTTTCTCTATTATTTATAGAGTTAGCCGATATGATCCGCGATACCTCTTTAAATAGAAATATGAAAGAGGACTTGATTAAAACAGCTTTCCGAGAATTTGCTTTTGCATTGGCAGACTTTGAGGATATTGCTGTTAAGTCAAATTAAAATTGGGTAATTGGTAATTGAAAGGTAAATTATACCAATTCTCTCATATCCAGAAAACCATACAAAAGCGGCAACTGTTACGTCTTGTGATTAATGGCTTAGTTAGATGATATTATCCGCCGCAAAATTGCTTAAATTATCACGTCGCCATTGAGCATCTATTTTTCTATTTGTGCGTAATTCTAAAACTCGAATCCCTGTATTTGGTAGTGGGTTTAATCTCTGCTGTAAATGCACCCAGGAATGAATTAATTCATGTTGGACATTATAAGTGGTGCATAACTGAGCAAAATCAATATCTTGGGGCGTACCAAAAAATTCTTCAAATGGCGGTTCAAATTTAGCAATGGGTAACATTTCAAAAATTCCCCCGCCATTATTGTTGATTAAGATAATTGTCAGATGTCCGACAAACTTATTTCTAATTAAAAAACCGTTGGTGTCGTGTAATAAAGCTAAATCTCCTGTGATTAGCACACTACTTTGATGACGGTGGGCGATTCCTAAAGCGGTGGATAATGTGCCATCGATACCGTTTGCGCCTCGGTTAAAATGCGATCGCACTCTTAAATTATTCGGTTTCCAGAAAAACTCTACATCCCGCACTGGCATACTGTTAGCAATAAATAAGGGCGTTTCTGGTGGTAGTATCTGAGAAAGTAACCAGGCGGCTTTACACTCTACCAAGTCTTCCATCTTATCCAAAGTCTCATCCACATTGACCCTAACTTTGGTTTCAGCATTACACCACAATTGCAGATACTCTGAGACAGAAGATTTGTCTTCCTCTACCCCCTTACACCCCAACTCTTCCACCCTAATTCTTAAATGGGTCGTCCTTCCATGCAAAGGGTCGAGGTTTTGGTCACTGGGATCAATTACCCAGCGTCGGGGTTGGTGAGTATCTATCCAAGTACGCAGTTCTTTACTAGTTGGCATATCACCTATTTGGATTACCATGTCTGGTGCTAGCCTTGTTGCTAATTGTTGATTGCGTAAAATCAAGTCGTAGGTGGAAATTAAATAGGGGTTTAGGTCAGCGTAATTTCTGATTGGGGAAAGTCCCTCAGCTAACACAGGCCATTGCAGAGTTTGGGAAAGTCGAGCGATCGCTCTACAATATTCCTGTGGCTGTTGTGGTTGGGCGACACCAGCAATGATGATTCCTCGCTGAGATTTTAACCATTCTGGGGGAATGGACAGTTGGGAATGATCAGGGAGTGAGGTAGTATCTGTTATTCCCGCAAAAAATTCTTCTGGGTGAAACTTAGTCAGTAAATAGCTCAAATCTGCACCATCAGGAATCGGTGCAAGGGGGTCACGAAAGGGGATATTTAAATGTACTGGCCCCGGTGTTGGCGCTTGCATCCTGTACCAACTATGAATTACCGTTTGTCGCAGATACCCTAGCATCCCCATGTCTGATACTGGCAAAGCTAACTCCGTTTGCCAGTTTGGGTAACTACCGAAGAGTTTCACCTGATCTATAGTTTGTCCAGAGTGACAATCTCTTAGCTCTGGGGGTCTATCGGCGGTTAATAATAACAGTGGTACACGACTTTCTTGAGCCTCGATAACGGCTGGATAAAAATTTGCCCCCGCAGTTCCCGAAGTGCAAACAATCGCCACAGGACGATTAGTTGCTTTGGCTAAACCCAAGGCGAAAAAAGCCGCAGAACGTTCATCTAGTATAGAAATCCCTTCAATATCTGGTGCTTGTTGGGCAAAGGCCACAGCCAAGGGAGTGGAACGAGAACCAGGGCAAATTACTGCATAAGCCAATCCTAACCGCTTGAGTGTTTCGGTGAAAACATAAGCCCAAAGTTGATTAATATTTTTATAGGCGATCGGCATTAAATTAGACATAGCAGTAATACTATTCGCAATTCATAAGTACAGAAATTTTACCCAGTAGGGTAGGCATTGCCCACCAAAACTTAGATATGCTGTGTATCGCCCTATTGGCTTCTTTCCAATTACCGATCACCTATTACCCCCTACCACATTCACAGACCATCTAGCAACTGGAATTAATGGTTAAAATCAGATTATTTGCTTATATGATTGATATTTAATTCGTGGCTAATATTTCTTGTCCCAACTGCCATCAGCAAGTTGATAGTCAGGCTCTTATCTGCCCTTACTGTCGTACAACACTCAAAGCTTACGGTCATCCTGGCATTACCTTACATCGTGCCGCCAAAGACACCTATCTATGCGACACCTGTACCTACCATGCTGACGATACTTGTACATTTCCCAAGCGTCCCTACGCTAAAGATTGTACCCTATACCAAAACATCGCCGAGAGAAACGCTCAATTAGAAGAACAGCAAGCCGCTAATACTCCTACTGCATCTATCAAAAGTTGGATGCAACGCAATCAAGCTTTATTACTCCTACTAGGTTTATTACTCATCTGTTTTTTGATAGTCTTGTCAACTTCTTGACATCTTCTCCCGCTAACCCTGCGGATGTAGTGGGAGATTTCCAAAAGTCACTGCAAAGTAATTTGATTAACTTTTAACTACATTTAATAATAAGTATAAATACTAGACTGACTAAAATATATATACATATCATTAGGTAATTATTATGCTATAAATACTTGAGGCTATGAGATAATTAAACACAGAAAAAATTTGACCAAAAATCTAAATTTACTTTTAGGAGTAAACAGTTGTGGGGTTTAATCCTGAGCTTTGCCGTAACGAAAGCGAAGTTGAAAGCAAACTGATTGTGCAATATTTATTACCGCAGCTAGGATATACTCCAGACACTTGGCATCAAGAAGTTGCCGTTGGTAGCATTCGACTAGATTTTTTAGCATTTGCTGCACAAGTCCTTCCCTTTGTTTTAGATGCTAACTCGCCGTTGAGTGTGGTGATGGAAGCAAAGCATCCTAAACAAAATTTAAATAATCATGTCCCCAGGCTCAGGCACTATTTAACCAGTCTGAATGTTAGGTATGGTTTATTAACTAATGGTAAGGAAATTAGGATTTATGAAAAGGTTAAAAATTATGTTCAGCTAGTTTTCCAGTGTTCAGGAAAGGAAGTTGAAATAAAGTTAGAGGAAATTCAAAATTTAATTAGTCGAGAAAGTCTAAAAGAAATACAGTTAATCGATCAATCAAAAATTAATCAAGTCGAAGTCAAACAACCAAATTTACAAGTTCAGGATCAAAATACGATGAAAATCATTGCTATTTACCATAATAAAGGTGGAGTTGGAAAAACTACTGTAGCCGCCAATCTTGCGGCAGCATTAAGCAAAAAAGGTAAAAGCGTTCTTTTAATTGATATAGATTCTCAAGCAAATACGACTTTTGCCACAGGATTAATAAAATTTCAATTTGAGGAAGATGATGATTTAAGAGAACGCAATGTATTTCATTTATTAGAATCAGGGGATTTCAATTTTATTCCTGATGTAGTTCGTAAATCTGATTATTTCAATAATCCAGAAATAGATGTTATCCCTTCTCACATCACTTTGATTCAAGAACAAGAGAAACTTAACAAAATTTTAGCCAGTAGAAGTAGGTTAGTGTCAAAACTGAAACGAGTTGAAAATAATTATGACATAGTTATTATTGATACACCGCCATCAAGAGATTTATATGCTCAAGTGGCACTTATTGCATCTGATTATTTGATTATTCCTTCAGATTTAAAACCTTTTGCCAATCAAGGCTTACCAACAGTGAAAGATTTTGTGAACGAAATTAACGAATCAAGAGAAGTGATGGCTAAACAACCTATTAAAATTATGGGTGTTCTTGCTTCTAAAATTTCAACTAATGCTAAATATTTACAATACACATTTCCCAAACAAAGAGAAGTAATTTCGGAACGTTACCAGCTACCACTCATGGAAGCAGTAATTTATGATAGAACCGCATTATCAGAATGTATGAATCAATCTCTACAAGTTGGAGATTTAGAATATCCTGATCCAAAATCTATTATGAAATTTGCTGAACTTAAAACTTCTGCACAAATATCGGCTGAGGAGTTTAACGTATTAGCAGATGAGGTACTACACAATATAGGAGTGAATTAATGATTAATTTTTCTTTAGTAGATGTAAAAAGTATTACAACTGATATCCCACGTTCTAGTTTTGCAGAAGCTGATTTAGATCAATTAGCTGATATTATTCTAGAGACAGGAGGCATCATTAGACCTTTGATAGTTAAAGCAACTGGAGCAGAGAACTATGCAGTAATTGAGGGGCATTTTGAATATTATGTTGCTGTTAGAGCGAGAGAAAAGAACCCCCGAAAAGGTGAAATGGTAAATGCTTTTGTAATTTCCCCCAAGTTAGAAGATTTAGTTATAAAGCAAGCATCAGCTATCAGAGGTATAGAGTTACTTGATAAAGGTGGGAAAACATTACCTGAAACAACTGAAACAACTGAAATAAAAAAATTAGAATCACGTTTAGCGAATTTGGAGCTACGCCTTGAAAAACAAATAAATGAGTTTAAATCAGAGCTAAATCAACAAAGACAACAAACAGCAGATAAAATAAAAAATATTGAAATTACAACGCCTAAACAAATTTCGCCTTTAGAGATATTCAATACTCTAGATCAAACTAAATTAACTTTGAAGTTGATTAATGCAGGTATTAATGAGTCAGTAGCTAATAAAATTTTTACAAGTATAGAAAAAGAACGAAAAAAGAGACAATTTTCTTCTTTGAGTGATGTAATTGAGCGTGTAAAAATTCCTAATGGGAAAACACAAAAAAAAGGTATAACTTCTGAAAAAATGGTAGTTATTCTTGATATCTGGTCACGCATAAATGTTGAAAGCTGACACAAAATTTTACATTGTTAGTTAAACTAAATCTATTACTTCCAAAATATTCAACATATAGCCGTAGCCAGATATATTAGGACATCAAGCCAAGATAAAACCCTGAAAAAAACAAGGCTTTCAAGCCCTCTACAATTAGACGAATAATGGCACAAGCGCCCACCGTAGTTGATCGCTAACTTAAGTATCTAGAATAGGCAATAGGTAAAGCAATATGTACCATTGTTTCCTTCTTATAGACACTGGAAATTGAGAACAATCCCCCATGACTTTCGATGATTTGTTTGGCAAGCTTTAAGCCCATACCTATACCTTGCTGTTCATAAGTTTTGCGTTCAAACTGCATGAAAGCGCCGATTTTAGATATCTGTTCTTCTGTCATACCCCGGCCGAAATCATGAATGTAGACATTTAACATTCCTGCTACTACCTGACTACTGATTTTAATGGTTGTCCCTCGCCGGGAAAATTTGAGCGCATTATCAACTAATTCATAGATGATAATCGCTAGATATCGAGCCGAGATTGACACTTCAGCTTCCTCAATTGCAAACATGAGATCGTCGCGGCGATTAACACTTGGAGCATGAGATTGTAAAATTGCTTCAATTACTGCTATGGAAAAGTGGGTTGACTCAGAGGCGATGTTTTGCTGTTGGTTTGTTGATAATTCTAGTTCTAAATAGAGCAGCAATTGTTTGATTAATCTTTCTAGGTTACGGGCAGATAAATCTACCCAGCCTAAAAGTTCCTGGATTTCACCAGTGTCCATGTTCTCAATATCTGCCATGAGTATACTGATAGTTCCGACAATACCATTTAGTGGTGTATTGAGTTCATGGGGTAAGGCAGCAGCTAAATTGCCGCGCAGTTCATCAAGTGTACTTTCCAATACTTTGATGGTGCTTGTTTGGATATTCGATAAAGTTTGAATTTTGTCATACTGTTGCTTAATCCTCAGCATTGAATGAAGGCGCGCCCTCAACTCCAGAGCATTGATAGGTTTACTAATGAAGTCATCGGCACCAGATTTTAAGCAGCGTGCGAGGTCTTCTTTGGCGGTGAGGGCTGTTACCATAATGATCGGCACTGACTGCCATTGGGGCATGGCTTTAATTCGCTGACACACTTCTATCCCATCCATTCCCGGCATCATCACATCTAGCAAAATCAGGTCTGGCTGAAATAGGTTGAGGGAGGCGATCGCCTCTTGACCACTAGCAACATAATGTAGTGTATAGTCTTGCTCACTTAAGAGGGTTTCAATAACATCAAAGTTATCTGGTAGATCGTCAATTACAAGAATAGAGGGCAGATTCATTTTTTTGTTTCCATTAAAAGCTGTTGAATGGTGGTGGCCAGTTGCTTGAGCTTAACTGGTTTAGTCAGGTAGTCATTGGCTCCTGCTTGTAAACAGCGATCGCGATCGCCAGTCATTGCCAGGGCCGTGAGTGCCACAATGGGAATATTCACCAACTCAGGATCAAGGCGAATCTGTCGGATTGCCTCTAGACCGTCGATTCCCGGCATTTGGATATCCATCAAAATCAAGTCGGGCTGGTGGATTGTGGCCAGTTCTAGGGCTTGTTCACCATTTGTTGCTAACAAAATGCCATAGCCTTTGGCACTGAGGTAGCTAGAAAATGTTTTGATATTGGCTTCATTATCTTCGGCTAGCAAGATTACAGGGGCAAGGCTTGCGGCTTCTTCAGCATTGGCAAAGTCCAGTTCTGAATTAGGGGTAGTTAATAAATCCCGAATTAGTTCGGGTGATGAGGGAGTACTGGGAGTACAAGGTAGTTCAATTGTGAAGCAGCTGCCTACACCCAGCTCACTGGTTAAACCCACCCTACCACCGTGGAGTTCGACAATTTTTTTCACCAATGCCAATCCCAAGCCTGTACCCTCATATTGACGATTTAATGCGCTATCAATTTGGATGAAGGGCTGAAATAGCTTGTTGATATTCTCCTGCATAATGCCAATGCCTGTATCGATCACGGCAATTTGCAAAAAGTTCTGCACTGTGGATATATCGGGGGAAACTTGGGTAACTTCTAGGGAAATGCGTCCTGTCTCCGGCGTGAATTTGACCGCATTATTGAGCAGGTTAATTAACACCTGACGAATCCGGCGTTCATCAACAAACAGGTCAGGTAAATTGAGCGGAATTTTGATTTCCACTTGAATCCGTTTTTGCAATGCTTGCTGTTTGATAAATACCAGACTGGATTGACACAGAGCCGCTACTGAAATTGCAGTGCAATCTAGTTTGATCTGTCCGGCTTCAATTTTCGCTACATCGAGAATATCGTTGATCAAATCCAGTAAATGAGAGCTGCTACGCTCAATGGTTTCCAAGGCTTTGAATTGTTTATCGTTGATCATGCCAAAAACTCCTTCTTGTAACCCTTCGGTCATGCCGAGAATGGCGTTGAGGGGGGTGCGGAGTTCGTGGCTCATGTTAGCCAGGAATTCATCTTTGAGGCGAGTAGCACGGGCGAGTTCTTGGTTAGAAATGGCTAGTTGTTGATTACTCTGGGTGAGCTTGAGTTCTGCCTGTTGTCTTTCGGCCAGTTCTTGCTGTAATTGCTCAACCAGACTTGCTTGTTGAATGGCGATCGCTAACTGGGTGGCAAGTTGTTGGGTAAAATCAATTTCTGACTGCTCCCAGTGGCGAGTTGTCGCGCACTGATGAATGCACAGCAAACCCCATAACTCAGCACCGCAAAGTAAGGGCATAATCACATTGGCACGCACATGAAACTGAGCCAAGATATCAGTGTGGCAGGTTGTCATGTCACTGTTATAGATATCATCAACCACATAAGACCTGCCCAAAGCGTAGAGAGAGGAATAGTTTTCCCCAAAGCACTGGTCGTGTACCCGAATTGCGATGACTGAGGGAAACTCGTCTACAACAGATTCAGCCACAAATTCGCCGTCATTAAAGTTGGATTCGGGATAGAACTTGAAAATGCCCACCCGATCAGCCTGAATCACTTGACGGATGTCCTGGCAAGCGATGTCAAAAATGGTCTGGAGGTCTAGGGATTGACGAATCCTCTGGGTAATTTCTCGCAGCAGTTTCTCTCTTTCTGCCTGTTGGCGAATAATTTCCTCAGCCTTTTTGCGATCACTAATATCAAAGTGGACTCCAATCATTTTCTGGGGATTACCCTCAGCATCTCGCACCACCACACCATAGGCTTTGATGAAGTGGATACTGCCATCAGGATGTATGACACGAAATTCAGTATCGTATTCTGCTTGTCCTAAAACTGCTTGCTGGACTAATATTTCTGTATTGGTGCGGTCATCAGGATGTAGCCCATTTGCCCAAGTGTCGTAGACTAAACGTGAATCAGTTGTTTTGGTAACACCATAGAGTTCGTACATCCGCTCATCCCAAAAGATGGTGTTCTCACCAATATCCCAGTCCCAACAGCCGATGGCCGCAGATTTGAGGGACAAAGCCAGGCGCTCGGATATTTTCTGGAGTTGTGCTTCTCGTGCTTGGAGTTCAGCCGTGCGTTCTTCAACTTTAGCTTCTAGGTTTTGATTGAGGGCGATATAACGCTGTTCGCTTTCTTGTAGTCGATCTGACCCTTCCTGAAGGGCGATTAGTTGCTCCTGCAATTTTTGGTGGGTAGTAGCTTGCTGAATGGCGATAGCCAGATGTACAGATAACCCTTGCAGCAGTTCGATTTCTTCAGTTTGCCACTCGCGGGCGTGCTGGCTTTCGGTGACATTGAGCAAACCCCACAGTTCATCGCCACACAGCAGGGGTACTAAAATTTTGGCTCGCGTTTGGAGGCGGATTAGCAACTCCCGGTGACAGTCTGTCATTTCTGTGGTGTAGATATCTGGGACGATGCGAATCCGCCCATAGCGATAAAGCTCCGCGCAGCGTTGCTGAAAGCAGATTTCCTGAATCCGTTTGCCCAGTAATGATCTGGAAGATGTGGTAGACTCTGCCATCACGATGCTTTCCCACTCTGCTTCAAAATGCCAAATGTTGACGCGATCGCAACCCAGCAATTGCCGCACCTGCTCCACGGTTGTATCCAGAATGGTTTGTAAACTGAGAGAAGAGCGAATTTGTCTGGAGATATCAGACAAAATCTGTTCCCGACCTGCCTTAGCCTTGAGGCTAGCTGTCCGATCTGCAACTTGCTGCTCTAGCTCAACAGTGCGATTTTCCAGCAGTTGAACCTTCTCTGTCTCTAACCTCACCACCCGTTCTTCCAACATCTGGGCTAGTTTGTATACCTCTAAAGGGTTAAGGGCTTGCAGTAAACTACTTTGGGTAACGATGCCTAATAACTCCCCCTGCTCTCCTGTCACTGCCAACCGACGAATCAAACGCTGCTCCATTATCTGCTGTACGAACCGCAGAGAATAGTCTGGTCTAACGGCAAAAATCGGCGTACTCATCACCGTCTGAACCTGACAGGTTTCCAGATTCAAGCCTAATGCCTGAAACTGGACAATATCCCGCTCGGTGACAATTCCCACCGGAATTTTTTGGGGGTTGGCTGGACACTCACAAAGTTGCACAATCATCACGGAACTGACACGGTTCTCTGTCAAGAGTTGGGCGATCGCCAACATAGAACTATCTGGTGCAGCACAAATCACCTCACAGGTCATCACCTCCGACACCAGACGCAACCGCAACAGATCCACAGAGCGAGAAGTTTGCCGTAGACTTTCATTGGTTAGCAGCCCCACCACCCGCTCCTCCTCGTCTAGAATAGGGATGTGGCGAATACGGTACTGTTGAAGCAAATTAACAGCAAAAAACAAATCGGTAAACTCAGACTCATGCAGGCTGACAACTGGGTGAATCATCACCTCTCGAATCGCCAAATTCTCCAAACAACGCCTCTGGCTACACAGTCTGACTACATCCCGCTCTGTGAAGATACCTAATAGTCTCCCAGCTTCCACTATCAACACGCAGCTTGATCGTGCCTCTAGATGGACTTCATCCAGTTTATCTGTATCACAGATAGCCCGCACGGCACTCATTTGGGCGATCGCATCCATCACCGTTGTCTCCGGTTTGATGATCAGGGGATCACGAATGATCGCTGATTTCAGTTCTGATTGGGTGAGAGACGTTGTGCAGTTAAACATGGAAAAAGAAGGGGATTTATTCTTGAATATTCCCATCAATAACAGACAAGTTACTGAGGTTAATTCTGAGAGTGATTATGCAATAATATTACTTGGATAAATAGAATATATATGGATATCTACGGAATTTTAGAAACCCGTAGCGCATACCACGCCCACAAAAATCAAATAGTATTCCCATACAGCCGAAAAAAATAAAAATTCTAGAAATCGCTTTTAGACAAGATAGATTTGCAGAACTAGAAGATGCTAAACGAGAAGTAAGCATAGCCAATACTGCTTATCAAAAAGGACAGTTAAGCTTTTGGAAAGCTCATCCTTTAGCGATCACACTAGTATAGCTGTCGCCAGTAGTGTATAGATGATACAACCTAGACACAAAAAGACTTTTCACCCAGTCCCCAGTCCCTTCCAGCTATATCTATTGCCTCAACTTCATCAACTTTAATTTGACTGCCCTACCCCAGACTTTTGGTATGGCGTATATTTGCCAGAGTATGAGATTCCACAAATACCCATATTGCGGATAACATTTAAGCAATAATAAGTCTGCTATTACGTGTAATCTAGTTTCCTTTAAGGAATTATCTCTAACAATATATCTAATTTGTTCTGGTTTTGGTGTAGCATGACCAATTATGGCATCTTTTTGGTAGAATTTTGCCTGCACAAATAAACCCAGCATTCTATCCAAATTCCATAAAGGAATCCAAGTTAAAGCACCAAAAATATTCATTGCGGTTGATAATTCGTAGAGTGCAGCTTTCACTCGCTCTGTTTTCCAAATTCTGTTATTAAAGTTTTCAAAATGAATCCCGCTTTGGTCTTTTCTTTGATGCCAGGGAAAGATTATATGTCTAATATCTACCGATTTATCTAAGGGAGCGATGGGAACTTCTAATAGACCTTTGTAGTTTCCTTTTTGGAAGGGAAAAGGATTTTCCGGTGTTTTTTTACATATTTCTAGTTGTTCAACATCAGGATTTGGCTCCCAATCTTTTTGAATTCTTACTTCATCTGTATATTGAATATTTTCAATCTTTAATCTTAAAACCCAACTTTCGGGAAAGAGCCGGAAATATTTAAATGTTAAATCTAAAATATCAGGATGAACATAATCATCATCATCTAGTGCGAGAACATACTCACTTTCAACGTTGAGTAACCCTGTAAATCTTTGAATCACTTCACCTTTATAGGGACTTCTGAGATTCTTTATCCTAGAATCATCTATATTTTTGATAGTTCCTTCCGGTGGATAAACTAAAATAAATTGAACATTTCCTTGAATTCTTAATAATTGCTCTAACCAATAATCTGTAAAATTGCCGCGTGTTGGAGTAACAATTGTTAGAAGAGGGTTGCTATACATATATGTATTTTTTGAGAGCTTGACTACAAATACTAATTACTGGAAAGGTTTAAAAAATATTTTCTTGCTAAGAATAATAGACTAAATGAGTAGTTTATTTTTATAAACATCAACTTTTACAAGATATATCATACAGAGAATAAAATGTACTTAATTAAATAAAGGAGTATAACAATTATATGCGAATCCTGATGCTCTCTTCTACCTTTCCTTATCCGCCTAGCCGTGGTGGAACGGAAATTAGAACTTTTAATTTACTTAAATACCTCCAGCAAAATCATGATGTGACTTTAGTGACGCAGTATAACAAGAATGTGTCAGATACTGAAGTGGCAGAACTACGTAAATATGTCAGTGAACTGCTGATTTTTCCCTTACCACCGGAACCCCAGTCGAAAAATGCCATTGCTAAATTGTTAGGGAAAACTGGACGCTTTCTAGAGTCAGTGGGGAAGGCGACACCACCCAATGTTCTTTATCGCTATTCGCCAGAAATTCAAGCTTTAGTTGATAGTTGCGTTCAAGCTCAAAAATATGATGTGATTACTTGTGAACATAGTGTCAATGAAATTTATATTCGCCCAGAATTTCGTCATAGTGTAACTACAGTTGTAGATGTTCACAGTTCAGTTTACGGCTGGATTCGTGACCATTTAGAAATGGGTGCGGCGCAGAATGCAGTACGCGATCGCCTATATCTTTCTCTGGTGCTGAAGCGTTACGAAAGGCGATACTGTAGTAAATTTTCTCAGATTGTGGTGACAACACAAGACGATCGCCAGGAATTTCTCAAACTCCGCCCCGATATTGATATTAAAGTCATTCCCAACGGTGTAGATTTAGAATTATTTCCCCATCGTTGCCAAGACCCAGGTGGACATAATTTAATCTTTGTGGGGGCAATGGACGCTTCCCACAATATCGATGCAGCGCGCTTTTTTGCTATGGAGGTCTTACCACAACTACAAAAGCGTTATCCTGACGCTACATTTAGTATTGTCGGCGCTAGACCAACACCAGAAATTGAAAATCTGAATAATATTCCAGGGGTCATAGTTACTGGTCGCGTGGCTTCGATGGTAAATTATCTGCATCAATCTACGGTGTGTGTAGTGCCGTTACGCACAGGTTTTGGCATAAAAAATAAAACTTTAGAAGCAATGGCGGCTGGTGTGCCTGTAGTAGCTAGCGATCGCGGTTTAGAGGGATTAGCCGTTGATGGTGATAATACAGCTTTAGCAGCATTGCGAGCTAATAAGCCAGCAGAATATGTTGATGCTATTAGTCAATTATTTGAGAATCCCCAACTGCGATCGCAATTATCCCAAAATGGCAGAAAACTGGTGGAAGCTGAATTTACCTGGGATATAGCTGGTATGCGTTATGAGCAAGTTTGTTTGAATAGGTAAGCGTTATTGATGTAGAGAATTAAGAGATGCGATCGCCTGTGGTGGAATATTCGTAAACCGGATGATAAACAAATCTGCATCAGATTGTTTCATCACCTTTGCATAGATATCTGCTGTTGCTAGTTCCGGTTCATGTAGTAACTTGAGCTTGAGATTAGCTAATTTTTCTACAGGATGGGGTGAGTGTAGCAGGGCTTTTTTTTCAGAAACGCTGACTAATTCACCCCGAAATACTTCACCCACTGCCTGTTTACCTTGCAAAACTTGATATTCCACAGGCACAGGTGATTTCAATTTCACCATCACATCTTTGTCTTCTGGTAGAGACAGGTTATATGCACCGCCAATACCACTAATTTCATAGATGGTGATTGGTTCCTTGATTCCCTTGGGTTCGATTTGCATTTGCCCAGCTATTTGCAAATCAGTCTTAGCATCTTGGCGAGTATTGGCAGAAATTAAAATCTGTCCTCCCACAGTGTAAGTCTCAATTCTGGCAGCCAAATTAACATGACTACCAATAACTGTATATTGGGCGCGTTTTTGTGAACCAATATTGCCGGCGACAACTTCACCAGTATTAATCCCAATGCCCATTTCTAGCTGAGGAAGGTTCATTTGGCGAGTTTGAGCATTCACCTGCTGCATCGCTTGTTGCATGGCAATTGCACAGGCGATCGCTCTTTGGGAGTCATCAGGACGACAGATAGGCGCGCCGAACATGATAAAAATCCCATCGCCGATAAACTCATTAATTGTGCCTTTGTATTGGTTAATCACATCTGTCATCACCCCCAAATACAGATTGAGAATCTGTACCACCTGTTCAGGGGATAATTGTTCAGACATGGCAGAAAAACCCCGCAAGTCGGAAAATAACAGCGTCACCTTGCGCCGTTCACCACCCAACTTTAAACCTGATGGAGTTTCTAGGATATTAGCCAGGACTTCATCAGTTAAATAGCGTCCGAGATTTTTTCGCATTTCCCCGGCGCTTTGGGCGATGTAGAGAGTAACGGCGATCGCAGATCCCCCAAATGCCAACAAAGAAGGGACAACGGGAATCCACCAACCAGCCACAAACGCCAAAAAGCTACCAGCAATGACAGCGCCACTCATCAGGGGAACACCCACAGCTACAACAATCTTTTGACGTTTACTACTGCGTTGCTGCCAACATAAACTAGCCCCAATAATTGACCAAGCCAAAATTAATAGCCATTCTCCAGTCTCAGGTAAAGTCTGGATTTGGGGGCGACTATCCAAAGCTGCACTCAAAATTTGACTGACTAAATTGGCGTGAATTGTCACACCAGCCATTCGTTCTGGAGGCGTAAATAAATTACTGCTGTATGGTGTGTAGAATATATCCTTCAAACTTTCAGCCGTTGCCCCAATTAATACTACCTTTCCCCGCATCAAATCTGGGGGAATCTGCTTCTGTTGCACTTGCGTGAGGGTGACGGTGGTAAATTGCTGGATGCGTCCCCGGTAATTTAGCAGGATTTGGTAACTCCTCGCATCGGCGCGGATATAACCCCCATCATTAGCCTCAAAAATTGGGAAAACACCGCGATTTAACTGCAAATAATCAGGGTTATTGGCGGCTGGTTTTTCTGTAATCTTTTCCGGCTTTAAGTACAGCAATGCCAATTTTAGGGCAAAACTTTCGAGAACCTCGTCCTCATTCACATCGACATACAACAATCCCCGGCGAATCTTCCCATCCCCATCTAGCGGTAAGTCATTTGATCCAACTTGGTTATTTTCCTTGAGTATAGGAGACGCATTCACAGCCGAACTATCCCTAGTGTCAGAGAGTTTCTGCACCCCAATCAAGTTAGGCGTGGATGCAAACAATTTAACTAAAATTTCATGCCCAGGATTGACAGGTAAATCCCGGTAAATATCTAACCCGATCGCCCGTGGTTGTTGTTGTTTAATCGTATCTAATACAGTAGCCATTGCAGCATCAGACATCGGCCATTGTGTCTGTTTGCGGACATCAGCCTCATTAATCTCAACTATCACAATGCGGGTATCTGGTGGTTCTGGCGATCGCAGTAAAAAAAACTGGTCTAATGCTGCTAACTCTAGTAACTGCAACAGACCTGTCAACCGTAAACCAATTACCAATATTGTCATATTTGGAACTGCGAATATTACCCCGCGCCATTGCCAAAATAGGGGTTTTAGCTTTGCCCAAATCATATTTTATTGGCAACTTCCGACTTACAGCAATCGAGAAGTGGTTCAGAGGCGATCGCATTTAACTTGACTGACTGTAAAAATTGCCGCCAGTTTAAGAGGTAAGTTAAATTCTTAGGTTCACGACGGCGTAACTGCACCAAACTAGCTAACGCTTCATACCAAATTCCCGCCTCTGCATAGATAGAGGGTAACTTTCTGGCATCTGCTTTGGCTAACGCCCGTGATAAAGATGATTCTGCTGGAATCCGTTCTACCCAACCATCAACTGTAGAATTAGTACTAAAATCTTGCAGACTACAAACCAGTGTTAAATACCATCGGTAACTTTTACCTGTCTCTAATGGGGGCGAACTTGCAGGAAGGGTATAGCTGATGATGCCAGGTTTGTCAGGTAGTGTCAGCGTAGTTTTATAAAATACCTTTTTGTCCGCATCATTCAACAGCACCAGATAAGCCGTTTTCGCTGGAGATGATGGGATATACCAAAACAATGTCGGGCGTTGGGTAAGTGTCAATCCTAATTTATTTCTAGGTATAAGGGGAGTGATGGACTTATTCCCGGTAATGCAGGAGGAACCACGGCTAGAACCGCCAGCGCTGACAGGGGGGCCTTGCCGTTTCGGTGGCTTAAAAGCTTGACTAATCTGCCAACCGTGTTGGGTATGGGATGACTGCGCCTGCGTCTTCTGTACCGTTGCAGCAGAAAGTGGTAAACAGTTAAAAGTTAGGAAAAAGGCGACAACAGATAAATGATTACATTTCATTGATTTGTAGAAATGCTCTAGTGTGAGTTTGAAAAATTGCGGACTTATGCAAAGCGATACTTAGTAGAAAGGTAGACACTCACCTGGTTACATCAAGTATTCCCAAAATTCAGCCCAGACTTGAACCAGTTCAAAATTTTCAATAACTCCTGTGAAAGTTGCCTGTTTCCCTTCTTGCCTGGTGGTAAATGAGGGCAATAATCATGTTTACCACTTTGTTTTTCTTTGTTTTTTAAAGTTTTTGGTTAATATTACAACCTTCTATGTCTAAAGATATACGCCATAGGTAATAAAACTATTATTTTGTAGATATCAAAAATTTTACTAGCAACTACTTCAGAGACTAAATAGCGGCTATGATTTCCTAAGTAGCCATCATGAACCACTCACACCAAAAGGGATGAAAAAGCTTTCTTTCCTCCTATTTTCCGCCTTCTGTCTTCTGTCTTGTCTAAGTCAGTCGTCATGTATTGCGTACAGGAAAATCAAAGAAAATCTTTCTTATCTCTGTTTCTGGTGTCTTCATGCTGCAATATTTTTCACCAATAAGTGTTAGAAATAGCATTTTTTATCTAGTATGGGACTGGGATTAAGAAATCCTGAGTATACAGCAAGATAAAATTTCCACCTCAAATTACTCTCAAATATTTGTGGGGGTAAAAATAAACGGTAATTTTTAAAGGTCTAGACTATGGCAACCGAACATTTAACTAGAGAAAGCGATGAATTAGACTTAAAACAGCTATTAAAAACTTTAACTGCTGTCAAAAAAGGTGATTTTTCTGCTCGGATGCCCATAGACCAAACAGGTATAGCTGGTAAGATAGCTGATACGCTCAACGATATTATTGACCAGAATGAGCGCATGGCAGCAGAGCTAAAGCGCATTAGTACTGTTGTGGGCAAAGAAGGCAAGATTACTGAACGCGCTTCTTTGGGAAATGTACGCGGTTCTTGGTCAGATAGTGTTAATTCTGTCAATACTCTGATTACAGATTTAGTCCAGCCGACAGCAGAAACTACGCGGGTAATTCGGGCTGTAGCTAATGGGGATTTATCACAAACGATCGCCACAGAAATTGACGGTAGACCCCTCAAAGGTGAATTTCGCCAAACTGCCAATATAGTTAACACAATGGTGACAAGGCTGAGTTCCTTTGCGGGTGAGGTGACGCGGGTAGCCAGGGAGGTGGGAACGGAGGGGAAATTAGGGGTACAAGCCGAAGTCCAAGGTGTGGCGGGGACTTGGAAGGATTTGACTGATAATGTCAACCTAATGGCGGGGAACCTGACAGGACAGGTGCGGAATATTGCCGAAGTGGCGACGGCGATCGCTAACGGTGACTTATCGAAGAAAATTACTGTAGATGTGAAGGGGGAAATTCTGGAGTTGAAAAACACCGTCAATACAATGGTGGATCAACTTAATTCCTTTGCATCGGAAGTTACACGGGTGGCGCGGGAAGTAGGGACGGAAGGGAAGTTAGGGGTACAAGCAGAAGTTCGGGGCGTGGCGGGGACTTGGAAGGACTTGACTGATAATGTGAATTTGATGGCGGGGAACCTCACAGCCCAGGTAAGAAATATTGCCGAGGTGACGACGGCGGTAGCCAATGGCGACTTGTCGAAGAAAATTACTGTCAATGTCAAGGGTGAAATTTTGGAGTTGAAAAACACCGTCAATATCATGGTGGATCAACTTAATTCCTTTGCCTCAGAAGTTACCAGGGTGGCGCGGGAGGTGGGCGCAGAGGGAAAATTAGGGGGTCAAGCAGAAGTGCGAGGGGTGGCGGGGACGTGGAAGGACTTGACTGATAGCGTCAACTTTATGGCTGGGAGTTTGACGGCGCAGGTAAGAAATATTGCCGAAGTGACGACGGCGGTAGCGACTGGTGATTTGTCGAAAAAAATCACCGTGGATGTCAAGGGCGAAATTTTGGAGTTAAAAAACACTATTAATACAATGGTGGATCAACTTAATTCCTTTGCCTCAGAAGTTACCAGAGTAGCGCGGGAAGTAGGAACGGAGGGGAAACTAGGCGTACAAGCAGAAGTGCGCGGGGTGGCTGGGACGTGGAAAGACTTGACAGATAATGTGAATTTGATGGCGGGGAACCTGACAGGACAGGTGCGGAACATTGCCGAAGTGGCGACAGCGATCGCCAATGGTGACTTATCGAAGAAAATCACCGTGGATGTGAGGGGCGAAATTTTGGAGTTGAAAAACACCATCAATATCATGGTGGATCAACTGAGTTCCTTTGCATCGGAAGTTACCAGAGTTGCGCGGGAAGTAGGCAGCGAAGGGAAGTTAGGTGTACAAGCCGATGTTAGGGGTGTGGCGGGTACATGGAAGGACTTGACCGATAGTGTAAATTTTATGGCGGGGAGTTTGACAGCCCAGGTAAGAAATATTGCCGAAGTAACGACGGCGGTAGCGACTGGCGACTTATCGAAAAAAATCACCGTCGATGTGAAGGGCGAAATTCTCGAATTAAAAAACACCGTCAACACGATGGTAGATCAACTCAACTCCTTTGCATCGGAAGTCACCAGAGTAGCGCGGGAGGTGGGAACAGAAGGGAAATTGGGCGTACAAGCAGAGGTGAAGGGTGTAGCTGGTACGTGGAAGGACTTGACCGACAGCGTTAACTTCATGGCGGGGAGTTTAACAGCCCAGGTAAGGAACATTGCCGAGGTGACGACGGCGGTAGCCAATGGCGACTTGTCGAAAAAAATCACCGTGGATGTGAAAGGGGAAATTTTGGAGTTGAAAAACACTATTAATACAATGGTGGATCAACTCAATTCCTTCGCCTCAGAGGTGACAAGGGTAGCGCGGGAGGTAGGTAGTGAGGGGAAATTGGGTGTACAAGCCTATGTCCGAGGTGTGGGCGGTACGTGGAAAGATTTGACAGATAATGTCAACTCGATGGCGGGGAATCTTACAGCCCAGGTCAGAAATATTGCCGAAGTGACGAAGGCGGTAGCCAATGGCGACCTGTCGAAGAAAATCACCGTGGATGTGAAAGGGGAAATCCTCGACTTAAAGAACACTATTAATACAATGGTGGATCAACTCAGTTCCTTTGCCTCAGAGGTGACGCGGGTAGCGCGGGAGGTGGGAACCGAGGGGAAATTAGGCGGTCAAGCTGTAGTCCAAGGTGTGGCGGGGACGTGGAAAGATTTGACAGATAACGTCAACTCAATGGCGGGGAACTTGACAGCCCAAGTCCGGGGGATCGCCAGAGTGGTGACGGCGGTGGCGAATGGCGACTTGAAACGTAAACTGATGTTAGATGCCAAAGGGGAAATCGAAACCTTGGCAGAGACAATTAACGAAATGATTGATACCCTAGCCACCTTTGCCAATCAGGTGACAACAGTGGCGCGAGAAGTGGGGATAGAAGGAAAATTGGGCGGTCAGGCTAAGGTTCCAGGGGCGGCGGGGACATGGAAAGATTTGACCGACAACGTCAACGAACTAGCGGCTACCCTCACCACCCAGTTAAGAGCGATCGCCGAAGTTGCTACAGCCGTCACCAAGGGCGATTTAACCCGTTCCATCGCTGTAGAAGCTCAAGGAGAAGTAGCAATCCTCAAAGACAACATCAACCAGATGATTGCCAATCTGCGGGAGACAACCCAGAAGAATACAGAACAAGACTGGTTAAAGACCAACCTCGCCAAATTCACCCGGATGCTGCAAGGTCAGCGCGACTTAGAAACCGTATCCAAACTCATTCTCTCAGAACTTGCACCACTGGTAGGCGCACAACACGGCGTATTCTACTTAATGGAAGGTGCAGAAAATCAAAGCTACCTACAACTACTCAGCACCTATGCTTATCGGGAACGCAAACATCTAGCTAACCGCTTCCAGTTGGGTGAGGGTTTAGTTGGACAGTGTGCTTTAGAAAAAGAGCGAATTTTGTTAACAGAAGTGCCGAGTGATTATGTAAAAATTAGCTCTGGTTTGGGCGAAGCCAACCCCCTAAATGCCGTGGTGTTGCCTGTATTATTTGAAGGACAAGTGACGGCGGTGATTGAACTAGCCTCCTTCCGCCGCTTTAGTGAGATTCATTTGACATTCTTCGACCAACTCACCGAAAGTATTGCGATCGTTCTCAACACCATCGCCGCCTCGATGCGTACCGAAGAATTACTCAAGCAATCCCAATCCCTCGCCGAGGAACTACAAACCCAGCAAAGCGAACTCCGCGAAACCAACAAACGCCTAGAACAACAAGCCCAATCACTCAAAGCTTCGGAAGATTTACTGCGGGGACAACAAGAAGAACTACAGCAAACCAACGCTGAGTTAGAAGAGAAAGCAGAATTGTTAGCTATACAGAAAAAAGAAGTAGAACGGAAGAATCGGGAAATTGAACAAGCGCGACGGTCTTTAGAAGAGAAAGCCGAACAACTTGCCCTCTCATCCCGCTATAAATCCGAATTTTTGGCGAATATGTCCCATGAACTGCGGACACCTTTAAATAGCTTATTAATATTGGCGAAATTGTTGACAGATAACGTCGATGGCAATTTGACAGCGAAACAAGTCGAATACAGCCAAACAATTTACTCAGCCGGCAATGAACTATTAGCCTTAATTAACGATATTTTGGATCTAGCCAAAATCGAATCGGGAACTATGTCCATCCATGCGACCCCAATTCCCTTGTCAGAGTTGGCTGAACAAATTGAACGCGGCTTTGGGCAAGTAGCGCAAAATAAAGGACTGACTTTTGCAGTCGAATTAGCCCCTGAGTTACCAACCACCGTTAATACAGATATCAAACGCCTACAACAGGTATTAAAAAATCTCCTCTCCAACGCCTTTAAATTTACAGAACGTGGAGAAGTCCGCCTCAAAATTGAAGTAGCCAAGCCAGGATGGAATTCTAACCAACAACCTTTAAACTCTGCTCAAAATGTCATTGCTTTTGCTGTGAGTGATACAGGTATTGGCATTGCAGCCGATAAGCAAAAGATTATCTTTGAGGCATTCCAGCAAGCTGATGGTACAACTAGCCGCAAATACGGCGGTACGGGATTAGGCTTGTCTATTAGCCGAGAAATTGCTCATCTTTTGGGTGGTGAAATTAAACTTACCAGCTATCCTGGTCAAGGTAGTACATTTACCTTCTATTTACCGCAATTTAGTGCTGAATCTACGCTGACCCAGGCAGACGCGATAAATCGCGTCTCTACAAAGTACGACTCAATCCTTGTTGACGATCGCACCAACATCACTAATTCATCAGCAGATAATAACATTCTGCTAATTATCGAGGATGATGTTAATTTTGCCAGGATTTTGGTAGATATGGCACGACAACACGGATTCCAGGTACTCAGCGCCCAAACTGGGACAGCCGGACTAAAACTAGCCAAGGACTTCCAGCCGATGGCAATTTTACTCGATATCCGCTTACCAGAAATGGACGGTTGGACAGTCCTAGACCGCTTGAAACATGACCCCACTACCCGCCATATTCCCGTACACATCATGACCGTCGAGGAAGGAAGACAACGGGGTTTACAATTAGGGGCGATCGCCTATTTACAAAAACCAGTCACCAGTGAAGCCATATCCGAAGCCTTAGACAAAATTAGAGGTTTCGTAGAACGTCGGGTTAAGAATTTACTAGTAGTCGAAGACGACGAACTACAACGCCAAAGCATTGTGGAACTCATTGGTAACAGCGATGTAGCCACAGTTGCCGTCGGTACAGGTGCAGCCGCCTTAGAGGCGATTCGTACTCAGCAGTTTGATTGCTTAGTCCTCGATTTAGGCTTACCTGACATGACAGGTTTTGAACTCATGGAACAGATTAAGCGAGAAGCCAACGGCGCAACCTTACCAATTATTGTTTACACCGGTAGAGAAATCAGCAAAACCCAAGAAACAGAACTCAGACGTATTGCTGAGACAATTATCGTCAAAGATGTGCGATCGCCCGAACGTCTCCTAGATGAAACCGCCTTATTCCTCCACCGCGTCCAAGCAAACTTACCCACACCCAAACGCGAAATCCTCGAACAACTCCATTCTCAAGATTATTCCTTAGTTGGTAAAAAAGTCCTGATTGTAGACGATGATGTCCGCAACATTTTCGCCCTCACCAGTATGCTAGAACGCTACCAAATGCAGGTAATATACGCTGAAAATGGCAGAGAAGGAATTAGCTTATTAGAAAATACACAAGATATTGACGTGGTGTTAATGGATGTGATGATGCCAGAAATGGACGGTTACGAAACCATGCAATTGATTCGGAAAAAAGAGCAATTTAGAGCCTTACCAATTATTGCCCTCACCGCCAAAGCCATGCAAGGCGATCGCGATCAGTGCATCGCCGCCGGCGCTTCCGACTACATCGCTAAACCAGTAGATACAGAACAGCTACTGTCTTTATTGCGAGTTTGGCTCTATCGTTAAATTGCGGATGATATGTTGCACCAAGCCTAATTGCCAGTCGCAGGCTATTTACGACAAAGTTTTTCCCTGTATAACTAAAACTGAGCCATGAGCATGATGCAACACGTAATTACTCACACTACCTAATAAAAACTCACTGAGTCCAGCACGACCACGCCTACCAACCATAATTAGGTCAGCCGACCAGCTACGGGCTATTTCACATATTGTCCTACCTGGATCACCCATTTTTTGGGTAAATCCAGTTTTCACACCGATATTAATCGCTGTGTCGGTGAGCGATCGCAACCACTCTAGTTTTTCCTGTTTAAGTTTTTCCCAATGCTGGATATAGTTATCCATTGATTCTGTTTGCCAAGCTGGATAAGTAGTATCTGGTTGCAAAAATATAGGAGTAATATATGGGTCTTCCACAGGAGATATAACGTGCAGCAACATGATTTCAGCGTTGCTTACTTTGGCTAAATTTACACCCTGCTCAAAAATATGTTGCCCTATCTCAGAGTTTTCTACTGCTACCAAAATCTTCTGATACATAATATATAGCTGTTGACCGAACAAAAAAAGGATACAAGCCCCCGGATTTATCTGTGGGGTCTTTAATTTTGAATTTTGAATTTTGAATTGGAGCGAAGCGACTTGACAGACTAGAAAGCCTTGTGTGGTCAGTACGTAGGGTAGGCAATGCCCACCAATACCATAATAAGGTGGGCATTGCTATCTGTATTTCAAAAAATATGAACCCTATCGGAAAATCCTAAATTTCCGCACCTGCTTTTGCTTCAGCACCCATTGGAGAAACGTAATCACGGAAAAGAGTAATCTGCTGTTCAAAACCTAAGCCTTTGATTCCTTCCAGCAGTTCTTGGGATTCTGAAGACAGTGTATAACCAGCAGGAAAAGGAACTATCGTTGCATTTTCCATACCTTGAGATAAAAGATACCAAAACAGTAGCTTAGTGGTATCACCCAAAGAGCCGTATTCGCGGCTTAGTTGGTTATCTACACGTCGAATCAAGTCGCGTTGTAATTGCAATTGCTGTTCATGATTCAATTCTTTGACTTGATTAAATAAACCTTCGGCAATTGCTGGGGAAACGGTGCTAGCGCCAGGGGCTGCTGGTGTAATTGCGCCGCCCATTTCTTTGTAGATAAACCAAAACAAAGCCAATTGTTCGTCTACATCCAATTTCTGCCATGATTGGACATATTTACGAATAGTGGGATCACCTGTTTGTGTAAAAGTCATAATGATTACGATTGCTATGAACGAATGTCATTAGCAACCGTAACAAACACAGATCAGGTGTTTAACCCTACTCAGGACATAAGTAACTCGACCAAAAAGAAGAATAATTAAGAAAACTATCAAATTTCCCTCATACTTCAGCGCTGAATAGTATTCGCTGACTGGTTAAATAACAAGTTTCGGGACTTTTCAATATCTAGCGCCTGATTTTTAAAAGCTTCTGCTTTTTCATAGGCGCGAATGACCGCCGGACGTATTTGAATTGTCTCGAACCAACGTTTGAGATGGGGAAAATTTTCTAAATTTTGGCTTTGGCGTTCATAAGGCACAATCCAAGGATAAGCAGCGATATCGGCAATAGAGTATTCACCAGCAACAAACTCTCTATCTGCAAGGCGTTTATCCAACACTGCATACAAGCGCCCTGTTTCATTGACGTAGCGGTTAATGGCATACTCAATTTTTTCAGGTGCATAACTACTAAAGTGGTGGTTTTGTCCGGCCATTGGGCCTAATCCTGCCATTTGCCAGAATAGCCATTGTAGAACCTCTGTACGTCCCCTAATACTTTGGGGAATTAATTTTCCGGTTTTTTCTGCCAAATACAACAATATAGCACCAGACTCAAACACAGAAATCGCTGCACCCCCATCTGCTGGTTCATTGTCAAAAATGGCGGGAATGCGATTATTCGGGGAGATTTTGAGAAATTCTGGCTGGAATTGGTCGCCAGCACCGATGTTTATGGGGATGATGTTGTAGGGTAAGCCGACTTCTTCTAAGAAGATAGTGATTTTGTGGCCGTTTGGGGTTGTCCAATAGTAAAGGTCAATCATGGTTGTGTCTTTGATTTTGTTAGTTTTCGCACCGAGATTTTAACTGTTTTACTCCTGACTATGGCTTGGTCTGGCTGTTATCTTTGATCAGATCAATTACAAGCCAATGAGAACTTGATGATGAGACTGCATTACAACAAAACTTTCGGCTATATATTCATTCCCTTAGGGTTATTAAATTTAGTTTTGGGCGGCATTCTCCTGGTTAGAGGTCAATTCAGCATTAGCATCATCATTGGAATTATCATCATCTTCTTAGGGTGGGCATATTGGCATAAACCTTATATCACCGTCGAAGATAAACAGTTTATTATTCACACACCTTTAGGATGGCCACAACGCGTCTACGGTTACAATGCTCCTGAAGACGTAAAAATAGCACACAAAAAGATATTACTCAAACAAGATGGTGAGTGGAAACGCTTACCTATTTCCAAATTTATTATGCAGCCACAGGATTGGTTGACGTTGCAAAAACGATTTGGTGAGGACAGGGGCTAAAGAAGGGAAATATTTTTATAAATGCGATCGCCTCTCATGGATAGTTAGGCGATCGCATAATTTCTATACAGACTAAAATTTTTATATCAATAAGTGTAGGGTTGTACACTTGCACAACCCTACGACGGAATTAATCATGGAACAACTAGACATTTAGTGGCTGTCTATTGCTGGCTGCTGCGTAATTATTTGTAGCGTTGCTATCGTCAAAATTGTTGGCAAATGCTAGTGATTCTTTTCCAGTAATCAATCTTGAACCACGTTTGCGAGTGAAGTAGTTCCACGCCCACTGAATCATGACTAATAATTTGCTGTCAAACTCAATGAGGAAGTAGATGTGAATTAATAGCCAGAATGCCCATGCAGAGAAGCCTTGCAACTTGACTAAGCCTAAGTCTACAACGGCTGCATTTTGCCCAATCATCGCTAGGCTACCGTGATCATTATATTTGAAGGCTGGCAGAGTTTTACCTTGCAAGCGTTTTTTAATCAATTTGGCGACGTATTCACCTTCTTGGATGGCGACTGGTGCAACACTAGGAAGAGGTTGACCGTTTTGGTGCGAGAAGTTAGCTAAGTCTCCCACAACAAAAATATTTTTGTGTCCTTTAATACTTAAGTCTGGTTCAACGATCGCTCGTCCGGCGCGATCGCATTCTACCCCAGTTCGTTGGGCTAAAACTTGCCCCATCGCCGATGCTTTCACACCTGCTGCCCATAATATTGTCTTGGAGGTTATTGTTTGCAATTCATCGCCTTGCTTAAAGGTAACGATGTCGTTTTCAATACTTGTCACTCTTGTTTTTGTCTGGACAACCACACCGAACTCTCGCAGAGATGTTGTGGCTGCTTGGGATAATTCTGGTGCAATGTGTGGGAGGATGCGATCGCCACCTTGCAATAGTAATATTCTGGTTTCTGAGGTGTTAATATTGCGGAAATCTTCTTGGAGAGTTTTGTATGCTAACTCGGCGATCGCTCCAGCTAATTCTACTCCTGTAGGGCCACCACCCACAATCACAAAAGTCAAGAAAGCCTTGCGTTTTTCGGGGTCTGTTTCTTTTTCTGCGGCTTCAAATGCGCCAAATATCCGGCGACGCATTTCTATCGCATCTTCCACAGTTTTCAAGCCAGGCGCTAATTCTTGCCAATTATCCTTACCAAAATAAGAATGCTTTGCACCTGTGGCGACAATTAAGGTGTCATAAGGGACTACTTTATCACCAACAATAATTTGTTGTACCTTGGGATCAATATCATTAACTTCTCCCAGCAACACTTTTGTATTCTTACTTTTGCTGAGTACAGAGCGCAATGGTGCGGAAATATCAGCCGGTGATAGCGTACCTGTCGCAACTTGATATAAAAGTGGCTGAAATAAGTGAAAGTTACGTTTATCGATGAGAGTAACATTTACATTAGCTTTAGCCAGTGCTTTTGCTGCATACAGTCCACCAAAGCCACCACCAACGATTACAACCTGATGTGGTTCAAGTGAAGCTACCATAATAAAAATTTCCTTGCGTTCAGAGAAATGTAACTATTCTTAATTGATTTGTAACAAAGTTATGAGATTTGTTACCGCTTGTTTTGAACAATTGTAAAAATAATTAAATTAATCAAATTTACTATTCACAAGACGTTATTTTCTATTTGCTATATTGAAACTCCTATTTTGTAGGCATCTTAAAGTTTATCTATTAGGTATAATTGACCAAATCATGTTTAATTTTCTTGCCAGAACTATGTTTTTATTGAGAATAAATATCTAACTAATTATTTTTATTAATAGTGAGCAAATACTCTCAAATATATTAAGAAATATATGTAAACTTATAAGCTAAAAATAATTGTGGAATAAGTATTTTGCCTCCATAAAGCAAGATACCTATTCCACAAATTTCAGGCTAATAAGTAATTAGAAAGAATGAATTATAGCTGGGGACTGGGTTAAAAGTTTTATTGTGTCTAGATTGTATCATCTATTGATGTCCTAACACTACTGGCGATAGCTATAAAAAGTTATACCAATTTGAAAAAAAATGCGACAAATAAACCATTTGTAGAGACGCGATTCATCGCGTCTTCTTCATCCAAAGGATTCATCGCATCTTCACCTAAGGATGTTTTGCAATCATTAATTGAATTGGTATTAAGTATTTTTAGGATGGGTATTGCCCCACCAAAACCATAATAAGGTGGGCATTGCCCACCCTACTTTTATTTCTTCGGTCACACGGTAACTATTTTAAGCATTACCAATTACCTGTTTAATCCTAGACATTAACCGGCAACCTCTTTTCTGTAGCCTGATAATGACCGTTATTGTTGACAGCTTTTACCTCTAGAGCGACTTCTTGGCCTGTAATCAATCTAGCGCCACGATTGCGAGTCACATAATTCCATACCCATTGAATCATGACTACTAACTTATTATCAAACTCAATGAGGAAGTAGATGTGAATCACTAACCAGAACAACCATGCAAAGAAGCCTTTAAGTTTGATGAAGCCTAAATCGACAACGGCAGCATTTTGTCCAATCATCGCTAGACTACCCTTATCAGTGTAGTTAAATGCTGGTAAAGTTTGACCTTGCAGGCGTTTTTGAACCAATGCGGCGACGTATTCACCTTCTTGTTTGGCGACGGGTGCAACACCAGGGAGGGGTTTACCATTTTGGTGAGAGAAGTTGGCTAAGTCTCCCACAACAAAAATATTGCTGTGTCCCTTAATGCTTAAGTCTGATTCTACGATGACTCGGCCAGCGCGATCGCATTCTACCCCAGTTCGTTCAGCTAAAACTTTACCCATAGCTGATGCTTTCACACCTGCTGCCCATAATACAGTCTTGGAGGCAATTTGTTTTACTTCTTCACCTTGTTTGAGGGTGACGATATCATTCTCAATATTGGTTACCAAGGTTTTTGTCTGGACAACCACACCCAACTGCTTTAAGGATATTTCCGCTTCCTGGGATAATTCTGGTGCAAAGGGAGGGAGGACTCTATCTAAGCCTTCCAGGAGGATGACTTGGGTTTCGGTGGTGTCGATGTTGCGGAAATCTTCTTTAAGGGTTTTGTAGGCTAATTCTGCGATCGCTCCTGCTAACTCTACACCAGTAGGGCCGCCACCGACAACCACAAAGGTCAACCAAGCACGACGCTTTGCGGGGTCTTTTTCTTTTTCGGCTGCTTCAAAAGCTGTAAAGATGCGGCGACGCATTTCGATAGCGTCTTCTACAGTTTTCAACCCAGGTGCAAACTCTTCCCAGTTATCTTTACCAAAGTAGGAATGCTTTGCACCAGTGGCGACAATTAAGGTATCGTAGGGAATTTTTTCATCACCCATGACCAATTCTTGTGCTTCTGGGTCAATATCGCTCACTTCTCCCAGCAATACTTGGGTATTCTTGCTTTTACTTAATACTGCGCGTAAAGGCGAGGAAATATCTGCTGGTGATAGCGTCCCTGTTGCAACTTGATAAAGTAGTGGCTGAAATAGGTGAAAGTTCCGCTTGTCGATGAGAGTCACGTCTACTTTAGCTTTAGCCAGGGCTTTTGCTGCATACAATCCACCAAAACCGCCACCGACAATCACAACTTTATGTGGTGGGTTGTTATCAAGTGCTTCAACCATAAGAATTATTTCCTAGTGTTACGAGTGCTGTAACTATTCTTAACAAATTTGTATCAAAAATGTCACAATTATTTCTGTTTATTTTGAACATATAAAAAATTGCTTAAAGTTACCAAAAAGACAAACATTGAGTAATTTAAGTTACATAGTTGTATTAGTTATCATTTTGGGTGATAAGCTTTATGCAGTTGAAGGGTAAGAATCCCCGCTTTGTTATAGGCAAAGGTAATTAGGTTTTGATACTCGTTATCAAAAAGTTCTTCCGCAATTAAAATTAGTTCATCAATATTCTGCTGTTCAGGGGAAATTAGAATATTTTCTCCCAAGAAATTCGGGAATCGCAGACGAATGGTTCATCAAATCACATCTAACAACTGTTGGCAAACCAGTCAATAACAGCGTGAAAAAATGATAGTTGACAATTTTGGTAACTAAAATCTCAGCTGACTCAGCTGATTGAAACTATACCAATTGCGGCAATTCGCTGTTAAACTCTCTTTACCTGCTATGGGTTCTTTGAGCCTCGGCAGTGTGACTATTCTAAATTTTCCCTGAGACTACTTGAGAATTTTTCATTAATTGATACACTTGTTCTTCATTAACATTCAGTTAACTAGCACTGCATGGTGCATATTAAGCGCGTAGAACTTACCAATTTCAAATCCTTCGGCGGTACGACCTCTGTCCCATTGCTGTCGGGGTTCACTGTCGTATCTGGGCCTAATGGTTCGGGTAAGTCTAATATTTTGGATGCGCTGTTGTTTTGTTTGGGACTGGCTAGTTCTAAGGGGATGCGAGCAGACCGCTTACCCGATTTGGTTAATAATACTCAAACGGCGAAAAGTCGCTCGGCGGTGGAAGCTGTGGTGACGGTGACATTTGATTTATCTGATTTGGTGGATGCGAGTGATCAATTTTCATCTGTCAGTGGTGATGAAGAATTATCCCAGGATGAAGCGCCTAGTGTAAATGGGAATGGTCACAGAGCCACAGAATGGAGTGTAACTCGGAAACTGCGGGTGACCCATCAGGGTAGTTATACCTCGAATTACTACATCAATGGGGTTGCGGCGACGCAGACAGAGTTACATGAGGAGTTGGAGAGGCTGCGGATTTACCCTGAAGGTTATAACGTGGTGTTGCAAGGGGATGTCACCAGCATTATTTCCATGAAGGGGAAGGAACGGCGGGAAATTATTGATGAGTTGGCGGGGGTGGCGGCCTTTGATAGGAAGATTCACCAAGCCAAGGGAACTTTGGATGAGGTGAAGGATAAGGAAGATAGTTGTCGGATTATTGAGTCTGAGTTAACTTTACAACGCGATCGCCTTTCCCAAGACCGAGCGAAGGCGGAGAGGTATCAAAAGTTACGCACGGAGTTTTTAGAAAAGCAATGTTGGGAAGCGGTATTATCTTGGCGTTCCCTACAAGCACAACAAGAGAAGTTAGTTACAGATATTCAAGCAGGCGATCGCCATTATGGGGAACTGACAACTCATCTGGCAAGCTTAAATACGGAAATTTCTCAAAAAACGGCTGAATTGGAACAGCTAAATGCTCATGTGAAAGCAATGGGGGAAGAGGAACTGCTGGCGGTACAATCTACCCTAGCTACCCAAGAAGCGGAACGAAAGCAACTCCAGCGTCAGCAAACGGAGTTAGAAACGGCTTTGCAAGAAACTACCAAACGTTTGACGCAAACTCAGCAAGATATCCAACAACATCAGCAAGGTTTGGGTGAACTGGCGCAAGCACAGGATTTAGAAAGACAATCGATTGTTTATTGTCAGCAGCAACGGGATGAAGCACAACAAGCTTTGGAAAAGTCCCGTGAAGCCGCAGCAGAAATCGCCTCAGCCTCGGAAGCCTGGGTACAACAACAAACGGCGTTAAACCGGCAAATTGAGGCTGTGTTGCAAACTCTGGAACCGCAACGTACAGAACAGGCGCAACTGCGGGAACGGAATCACCAGTTACAGCAGTTAATTGGGGAGCAAACAGAGTTAATTGCTAATTTGGAACCGCAATTGGCGGAGAAACAAGCTGATTGTGAACGCATAGAAACAGAATTTAACTCTTCTAGTGAACCCATCCAAGATTTAGCCCAAAATCTTGCAGCCACAGAACAGGAATTACAAATCCAGCAAGATACCCAAAAGCGGCTATTGCAAGAACAACGAGACAAACAACGTCAGCTAGATAGAATTGAGGCGCAAGCACAAGCACAGCAAGAGGTACAAGGAACTCAAGCCAGTAAGGTGATTATCCAGTCAGGAATGCCTGGGGTGTGCGGCTTGGTGGTACATTTGGGACGGGTAGAACCCAAGTTTCAATTAGCGTTAGAAATTGCGGCTGGGGCGCGGCTGGGACACATTGTGGTGGAAGATGATGGTATAGCAGCCGCCGGGATTGAACTACTCAAACAAAAACGGGCTGGGAGAGCAACGTTTTTACCGTTAAATAAAATTCAGGCTCACAAATTTACCCAGGATGCAACGCTGCGTTTAGCTAATGGTTTCATTAACTATGCCGTGAATTTGGTAGACTGCGATCGCCGTTATAAAGACATCTTCAATTACGTCTTTGGTAATACAGTAGTCTTCGCCAACTTGGAAGCAGCGCGGAAAAATCTCGGCTTATATCGCATCGTCACCTTGGATGGGGAACTACTAGAAACCAGTGGCGCGATGACTGGGGGAAGTAGTAACCAGCGTTCCTCCCTACGGTTTGGTAACACCGAAGCCGCAGAATCAGATGAAGCCATTGGTTTAAAACAGCGTTTAGCCGATATTGATCGGATTTTAAACCGTTGTGGTGATGCGATCGCTAATTTATCCATCAAAACCAAACAACTATCCCAAGAACTCACCGAAACCCGACAAGCAAGGCGAGAACAGCAGTTACAGCTGGAACAGTTACAAAAAGATATTAAAACTTTAACAGCCCAATTAGCAGGGACGCGATCGCAACTCACCCAAAACACCGAAAAATTTACCACAGCCCAATCTCGTCTGGAAATTCTGGATAGGGAGTTACCAGGACAAGAAAGCCAATTACAACAACTACGCCATACCCTAGCCGAGTTAGAAGCCTCCCAAACCCCCAGCGAATGGCAACAAATTCAGGCGACAATTAAAACCCAAGAACAACAAATACAACAACGGGAAACCGCCTTTAGGGAAGCCGAACAACGCCTAAAAAATCTGGAAAATCAACAACAGCGTTTACAAGAACGCATCCAAGAAGCCCAACAACGCATCACCGAATATCAAACCCAACAAACCACTTCTACAGAAGCGATTCATCGCGTCTCCCAACAAACCACAACCATAAACGCACAAATCACCCAAACCCGCGCCAAACTCAGCGAACTAGAACAACACCTGGGCGTAGAAAAACAAAAACGCGACACAATTGAACAAGAAGTGCGGTCGCATCTCCTACGTCAGCAACAATTAGAATGGGAAATCCAAAAGCTGGAAGAAACCCAACTCAAACGCCGGGAAGACGTAACCGCCTTACAAAGCCAGTTACAGGAACTAATCCCAGAACTGCCCAACCCTTTGCCAGAAGTCCCAGACAAGGTAGACTTAGAAGAATTGCAGAAAGAATTGCGATCGCTCTCCAAACGTCTCCAAGCAATGGAACCTGTGAATATGCTGGCGTTGGAAGAATACGAACGCACCCAAAAGCGTCTAGAAGAACTCACACAAAAATTAGAGACCCTAGAAGCAGAACGCACCGAATTACTCCTCCGCATTGAAAACTTCACCACCTTGCGCCAAATCGCCTTTAAAGAAGCCTTCGACGCTGTAAATGAAAATTTCCAATCCATCTTCGCCACCCTGTCTGACGGCGACGGCTACCTGCAATTAGATAACCCAGAAGACCCCTTTAACAGTGGCTTGAACTTAGTCGCCCACCCCAAAGGAAAACCAGTCCAAAGACTCGCCTCCATGTCCGGTGGTGAAAAATCCCTCACCGCCTTAAGCTTTATCTTTGCCCTGCAACGCTATCGCCCCTCACCCTTTTACGCCTTTGATGAAGTAGATATGTTCCTCGATGGGGCAAACGTAGAACGATTGTCAAGAATGATTAAACAACAAGCCCAACAGGCACAGTTCATAGTTGTGAGTTTGCGCCGTCCGATGATAGAATCAGCCGAACGCACAATCGGCGTTACTCAAGCACGAGGAGCTTATACTCAAGTTTTGGGAATTAAGTTATCATCCTCGAATACATCTGCTTGAGTTTTTGTTAATAATAGTGTATAGATAAACCGGATTCGAGATCAGGACTCCGTATAGAATGACCTCTGAACAAATAATTAGGCGTTCCGACATATTAAACACGCAGGTAATTACCCGCGACAACGGCAAACGGTTAGGAATCGTCAGTCAAGTTTGGGTGGATATTGATCAAAGAGAGGTTGTGGCTCTTGGTTTGCGAGACAGCCTGATCTCCATCTCTGGTCTGCCCCGCTATATGTACCTTAGCAGCATCCACCAATATGGCGATGTAATCTTAGTGGATAACGAAGATGTCATCGAAGATATTGAAGTTGAAGCCCTCAGTAACTTAATTAACTGGGAAGTCATCACCGAAACAGGCGAAGTTTTAGGTAGAGTCAGGGGCTTTAGGTTTGAAGCCGAAACAGGTAAGCTCAACACCATTGTCATCGCCTCCTTGGGACTCCCCCAAATTCCCGACCAATTCTTAAGCACCTACGAAATATCCATAGAAGAAGTAGTCAGCACCGGCCCCAACAGGTTAATTGTCTTTGAAGGAGCCGAAGAACGGGTAAATCAGTTAACAGTAGGTGTTCTCGAACGCCTGGGTATTGGTAAAGCACCTTGGGAACGGGATACAGAAGAAGAATATGGCTATTCTGCACCCCGCGCCGTTGCACCATCAAATCAGCTACCTAGCGGCGTACCCTTACAGCCACCAAAACCCAAAGTCCGCACCCCCGAACCCGTAGCCGAGGAAGAATGGACTGAGGACTACATCGAAGAAGAAAGACCACAGCGCCAAGTCATGAAGGCGCGACAATACGAGTCAATTCAATACGAAGAAGACGAAGAAGACAACTGGAGTGAAGCCACAGGTAGAGACAGATATCAGCCCCCGTCTCAACCCTACAGCAAACCCTACACCGAAGATTACGAAGATTATGATGACGACATAGAAGGCGATGCGTGGGAAGACGTACCACCCCAACCCGTGAATATTCCCAAGAAGGTCAAAGAAAGACAGCCAGAATACGAAGAAGAAGGCGGATATTAATTTATTGGTGATTTCACAAGACCAAAATAACGCCAAATAACCATGTAGAGACGCGATGAATCGCGTCTTCTTCTGTATTGGTTTTAATGGGAATGTATAGCCGTCGCCAGTAGTGTTAGGACATCAATAGATGATACAACCTAGACACAAAAAGATTTTTACCCAGTCCCCAGTCCCCAATCCCCAATCCCCAGCCATAACATTAAGGATTGATCGCAGAATTAGCCATTTTGATGAGAGAATTGCGATCGCCTGCCTTCAACCCAAAACTATACTGCACCCCTTGTTGTCGCCACGTCAAAGTTGCATCAGAACAATTAGCCCCACAACGAAAATCCACAAAATAGCCAGCAATACCCTTAGCTAAAGCTACCCGTTTCCCCGTGAGGCGCGGTGTTGAACGCGTGACAGCCTCCGCCGAAACCACACCTAAACGACAAGCCGTCCCACCAGTACAGTCAGGACTGAAACCCAACAGAATCTCATATTTCTTAGGTGTAGAAGTTTCCACAATGGCGTAAATTGGGTTTGTCCCATCCGACTCAGGAATGTATTTAGGCAATAAAATCTTAATTTGACTCTTTTGCTTTAACTTCGGCAAAATCGGTTGAAAAACTTTGTGTGGCTGAGAATTAGCTGTTCTAGCTGGTCGTTGTGCTAATAGCTGCGGTTGATTATTGGTCTTAGCTATAGCCGACGGATGAAAATTGTTGCTGCCGACTAATATCAGTAATATCGATAAATTAGTCAGACTTTTTAAACCAAAAATCATAAAGTAAAACCTATTTCAACGGGTGTATTTAAGTTATATTTCCCGTTTTTTAGACTAAACGGTGTTTCATGCTCACATTCCCATTTCACTAATCTCAGCCCCAGCGATACTTATTTCTACTTCTAAGGATATAAGTTTATTTAATTCTGAAATATTAAAGTGAAACATTAATTCAGATAAAAACTTATGACAACCGAGCAAGAGCTTCAATCTCTTTTTAATACCTTAGATCGTGATCAAGACGGCAAAATCTCCATTAATGAGCTTTTTTTAAGTCCTGGTTTAAGTGCAGTCATCTCATCAGAAACGAATACCAATAGCCCCCAAGAGTTGCTAGTACAGTATGATTCAGACCAAGACGGTAGTATTACCTTTGAAGAGTTAAAGAAAGCAGTTAAGAAAGCAAGTAATTTAACCTAGCAGTGATTAGAGCCGATGCCTAGATTGCTTTAGGACTCCTCTCCTTCAGAACCTACGGTGTACACACAAGTCATTAGCTCCCCTAAATCACCCTTAAAAAGGGTGATTTAGGGGAGCTAAAAGTATTTGATACATTGCCAAGGACTTTCCAAACGCCTCCTAAGGCTGGTAAAAAGCAAAATGCCGTGTTTTCATTAGTATAAATAATTTTCCTTAATTGCTTAAAAGTAACTATAGAGTACTAATTAACTTGGGGAATACTGAAATTAATAGTATATAAGATTGTACTAAATATGCCAGAAAATCGTATCAGTGCCAACCTATCCGCAGCCGATAGGGATGCAGTTATGCAGGCGATTGCTACTATCCGCGAAAAATTACCGTTTTTAATTGATTTGACAACGGAAGATCGCCGCACAATAGTCAAAATGGGAGATAAAAGTCGAGCATTTGTGAGCAAAGCTTTGGAAGTAGCCACACAAAACCCCAATTTTTTACCCCGTTCTTTTGATATAGAAGAAATGCGTCGGGATTTAACACTGTATGAAGCGTTGTATCCAGTGCTATTGTCTTTAACCCAACTGCAAGAACTCGTGGATGATACCTGTATGGCATCTGGTAGTGAAGCATACACAGCAGCATTAGCAGTTTATAACTATGCCAAAGCTAGTGGTGATGTGGCTGGTTTAGATGCAGTGATTGACGAGATGGGACGTAGGTTTACCCGCCGTTCTAAGAAAAAGAAAGCCGAGGTTGTCGCTGGATAAGATTTAATATAGGCGATCGCACCAATGATTGAGATAAGGACACAAAATTTTTGTGTCCCTCTTATATATATTCCCTACAAATTTTTTTAGCCCACACGGGCAAATTTTGTTTTTATAGTTCCAACTGCCCATATTCAAGATATTTTTGAGGTTTAGAGGCTGACAATTGAGCTTCTGAGGCTGACGATTGAGCTTTTGATGTTGACAATTGAGCCTTTGATGTTGACAGTTGAGCCTTTGAGGCTGACAGTTAAGGCTCTGAGGCTGACAGTTGAGCCTTTGAGGCTGACAGTTAAGGCTCTGAGGCTGACGGTTGAGCCTTTGAGCCTGACAGTTGAGGCTCTGATGCTGACAATTGAACCTTTGAGGCTGACGGTTGAACCTCTGAACCTGACAGTTGAGCCTTTTACAGACAAATTATTAATTTTTAACGTGGATTTTGAGAATGTTAGTGGGCGCATTCCCAAGTAGGGTGGGCATTGCCCACCACAACCATGATACGGTATCGGAAAATAGCCGTTTGAGCAATATAACAGAACCAGATTAATAATTTTGCATTACTTAAATCGTGTCATAGATAGCATCATCTTCGCTGTAGCCTTTTAATAATTGCTCGGCTGCAAGACAATGCCAAGCTGCTTCTTCTTGTTCTTCTTCTGTGGGTTCATTGACAAGAATAATTACTTTTACCTGCTGGTTATTTACTAACTTTTGCAAAACAGCATTCGGTAATTTTATTTCGCCTTCATCGGTGACATTGGCAGGAAATTCATATGCTTTTATGTTGTTTTTATTGTTCGGTAGTTCTAATACTATTTTGACGCTGTTATTGCCAGACTAGCTGCGTCGCCATATTTTGATATTTCCGCCAGAATCTCCAGCAGCAAGTAAATTCCCATCAGGGCTAAAGGCGATAGAATTAACACTGCTAGAATGACTAAGTGTGAAAACTTCTTTACCTGTTGCCATTTCCCAAATTTTCACAGTTTTATCCACACTAGCACTAGCCAGTATTTGCCCATCGCTGCTGATAGTTACAGATTCAATCGATTCTAAATGACCTATAAGGGTGCAAATTTCTTTGCCCGTCTCCAAATCCCAGAGTTTGATAGTTTTGTCTACACTACCACTAGCTAATATTTGTCCATCATTACTCAAACAAATAGAGTTAACTGTTCCAGAATGACCAGTTAGTGTATAAATTTCTTTGCCCGTCTCCAAATCCCAGAGTTTGATAGTTTTGTCTACACTACCACTAGCCAAGGTTAACTCATTATTGCTAAATGCTAGGGAATTAATTGATTCGGCATGACCAGTCAGGGTACTTATTTCTTGACCTGTTGCCAAATCCCAAAGTTTGATAGTTTTGTCTCCGCTACCACTAGCTAGAACTACTCTATTACTACTGAAAGTAACTGCATAAATCGCCCAAGAATGACCAGTCAATGTGCGAATTTCTTGTCCTGAAACAACTTCCCATAGTTTAATATTTCCGTCTCCACCCCCACTAGCGAGGATTTGTCCATCATTACTGAAGGTGATCGCGTAAACTGACCAAGAATGTCCTGTTAAGCTGTAAATCTCTCTACCTGTTAGGGCTTCCCATAGTTTGATATTGCTGTCCCAACCACCACTAGACACGCTCGCTAATATATTTTCCTTGGGACTAAAAGCTATTTTTCCAGACACAGCAGGGATGACATGGATACATTCCCACGATGAGGATATCTGGGATACGGATGTTATAGGTTGTGTTGGTGATATTTTCGCAGATAAATATGTATTAGATGAAGATATTACAGGTTGTGTTGGTACTACTATCCCCGCACCCAACAAATCCAACCACTCCTGCACCGACTGGGGACGGAATTTGTAATTTAACGCCATCCCTTTCATAATTGCCTCATTCACCCTGTCGCTCACACTGGGATTCAAATCCTTTGGTGGTTGTAGGGTAAAATTTTGCAGTCTAGCTGGTGCTGGCATTGGCAATTGCCCAGTCAGCAAAGAATATAATGTGGCAGCTAAGGCGTAAACATCAATATATTCTCCCCGTTCTTCTATGGGTGCATACTGTTCCGGTGGCGCATAACCAGGGGTAAAGCTTTGTGTATGTTGTTGCACTGTACCAGAAATAAATTGTCTAGCCAGTCCAAAATCAATCAGCACTGCTTCTGGCCTGGCTTACCTGCACGCATCATAATGTTACTCGGCTTTAAATCCCGATGCAGCAAGCCTTTGTCGTGAACCAGCATCAGAGCATCGCCAATTTGCCGAATATATTGCAGTGCTTCTGCTTCTGGTAATGCTCCCTTTTCAGTTATCCGCTTACCTAAATCTTCCCCTTCGATGTATTCCATCGCCATGCAGGGTAAGTCACCATCATCAAAAACATTCTCTACTTCTACAATGTGGGGATGGCGACATAAAGCCAAGCGTAATGCTTCTTCTTTAAAGTCTTGCTTAAGTCTACTTTGATGGGGTATCCAAGTTGGATGATTGAGTATTTCTTCACGCAGGGTTTTAATTACCCGCAGTTTGCCTTGTGGATTTTTAGCCAGGTAGGTAATACCAATGCCACCTTCACCCAATTTTCTCTCGATTATGTAGCGGCTGCCAAATAAATGCCGCCCTGGATTCCACACCATTGCTCAAAACCGTAGTTTTACTGATATTTATTTTGGCACACTCACAATCTTGGCACTTGGGTTATGGTGGGCATTACCCACCCTACAGATACTTGAGTTACAAATTATCTGCCTACTAATTTATCTCGCAATTGCTTGATGCGATCGCGCAATTTTGCCGCTTCTTCAAATTCCAGTTTTTTCGATGCTTCTTTCATCTGTGCTTCTAATTTGTCAATCAAATTGGGAATCTCCTCTAATGGCAATTCATCAATATGTTCTTCAACAACTTTTAAGTCTGTTGCATTCAACCGTCGAGACACTTCCAAGAAAGACAAAATCGCATTACTAGATTTTTTGACAATCGGTTGTGGTGTAATTCCATGCAGCTTATTATATGCAACTTGAATATTGCGCCGTCTGTCAGTTTCTTCAACAGCTTTAATCATGCTATCTGTCATATTATCAGCATATAAAATTGCTTGTCCTCTGATGTGTCTTGCTGCTCTGCCAATGGTTTGAATTAAAGAACGTTCCGCGCGTAAGAAACCTTCTTTATCAGCATCCATAATCGCTACTAGGGAAACTTCTGGTAAATCTAAACCTTCCCGTAGTAGGTTCACACCCACCAACACATCAAAGCTACCTTGGCGTAAATCCTGCAATATTTCAATACGCTGAATAGAATTGATTTCTGAATGTAAATACCGCACTTTTACGCCGTGTTCTTGCAGATATTCTGTTAAATCTTCCGCCATCCGCTTAGTTAAAGTGGTAATCAATACCCTTTCATGAAGGTCGATTCTATCTTTAATTTCTCCTAATAAATCATCAATTTGTCCTTCTGTGGGACGCACGGAAATTTCTGGATCAATTACACCTGTGGGGCGGATTACTTGCTCAACTATGCGATTTTCTGATATTTCTAATTCCCAATTTCCTGGGGTAGCAGAAACAAAAATGCACTGGTTAACTTTTTGCCAAAATTCTTCTGCTTTTAAAGGACGGTTATCGGCAGCACTAGGAAGCCTAAATCCATGTTCAATTAAAACTTTCTTCCTAGCTTGGTCACCGTTATACATTCCGCGAATTTGCGGAACTGTAACGTGAGATTCGTCAATTACTAACAGCCAATCTTTAGGGAAATAATCAATTAAACTTTCTGGTGGTTCTCCTGCTTGTCTTCCTGCTAAATGGCGAGAATAGTTTTCTACACCGTTGCAATAACCCACTTCCCGCAGCATTTCTAAATCGTAGCGGGTGCGTTGGTCGATGCGTTGTGCTTCTACCAATTTGCCAGCTTCTTCTAATTCTGCTTTGCGCTGTTTTAATTCGTAGGCGATATCTTCGCAAGCTACCTCTAAACGTTCCTCTGGTGTAACAAAGTGACGTGCAGGATAGATATTTACTGCTTGTAAACTGTTGATAATTTCCCCTGTCACGGGGTCAATGTAGCGAATTGCGTCAATTTCATCGCCGAAAAATTCTACCCGAATGATTCTGTCTTCGTAAGCGGGGCCAATTTCTAATACATCACCCCGGACACGGAAACGTCCCCTCCCCATTTCCACATCGTTGCGGCTGTATTGTACAGAGGCTAAATCCCGCAAAATCTCACGCTGATTTACTTCCATCCCAATTTGCAGAGGAATAGCAGCTTTAAGGTATTCGGCGGGAATACCCAAGCCGTAAATACAACTAATAGAAGCCACAACAATCACATCACGACGCTCAAATAGCGATCGCGTAGCTGAATGTCGTAACATATCAATCTCATCATTAATCGCCGCCGTTTTTTCAATATAGGTATCGGTAACGGGAATATAGGCTTCTGGTTGATAGTAATCGTAATAACTGACAAAATACTCAACAGCGTTGTTGGGAAAGAACTCGCGCAATTCATTACAAAGCTGCGCCGCCAAAGTTTTGTTATGCGCCAGAACTAGCGTTGGTCTCCCAATTTTCTCAATCACTGCGGCGATGGAAAATGTTTTACCTGTTCCCGTAGCACCTAATAAGGTTTGGTAACGGTTGCCACCTTCGATGCTAGCAACTAACTGGGCGATCGCGCTTGGTTGATCGCCTGTCGGACTAAAGGGAGCTTGCAGACCAAATTCTGTCATACATCTGTACTAAAGATACCCTATCTCATGTTAGCGATAAATTAATAAGGCTAGTGCTAAGTACTGAGTTCCTATTCAACAGCTAACAGTCAACAGTCAGCAGTCAACAGTCCATAGTAATTGTTCTTACCTCTGCTCCCCCACCTTTTCAATTAGCAATTTTCTTTTACAAATTTTCAGAATTTAAGTTTACTTATATGTCACTTTTGAAGATACTTATATATATGCAAGATGCTTTAAGGGTAAACTCACTTATATAGGAAATAATTTGATTTTTCCTTAAGTATTGTAAAGTTAAGTTAAAACCCAGAGGTGTTTAATTATGACCATTAGCAGTACCGGCAAAACGGTCAGTCCTCGGCAAAAACGCGCCAAGCTCAAAGGAGAAACAACAGTGGAAGTAGAAAATAATCAGGGTCAGAGCTTGAATAAAGAGCAAGTCGAGCCAAATGCTGAACTGTCAGTGGAAGCATCAGAGCAAGAACAGATTCACGGAAAACTTGCTGTTGCTGGAGCGCATTCCATTACCGGTAGTAACTGGGAGATAGCTGGAACAATCTCAATTGCTGGTTTACGTCCAATTAGTACTAGTACTTTGGAAGTAGTTGAAACAATTGATATAATGGGACTTCGTCCAATTACAGCCCATACATTCAATATCGTAGACAGTATTAACCTATCTGGAATTCGTCCAATTGCTTCCAGTTCCTTGGTTCTGTCTAGCACCTACTCGTCGATGGGCGATCGTCCGGTTGCATCAAATACTATTGATGATTCTGATAGTCTGATGGGTTTTATAGATTAGTCCAGAAAATAATTCTATTAATTTATAGGTGATAAATTAGATCCCCGATTTTTCTAAAAAGTCGGGGATCTTTTGTTTTGCTTTCGTTTTTTCACTCTTTTTGCATAGTAGATGAATATGTCTTGTGACAGAAGGCTATGGCAAAAGTTTTAAGCTACTTTGTAAATGTGATAACAAACAATTCAAAGTTTACTAATAACTTTGCAACTAAAATCTATAAAACTAAGGAGAGGAAAATGAGCTTAGAAGATAAAGCAAAAGCCACTGCTAAAAATATTGAAGGTAAAGCTCAAGAAGCTTTAGGTAATGTAACTGGTGACCCTAAAGATAAAGCTGAAGGCAAAGCTAAACAAGCCGAAAGTGAAGTCCGTCATGCTGTTGAAGATGTCAAGGACAACGTAAAGAAAAAGATAGACTAAAGCTGGTGATTTGACAAAAGACAATAGTCTTTTTATTACCTATTGGTGAAAGGTTTAGTTTGGGAGATGGAGGCTAATCTATAAGGCTGTTGTAGAGATTTGATTCGTCATATCTCTACATTTTTCAAAAAGTTTCTCTGAGCTAATTATTTGATAAATATCACATCAATAACCTTAATAAATAGCTTGTTATAAATCGTATGTAAATGGGAGGGATAAAAAATGACTTGGGTTCAGCAGAGCAGGAAAATCTTGACTACTGTTGTCTTAGTTTTTATGTTGATGCTTATGACTGCTTGCGGTGGCGGAAACGTAGCTCAGCTTGACCGGACAAGCACCCCATCAGCGATTGGTAGTGGTACAGCTTATTCCCAATTAGAGAGGGGAAACTCGCCATCTGGACAAACTTTTGGTAACTGGGTTGTACAGACTTCTCAAGGATTAATTCAAGATGCGTATGTGCGTGATAACAACAAGCTAGGAGTTGTGATTTCGCGTCAAGTACGTCCTAATGAAGTGCGACCTCTAGTCAAATCTTTAACCCAAGGTTTCCGCAAAAACTTTCCCAATCAAGATTTAACTGTTCTCGTGTATGGGCCTGATAAAAAGTTGATTTTGACGGCTAAGTACGACGTTCAGACTAACCAAATTCAGTATACCTAATCGCTGAATTGGCATTAATAAGGAGAAGAGAAAAGTGACAAGTAGCGAAGAATATAGACGGCAAGTCCTAAGAGATTTGGGTGAAGGTAATGTCGAATCTTTAGATAGCCCAACGGGTGATCCTGCGACTGAATACGAAACCTTTGACGATTTCGCTCAACGGACAACCACAGATCAGCGTCGTCAATTGTTTGGTCGATCTTTTCAGCCAGATCAGATCCCTTCCAGCCAAATGGAACCAGAATTACAAAAAGCGATCGCCCAAATCAAGCCCAACGAACGGGATGATGTCGCCCGCGCCTTTTTCAAACACTTCAAGCAAAGGGGATTAGATGATAAGCACCTAGAACAACAACTAGGACTTAGCACTCACCACGCCAGCCGTATGAATGCTGATGATGTCAGCAAACTTGCATCCTTCGCCTATCACAACCACCCCGACATTTTCCGCGAAGTCCTCGCAGAACAACCAGGAATTATGAAATTCCTCAGCAATCCGGTAGTTGCAGGGCTAATTGGTATCGCCGCCGCTAAGTGGTTGGGTAGCCGCAAATAGATTTTGAGTTATAAATTTCCATCATAAAAAAAAGGCGATCGCACAAGCGATCGCCTTTTTTTGTTAACGATGAGAAACTAAATTAAACCTTAGCTAATTCTGGTGTCGGACGCTTGCTGTTGCGAATATTGGTAATCGCTTCTGCATAATCCTTAGCGTTAAATACAGCAGAACCAGCCACAATTGCATTCGCGCCTGCTTCTAAAACTTGCCAAGTATTATTAGCTTTTAGTCCGCCATCTACTTCAATCCAGGGGTCTAAACCGCGTTCATCACACATTTGACGCAACTTGCGGATTTTGGGTACTACGCCAGGAATGAAGCTTTGACCACCAAAGCCGGGGTTAACGCTCATAATTAGTATGAGGTCGCACAGTTCTAGAACATATTCAATGAGTTCTAAAGGTGTACCAGGATTGAGTACGACACCTGCCTGTTTACCTAATTCTTTGATTTGTCCCAGGGTGCGGTGCAGATGTGGCGAAGCATTATGTTCACAATGAACAGAAATGATATCAGCCCCTGCTTTAGCAAAATCTTCTACATACTTTTCTGGTTCCACAATCATCAAGTGGACATCCAGAGGTTTCTTTGTAACTGGACGAATTGCCTCCACTACCAGAGGACCTATCGTAATATTAGGTACAAAACGACCGTCCATTACATCAACATGAATCCAATCAGCTCCAGCTGCATCTACAGCACGAATTTCATCACCTAGACGGCTAAAGTCGGCTGATAGGATAGATGGAGAGATTACTATGGGTTTTTCAGATCGGTTTTGGGTCATGGCTGGTGGGTTTTTAAGCGTCCTCGTCTGTAAGCATTGTAACAAAATACTGTAACAAAATATTGAGGATTTTTAGAAATTGGGGACTGGGGATTGGGGACTGGGGATTGGGGATTGGGGACTGGGGAGTAGGGGAAGAATTACTATTGACTATTGACCAATGACAACTGACCACTGACTAATAACAATGAAAAAACTAACTTGGATAATTTGCGGATTAAGTGCTTCTTGTTTAAGTGTGCCTGTGTTGGCTGCGGCTTTACAAAGTTCTTTGGGAACTAACGGTATTGATGCTTTGAAGTTACACCAACCTCCTTATAATTTGCTTGGTAGAAAGATTGCTATCGGTCAGGTGGAAATTGGTCGTCCGGGGATGTTTGGTTGGGATAAGGCTGTGTCTAAAAATCGTGCCGTTTCGCTGGCGGCTGTTTTTTTACGCAATGGCCCAGCTAAATCTAATAATGGTGTTGACCCCCATGCTTATAATGTGGCTGGTGTGATGGTCAGTAGGGACAAAGGTTTACCTGGGGTTGCACCAGCCGCGAGATTATATTCATCGGCGGTAGGTTCTACTAAAAATATGGGTCAACCGGAAGAGTGTTTATCGGCCCAGCACATAGCATTACAAAATGGTGGTGATGTCCGCGCTATTAACTTTAGCTTTGGTGAACCTCTTAACCGTGACCCTCGACCAGAGGCTGTTTTAGATGGGAATGCTTTACTTACCTTGTGTGTTGACTGGTCGAGTCGTGTTCATGATGTCGTGTATGCGATCGCAGGCAATCAGGGTAAAGGTGGTATTCCTATCCCTACAGATAATTTTAACGGAATCAACGTGGCTTTTTCATCCCGGAGAGGGGGAATTTTTAATAAAGTTGACGTTTCTAACCTAGCAGGTGTTAACCAAGGTGTTAGCGGTCGCTTGGCTGGTAAGGAATTTAATATAGATGGTCGTCGCGCTGTGAGTATAGTAGCGCCTGGTAGTAATATTAACTTGCTCAATCCTGATGGCAAGTTGAACAAAGTTACAGGTACAAGTTTTGCTGCGCCGCATCTCACCGCTACCGTGGCTTTGCTACAAGAGTTTGGTGATAGACAGTTACGCACCAAAAAACCAAATTGGAGCATTGATAGCCGTCGTCAGCAAGTGATGAAAGCAGTACTACTCAATTCAGCCGAAAAGATTCAAGATAGTGGTGATGGTTTACGCTTGGGCATGACTCGCACACTTATTGATAAACAAAGCCAAGATTGGTTGTCTTCTGATGCCTATCAAGACCCGAAAATTCCCTTGGATGCCCAAATGGGAACGGGTCATTTAAATGCGTTTCGTGCTTATCAGCAATTTAGCGCTGGTCAATGGCAACCAACAGCACCAGTTCCAGGTATTGGCTGGGATTATCGACAAGTAGATGTAGGGAAGTCTGTTGAGTATGGGTTAACAAGGCCACTCAAGAAAGATAGTTTTGTTGCTATTACTCTTAGTTGGAACCGTTTGGTAGAATTAAATGATACTAATAAAAATCAGCAATTTGATGTAGGTGAAAATTTCCGCGATCGCCAGCTAAATAATCTGGATCTTTATTTAGTAAAAGCGGATACCAACGATACAGATTCTGCTGTTGTTTGTGCTTCTATTAGTGAAGTTGATAGTGTAGAACATATTTTCTGCCCTGTTCCTGCTAATGGAAACTACAAAATCCGTGTCCAGTTCCAGAAACAACTTAATGAAGCCACTCAACCCTATGCCTTAGCTTGGTGGACAGTGTCTAATTAATTAGGACTTACGCATGACAACGAAAGATCAAGGGTTTGGAGAAGGGTGTATGGGTAGAGGTATCAATGTTTAAAACCCTTACAACCTTACACCCAGTCTCAACAGACAAACTGGTTGCATCAGTCCTAATTAGTTTAAAAGTTGGGAATTGAGCCTATATTTAGTAGTCTAAAATACAAATATTCAGCCTTAAGATAAACTACCAAAATTAAAGTCTGCAAAGTCAATAGGCGGTGCCACATTGAGGGATTTTTTGCAATAGATATATTTACCTTTCTTGCCAAATTCATTGTTACTAAAACTGTAACCGTCGAGTGTTTCAGTTGTGTTAATGCAATAGTAAATAAGCAATACGGCATTAACGTCAAGTTTGGTAGATAGCTAAAAACTTTGGCACACGAGGTAGTAACATGAATCGGCAGAAGTTCAGTGGTGTGAAAGACAGTTTTTTACAAAGACGTTACGCTGTTAGTCTGGGAAGACGTTATGTTCTAGCAGCAGCTAGCGTGGTTCTATTCAGTGTACTAGGTTGTTCTCAAGTTAATCCTGACACAAGTGCGCTGGCCCAGACTGGGGTATCTCCAGCAGAATCTTCATTGCAAAAAAAAACAGTAGTGCCTGATACTAAAATTGTCGATGCTAATAATAAGTTTGGCTTTAAGCTATTTTCGGAAATTGCAAAAGAAGATGGTAACGCCAAGAATATTTCTGTATCGCCGACGAGTGTAGCGATCGCCCTAGCTATGACCTACAATGGCGCTAGCGGCTCTACGCAAAAAGCAATGGCTAAAACCTTAGAGTTACAGGGTATCAGTCTACCAGAACTTAACTCTGCTTACGCTTCATTAAACAAGCTGCTACAAAATCCTGGTGAAAATGTCCAACTGACTATAGCTAACTCCCTGTGGGCTAATCAAGATGTGAGTTTGCGTCCCGATTTTCTGCAAACTACCCGCGATTTCTATCAAGCTAGGGTGACAAATTTAGATTTTAAAAATGTCGCGGCTGTAAATACAATCAATTCCTGGGTGAAGGAAAATACTAAAGGTAAAATTGACAAAATTGTCGATAATATTGAACCAAATCAGGCGCTATTTCTCATCAACGCCATATATTTTAACGGTAAATGGAGTAGTGCTTTTGATAAGTCTCAAACAACACCACAGACCTTTTACACTGCATCGGGTCAGCAGAAACAACACCCAATGATGTCACAAACGGGTGAATATAGATATTATGAAACACCACAATTTCAGTCTGTCAGTTTACCTTATGGTCAAGATGGTAAGGTGAGTTTGTATATCTTTTTGCCCACGAAAAACTCTAATCTCAAAGCCTTTTATCAAAACTTAAATGCAGAGAATTGGGAAACATGGATGCCTCAGTTTAGGAACCGTGAAGGCTCTATTCGTTTACCGCGCTTTCAAACAAACTATGATATCACCCTGAATGATGCCCTGAAATCTTTAGGCATGGCAGAAGCCTTTAGTGATAAAGCCAACTTTTCTGGCATCGGCGACAATTTAACTATTAGCCAAGTTAGACATAAAACTGTGATTGATGTGAATGAAGAAGGTACAGAAGCTAGTGCAGCAACTTCTGTAGGCATGGTAGCGACATCTTTGAGAGAGCCACAACAACCATTTAAAATGATTGTTGACCGTCCCTTTTTCTATGCAATTCGTGATAATCAAAGCAAAAATATCTTGTTTATGGGTGCGGTTGTAGAACCAACGTGAACCAATTCGCAATAAACTAACCACTCCAGTCAACAAAACCCTTATGCTGTATTCATTTTGAATTTTGTAGCTTTGGCTTCCCGTAGGGTATTTTGAATTTTGAATTTTGAATTCCGCCTTGCGGTACTAGCCTGGGTATACTCTACCTTTCCACGCACCACCGCGCCCTTGCCAATGACGGAATGCAGAGTCAATGGTCATGAGGGTATAGAGAAAGGCGATCGCTGGTAAACTAAAAGCTAATAACGGAGAAAGTTTATAAAAACGAATCGTGGGGAAATAAGCCAAGGACATCAACAACCATACAACTAAACCTGAAAATGCGATCGCCCAATCTGCTATCAATACACCGATAATAGTAGCTACAGGTGGGAGCAAATAAATTAACGTCATCCCTACAACAGTTCCCAACAGTAACCAGGGGGAATAATTTAACTGAGTGTATGCAGTCCGCGCCACCATATCCCAAATTGTTTGCAAAGATTCATATGGTCGTAGACTGCGAGTTGATGAACTCAGTCCTAGCCAGATTTTTCTGGAAGTAGCATTGTTTAATTTGTCTCCTTTTCTTCCTTGTCCCCCAGATTTGACGATTTGTGCGAGGGTGCAATCATCAATTAAGGCTTGGCGAATGACTTGAATACCACCAATTTGTTCTAGGGCTTCTCGACGAATTAAAATAGACCCACCAGCCGCCGCAGCCATTTTGTTTTTGGGGTTATTTACCCAGCGAAAGGGGTAGAGTTGTTGAAAGAAAAAGACAAAGGCGGGAATTAAAAATTTTTCCCAAAAGCTTTCACACCTGAGTTTTACCATTACAGATGCTAGGTCTAAATCTTCCTGTAGGGCTTTGGCGACTAATCGCCGCAGGTTGCTGACATCATGTTCAATGTCTGCATCCGTGAGGAAAAAATAATCTGGTGCAAATGTCTTGGCTTTTTGAATGCCTTGTTCAACTGCCCAGAGTTTACCAGACCAACCAGGGGGTAAGGATTCGCCAGAAACAATGTGTAATTGTTGGGCCTTGTCTACAGCATGGGCTACCCCTTCAGCAAAAGCGGCTGTACCATCTGTACTTTGGTCATCAACTAAAAAGATGTGGAAGTCTCCAGGATAATCTTGAAGAAGGAGCGATCGCAAGCTCATCGGTATTAACTCAGCTTCGTTACGTGCAGGGATAACCGCACAAATTTTCGGTAAAGATACTAACGGAATCTCCTCACCTTCTAATCTCTGGTCTAACCGCCAAAACTGCCCCCAAAAAACCAATAATCCCAACCAAATAACTAAAGATAACAATATTAACCCTAGAAAGAATGCACCCATCTGTCGCTGCGCTCCAATTCAAAATTCAAAATTCAAAATTCAAAATACCTTACTCCTGGGACTGTCCATTTTCTTTATGGTTTCTAACTCCTGGCTGAATTTAAGGACTGAAACACAATACAATATTTGCTGAGTGTGGTAAAAATTTTTTGTAGTATTTGATGCGAACACAAGACAGGGTACAAGTCAATTCTATTGCAGAGGCGATCGCAGCTAGTCAAAAATATCTGCTATCACTACAAAATCCGACTGGTTACTGGTGGGCGGAGTTGGAATCGAATGTCACCATCACGGCTGAGGTTGTTTTACTCCACAAAATTTGGGGAACAGATAAAACTCGACCTCTACATAAAATAGAAGCTTACCTGCGATCGCAGCAAAAGCAACATGGTGGTTGGGAACTATTTTATGGGGATGGGGGCGAACTCAGTACATCGGTTGAGGCGTACATGGCGCTGAAGTTGCTTGGTGTACCTGCAACCGACCCCGCCATGATTCAGGCGCGAGATTTTATTCTCCAGCGTGGTGGTATCAGCAAAACCCGCATTTTTACCAAGTTTCACCTCGCACTCATCGGCTGTTACAACTGGCGTGGTCTTCCTTCCCTCCCAGCTTGGGTGATGCTGTTACCCAATCAGTTCCCTGTGAATATTTACGAGATGTCCAGTTGGGCACGTTCCAGCACTGTCCCACTGTTGATTGTCTTTGACCAAAAACCTGTTTATCAAGTCAACCCAGCCATTACTCTAGATGAGTTATACGCGGAAGGTGTAGAGAATGTCCGCTATGAATTACCCCGTAGTGGCGACTGGACTGATTTATTTCTCACTTTAGATGAAGGCTTCAAGCTGGCGGAAAGTTTCAATTTTATTCCCTTTCGAGAAGAAGGTATTAAAGCCGCCGAAAAGTGGATTATAGAACGCCAAGAGGCTACAGGCGATTGGGGGGGAATTATTCCCGCCATGTTAAATTCGATGCTGGCTTTGCGTGTTCTGGGTTATGCCACAAACGACCCAATTGTAGAACGAGGTTTACAAGCCATTGATAACTTTGCCATCGAAACAGCAGATTGTTATCGAGTCCAGCCTTGTGTGTCACCTGTGTGGGATACAGCTTGGGTTATCCGGGCGTTGATTGACTCTGGTATGGCACCAGACCATCCGGCTATAGTCAAGGCGGGAGAATGGCTATTACAAAAGCAAATTTTTGACTATGGTGATTGGAACGTCAAAAATCGCCAAGGTCAGCCAGGGGCTTGGGCTTTTGAGTTTGATAATCGCTTTTATCCAGATGTGGATGATACGGCTGTTGTCGTTATGGCACTCCACGCCGCTAAACTCCCTCATGAACAATTAAAACAGAAGGCGTGCGATCGCGCTCTCCAATGGGTAGCATCAATGCAGTGCAAACCAGGCGGTTGGGCAGCTTTTGATATTGATAATGACCAAGATTGGCTCAATGCCGTACCCTATGGCGACTTAAAAGCCATGATTGACCCCAACACAGCAGATGTTACCGCCAGGGTAATCGAAATGTTGGGTGCTTGTAATTTATCTATCGATTCCCACGACTTGGAACGGGCGCTGACTTATCTATTAAATGAACAGGAAGCAGAAGGCTGTTGGTTTGGGCGTTGGGGCGTAAATTACATTTATGGAACTAGCGGCGTTCTCTGTGCCTTGGCTTTAATCAATCCGCAAAAATATCAACGCCATATTCAACAGGGGGCGACTTGGTTAGTGGGTTGTCAAAACCCCGATGGCGGCTGGGGTGAAACTTGCTTTAGCTACAACGACCCCAGCCTGAAAGGTCAAGGTGACAGTACACCATCCCAAACAGCCTGGGCGTTAATTGGGTTGATAGCAGCTGGCGAAGCTACTGGTAATTTTGCTCATGATGTCATTGAACGGGGAATTAATCATCTGGTATCCACTCAACAACCAGACGGTAGTTGGTTTGAGGCATACTTTACCGGAACAGGTTTCCCCTGTCACTTTTATTTGAAGTATCACTACTATCAACAGTACTTTCCTTTAATTGCCCTTGGTCGTTATCAAGCAATTAACCCTCTTTAACTGCCTCACCGGAAAGGAGGGCTGGGGTAGCTGGGGGAGAATGCCCTCCGTGAGTGGTTAGAAGCCTCCTTCTTAAGAAGGAAGAAACAATACGTCCTTTTTGAAGTCTCTGTGTTTACGCAGGGGTTCTCTCCCTCTGCTCCCTCTGCCACCCATGCTCCCCCTGCTCTCTTCTCTCACTATTTATCAGCTGCATCTGCTTGTTGCGTTTTGCGTAAATGAGAGCAGACTTTAGCTAATAATTCCTCAATATTAAAGGGTTTGACCACATAATCGGCAGCACTAGCATCTAAACCAGCAATGCGAGCAGTGACTTCATCTTTAACCGTTAACAATATTATCGGTATATTTTTGGCACTATTCCTCAAGCGGTGGCAAATTTCCCACGCCGACAAACCAGGAATTTTCCAATCTAAAATTATCAAATCTAGCTGCAATTGCCCTGCTGCAATCATTGCAGTTAATCCATCGTAGGCGACACTAACCTGATACCCTTGATAGTTTAGTTCCAATTCCAGAAATCGTGCTAGTTTGACTTCATCTTCAACCAGTAAGATGTGCGTCATGATCGAGCAAAAGTAAAAAGGTAAGGTAACAATTGTGAGATACCAATACTGTAAGCGTTTAGGCGATCGCATATAGTCTTGTTATTGATAATACGCTGTAATAGCCAGTTATAACGCCAATAATATGGACATCTAATTAGTTCTAGGCTAGCTTATTATACTTTTGCTTAAGTAACAACCGTAAGTTTGCACAGTAATAAATACTATTAGGGGTAGTAGGGCGTTGAGTAGTGTCTTTTGTGATGAGTAAAAAATCTTATCTTTAGCCTTTCATCCCTCAATCTTAGCTTCTTTTCCCTAGCAATAAACTGTGATATCTTCTCCACACTCATCAGCTAGGTAACACAAGGCTTTGAAACGTAAACCCACAACTTCCTCATATAAAGGATTTAACTTACACATTGGCGGAATATGAAACAATATACGGCCAAATAGGTTCACGTCTCTTTCAAACGGACATTGAGCAGGGATGACTTTGCATAACAGACGAGCTAGTTTAGAGTTATGAATTTCAACTCTTCCTAACCATATGCGGATAGGATGTAGTAAGTCTTTGTGAGAGTAAGTTTGCAGTAAGCTTGTCATCATAATTCACCTCTGTTGTTGATTTTTAACCTCTATAAGTACATACGGTTGGAGTACCTGTTTTTATGCAGTAGTTATTCGCTTTTTAATTCTCAGTAGAGTTAACTCCTATATCTGAGAACATTCTTAACTACACCTACCAATACTAGGATTACGGAAGATTAATCACCATACTTCCCATAACTGTGTTGCTAAATACTAGTCTAGACATAGGATGAATATGCGATTTTATAACTATACTTAGAGTAGAAATTGCTTACCAAAAACTTGATGTGATTGACAACACCCATCCTACAGATATTACTAATATCTTCAATCATTAAATTGGATTGCTATATTGTTAAATGTAGCGCAAAATTCTTTAAGCCCAGCTTATACCAATTCTCAATAAAGTTGCGCCTAATAAATGATGTAGAGACGTTGCATACAATGTCTCTACAGTACAGAATAAAGTGCATCTATGGCTACGCCAGGCAAGCTACATCAAGAAACGGTATTAAGCATCAATACTCCACAAGAAAATGATGACTAATGATTTCTTAAAGAACAAAAAGTTTATTTTTGACCGTTGGGCTAATAGTTATGACTGGCTATTTCCCTCAATTTTTTACCAAGCCATTCACAAGCGGTTGCTGGAATTTGTCGATTTACCACAGCCAGCCAACATACTTGATTTAGGTTGTGGAACTGGGCGCTTATTAGAACGCCTTGCGAATAAATTTCCAAAACTGCGAGGTACAGGCTTAGATTTATCTTCTAATATGTTACGCCAAGCAAGACTGAGTAATCGCCATCATCCCCGGTTAATTTTTCTGGAAGGGAAAGCGGAATCTCTTCCTTTCGGTGATGGTCAATTTGATGCTGTGTTCAACACCATCAGTTTCTTGCATTATCGTGAACCGGAACAGGTGCTACAAGAAGTGTCGCGGGTGCTTTCTCCTGGTGGACGTTTTTATTTGGTGGACTTTACCACCACAAGGGAAAAATTACCAGAAATATTGCCAATATCTTCTCAGGGAATTAGATTCTATAGCCCCCACCAACGTGAAGTTCTCGGCTCATCGGCGGGGCTATTGTGTGTGAATCATCATTATTTATTAGGGCCGGTTTTGCTGACTATTTTTGCTAAACCAAGCTGATTTTTACTGATAACGCAACAACACCCAAACATCTACTAGTTGTTAGAATTTCCTCTCCTTGCTTATTTTATTCAGGGATATAATCACCATTTACCATTACATTCAAGCAATAGTAATAGATTACAGCGCCCCCATTTTAGGATATATGAGGAAATATCAACTTTCGTGTTGGGTGTTGTCGGTTTTAAACGAGACAGACCTTAAATTAAACAGCGTTTTTTACCTCTTTATCTTGTTTTACACACTAGCTGTTACATCTGCCAGGGAAGCTTTATCTGTAGCTTCAATTATTAGATTAGCACCCGCTATAAACGTTGGGAATTACTTGCAAATAAACTTTACTTTTTCCCAATGTTCATTTTATGCTCTAGCCTGCTATTTATCTGGATAAAATTGATGGAAATATCTGGCAAGATAGTCATAGTTATTTGAGCGATCGCTTCTTTAATTCTTAAGTAATGTTGCTCATTCTAGGAATGACATTCATTATTATTGACCGAAGATAAAAAAGATACAAACTATCTGGCTACTCATCCATGTATGAGCGATCGCTTTTGCTTCGTCTCTACACCCTTTTTCCGCCCGTAATTGAGTATTATGTAATATGTGAAGAAATGTAAATAAAATAATGCAGAATAAAGTTGTGGTAATTGTGGGTGCGAGTGGCGGTATTGGTTCAGCCTTGGCTGATAAACTAGCTTCTGTTGGGGCGAAATTAGTGCTAGCAGCCAGAGATAGCAGTCGTTTGGCGGCGTTGGCGAATGATTTACCGGGGGAAGTCTTAACTATTCCTACAGACATTACTGACGCGTCACAGGTGGAGAATTTAATCCAAAAAACAGTGGCGGAGTTTGGTCAAATAGATGTATTAGTAAACGCAGCTGGTGTTGGTATTCTCAAGCCGTACAACAGCGTGGAACCAGCCGATTTAGACAAAATGTTAGATGTCAACCTCAAAGGTAGCTTCTACACAACTCAAGCAGCAGCCGAAGAGATGCAGAAACGCAAGTCTGGACATATTTGCAATGTCGTGGGAATTTTAGGTAAGCACTCAATGCCGATGGCTGCTGCTTATTCTGCCTCTAAGTTTGGTGTTGTGGGTTTTAGCAAATGCTTGGCGGAAGAACTGAAGCGTTTTGGGATTAAATTTACCTTATTTTATTTTGGTGGCGTAGACTCCCCATTCTGGGATAATGTCAGTCTGAAGGTAGACAGGAAAAAAATGCTGAGTACTGAGACTGCCGCTAATGCTATTTTCTTTGCTCTCTCGGCTGAACCACAAGCTGTACCGCTAGAAATTAACATTCAGCCTGATAGCCACTTGTTTTTCTAGAATTAAAGTAGCTCTTATGTGTTTATATAATTCTTGCTTAGGCAGGAAGCGAAAATCTGGCTAAAAAGACAAAATTTACAGTTAGATAAGCTGTGGTGCTGGATTTTCAAGATTTATGAAAATTGATCATGTTCATTTCTATGTCGAAGATGCCAAGGTGTGGCGGGATTGGTTCCTCAAATATTTGGGCTTTACCGCAGTAACTAGTAATATCAGTTCTCTACACACCTGTACAGAGGTAGTGAAAAGTGGAGATGTCTGCTTTTTGCTATCTTCTCCATTATTGCCTACTAGTCCCGTAGCGGAATTTCTGCGTCAACATCCTCCTGGTGTGGCAGATGTGGCTTTTGCGGTAAAAGATGTAGAAACAGCGATCGCTCATGCCGAGGCTCACGGTGCTACAATCCTACAATCCATAGGGGAACGTCGCATTGGTAATATCTCCCGCAAGTGTGGCAAAATTGCGGCTTGGGGTGGCTTAACTCATACGTTAATCGAAAAATTAAGTCCAGATAGCCAAATAATTGCATCACCTAATTTTATTACCGCTATAGACCATATAGTCTTAAACGTCGCCATAGGTGAGTTAGAAGCGGCTGTAGCTTGGTATGAGAAAATTCTCGATTTGCAACCCCGACAAGCTTTTAAAATCCAAACCGATCGCTCGGCGCTGCACAGCCAAGTCATGGTTTCCCGTGATGGTAGTGTACAATTGCCAATTAACGAGCCAGCATCCAGCAATTCCCAAATACAAGAATTTCTCAACTTTAACCGAGGAGCAGGTATTCAACATATTGCCTTGCAAACACAAAATATTGTCGATGCGATCGCCCAATTTCGTAACGGTGGTTTACCATTGCTTTCAGTTCCGCAAACTTATTACACACAACTCAAACAGCGTCTAGAAATCCCTCTCTCATCTACAGAATTAGAGGCGATCGCTCAACAAGAAATTCTGGTAGACTGGCGAAAAGATAATCAAAATGGGGTATTATTGCAAATTTTCAGCCAACCCATATTTGCAGAACCAACTTTTTTCTTAGAATTTATTGAACGTCGTTCCCAAGCACAAGGCTTCGGTGAAGGTAACTTCCGCGCCTTATTTGAAGCCATCGAAAGCGAACAAATGAAGCGGGGAACTCTTCAATAATAATTTCCGCCCCACTCCCTTATTTTCTATAAATTTTCGTTTCCTCACGACATCCTCAAATTTTTCTCTTACTCTCAAACCTAGTCGAATCTGGAGTTTTGTAGAATAATTCCCATGAAACAAACCCATGACTGAGATGAATTTGTATAAGAGCCAAAAATCATGAAAAAAACTGTAATGGTGATTGGATATGGCAATGATCTGCGTAGTGATGACGGTATTGGAAAATGGATCGCTAATGAGGTAGATTCCTGGCATTTACCATCTGTTGAATCCCTTGCAGTTCATCAACTTACAACTGATTTAGCGGATTCATTAGCCAATGTTAACATGGCTATTTTTATCGATGCTTGTTTGCCAGTAGATGGCTTTGATGTCAAAGTACAGCCACTCTTAGCGGCCGATGATATCGATAGTAACGTCCATACAGGTGATCCGCGATCGCTTTTAGCCTTGACACAAGCCCTTTATGGTAATTGTCCAACAGCTTGGTGGGTAACGATTCCAGGCGTTAACTTTGAAATAGGCGATCGCTTTTCACCCACTGCGGAAACTGGGAAGGCGATCGCTTTAGTGAAAATCATTCAAATACTTGACAAAGTGAAAAATTTATGGTTTGAAATTGGGGCTGTAGCATAATTGATAATTTCTAATTTACGATTCGTGATTGATAATTCATAATTTAAAAATTCAAATTTTATCCAGATTTATGGGCTGGAAACTATTGCTAAACTTTAGGAAACAAGCACAAGATAAGGGAACACCAAAAAATAAATTATCCGAAATTGATAGTTTGGTAGGATGCGTCAGTATGAATAATAGTTGAGTATAGTTAGGTTCTATCTCACTGACGCACACTACATTATGGATATTTTTTATCTGGAAGCCCCTAAGTAAAACAAAATATTCAAACGAAGGTAATTCGTAATTGATAATACCCTACAAGATAGTTGTGCCTAACTAATTTGTAATTACACACTTAATTACGTAGCTTGCTTCTTGTCAAAAGCGAGTATTACGCTAGCCGCAGGCTATTAAAAATTATCATGCTGGAGGTATAGATGCAGAAATCTCTCAAGCCAAGCAGTGACCGTACCTCTGATATCTTACAGGCAGAGAAGTTAAACCCCCTTGATGCCATCTTTGCGCCCCAAAGTGTCGCCATTATTGGTGCTAGCGAAAAGGTGGGTAGTGTAGGACGCACCATCTTATGGAACTTGATTAGTAACCCCTTTGGCGGTACTGTTTTCCCAGTCAATCCTAAACGTCATAGTGTTTTGGGAATTAAAGCCTACCCTTCAATTGCGTCTATTCCCGAAACCGTAGATTTGGCAATTATCGCTACCCCAGCACCCACAGTACCGGGGATTATTTCTGAGTGTGTGGATGCGGGTGTGCAAGGGGCAATTATTATTTCTGCTGGCTTTAAAGAAGCTGGTGCTGAGGGTATAGCTTTAGAAAGGCAGATTTTAGCAGAGGCGCGGCGCGGTAACATTCGCATCATTGGCCCCAACTGCTTGGGTGTGATGAGTCCCCGTACTGGCCTAAATGCTACCTTCGCCAGTTCAATGGCGCGTTCTGGAAATGTGGGTTTTCTCAGTCAAAGTGGCGCACTGTGTACCGCCATCCTGGATTGGAGTGTGCGGGAAAATGTCGGTTTTAGTGCCTTTGTCTCCATTGGTTCCATGCTAGATGTGGGTTGGGGCGACCTGATTTATTATCTTGGTGATGACCCCCAGACTAAAAGTATAGTCATATACATGGAATCAATTGGTGATGCGCGGTCTTTTATCTCCGCAGCACGAGAAGTTGCACTCACCAAACCAATAATTGTGATTAAAGCCGGACGTACAGAAGCAGCCGCCAAAGCAGCCGCCTCTCATACTGGTGCATTGGCGGGGAGTGATGCTGTGTTAGATGCAGCTTTCCGGCGTTGTGGGGTATTGCGGGTAAATAGTATTTCTGATTTGTTCGATATGGCGGAAGTACTAGCCAAACAACCCCGCCCCAAAGGCCCAAGACTGACGATTTTGACTAATGCTGGCGGGCCTGGAGTCCTGGCCACAGATGCGTTAATTGAAACTGGCGGCGAAATTGCCCCCATTTCCCCAGAAACAATTACCTCCCTCGACCAAATCCTACCTACACACTGGAGTCATGCTAACCCAATTGATATTCTCGGTGATGCTGACCCCCAACGCTACACTCAAGCTTTAGAAATCGCTGCTAAAGACCCCAACAGCGATGGTTTATTGGTGATTCTCACTCCCCAAGCCATGACAGACCCCACCCAAACGGCGGAACAGTTGAAACCCTACGCCCAAATTGCTGGTAAACCCATTTTGGCAAGTTGGATGGGGGGTGCAGATGTGGCTACGGGAGAAGTTATTCTCAATCGTCAACGTATCCCCACTTATGCTTATCCAGATACGGCGGCGCGGGTGTTTAGTTATATGTGGCAATCTAGCTACAATCTGCGTGGTATCTACGAAACGCCTGTATTACCTGTGGATGCTGCATCTGGTTTACCAGACCGTCATTTAGTAGAGAATATTATCTCTACAGCCCGTCAGGCAAAACGGACAATTTTAACTGAAGATGAATCCAAGCAGATTTTAGCAGCCTATGGCATCCCGATTGTGGCTACTTGTGTGGCTAAAACTGAGGATGAGGCGATTAAATGTGCTGAGAGTATTGGTTATCCCGTCGTTGTCAAACTGTATTCCCACACAATTACCCATAAAACTGATGTGGGTGGTGTGCAGTTAAACCTCCCCGATGCAGACGCAGTACGCCGCGCTTATCGGATGATTGCTGCATCGGTGGAACAGAAAGTGGGTAGTGAACATTTCTTGGGTGTAACTGTCCAGCCAATGGTAAAAATGGATGGCTACGAATTGATTATTGGGAGTAGCCTTGACCCCCAATTTGGGCCAGTGTTGTTATTTGGTGCTGGTGGACAATTAGTGGAAGTATTTCAAGATCGAGCGATCGCCCTTCCTCCCCTTAATAGTACCTTAGCTCGGCGCATGATGGAACACACCAAGATTTACAAAGCCCTTAAAGGTGTGCGGGGAAGGCAAAGTGTCGATATGGAAGGACTAGAACAACTAATGGTGGCGTTTAGTCGGTTGGTAGTCGAACAGCGTTGGATTAAGGAAATTGATATTAATCCCTTGCTGGCTTCACCTGTGCAGGAGAATGGGGAAAACTCCTCACTGATTGCCCTAGATGCACGGGTTGTTTTGCATGAACCAGATGTGACAGAAGACCAACTACCAAAGTTAGCAATTCGACCTTACCCCACCCAATATGTGGAACAGTGGACAATGAAAGACGGGACTCCCGTAACCATCCGTCCAATTCGTCCCGAAGATGAGCCGTTGTTAGTACAATTCCACAAGACACTTTCCGAGGAAAGCGTTTACTTTCGTTACTTCCACCTGATGAAATTGAGTCATCGCATCACCCATGAACGACTCACCCGCATCTGCTTTATTGACTATGACCGAGAAATGGCTTTGGTTATAGAGTCTCAAGGGGAAATTTTGGCAGTTGGGAGGTTAAGTAAACTGCATGGGACAAAGACAGCCGAGTTTGCTATGTTAGTAAGCGATCGCTATCAATGTCAGGGTTTAGGTGCAGAGTTACTGCGGCGCTTGCTGCAAATTGGACGCGATGAGCAAATCGAACGCATCACAGCCGATATCCTAGCTGATAATTATGGGATGCAGCGAGTGTGCGAAAAGCTAGGTTTTAAGCTAGAACGCACCGCCGAAGCAAGTGTTATGAAAGCGGAATTGGTTATTGGTCATTAGTCATTGGTCAACAGTCAACAGTTTTCTTCTTGTAAACTATTGTTACTTACTGCTAGAAGAAAACTGTAGTTTTTGTAGTATAAAGTTGTTGTAATCAGTTAATACTACAAATATGTTTCAATATCGATTTAAGTGGTCATTCTCAAGTGATCCTAACTTGAGCGATCGCCTTTTTGAATTGATAGAAGTCATATTCCCTGGACTTAATGATTTAGTAGAACGTGGACGAAAATTAGGCGCATCTTGGGAAAGTGCATCTACCCCGTTTATTCGCTTTCATGATGATGTAGCTATTACCCATGTAGGTGTGTTGGAAATTCCCATGGTAATTATGGGACAAAGGGTAACAGTGGGTGGAATCCACGGAGTAGCTACCCGTCCCGAATTTCGGAGAAAAGGTTATTACCGGGAAGTGATAGAGGAAGTACTGGAATATTGCGACCAAATTTATGAAACTTTAATATTAACAACACCAGAACCAGAATATCATTTACCTTTTGGTTTTCGGGTGGTGGAAGAATATATTTTTCATCTGAAATGTAGTTCCAAAGGTAATGTAAATGGCTGGAGAATCCTTGATTTTTCAGACAACCAAGATTTAGCATTGCTGCATAGACTTCTAGAAACACGCGCACCAGTTTCTCATGTAGTTGGGGTAGTTAATGAAAAACCTGTATTCTTTGTCAACGAAGGCAGCAGAGACTTATATTATGCAGAAGATTTAGACTTAATTGCTTGTATAAAGATAGAGAACAATCGACTGCATATCTTTGATTTAGTAGCCACAAAAATCTGCTCTTTAAAAGAGATTTTGGGAAGAACATCTGAAGTAATTGAAGAAGTGAAAATTTACTTTAGTCCAGACCTGCTTGATGTCGATAATGTACAAGCATTTCCGTATAAATTAGAAGACACTGTATTGATGATTCGTGGTCAATTTGCAGCCGTAGGGGAGAAATTTATGCTACCGCGTTCTGCGAGGTGTTAGGAAGGAGAAATTGCGTAAGTGTCCTTAAATCAGTATATTTATTAGTGCTTTTTTACTCCAATTAGAAAGATAATATAACTAGAGATGAGAAAAACAAACAACTCATATTTAAGGAGTTTTAATGACTGAACGTCTTACCCATGCAGTAAATTCACTAAGAACAAAACTATCACGACGAAATACGCTTTTGTGGCTTGGAGGTAGTGGACTAGGTACTGGTTTTGTTCTCGGAACACAGAAGGGAGTAATGGCTACATCCCAACAGAAAAAAGATGTGCAATTGGTGAACCCACCAACCTTATATGATGCAACCCGAAATGGTTATAGTCATATAGCTGTGACACCAGCAAAGTCGAGAACAGTCTATATTTCTGGTCAATTTGGTTCGGATTTGCAAGGAAATCTTGTCTCCCCTGAGTTTGAACCACAGTTAATCAGGGCTTTTCAGAACCTCCGCTTTGCCTTAGACGCAGTTGGTGCAAAACCCAGCGATGTTGTCAAAACAACTGTACTTATAGTTGATCATACTCAAGATAAATTGATTCCCTTAGGGAGACAAATTCAAAATCTATGGCCATTTCGACCACCAGCCAACACCCTCATTCCTGTTCCTAGACTTGCACTTGACGGGATGTTATTTGAAATTGATGCTTATGCGGTGATTCCAGAGAAAGATTAATCAACAAGGGTGTAGGGGTGTGAGGGTGTAAGGGTGTAAGAGTTCTCAATACTACACCCCTAAACCCCTAAACCCCTATACCCCTAATTTTTCTCGCCAAACTTGATTAACAATATTTCCATTTGCTGCAACTAATTGAATGTGTAATGGCATTTGTCCGGCTGCATGGGTGGAACAACTTAAACAGGGGTCAAAAGCCCGGATTCCTGCTTCTACACGATTGAGCATTCCTTCAGGAATTTCTGTTCCTTGAATGAAATGTCTGGCGATTTGGGCCACTGTGCGATTCATCGCTAAGTTATTTTGACCAGTAGCGATAATTAAATTCACTTTTTGCAGTAAGCCATTTTCATCGACTTGATAATGATGAAATAATGTACCTCTTGGTGCTTCACTCACACCAACGGCTTCTAATTGATTCACACCTGCTTCGGAACGCAATCGATTTGACAGAATATCTGGGTCATCAAGTAACATTTCAATGTGTTCTATACAAGCCAGAATTTCAATTAAACGAGCATAGTGGTAGAAAAACGATGATTTAGCTGTACCTGAAGTCAGTTCCCGGAATTCTCGCAATTCACGATCTGCTAAAGTTGTACCAATGTGACTACAAATATTCAGCCGAGCTAACGGCCCTACTCGATACATTCCGCTATCTATCCGACATTGGTCATGTTGGTCAGGATAACCCAAAGGTCGATAATAAGGCGATTTTAAATAAGAATCTGGTTGAACTGCTTCGCCAATAAATTCTTGATAACGTGCGGGGTCTAGTTTATCCGCAATGATATTACCTGCACTATCCACAAAACGAATATATCCATCGTAAGTTTCCCACAAGCCATCAGGTGTTACCAAACCCATAAACAAACTGGGGAAGTTACCAAAAGTCTGCACCTCTTTTTCATAATCTTTGAGCAGTTTCTTGAATCTATCCAACGCATCCAAGGCAATAGTCCGGGCTTCAGGAATGCGTTCTTGTATATGAGTCCGCCCTTCAACAGATAGGGGTTCTCGTACACCACCAGGAACAGCCCAAGCTGGGTGAATTTTTGCTCCTCCCAACACTTCAATAATTTCTTGTCCAAATTGGCGCAGACGAATCCCACCACGAGCGAGTTCTGGTTGAGCTGCAATTAACCCGAAGATATTGCGCTTTTGGGGGTCGCTATCCATTCCCAGCAATAAATCTGGGGCGGTGAGGTGAAAGAAACTGAGTGCATGGGATTGGAGGATTTGCCCCAAATTCATCAGGCGGCGCAGTTTAGTTGCTGTTGGGGGTATGGTAACAGATAAAATGCGATCGCCTGCTTTTGCAGAAGCCAACAAGTGACTCACCGGACAAATACCACAAATCCGCGCCGTAATTCCCGGCATTTCCCACAAAGGACGACCCTCACAAAACTTTTCAAACCCACGAAATTCCGTGACATGAAAACGCGCATCGCTCACTTGTCCAGTATCGTCCAGGTAGATACTAATCTTGGCGTGACCTTCAATGCGGGTAACGGGGTCGATGACGATTCGTTTAGACATAGGGATTGTGGACAGTTGACGGTTGACTGTTGACCGATGACTTATGACTCAGCACTCCTAAGTTTGACAGTTCATCAATTAGGCTTCTAAGGCTTCTGGATACTCGTCGCAGTAATCATCAAAGGCGATTTTGCTAACTTTTTCAGCTCGTTGGTGTGCCATTTCTGCCTGCATTTCCTCAATTACATCCCAGGCGGCGGCGCATTCTTCAGAATTAATTCCTTTTTGAGTGCAGACAGCACGAGCTTTTTTAATTTCGTCTTGTAATTGTTGTTCTAGAAGAATAGTATAGGGTTGTTCCAGAAAGTCACTCTGAGCCAAAATATCAGTTAGGGAAATAATACCTACTAATTCACCCTGAATCACAGGCGCTCTGTGGAGACCATAATCAGCAAATAGTCGAGCTACGTACTCTAACCCAAGGTCAGGATTAACAGCGATACAAGGCTTGCTCATGATTTCGTAGACTCGTATTTTATAAGGGTCTCTACCATAAGCAATGACTTTATAAACAATATCGCTCTCACTAATAATCCCATAAGCATCTTGTTCGTGGCGACGGTCTACAATTAGCGCTCGCCAATCTCTAGCACGCATTAATTTCACGGCTTCAGCTACGGTTGCGGAACTACGAATAGTAGCCACATCTTTAGTCATAACGTCTGATGCTTTTAACATAATTACCCTGTTAACCCCTTCGGGGAATTCAAAATTCAAAATTCAAAATAGCCTACGCCAACAAAATTCAAAATCAATATATCAACCAAATTTAATAAATTCCCGCCCAGATAAATGTGGTGTTTTGCCTTGTAATAGTGGTTCTAAAGCTGCTCTAATTCGGGTTGCTGAGGGTGGACAACCTGGTAAATAAATATCTACTGGAACTATGGAATGTACAGGTGTCACTCTATCTAATAAAGGCGGCACGATTCCCGGTTCTTGAGGAATTTGGGGGTTAATATCGACTGCTTGGATATAACAGCGTTGCAAGACTGGTTCAGCACTACCCAAGGGATTACGTAAGGCTGTGACGTTACCTGTTACTGCACAGTCACCGAAGGAAATTAATATTTGAGAACGTTCCCTGACAATTTTAATAGTGGTGAGATGTTCTTCATTAGCGATCGCACCTTCCACCAATACTACATCCACTCCCTCTGGATATTCCTTGATATCTGCAAAAGGACTAAAAACTACATCTGCCTGTGCAGCTAAATCAATCAGCCATTCGTCCAAATCAAGAAAGGACATATGACAGCCAGAACATCCACCTAACCATACTGTTGCTAACTTCAAACGAGACATAATAATTGGGGATTGGGGATTGGGGATTGGGGATTGGGGACTGGGAGATTCAAAAAGCTCATTACTCAGCACTCATGACTCCCCATTCATTACTTTCTGCCAATCTTGAACAACGCGTTGGGGGACTGAAATATTGATGGTATCGCTGGGTAAAGGGATACTTAAAACTAACGGTTCTATAGATAGTTGGGGCAGTATATCCTTAAAGTCATACTGACCGATAGTCGGTGCTGGTGCTTCATCTAGGAAGACATCGGCAGCAGTCAAAACTTTACCTGTGGCGGTGGTAATCTTTAAAGGTTGGGGATGAAGCAACTCGGCAGAACCGGGAAAGCCTACCAGCCGCAAATTTACGGTTTCGGCTTGACCAGGATAAACTTGCTTAAACAGTACAACCTGCCAAACGTGTCCTGATTGATCATCTAATTTTGTGAGTGAGCGATAAAGAATTTCTTTTGATGCTGCTTCTGACGGATTGACAGCAGCGTTGGCCAAGAGGGTTGGTGACGGTAGGCTTCCTAAACCCAGGAATATATATAGCGTCATTATCCCCAACAATAGCAGCCACCAAAACAGAGTTTTGAAAGAAGTCGGAGATAAGCACATCGACAATGGGAATCGAGTCTTCTTGTTGCTTCTGATTGTTGCTTGTCTGGTAGTTTTGCCCATCAGTTTCACCTCCTGGTTTTCTTAGAGACGAGGGAAGAGAAGGGACTTTAAGAAATGTTTCCCCTCTGCTCCCCGCCCCCTGCGCCCCTGCCTCTTTTCCTTCCCCATCTCTCTCTAAAGGTTCCATTGTTGTTTTTCCCGTGCTGTAACTAAAAAATCGAGTTTGGCGCGATCGCGTTTCATTTCCCCAACACTAGAACCCTGGTAAAATATAGCTCCTGTGGGGCAAGCATTGACGCATTTACCGCAGGAAGTACAAGTGTCGGAAGTTCCCCAAGGTTGGCTGAGGTCGGTAATTACATGAGAATTTGTTCCTCTACCTGCCATATCCCAAGTGTGTGCGCCTTCGATTTCGTCACAAACACGGATGCAGCGAGTACAAAGTACACAACGGTTATGGTCAACCCCAAAGCGATCGTGAGAAATATCAACTTTGCGGTTAGGGAAATGGTATTCTAATCGCACATGATCCATACCCATTTCAATGGCTAAGTCTTGCAGTTCGCAATTATTGTTAGCCACGCAAACCGAGCAAATATGATTACCTTCGGCAAAAAGCATTTCGACAATTGTACGACGGTATCTTTGTAGGCGATCGCTATTTGTGGAAACTTCCATCCCTTCAGCAACTTTCGTCACACAAGCAGGCAACAATTTGTTACTACCAGCAACTTCCACCAAACACAGCCGACAAGCACCCACATCACCAACACCTTCTAAATGGCACAGTGTAGGAATATGAATCCCCGCCTCCTGCGCTGCTTGTAGTAAGGTTTCCTCCTCCTGAGCGCTAATGAGTTGGTCGTTAATTGTTAAAGTCTTGACTGACATTGCTCTTAGCCCCGGTTGAGAATTAGCCTTTGGTTGGTGTCATAATTCATCACTCACACCTTGAGTTATAGGTGAAGAGTTTGAGGAACTTGTGAAGGTCAAGGAAAATAGCGACAAGAAAACAGAGGAAAGCTTCAGAAATCTTTAAGGCGGAAAGTGCGATCGCCTTTTGCTTGTGTAAAGATGTGCGATTGTGAAGCGCTGACTAGTCAGTTCGCGTTTATTTTTTCGCAAGGTGTTAGGATAATCAGACTTAACAGAAATATCAATAACCCACTTGTTAAAATAACTAAAAAAGCATTAAGTAAAACTTGAAAATGCGCCAGTTTCCCCTTCAAGAAATCCAAAATCTCCACAGTGATGCCCTACAACAAGCTACAACCGAACCCATCATCCTGACAAGTGAGTCACAATCTAGTTACGTGATTATGTCAGTAGAAAATTACGAGCAATTAATGAATCGAATTACCCAATTAGAAGATTTGATTTTAGGTCAACAAGCACAAATGGCTGTGGCTAAATCTAACATGATAGGCTCAGAAATTTTTACCGCAGAACTCGAACGTTTAGCAGCGCTTGATGACTAATTTACAGTATGGAAAAATTAGACGGTTTAGAAACAGTTCTCGAATTTCTCAAAGGTTTACAGCCTAAAATAGCTGCTCACATCGCCAAAAAAGTCATGTCGCTCAATATTGACCCCCTACCCGCAGACTATAAAGAATTAACTGGTTATCCTGGATACTATCGCGTAGATTCGAGAGAATATCGTATTGTTTACCGCTTTGATCCAGATGCAGATTTAGTTGAAGTGATTTTAGTTGGTAAACGTAACGATGATGAAGTATACAAACAACTCAAACGTTTGCTGGGGTAAGAATTTACGGCATTGCATAAATGTGGGATGAAATCATAAAATTTTAATTTTAAAACTCTTAGTCCGACAAATTCATCCTTTCACTCGGCTATCAACGCCAAATATTCATCACGAAAGTAACGTAATGTACTAAATACCGGATTAGGTGCAGACTGACCAAGACCACACAAGCTGGTATTTTTCACCATATCGCACAGTTCTTCTAACAGTTCTAAGTCAGCAAATGAAGCCTTACCTTCCCGAATCTTGCTCAATAATCCATGTAGCTGCACAGTTCCCACCCGGCAAGGAATACACTTACCACAAGATTCATCCATACAAAATTCCATGAAAAATCGGGCAACATCTACCATGTTGGTGGTGTCATCCATAACAATCATCCCGCCAGAACCCATCATAGAACCCAAGTTAGTTAAAGATTCGTAGTCTACAGGAGTATCAAAAGCAGAAGCGGGAATACATCCCCCAGAAGGGCCGCCTGTTTGTACAGCTTTAGCAACACCACCATCGGGAATACCACCACCCATCTGTTCGACTATTTGCCGTAAGGATGTACCCATCGGCACTTCAATTAAACCCGTGTTGCGAATCTTACCAGCCAGAGCAAAAACCTTCGTCCCCTTACTTTTAGCCGTACCGATACTAGCAAACCAGTCCGCACCTTTACGAATGATGGGGGCAATATTGGCGAATGTTTCGACGTTATTAATTAAAGTAGGATAACCCCATAAACCAGACTCAGCCGGGTAAGGAGGACGGGGATGAGGGACACCGCGTTTACCCTCAATGGAAGCCATCAAGGCTGTTTCTTCACCGCAGACATAAGCCCCCGCACCAATGCGGATATCGATTTTAAAATCAAAGGGAGACTCAAATATATTACTACCTAACAAACCGAGCCTTTGGGCTTGATGAATAGCAGTTTGTAGGCGTTTGATAGCAATGGGATATTCTGCCCTAACATAAATATAACCTTGACTAGCACCCACAGCATAGGCAGCGATCGCCATTCCCTCCAACACCCGATGCGGATCACTTTCCAACACACTCCTATCCATGAAAGCCCCTGGGTCTCCCTCATCCGCGTTACAGATGACAAATTTGCGCTCTCCCTTCGCCTTAGCCACCGTTGCCCATTTCAAACCCGTGGGATAGCCAGCACCACCACGCCCCCGCAAACCACTACGGTTAACACTGTCTACAACTCCCGCCGGTGTCATCTCCCGCAACACTTGGTAAAGCGCCTGATAACCTTGAGCCGCAATATAAGCTTGAATCCTTTCCGGGTCAATTTTGCCACTGTTCTCTAAAACAATTGGCGCTTGATAAGTAAAAAATGGCTGTTTTAAGTCAACAACTGACAATTGTGCCGCTTTCCCTCTTAAAGTACCAACAATCACTGACGCATCCTCAGACCTAACCTTCCCGTAAAGCTTTTGTGTCGTCTCTTCTTCCCCACTCCCCTCTACCTCCACCAAAGGCCCCTGACAACACAAGCGCATACAACCAACACCAGCGACTTGTACCCCATCCTCCAAACCTTCAGCTTTCACTGCCTCTTCTAATTGTTGTTTAACCGCTTGCGAATTCGCAGACAAACAACCAGCCGCCGTACAGCAACGAATCTGCACTGGTTTCTGTTGAGAGCGTTCCTGTCTGCCAATATCTAGTAATTCATTCAGTTCCATGTTTTCTCTCAACTCCCCAAAACAAGGCAACACATTAGGATTTACGCACTGAACCAAAAAAACTTCTGAGGGTGGTCAATAGTCAATAGTCCACAGTCCAAAAACCTTAATTTTGACTATTGGCTATGGACTATAAGTCCTACAGATATCAACCTGAAAACCAAAATCAAATCTGACTTTCTTAATTTTGAATTTTGAATTTTGAATTGCTCATAGCCATCCTTGCACACGCTCACTCACTGATTCTGGGGTTTGATTACCTAATACTTTGCCATCAAAAACCACAGCCGGAGCAATCCCACAAGCACCCAAACACCGTGCCGTTAGCAGTGATAATTGACCATCCGCAGTAGTTTCCCCAGCATGAATGCGAGTAGACTTTTCCAAATCAGTCAAAATTGCTTGTGCGCCTTTCACATAACAAGCCGTACCCGTACACACCACACAACTATGGACTCCCTGGGGCGCTAGGGAAAACAAATGATAGAAAGTTGCTACTCCATACACTCGGCTAGGCGGTAGCTTCAAGCTATGGGCAATATAAAGTAATAAGTCGTTTTCTAAATAGCCAAACAGTTCTTGGGCTTTGTGAAGAATTTCAATTAATGCGTCTTGCTGATACTGGTGACGCTTGATAGCTGCATCCAGCATCTTCAAGCGTTTATCACCACTGGGATGGGGATGAGGCGGCGTTGTGGTAGTCATGGGTAATTTGAGGTCTTTACTAGGTGTGAGGGTGTGAGGGTATGAGGGAGGGTATGAGGGTATGAGGGTATGAGGAAAAGAAAGATTTACCCCTATACCCCTACACCCCTATTTCTAACTATGCAGGCAATGGCTGCGGTTCTTGAGTTGGATCCTGCACTGGTTCTGTATCTTTAACTCTGCCTAAATCATGTACTATATGCACTGAACAAGGGGTATGGTGCAGGACGTAATTACTGACACTACCAAGGAATAATTCTTTGACACCGGATAAGCCCCGATGTCCCATCACAATTAAATCAGCATTCCAATTAGTAGCTAATTTACAGATGGTGCGGCCAGGGTTGCCCAGGGTTTGGGAAAATTCAGTGGAAACTCCTTGGGTATTTGCTTTGGCACACAGAGTTTGCAACATCCGTACACCCTCATTTTTAAAGGTGTCCCATTGTTTTTGGTATAACTCAAAACTTTGACCGTTTAAACCAGGATAGTAGTCATAACCAGACACCATCGGTATATGCGGACTGCCTTCTTCTTCCGGAGATAGGACGTGCAGCAATAATAATTTGGCTTGTGTTGCTTTTGCTAAAACCAGCGCTTGTTCAAAAACTTGCTGCCCTATGTCGGAGCGATCCAATGCAACTAAAATTTTTTTTAACATATCTACCTCTGAGGTGTGGGGAGTAAAAAATTACTCCCCACTCATAACTCAAGTTTTGACCTTATATCTTGTTTATAGAAGAATAATTTGAGGAACTTGTGAGGGGAAACCATCCCAGCTTAATAGCACCGAAAAAATATCTTTCTTCCCCTGCTTCCCCACTTCCCCTACACTCCCCTATTCAAGGTTGGTGAACTACTAGCCCCTATATTTCTGCAAAACACCACACAAATTAAGGGCTGTGATATGATGGGAGACTGCTGCATACATTTAGAATGAATATAAATTGAATCAATCATGGCTCTGACGCAACAGCGCAAACAAGAAATAATTAATAACTACCAAGTTCACGGAACTGACACCGGTTCTACCGATGTCCAAATCGCTATGCTGACTGAACGGATTAACCGCCTCAGCGAGCATCTACAAGCCAATAAAAAAGACCATTCTTCTCGCCGGGGATTATTAAAACTGATTGGTCATCGCAAGCGCCTTTTGGCTTACTTGCAACAAGAAAGTCGGGAAAAATATCAGGCTTTGATTAGTCGTCTTGGTATTCGTGGATAGGGACTACCGTTTATGCCTGCTGAAGAATCTGAACGCAGTCGTTTGCCTTTTGAACCAAAAAAAAAGCGCCAAAAACCTGCAAAAGCTCCCAGTAAGCCACCAGTACAGCTAAAAGAAGCCGACAAGCAGGACAAAAAGCAGCTACCTTATACTAAAGAAGAGATGGCAATTCCCCAAGTGGTAAGCCAAAGGATGATCCGCCGTGTAGCGGCATTCTGCGGTATACCAACAGCTTTGGGTATCACTACTTTAGTTTCTAGTTACCTGCTGACCATTTATTCTGATATCCAACTAGCTCCCATCGCTGTTTTATTGGTGAATATGGGGTTTTTTGGTTTGGGGGTTCTGGGGATCACTTATGGTGTCCTATCTGCCTCTTGGGATGAAGAAAGAACTGGTAGTCTCTTGGGTTTAGGTGAATTTGGCACCAACTGGGGACGAATGGTAGAAGGTTGGCGTGAAACGCGGCAAAAAAAGGTGTGAAAAACGGCGCTCAAGTGTTCAGATAACTGTCTTGTTGGGTAAGTTTTGGAGTCGATGTTGAAGTTTACACTTGAATAACTTCAACATTACTAAGGAAAAATTAAGAATCATCAACTCAACCCAATAGGCAGTCACAAAGGCACTGAGCGCTTGTGTTTTTTATATTTATTAAACCTATATTTAAACCTTTGAGGAAGTCACCAATTAATATATAAGAACTAAGACGATGTTTGAAAAGTTATGAATGATAATAAAGACCCCTCTCCAAACCTCTCCCCGAAGCGGAGAGAGGCTTTGAAACCCCCATTCCCTTGTAGGGAATGGGGGCTAGGGGGGTTAGGTTCTTAAGATTTTGATGTTTAAAATAATACTTTTCAAACAACCTCTAAGGTGACTGAGAACTGATCACTATATAAATAGGGATTTTTATATGATAGTAGTCATGAAAGTCGGTTCCCCAGAAGTGGAAATCAACCGGATTAATGATGAATTAACCAGTTGGGGGCTGACACCAGAAAAAATTATCGGCAAACACAAAGTAGTAATTGGCTTAGTAGGTGAAACCGCCGATTTAGACCCCTTACAAATCCAAGAAGTTAGCCCTTGGATTGAGCAAGTATTACGGGTAGAACTGCCTTATAAACGCGCTAGCCGCCAATATCGTCACGGTGAAGCCTCGGAAGTAGTTGTTAATACTCCAGATGGTCCAGTCGTATTTGGTGAAAACCAAGCTTTAGTGGTGGTTGCTGGTCCCTGTTCCGTCGAAAATGAGGAAATGATTATTGAGACGGCGCAGCGCGTCAAGGCAGCCGGCGCTAAGTTTTTACGCGGTGGTGCATATAAGCCCCGTACTTCACCTTACGCTTTTCAAGGTCACGGCGAAAGTGCTTTGGAATTGTTGGCAAAGGCGCGGGATGTTAGCGGCTTAGGTATCATCACCGAAGTGATGGACGCGTCGGAACTGGATATTATTGCAGAAGTGGCTGATGTTATCCAGGTAGGTGCAAGAAATATGCAGAATTTCTCCCTACTGAAAAAAGTAGGGGCGCAGCCAAAACCAGTATTACTGAAGCGAGGGATGGCAGCTACTATCGAAGATTGGTTGATGGCAGCCGAGTACGTTCTAGCAGCAGGTAACCCTAATGTAATTTTATGTGAACGAGGTATTCGTACTTTTGACCGTCAATATACACGTAACACTTTAGATTTGTCGGTAGTTCCAGTATTGAGGAAATTAACTCACCTACCAATTATGATTGATCCCAGTCATGGTACTGGTTGGGCTGAGTATGTACCATCAATGGCGATGGCAGCGATCGCAGCTGGTACTGATTCTTTGATGATTGAAGTACACCCCAATCCCAAAAAAGCCCTATCCGACGGGCCGCAATCCCTCACACCAGAACATTTTGACCGCTTAATGCAGGAATTAGCAGTCATTGGTAAAGCTGTAGGACGCTGGCCACAACCAGCAGTTGTAACTGCATAAACTGCATTAATAAGTTAATCAAAGCGCGAAAATCAACAGGGGTATTGAGCATAATTGATACTCCTGTGACTTCTAATCTAGCGACTCAATGGCAGACGCTATATTCATCAATAATTATGGGTTTCCACTATACAGATGCACTAATCACTCTCGCCACACTCAATATTAATCAATTGGTGACCTTTTACACTAACTTCTTAGAACAACAACCAATAACTTCCATACCCAATGTGTATGCCGAGTTTCTTGTTGCTGGAATGCGATTAGGTATTTTTCAACCTAAACAGACTCACGAGTCCGAATTTCACAATTCAACTAAAAGTAAAGTGAGTTTGTGTTTAGAAGTCAGTAATTTAGAAGCAGCGATCGCACATATCACCGATTTAGGTTATCCCCCACCAGGAGAAATTGCGATCGCCTCCCACGGCAGAGAAATTTACGCCTACGACCCAGATGGTAACCGTCTGATTTTACATCAAGCCATCACAGGTAATAATTAGAAGTGAGGTTCAAAACCGCGTCCCTTGTGCGTGGCTGTCTTTAATTTTGAATTTTGAATTTTGAATTGATTAATACTCCCTACTCCCTCAAATTATGGGCTTAACTGATAACTACAAATTAAATTTAATTCAATGGTATCCGGGGCATATTGCCAAAGCGGAAAAGAATCTTAAAGAACAGCTATCGCGGGTAGATGTGGTATTTGAGGTTAGAGATGCGCGGATTCCTTTGGCTACTCATCATCCACAAATAGACGAGTGGGTGGGAAATAAGGCGCGAATTTTGGTGTTAAACCGATTAGATATGATACCTCCACAGGTGCGATCTCTGTGGATAGATTATTTCCAAAATCGCGGCGAAGTCCCTTATTGTACTAATGCCCAACACGGTCAAGGTGTGGCTGGTGTGGCAAAAGCAGCCCAAGCCGCAGGGGTAGAACTGAATCAAAGAAGACGCGATAGAGGAATGCTACCTCGCGCAGTGCGTGCAGTGGTTATCGGCTTTCCTAACGTTGGTAAGTCAGCCTTAATCAACCGTTTATTAGGAAAACGCGTTGTAGAAAGTGCTGCTCGTCCTGGTGTAACACGTCAACTACGCTGGGTGCGAATTTCTGACCAGTTAGAACTGTTGGATGCTCCCGGAGTCATCCCCGTTAAATTGGGTAATCAAGAAGCAGCAGTGAAACTAGCAATTTGTGACGATATTGGTCAAGCATCTTATGACAATCAGCTAGTAGCTGCGGCCTTGATTGATATAGTCAATTCACTCCAAGAACAAGCCGGTGAGTTATTACCAAGATCACCCCTATACGCACGGTACGAACTCGACCCTACACCCCACACAGGAGAAGGGTATTTACACGCTCTAGCAGAATATCGCCACAAGGGGGATGTGGAAAGAACGGCAAGGCAATTATTAACTGACTATCGCAAAGGCTTATTGGGAACTTTACCTTTAGAGTTACCACCAATGTAAATCGCAGGAATTAAAATACTGCTGACCTTTTTTGAATTTTGAATTCCCGAATGGGTTGACCACTAACTGATCGTTTTTAGTCTAGCTGCCCGGATTCTCAAAAATATCATGGTCACTGCTGTAAAAGAGATACCAAGCAGTAGGTGTTTGATACTGAAATCTTTGCCACTTTCACTAACTAAAATACCTTCTAACATCAAAGAAGGTATCAGAATTCCACTATAAAATAAAATTCTATAAAATATTAATTTTTTTCTAGCTAGGAAAGTGATTATTCCTAAACCTATTCCTAAAGGCATGAAAGTGAGTGCATAATAAAAAATTCGCTGCTCTTTGGGAATTAAATCCAGCAAGCTAAAAGAATGAAAATTTTCTAGCTTATCTACATATATTTGGATATTACCTCTGGAATAGGTGATAACAAGATGATGAAGGTAAGTGTCCGTAAAGACATTAGGTATATTTAATTTCAATTCCGTCCCATTTTCTCCCGTAAGTGGTGTACGTAAGCGGAAGTCTAGGCTATTTCCCTGCTGTCCTAGCGTCCAATTGCGGCGTTGAGAACTACCAGAAACAGAGATAATTCGTGCTGGGCCTTTCTGGTTTAGATTACTAGTGGCGATCGCTGTACTAATAGTAAACTCCGATGTCTGACTCATTCTTTGGCTAAGATGGCTGACAGGAGTCGATGTTTTCAACCAATGATGAGCATCTAAAAATGCACCTTGGCTTTTTGATGTACTGGCAGACCTTCCTTGCCATAATAGCTCTGGCTGATTACCTGTTTGGTCTTGATAGCAACATTCACCATTCAGTTTATAGTGAGCTACTAAAGAATTACCGAGCTTATGCAAGTAATTGGCATCAGCTAAAGTTTGTGATGCCTCATTTTTGGATATAGCTCTATCAACAATAGAGATTTCCGATACATATCCTGCCCATGCTTTATTACCTGTAATTTCATTACCAACACTCAAGTAATAATTACTATCCCAATTACTTAAATTAGTTGTACCTTGCCAGAATAGTGAGATAAACAATGTCAAAACTAAATAACCACAGAAAAAACAAATAATTAGTTTAGATGATTTACTCACTCGACTTGACTCTAGTTTTTCTACTGTACTACTAAAGCTTTTTGCATTCCATATAGAAAAACCAATAAACCCAAATAAGCCTCCTAAACTATTATTCAATAAATCAGCAGGCGTAGGACTTCTAGAGGGTAAGAATATCTGGAGAAATTCAACTGTTAATGACAAGCCAAAGCTAACCAAAATTACGAAGAAAATTTGTAATGTAATTTTTTTGATCGAATTTTGGCATAAGTTACCGAAAGTCCAACCCACGGGTAGAAATAATAAAATATTATTCACCTGGTCTTGGAAGGAGCTTGAATTATTAAAGCTAGCGATAATTTCAGTAATTGAAAATTTTACTATTTTTGAAAAATTAAATGGGTAAAGAGTAGCTATTAATACAATAAAAACGCTAACAAGGAAAAATATCCAATTATATTTTTGCGGATTTTGTTGGCTTCTCACCATAAGGAATAATTGTTAATAATTACTGATGAATACTCAGTATATAGATTGAGATAATTCTGACGCTCTTCTAATATTATTTGCTCAAATAAAATTCTGATCAAATAAATGTATTTTTTATATGAAGATATTATAAATTAAAAATAAAGATACTTGCTTATACTTAAAATGTGGCTTTTATTTTGGTTAGTGATAAACATTGTATAACCCAAGACAAAATGAGATTATTTCCTATATATACAGATCATATTCAGAGGAAATTAAGTAATTTCTCTGAGTCGCCTCTCATAGAGCTTTAAAAACTTTTCAATATAATAGATGCGTAATATTTACTACATATAGTTGTCGATCTTCATTAAGAGTGCCATAAAGAAAAGGTAAAGACTATCCTTCTATTCTTTGCCTTAGACAACTTTGTGTTCCCATCTGTCAGGATACATATATTACACCCATGACTGAACTGACTTTACGCCTACAACAAGGAGATACGGAAACAACTGTTACCGTGAATCGAGATGTGTTCACAATTGGTCGGTTGCCGGAATGTAATTTATACTTACCGTTCGCTGGTGTTTCTCGTAAGCACGCTCAATTGGTAAAAAAAGCTGATGGTAAATGGATAATTGAGGATCTGGGTAGTAAAAACGGAACACAAGTTAATCAAAGCATTGTTAGCCATCCACGACAGTTGCAGCATGGTGATGTCATTTGGTTGGGGAATGTGAATTTAGTCGTGATGTTTCAAAAACCTGTAACAGTAGTCTCGATTGAGCCAGTACCAGTTTCTGATGTTGGCGAACAGAGAACCATTTTTCGCAGTGCCAAGCAACTACAACAACAATGGATAGAAGCTAATAGTGATGATGGTGACATCAGCAATAAGAATAAAACAATTGCCCGGCTTAAGGACTTAGTAGACATCGCCAAAAATCTGTGTGCAGCTGCATCCATCGAGGAAATCTTTTTTCAGGTACAACAGGTTGTGTTTCGTTACCTCGGTAGTATTGACCGTTTAGCATTATTAATTGATGTCAATGGTTGCGGTCATCTAGAGCTAGTCAACGCTGGTACTAGAAGTAAAACTCAACAGCAATATTTATTAGCTGATGCTAGTTGGATTAGTCGTAGTATCTGTCAAAAGGTATTTGAAGAAAAAATCGTCATCCAAACTGCTGACACTCACAAAGATGAGCGGTTTTCTAGTGAACACAGCATTTTACTCAAAGGCATTCGTAGCGCGATGGCTGTACCGTTATGGGATGAAAATAAAGTTGTAGGCGTGCTTTATGCTGATGCTCATTTGTCTTCTTATCACTGGGAGAGAGATGGCGAAGAAGAACTCAGCTTTTTTTCCGCTTTGGCAAATCTTGTGGCTTCTAGCGTCCAACGTTGGTTATTAGCAGAGAAACTGAAAACAGAAGAAGTCATTCGCCATCGCCTAGAACGTTATCATTCTCCGGCCGTCGTCCAACAATTGATTTCTATTGGTGGTTTACCAGATGGTCGCTTACCGCCGGCGGAAAGCGAAATCAGTATTTTGTTTGCTGATTTAGTGGGATTTACAGCTATTTCCGAAAGATTAACACCAACAGCGATCGCTCAATTATTAAATAACTTATTTGAAGAGATGTTACAAGAAGTGTTTGCCTGTGGCGGCACTTTAGATAAATATATCGGTGATTGTATCATGGCATTTTTTGGCGCGCCCGAACCCCAAGCAGACCACGCTGATCGCGCCACTGCTGCGGCTAAAGGTATGCTTATTCGGATGGAACATCTCAACGCCAATGGTTTCTGGCAAGAACCGCTACAGTTACGTATAGCCATTAACAGTGGTAAGGCTGTTGTTGGGGATGTTGGTAGTTCTCAAAGGGTAGAGTACACAGCCTTAGGCGGAACAATTAATTTAGCTGCGCGTATGGAAGCAGTGTGTCCACCTAGCGAATGCGTCATTAGTGAAGCCACTTATGAATTACTTTCACAACGTTATGATTTTCAAAAAATGGGAGATTATCGTTTTAAAGGAATTGATAGATTAGTCAAGGTGTATCAAACAAAGCTACAACACGTCACAACTATTATTAATCATTAGTTACGTGTCCTCAACACTTACGCAACTGGCATATTAGTAGGGTGCGTCAGATATCAAGAATATTTTTATTGACAGCATTTGAGCCGTCTGACGCACCCTACACGACGTATATTATGTGATACCTGCGTAAGTTCTAGCCATCATTGTGAAAAGATATGGGGTTTTCAGCATATCCTTGATAACAACCTTGAGACTTAATTATTTTGCTGTATTAAACTAACACCTGCTCTTGAATTTTTCTAAGAACAGCTACTTCTCTGCTAGAAAAAACTCCTGACTTTCTCATTCTGTATTTTTCTTGCTTCATTTTTTGTCTCTTAAGCTCTTGCGCTATCAACTCCTGAGCGCGTGCTTCAATCTTTTTCTGGCGTTCTATTGGTAGTTCTTTGATTTTGTCTCTTAAGCTCTTTCCCATCTTGTGCTGAATCCTTTTCTAACTTTAAAAGATGACTTTTATATCGAGCATCAGCTTTTTTGATTAATTCCTTGTAAAAACGCTTTTGGCTAACACCTGATTTATCACCTGCTACGAGTAAGATTGCTTGCCTTTTTGGATCAAAAGCGAACGCTACACGCCAAACACCACCATCAGCATTAAACCTCAACTCTTTCATATTGCTGTATTGGGAACCGTTGAGCGTGTCAGCATGAGGACGTTTGAGCTGTGAACCAAATTCTTCTAATAGCTGTGCTGTAGCGCTTAGTTCATCTTGTACTTCTTCAGGTAAATCATCAAATTCTGATTCAAACTCATCATGAAATTCAACGTTCCACACTTATCTATTATTGATAATGAGACATATATTTTCAACAGTATAGCAAGTAAATAAAAGAACCACTCACTTCAACAATTTTCTTGTGTAAGGCTATTTTCTTTACATCACAATGAAAATTATTATCTTTGCCAAGGGACTTCCAGATAAAAAATATTCAAAATTTAGGGTGCGTCAGTATAAAGAGTTTCCGAGTATATTTAGGTTCTGTTGTACTGACGTACCCTACCAAACTTTGATATCGTGCATCAGCTGTCCAGTTAGAAGTACTTATTGCTGAATTTTTCCTCTTCTGAGCTAAATCGCCAAAAGAAAACCCTCATAAGCACTATGAGGGTTTTCTTTTGTCTCTATGTCATCCTTTAGGTACGGAAACGTCTTTTGCTTTGTTTGTGCAAGGCGAGTTTTTTGCGCTTGCTTTTTTCAATAGGCGTTTCAAAGTGACGGTGTTTCCTCATGTCTTGGAAAATTCCCGCTTTGGAAACTTCTCGCTTGAATCGGCGTAAGGCTGACTCAATGTGTTCATTCTCACCCACTACTATTTGGGTCATTATCTCTCCTGCTAAATTAGCTTAATTAATGGCTCATAATGGTAAGCCGTCCAGTTGACTCAAGTTTAAAAAAAAGGCGTACTCTTTGTCTAATCTGAAAATCGGCTACAAAAATTTCAGCTTTTAAAGCTTAGTAGCGGTTGCGTCCACCGCCTCCACCGTATCCTCCCCGATTACCACCAGAAGGACCTCGGTCTTCTCTGGGCTTGGCTTTGTTAACTTTTAGGTCACGTCCCATCCATTCAGCACCATCAAGAGCTTCGATAGCGGCTGCTTCTTCAGCTTCACTTCCCATTTCCACAAAACCAAAACCCCGTGGTTGTCCTGTTTCGCGGTCAGTAGGTAGTTGAACACGCTTTACAGTACCGTATTCTGCAAAAACGGCACTTAAGGTGTCTTGGGTAACTTCGTAAGAGAGGTTGCCTACATAAATTGACATCGATGGTCTCCAAAATTGTTACTGTCTAGAGATGTAAATTTCGGAGAAAAGCCTGTAAATACTAAAAGGGAAAAGCCCGTCAATACTAAAAACAAAGATACTCACCGAATTAACTCTCCTTTTCTAGGATGACATAGAAGCCAATTCTCTGCATCTATCTTAGATAATTAGTTACGTAGGATTGTAAATTATCGAAAATATAGCGTTTAATTGCGATTAATCCGAATTAATTCCGTCAAAATGCTGTCCAAGCTGCCATTTACTTGTATTTTCTCAATCTTCTCGGCAATTCGCTCTAACACCTCCAATTCCTTTAAACGCAAGGCTACGGGGTTATCTTCCATGACCTTGGCGGTATTCAACATACTGCGAGTGGCGGCTGTTTCTTCACGACGACGAACTACGTTAGCTTGGGCAGCTTTTTCGGCTTCCACTACTTTGCTCAAAATAGTTTTAATTTCGCCGGGAAGAATAATATCTTTCACTCCAACAGAATCTACTTCGATTCCATAGTCGGCAGTTTTCTGACGAATATACTCAAAAATACTTCTATCAATTGTGCCTTTATCCTCCAGTAAAGCATCCAAACTCCTCTCCCCCACAGCACCACGTAAGGCAAACTGCAATTCTTTATACAAATAGTTGAGAATATCTGATAAGCTGTTTCTGGCTTTCAAGGGGTCAAGAAGGCGGTAGCCAGCAGTTAAGTTCAAGCGTAAGGGTACTTTATCCTTGGTGAGGATATCTTGCCCGGATACTTCCAAAGTTTGTTGACGTAGGTCAAAGACTTCCGTTTGCCAAGAACGTCCAAACACCCACCAGGCGTGTTTCCCTGAAGGGAGTTGTGTTTGAAACTCTTGATTAATGTATAACAAGCCAATGTGTTGTGGTGGTACTTCACAAAGGTGTAAGTAATTGTGGCTCAAGGCTACAACCTCTCGTGAACCAGACACTAACTCACCAATAAGGGAAGTTGGCAATTTAGCATCGGTGCTGATGTCAATTACTTCTACTTCCACGTCTTGCCAGAATAGCTTGCGGCTGGTTGGTGGTAGGATAGCAATGACTTTACCTTGATAACGAGCGATCGCTACTTGTTGACTTTGTAACTGTACCGTTTCGCAATAAGTAGCCACAAAATCAGGGTGTCGCTCAATCAATATTTCTTCTAAGGGAAAGTCTGGATTAGGGACAAGACGACTGATAGTCCGCACAGAAACATCCCGATCAATCGACCAAAAAGCGTACTCTCCGGTAGAGAGCGATCGCACAAAGTTGTTCTGCACATACAGCAAACCAAGCTCATACTCAGAAATTGGGAATTTCTTGATTCCACTCAAAGCAATTCCCCTTACTTGCTGCACAAACTCAGCAGGTAATTCCAAACTTGTTTCCAAATTGAAAAAATGAGCTTGTACCTCTATAAAACCACGCCAAAATACCCGCAATTGATTAGGTAAAACACTAAGCCAAATTTGACCACACCTGACTAAAGCAGCTTGATTAAATCCTGTCCTAACTACTAGCAAATACTCCTGTAATTCTGCACCATGATTTCTTAGTAATAATTCCAAGTTCTCAATCTTAGCTTCAGGCTGATTGAGATCATAAGTTTTAACTTGCCAATGCCTACCAAAATAAATGTAAGTCCCCGGCTGTAAGATTTTTTTGAAATCACTCCGATGATATAAAATGCCGATTTCGTTAGGTTTAATATAAAAATATTTCCACATATCAATTTGCATAAAAAACTCAGATAATTTGATTCAATTCCAAGACATTTATAACTTGGTGATTTTGTTTTGTAATGCTAAATTTATAGTTTCCTCAATTCGCTTCAGCCTTGTTTCCGGACGTTTAGCGCTGGCAAGCCGTAAAAGAATATTTTTCTTCGATGAGCTACTTAATCCTAAAAAATATGTACTAGCTGTTTCATTAGCTGCTAAGGCTTGTTGTAAGTCATCGGGAATAATTAATGCTTCTATTGCATCTAAGATAGTCCATGAACCGTCTTGTTTTGCAACTGTAATCTTCGCTAAACCAGCCTCGGTAATCAAACCTTGCAGAGTAAGTTCTTGGATATATTGCTTATTTAATTTTGACCATCCACTCTTCGGTTTTCGGGGGGTAAATATCTGCATATAACGTTCTTTGTCCAAGGATTTAACTTTACTGTCAATCCAACCAAAACATAAGGCTTCTTTGACTGCCTCATTATATTTAATACTCGGTTTACCACTTTTGACTTTGTAGTAAATTAGCCATACCCCAATTGATGTTTGATAGTTTTGTGTCAACCATTCCCGCCATTCTTGGCGATCGCTGGCCTGGAATGTTTGTAATTGATTATCAAAGTTTGGCATTAGAATAACTTAATTCATCATATGTAAATACTCAGGTGGAACATGATCCACTAAATAAACCCCATTATCTGAACAATAAAAAGTAAATCCTGATTGATACATAACCATAGCATCAACAGAAAATATAACTGGTTTACCATGCCGTATTCCTACTGTTCGGGCAGTTTCTATATCTTTAGATAAATGCACATGGTGACGTGACATTTTCAGCAATCCAGATTTTAAGATTGCTGGTACTGATTTTTCACCTGTACCGTGATAAAGAATTGGTGGTGGAAGTTGTGGTTGTAGTTGCAAATCTACTTCCACACTATGTCCCTGATTGGCTCGAATTTTAGTTGCAGTTTCATCGAATGAGAAGCGCTGCTTATCATTGTTAGATACAACCTGTTCCAAGTCTGCACGAGAAATAGGAAATTGATGGGATGCACAAGCAGATAGTAACTCATCAACTGCTACCCAACCGCCAGGAGCCAAAACCAAACCAAGGCGTTCTGGTGTATGACGCAAATGCTTACTTAAGAATTTGCTGATTTTGACTTGACGTGCTTGCTCCATCGTCTCTCAATTTCAATTCACTATATGTAGTATTATACTACATGATATTTTAAAACTCTGCAAATGTAGGTGTTTACAGTTCAGTTGCGGGCGAATGTGTCTCCAAAACTGGATTAAGATTGCTGCTACTTGCGTCTAGAGTACCCAAGGGTCATCTAGAAATAGACAACAGCATCAAATATGTCGTTCAGTTTGCCTAAATAGGAAACCGAAGGAACATACTCAAGTTAGAGAGAGAACATCCGCTCTAGCTTCTTCACTGCTACTATTGAACATCACCTGGTGATGACCAATAGTAAACCTACATCACAGAGTTTTTCTAAAGTTAAATGGGCTACTTTTGCAGAGTAGTGTCTTTTGACCCTGACAGGGTTGGGAGAAAGTATAGGAATCGAACCTACAACAAATCGATTAACAGTCGATCGCTCTACCAGTGAGCTAACTTTCGCGTTGTTTGATGTAGCATAAGCTTTATCGGCTCTGCCACTGGCCTTATCAAACGGTGCAAAACAGTAACCTATTACTTTGCGGTATACGCTCAATCCAGAGGTTGGCGCACCAGTTGGGTATACAGAACCCAAACCATAGCTCGGCAAATATATTACTATCTTGTAACTTAATGTAGCATAGGAAAATTTAAGGCGGTAGTCTCAGTATTAAACTAGACCGTCTCCCCCTGGTTGACTAATCACTAACCGCAAAACTGACAAAGCTAAAATTATCAAAAATAGTACTAGTCCAATGGTGCAGGCGTAGCTAATTTCTAAATTACTAAAGGCTTGCTCATAGAGATAATAAACAATGGTTTTCGAGCTATTGAGCGGCCCCCCTTGAGTCATGATGTAAACTTCCTCAAATACCTTAGTAGCAGAAATCGCGGAAATTACCGCTACTAGTGCTAAATAGGGTTTCATTAAAGGGATGGTAATATCCCAATGTTTACTAATACCATCTGAGCCATCAATGGCGGCGGCTTCATACACATCTGCGGGAATTGATTGCAACCCAGCTAGATAAATCACCATGTAATAGCCTAGTCCTTTCCATATCGTCACAGCCATGACACTGGCTAGGGAGATTGGCACAATACCGAAAACTTTAGCGGAAGTAGTGAGCCAGGGAATACCTTCTGGGAAAAGACCAATTGTTTTGAGCAACTGATTAAGTAAACCATTTTCGGCGTATAGCCATTTCCAAGCGATACCTGCGACCACCATAGAAATTACTACTGGTGTGTAGTACGCGGCTCTAAACCAATTAATTCCGCGTAGTTTTTGATTCACTAAGATTGCCAACCCTAAAGGCGCAATCACCAAAATCGGCACTACAGCGACAAGATAAAGAAATGTATTTTCTAAAGTTTTCCAGAAAACAGCATCTTTCCACAACCGAAGAAAGTTTTTAATCCCTATCCACTGGGGTGGTTGGCTCAGGTCTTCGTAGCTAGTAAAACTCAGGTAAAACGCTTGCAATGCCGGCCAAAAGACTGTTAACCCCAACAAAATCAAAGCAGGTAGCAAGAACAGATAGGGAGTCAGCCGCCGCTTGATGAGTATCCAATCTTTAACCGTCAATTGATTCATAAAAGCGTTCTATCTCTGCTATCTACCAAAGCTAATTTATCTTACACGAACAGTTGCCACTGATTGCGCAGGAGACGGGCGAAAAGCCAATAGCTATCTTGAAGTGGCTCAAGCTAGTAGATGTTTTCTTGTCATTCCCCTTGCCGATCTGATATGTTATGTTATATTAAACGTAGTCGTTATGAGTTCGTATAAATATTATGTCTAACCCAACTGTAGAAAACTTAGTCATTATTGGTTCTGGGCCAGCAGGGTACACGGCTGCTATCTATGCGGCGAGAGCTAACCTAAAACCCGTTGTATTTGAAGGTTTTCAAGCTGGGGGTTTGCCTGGTGGGCAACTTATGACAACGACTGAGGTAGAAAACTTTCCAGGGTTTCCCCAAGGGATTACCGGGCCGGATTTAATGGATAGGATGAAGGCTCAAGCAGAACGCTGGGGGGCTGAGTTATATACTGAAGATGTTATATCAGTTGACTTGAGCCAACGTCCATTTACTGTGCGCTCAGAGGAAAGAGAATTTAAAGCACACAGTATTATTATTGCCACTGGTGCGACGGCAAAACGTTTAGGTTTACCTAGCGAGCATCAATTCTGGAGTCGGGGGATTTCGGCTTGTGCAATTTGTGATGGTGCAACCCCAATTTTCCACGGTGCAGAGTTAGCTGTGATTGGTGCTGGTGACTCGGCGGCGGAAGAGTCCATATATCTCACCAAGTACGGCTCGAAGGTTAATTTGTTGGTGCGTTCTGAAAAGATGCGGGCTTCTAAAGCTATGCAAGACCGCGTTTTGAGTAACCCCAAAATCCAAGTGCATTGGAACACAGAAGTTGTGGATGTGTTTGGTAATGGTCACATGGATGGGGTGAAAGTCCGCAATAATAAGACTGGGGAAGAAACCACAGTACACGCCAGGGGTTTGTTCTACGCTATTGGTCACAAGCCCAACACTTCCTTATTTCAGGGACAACTAGAACTAGATGAAATTGGTTATGTTGTTACCAAACATGGTTCGCCAGAAACTAGTGTAGAGGGTGTGTTCGCGGCGGGTGACGTACAAGACCATGAGTATCGTCAAGCAATTACGGCGGCTGGTAGTGGCTGCGCGGCGGCGCTGTTAGCGGAACGTTGGTTGTCTGCGAATGCGTTGATTCAAGAGTTCCATCAAGAACCAACAATCAATAATGAGTTAGAAACTCAGCCAGTAGCGCAGAAAACAGAAGCGGAACAAGAGGCGGGATTTGCTTTGAGCGCAACTCGCCATGCTGGTGGCTATGCTTTACGAAAATTATTTCATGAAAGCGATCGCCTACTCATTGTCAAATACGTCTCCCCTGGCTGTGGCCCTTGCCATACTCTCAAGCCAATCTTAAATAAAGTAGTCGATGAATTTGACGGCAAAATCCACTTTGTGGAAATCGACATTGACCAAGACCGGGATATTGCGGAAAATGCTGGGGTAACCGGCACACCAACTGTTCAGTTCTTTAAGGATAAAGAACTGGTGAAAGAAGTTAAGGGTGTTAAGCAAAAAAGTGAGTATCGTCAGTTGATTGAAGCTAATCTCTAGGGAATGGGGAATGGGTACAATTATTTTTAATGCTTATACCAATTCTCTATGAAGTTGTAACAAATAAATGATGTAGAGACGTTGCATGGAACGTCTCTACAGTCCAGAATAAAGCACATCTTCATTAAGAAACGGTATTAGTACCCAAGACCCATTTTCCCCTACACAGGACAGATATGATGACAAACAAATTCAATTACATCGTTGAGTCCTTGTTGAGTTTTTAAATTAGTAAAAATAAAGGGTTTATCGCCACGCATTTTTTTTGCGTCTCTTTCCATAACACTTAAATCTGCGCCGACGTAGGGGGCTAGGTCAGTTTTATTAATTACTAATAAGTCAGATTTGGTAATTCCCGGCCCGCCTTTGCGGGGGATTTTATCACCGGCGGCTACATCGATGACGTAAATTGTTAAATCTACTAACTCAGGACTAAAGGTAGCAGCTAAATTATCTCCACCGCTTTCTAAAAAGACTAAATCTAAATCGGTGAAACGCTGTTCTAGCTGTTCAATTGCTGCCAAATTCATGGAAGCATCTTCTCGAATTGCTGTGTGTGGACAACCGCCTGTCTCTACGCCTAAAATGCGATCGCTTGTCAAGGCTTGCGAACGGACTAAAAATTGGGCATCTTCTTGAGTATATATATCATTTGTTACCACTGCCAGCTTATAGCGATCGCGCAATGCTTTACACAAAGCATCAACTAAAGCCGTCTTCCCCGAACCCACCGGGCCTGCTACCCCAACACGAAAAGCATTCATAAGTCAACTGTTAACTGTTAACAGTTAACTGTTAACTGTTAACTGTTAACTGTCAACTGTCAACTCCTAAACAACCTTGTATATTGCGTTTCGTGCTGCATACTGGCTAAAGATAAACCCCAACTACAACAACTGAGTTCATCATCTTTTAAAGACATAATTTCTACTGTTGCATGACTAATTAACGGTTGCAACTGAAGTAGTAATTCTTGTCCTGCTGTTTGTCCAAGGGGGATGAGTTTGACACCAGCCGTAATTAAATTAGTTGCCCAACTATGCAGATATGCTAATAAGGCGGCTTGAATATTTACTTGCCAATGTGCAGAGGCAATTGCAAAAGCGATCGCATAATTACAAGGATTACCTACACTATTGGCTAAAGATAGAATTTCTGGTTGTATTTTACCAAGTAACTGCATGAGCGATCGCCCCATTTGCCAGCTAGAATTGCGTAATTCTTGGGTTTCCCTCGCCGCAGATAACCACAGATTCCAATAGCGTAAGGTTTCCATCTCACCCATTATGGTAGCTTGATATGATCTCACCATCACCGCAGCTTCTAGACGAATCGCCCCATAACTTAGTTCAGCCTCTAACCATTGTTGCAGAGTTGATTGACTAGTAATTGTCCCACTTTCTACCAGTGTTTCTAATCCTTCCGAGTAGCTATAAGCTCCCACAGGTAAAGCAGAACTAGCTAGTTGTAAGATATGTAAAAAATGGTGATCAGTGAGGGTGATTGTGTCCATAAGCGCCCAATTCTGGTTGAAAGGGGAGAATTTCTGCGGTAATTTCTAACCCCATGTGTTCCAACATTGTCCGCAAAACGGTATCAGGCGATAAGCGTAGATAAGTCGGGGTAATTTCTACAGGTACGTGACGATTACCTAAATGATACGCTGCTCGCATTAATAAAAGTTGAGTTTGAGCAACCGCCGTTAATACTGGTTCTGGTTTAGCCACAATTCTGATTAAATTGCCATTGGTTTCATCTTGGAGAATATCCCCATCCTGCAAAACTGTACCTCTAGGTAAACGCAAAAACACAACCTGACCATCTTCTATTTCAAAGCGATGACGAGAGCGACAGCGTTCTTCTGCTGTGAGAGGCAAGGTTAGAGTGACTGCTAAATTAGGATTGGGTGTTACAAGTTGCGTCAAGGTCAACATTATCAGTCGTTAGTTTGGTAGGGTGCGTCAGTATGAATAATTTCTGAGTATAGTTAGGTTCTATCACACTGACGCACCCTACATTCAGATCATTGGAGCATTTGAGTTCATCAGTTCTATATTCAACAGCCAACAGTCAACAATCAACCATTTTCAAGTCAATTCCAACCATCCTTGATAACCAGTAACAATACGGTTTCCATCTTTGAGAATGTGAACTTCTATTTGATCACTAGCCCAGGTAACTTTATCTACAAAGGCGGGGTTAAAAACATGAACTTTTTGATTTTTGGAGGAAACTGGAGAATCTGGAGAATTAATTGCTAAAGACTCCACAAATGGCCCATCAATTAAAATATCAAGTTGTTCTAATAATGCTTGAGAAGCAGGGGGTGCTGATTCAGATTGTAGTTGTTTCAGGGTGAAGCCTGTAAAAGACATGACACTTAAACCAGCAGCTTTCAGCTTACGAGCTAATTCCGCCAATGCTGTTGCTTGATAAAAAGGTTCTCCACCGGAAAATGTCACACCTTGATTTTGCGGTTTGCTGAGAATTTGCTCAACAAGAGAATCTACAGAAACTAGTTGGTTGATTTCAAACGTCCATGAATCAGGATTAAAACATCCTGGACATTCACGGGGACAACCTTGTACCCAAACTACTGCACGACAGCCGGGGCCATTTACCTCTGACTCATCGATGTAACCCATAATGTTGAGATAGCCAGGGGGAATTTCTGGAAGTGTAATTGGTGGGTTGGTTGATTGGGTTTCCATTGGTTTCTCCTTGGAAGCGTTGGTTGTTAACTAGTTGAACGACACAGAAATATTGTTGGCGGTGGGTGTAAGGGAAAGACGGATTTACCCCCATACCCCTAGTTTATCGGGGCGCAACGTACAGGAATTTTTGTGGCATAGTGGATTGTGTCAGCCAGTGGCTTGAGGATATTCGCACTGAGACATTTAAGTTGACGTATACTATCTGAGACGGATTCAATTGCATCATTTCCCCTAGCATCTAATTGTCGAACTAAAACACGGGGGCGAGCAGGAACGTTAAGTTGAATTTCCTGAGGATTTAGACGTTCTATCTGTTGGATGTAAATCTCTATCATTTCCGTTGTCCAGGGAGACAACACCATTGTTTGAATAGCGAGATTCCCTTGATATTCTTCTCGAAATTGCTCAATACCTGCAAGAATGTGCGGTAGATTAATTGTCGCTACAGGTTGATTGATGCGCTGCAATTGATTTGACGAAATCGCATCTAGTTTAACAGCCACAATATCTGCTGATTGCAAAGCATGACGGACTGTAGTGTCACTCAGCAAGGTACTGTTGGTTAAGACTACTGTTGGCCTTTGTGTTACCTGTTTTGCGATCGCCAAAATTTCCTCTAAGTTTAGTGCTAAAGTAGGTTCGCCACTGCCACTAAGGGTAACGACATCTACCTGGTCGTAAGGCGCAAGTGCTTGCAAATCCTCCCATAATTGGCTTGTAGGGACGAAAATCTGACGCTGACTGGTATGTGCTTGAATTTGCCCTAACTGACAGTAGACGCAGTTAAACGAGCAGGTAGATACAACCCCAATGGGATCGATACCAAGAGAATTTCCAAATCGCCAAGATTTGACAGGCCCATACACAGAGGAACAACTAAAATTTTTGGGGGATTGCATAGCACTCATATTTGTTCTATCACCGTAATGGCGATCGCCTAAGAGTCATTAGCAAAAATTTATAGCCATAACATGAGGAACTTGTGAGGCTGTTCAGACGAAGCAGCCGTTAAAAGTTCTCGTTCTTTCTCCTCTCTCCATACTCACCAGTCTTTTGTCATTTATGTAACAAATGTGCGTTATAGTTGTGAATAATTGTGGGGACAATTATTACTAATTGAGTTTTTTTGGCGATATTTTCGCCAAATTGCTGACTTTTCATGATTTTGATCACGTTTAAATTTTTTAGTTCGTTTATCTCTTTTAAAATTTGCTGCCTAATTTGATAGTATGCTCATAGATTATCAACGAACAAAAATTTTATTAATTGATAATTCTTTGGAAAATTGGCGCTGTTTGTCAGGTTTTTTAGCAGAAACAAAGTACTCATTACAAAGGGTTAGCACTGCTAAAATATCAATCAGCAGTGTCAGTGAATTAATGCCTGATCTAATTTTAATAGATAGTTCTATTGATAAAATAGACGGACTTTCTTTTTGCCAAAATTTAAAGGCGGAGAAGTCCCTCCAAGACATATCTATTCTCTTGCTCACTTATATTGAACAGCTTTCTGAATATAGCAGTTATTTTCAAATAGGTGTATCTGACTTTATTAGTAAGCCATTACGCCAAGAAGAATTTTTGTTACGGATGAGAAATCAATTAAAAATTCAAAGCAAACAGAAAAATCAATTAGAAGAACCTCATCAGTCGTTTCCAGTTGTGGATGGTTTAATATCGTTGAATAACGCACTGAATCAAAATGTCATAAGTAATAAAAAAGAATGTTGTTGGCAACTATCAGAGTTAAATAACGAAGAAAGTATTAATCAATCATTAAACTCCCATTCGTTAGTAAGTAGTAACAGCAAGATTACAAGCTCAAAAAACAATACGCAGGAATACCAGACTAATACTGTCAAGCTGTACAAACATAATTTAGTATTAACGAAACTGGGAAAAAATCCAATCCTATATCAAGGGAATTTAAAAACAGCCCTTGCAGAAATTACAAATGTTGCTGCTCATAATTTAGGTATAGAGCGAGCAAGTATTTGGTTATATGACGAAACACTTACTAAAATTCAATGTGCCGATCTATTTGAATATAGTCGCAATCAACACAGTGCAGGAATGTCTTTATCAGCAAAAGATTATCCCACTTATTTTCAAGCCTTGCATCAAGATGAAGCGATCGCCGCAGATGATGCTTATACAGATCCGAGAACAAAAGAATTTGCTCAATCTTACCTCACCCCTTTGAATATCACAGCCATGCTAGATACACCCATTCGTCTAGCAGGTGAAACCGTCGGGGTTTTATGTTTGGAAGCAGTAAAATCACCTCATCATTGGACACCCGAAGACCAAAATTTTGCTCGTTCTTTAACTAACTTAGTGTCCTTAGCCTTGGAAGCACGGGAACGCCAGCGTGCAGAAGCAGCACATCGGATTTCCGAACAAAAACTAGCATCAGCCTTTAGAGCATCTCCTGACCCCATTACTCTTTGTACTTATCCAGAAACACGTTATATCGAAGTTAACGACAGTTTTTGTCGCTTATTTGGTTATTCTCGTTCTCAAGTCATTGGTAACACCGATAAAGAATTAAATATTTGGGTAAATCTAGAAGAGTGCAATTTTCTGTCCCGAATTCTCGAAAAAGCCAAAGCCATTCGCAACCATGAAGTTGATTTTCGCACTAGCAGTGGAGAAATTAAAACGACGCTGTTTAGTGCGGAAATGATTGAAATTGATGGACAAAAGTACATCCTGGGTACAGCAAAAGATATTACAGAACGCAAGCAAGCCGAAGCGGAAAGCCGTTTATTACTATTAACAACCCAAGCGATCGCCCGTGCAGTTGATGTGAAAAGCGCCTTAACCTTAGTATTGCGGGTAATTTGCCAAACCATTGGCTGGGATTTTGGGGAAGCATGGACACCCAATCGTGAATCTCATGTTTTAGAACATAGTTTGGTTTGTTACTGCGAGGAAGCAAGTTTAGAGGAATTTTGTCACCAAAGTCAAAATCTAAGAATTGCACCGGGTGACGGACTACCAGGACGAGTTTGGCAAACCAAACAATCTGAATGGATTGAAGATGTTTCTCAAGTCAAGCAAGGACAATTTTTGCGATCGCCACAAGCAGCCAAAGTAGGTTTAAAAGCAGGGTTTGGTATTCCGATTCTTGCGGGAAAGGAAGTATTGGCAGTTTTGATATTTTTCAAGCGCAGTTCTATCTCCATAGATAAGCGTTTACTCATGCTGCTAGGTGCTGTTGCTACCCAATTAGGTAGCTTGATTGAACGCAAGTTAATAGAATCTGCTCACAGAAAGAGCGAAGAACGTTTACAACTAGCCTTAGAAGCCAGCGATTTAGGGTTATGGGATTGGAATATTGCCACAGGTAAAATTTATCGGGACTGGCAATGGCAAAAGATGTTAGGTTACGCACAAGAGGATATAGAAGATGACGAACGAGTCATTCAGCAATTGTTACATCCTGAAGATTTAGCCGGAGTCACATCAGCCATCGCTGATCATTTGCAAGGTGTTACTCCCGTTTATGAAATGGAATTTCGGATGCGTTGCGCCGCCGGGGGTTGGAAATGGGTACAGTCTCGTGGCCAAATTGTGGAACGCGACGAACAAGGTCAGCCTTTACGGATGACAGGTACGACCAAAGACATTACAGAGCGAAAAATTTTAGAAAAAGAACTAGAATTGCGAGAAGCTCGTCTCAATGCCTTTTTCAGTGGCGCTCCTGTGGGTATGAGCATTTTCGATGATCAACTACGGTTTGTGCAAATTAATGAGTTGATAGCAGATATTCACGGTAAATCTGCTCAAGAACATATTGGCAGGACTCTGGAAGAGATAGCACCCCAAATCGCCCCTCTAGTCACACCATTCTGCCAACAAGTACTCTTAACCAGTCAACCAATTCTGAATGTAGAATTGAGTCTGCCCGCAGTCAACCAACCAGATAGCCTACGTCACTTTTTAGTTTCTTATTTTCCCATTCCTGGGGAGGGTAATCAGCTTTCTGGTGTGGGTAAAGTGATAGTAGAAATTAGCGATCGCCAACGAGCAGAAGAAGCTCTCAAAGAAAGCGTCGAGAGGGAAAGAGCGATCGCCCAAGTCATTCAACGAATGCGCCAAACCCTAGATTTAGATACCATATTTACTGCTACCACCGAAGAACTCAGACAGGTCCTCAACTGCGATCGCGCCGTAGTTTATCGTTTCGATTCCCAGGGGAGTGGTGAATTTGTCGCTGAATCTTGGGGAAAAGATTGGATTTCCCTCATGGAAACACATAAAAATGCACCCCATCTGACAGAAAATACAGTGCAAGACCAAAGTTGTCTGGCCAAGTTGTTAGAATACACTCCACAATCTACCCCAGACAAAAATTTTCTCTGCGTTTCCGACATTTATCAAGCTGGATTTGGTTCTTGCTACATTGAATTTTTAGAGCGCTTGCAAGCAAAAGCGTATATTATTGTCCCCATTTTATCTGGTGATCAAGTTTGGGGATTATTAGCAACTTACCAAAACTCTGGCCCTCGTCAATGGAAAACTGGCGAAATTAACATTGTCATTCAAATCGGTAATCAGTTAGAAGTTGCTTTGCAGCAAGCACAACTGCTGACACAAACCCAAAGACAATCACAAGCCCTAGAAGCAGCTGCGATCGCCGCAGATGGAGCAAACCGAGCCAAAAGCGAATTCCTCGCCAATATGAGCCACGAATTGCGGACACCACTCAACGCAATTTTAGGCTTCACACAAATTATGAGCCATGACAAAACACTGTCAAAAGACAACCAACAGAACCTAACGATTATTAACCGCGCAGGAGAACATTTACTAGACTTGATCAACGACGTTCTAGAAATGTCAAAAATAGAAGCGGGTAGAACCACCTTAAACATTAATAACTTTGATTTAATTCACCTCTTGGATAACTTGCAAGAAATGATGCAAGGCCGAGCCAAGGCAAAGGGTTTACACCTCCAATTTGAATACGCCCCTAACATAGCCCAACATATCCAAGCTGACGAAAGTAAACTACGTCAAGTCTTACTCAACATCTTAGGTAATGCCATCAAGTTTACCGAAACGGGCAGTATCATCTTACGGGTGAAGATGGGGGATGGGGACTGGGGACTGGTGAGTCAGCGCGGTCTTCTCTACGAGACACTGCGCGAAGGGGGTTTCCCCCATGTTGGCGTTAGCCTTCCCGTAAAGGTGCAACTGACGAACTCCGAAGGAGGGACTGAGGATGAGACAAAAACTCATCTCTCAACACCTAACACCCAATTCCCCATCACTAATCCCCGGTTCCTGATATTTGAAATACAAGATACTGGCATCGGCATCTGTGATGATGAAGTGGGTGTATTGTTTGAAGCATTTGGACAAACAGAAGCCGGTAGAAAATCTCAACAAGGTACAGGATTAGGTTTAGCTATTAGCCGTAAATACGTACAACTGATGGGGGGTGATATTAGCATTAGTAGTACTGTGGGGGTGGGGAGTACATTTAGTTTTCGGATACAAGTGGGTTTAGTTTCTGCCCATGAAATTCCCTGTCAGCCTACTGCACGCTCAGTCATCGGTTTAGCACCACAACAACAAGAATGTCGCATCTTGGTAGTGGATGATGTAGCAGACAGTCGATTATTGTTGGTGAAACTCCTGTCATCTGTTGGTTTTGTGGTGCAAGAAGCTGCCAACGGTCAAGAAGCTCTGGCTATATGGCAACAGTGGCATCCACAGTTAATCTTGATGGATATGCGGATGCCAATAATGGATGGTTATGAAGCCACCCACTTCATTCGTTCTGCTGAAACAGAGAATCACACCACCATACCCAACCCCCACACGATTATCATTGCTTTGACTGCTCACGCTTTTGAAGAACAACGCCAGGCAATGCTGCAAGTGGGCTGTGATGATTTAATTAACAAGCCGTTCTCCGAAAAAGAAATTCTAGAAAAGCTCAATAAATACTTAGGAATAAAATACCTTTATCAAGAAGACAGTTCTCAAACACTAAAAGCTAGGACAACAATATTTGCACATGATAATTTGTTGCCTTTGTTATCTACATTACCAAGAGATTGGGTAATAAATTTATATAATGCTGCCGCCCAATGTAGCGATGATCTCATTTTAAAGTTAACCGAAGAAATATCTTGCGAAAATACTGCTTTGAAAGAGTATTTCGTAGATTTAGCCCATAATTTCCAGTTTGAAAAAATTATGCAGATAGTTAGTACTATCAAAGATGTTTCGTAATCAAAATTCATCGAACTTAGGAGTTAGCATTACCACGCCAGTAGGGTGTGTTACGGCTATAAATCAATTAAAAATTAAAAATTAAAAATTAAATTTAGCCATAACGCACCGCTTCATAGATGTGCGTTAGGCTAGCTAGGAAAGGATTGTGCATGAATTTTTCACTACAAAATCAACACCATACCCTTACACCCCTATAACCATCACGTACTACGAATTAAATCTGGCTCAATTAATGAATTGAGTAATGTCCACAAATGTAAATCTGTAAAATCATGAATCGCCATAAATGAGCCAACCTCCTGCAAAACATCTGGGTCGTGAGTAGAAGCAATGCCAATAGTCCGAATACCTGCACCAACTGCTGCGCGAATCCCAGAGGGGGAATCTTCCAACGCGATCGCCTTTTCTGCTGAAATTCCCAATTTGCCCAAAGCAACTTGATAAGGTGCTGGATCTGGTTTACCTGCTACGCAATCATCAGCCAAGACAATTTGATGAAAACTTTCTGTTATCCCCAACACCTCCAACATAAACTCTGCATTTAATCTCGGAGCATTGGTTACTAAAGCACGTTTCAGTTGATGTAGTTCTGTCCAAGCTATGAGTTCAGCAAATCCGTTTAATGGTTGAAGATGGGAGGCTAGTTGCCGAAACAAGGCTTCTTTTTCATCGGCAAATTCTCTACCTGCGGCTGATGATAATTCTGGCAGAATGTCCTTAACAATTTCCGGGTTTAAACGACCACTAATTCGAGATTTATAAAATTTTTCATCAATTTCTATGTTGTATTTCCACAACATTTGTTGCCAAGCTTGGTAATGTATAGGATCAGTATTGACAATAGTACCGTCCAAATCAAAGAGAATCGCAGTTACCATGATTTTTGGATGTAATGTAAATAATTATTAACTTAATTTAGATAGTCTACATTGTTTTGTGTTCCTCAGTCATCTCCGACTCCCATAGAGGTTAGAGGTTAGATTAAAGGTATTACCCAGTCCTCAGTTCTCGATATGGTAGCCGCTACAAACTTTTTTCGTGTTGATCATCTGTCAGTCCAAATTTACAAATCTGAAGCCGACATGGCTCAGGATGTGGCAGCGATTGTACGCAAGTATCTACAATCTTTACTAGAAGAAAAAAAGACTGCTGCTGTGTTGCTAGCAACAGGAAATTCTCAACTAAAATTTTTGGATGCGTTGATAGCCTTGGGTGGTATAGATTGGTCAAGAATTACCTTATTTCATTTGGACGAATATTTAGGAATTACGGCTGATCATCCGGCAAGTTTTCGCCGCTATATGCAGGAACGCGTAGAAAAGCGAGTTTTTCCCCAACAATTTCACTATATTGAGGGTGATACATTAGAACCCTTGGCAGAATGCGATCGCTATACTAAATTACTACAAGCACAACCAATAGACCTGTGTTGTCTTGGCGTTGGTGAAAACGGACACTTAGCTTTTAATGATCCATCTGTAGCGAATTTCCAAGACCCTTACAGCGTCAAGCTGGTGAAACTAGATCCGGTAAACCGTCAACAGCAGGTTAATACAGGACAATTTCCTCATCTTGATAGTGTTCCTCAGTACGCTTTTACTGTCACCTTGCCATTAATCTGTTCAGCTAAAAAAATATTCTGTCTAGCACCAGAACAACGTAAAGCACAGATTGTCAAACAAATGCTACAAGGGTCAATTAGTAAAACTTGCCCAGCTTCTGTGTTACGCCAACAACCACAAGCAACTTTATTTTTGGATATTAATTCAGCTAACTTATTATCCTCTTAACTTTTTCCGTTGCGTGTGATCTAATTTTTCCAGTGTTGATGTCCAGAGTTTTGCACCAGTTGGTGATTAAAACCTTGGGCATTTAAATCTTCAATGATTTTCGTCTTTAATACAAAAACGTATATTTTTTCACTAGAAAATATATAAAATTCTGGTGAGGTATTTGCCTAAGTCTTCACAGAAATTATCTGGACTAAATCGGTTTTAAGTTTTTGAGAACTTTATTATGGCAATTGATTTATAAAGAATCTGTATAGCTTGTATCTGACGTTCTTAATACAACCATTCTTTATATTACTATGACATTGATAATTTTCCGAAAAGTCAGGTTAATTAAAGAACCATGCTACAGCATATAAGTCTTAAAAAATTGAGCTATGTCATGATGTTTTTATCTTTGATATGGGGAATTTATATTTTAAGTTTTGTTGTCATAAATTTCAGTGATTATAGTGGCGACCAAATCAATGATGCCTACAGAATTATGGCAACATGGGATGACAAATGGCCCACATTAGGTTCAGGCCCTACTGCTTGGTCAGGTCTGGTCGGCGAATTTTATCTGCCACCTTTATATTACTATTTAGTATTTCCTTTCACTGCCTTGACTGCTGATTTATCTGCTCAAGCAATGCCAAATGCTCTCCTTACTTTCTGTTCCATTCCTTTACTTACTTTAACCACTTATAAACTGCTAGAAAATGTTGAACGTGATAAAAGGTTATTTCTATCAGCATTAGCAGGATTCTGGTATATCTGTCTGTTTCAAAATATTGTCATGAGTACAGGTAATAGTATTGCTGGAAATCCCGTATCAATTACATTTTTTCTACTTTGTTTTGTATTACTATACACTTATCAACTGGAAGGTAAACTATCTTCAAATCTAGAGTTATTGTCTTGGATAGCTTATGGTTTTGTACTAGCAATAATATCAAATTTACACTTTTCTACTCTCTATGTAATGCCAGTAGTTTTTGTCATTACGATTATTTTTTATATTTCTATAAATTTCCGACAAAAGAGAAGATGGATGTTGTCTGGTGTAGCTATTTTATCTGCCATCATTACGATGACACCGTACTGGGTCGGTGAAATTGGCAGAAACTGGATAAACACCACCAGAATTATCGCCGTAGCAACAAAATCTAGTAGCAGTAAAGAATATGGCATTTCGCTGTTATCAAGATTCAAGGCTATATTCAACGGTTATTTTGGATTAGGTCAAGAAGTCTATTTTGCTGGTGAATCTTGGAAAAGTGGATTAATTTCCCTAGTCTTTCTTGCTTTGATATTAGGATTGGGGATTATAAAATTTCGAGGCAATCGGATACTGTTAAATTTATTATTCTTAATCTGGCTGGTATTCCTAGCTGCCTATTCGTCCACAGATATGGAAAAGACTTATAATCCTACATTTTATAAATTGTTAATTTATCTGGCTCCTATCTTTTTCACGGTTTGTAGTTTAGCTTATCTAAATTTTTCCAAAAATTTTAATAGTTTTCTATCAGTATTTATCATCGCCTGTATTACTATTTCTTTGATAATTAATTTAAACTTACATCTTAATTATATAAGCAGTAGATCAGGTATTCCCAGGATTCTTAGTACCCGCGATGTAGCAGATAGTCTGAGAAATTTGCCTGAGAAATCTACTCTTTGTCAACCTAATGGCAATTATCGCAATCTGAGAAACGATGAGTACATTGACCGTTATATTACTAAAAGAAGTCTGAATTTTATAGCTGAATGTCAAGCAGGCTTTTACATTATTCATACAAAATATGAATCATTAGGAAATTATAAGCTTAAGAAAAATGAAAAATTTCCCCAAGAATTGGCAAAATATCAAGAAAAATCTCAAATCATTGCCGAAACTCCTTTATATTATGTTTATCGTCTATCGGATAGTTAAAATTTACACATACAAAGAAATGGTTAGTTGGCAACCGACAACTGACCAATAAACTTTGATAAATTTAGTAAGTAGATGTTAAACGCTCTGGAGAATGATTATTTTTGGGCGGCGATTTCATCCATTGGAAAGCCACAAGATTCAATAGTAATCCAATGAGAAATAATAGCACCATTAATGTAATTTGATACCAAATGATTTGTGGCAGTAGCAAATCTAACACTAGATGGATGAAATTTAAAACGCTATAAATTATGGTCAATCCAAAATGTACTAATCTATAGCGTTTATTCTCAATGAATATATTGCCAATGGTTGCCAACATCGGCAGTACAAAAAAGCCCAGCATCAACCACATGATTCCTGATATCTCATTGATGTTTGTGGCTTTTTGCGATTCAATTACACTCAAACCGTGAAAAAGCGGCATTAAACCCAGTTGAGTATGAAATAAAGTTCCTAAAAGGAACACTATCCACAAAATGGCAATTTTCGTCGGATAATTTGTTGGCATATTATCTACCTAACTCCTTTCGCTAGAAACTTGCTCTATAAAGATTTACTTCTTAGTATACTGAGCAGGATTAAATGAGGACTCCTACATAGTTGTGAATTATCAAAGGGTTTAGGTATAGTCATTTAGGGGGATGTCAACAATTCAAGTTGTCATCTAGCTTGGGAAAGTCCAATGATTTAGATTTAGGATGATTTATCCCACAGCTATTTCGATTCCTGAGCCACAAATTCCCAACCCTGAACCAAACCCGCTACCTGGTTCTGAACCTACACCAGAACCAATGACTCCCCAACCGATACCGGAGCCTGTACCTGCTCCTATTCCCCAAACAGTTCCAGGGACTATTCCCCAAACTGTACCAGAACCTATTCCCCAAACCATACCGGGGCCTGTATAAACTCAAAATCCCACATCTAAAATGCTAAGAGCCGGAATTGTCGGACTTCCCAACGTTGGAAAATCTACTTTATTTAATGCTGTAGTCGCTAATGCCAAAGCAGAAGCGGCTAACTTCCCATTCTGCACAATTGAACCGAATGTCGGCGTAGTTGCAGTCCCAGATGAGCGGCTAAATGTGCTTTCACAAATTTCCGGTTCGGCACAAATTATTCCCGCACGAGTTGAGTTTGTGGATATTGCCGGCTTAGTGAAAGGCGCAAGCCAAGGTGAAGGATTAGGTAATCAATTTTTATCTCATATCCGAGAAGTTGATGCGATCGTTCATGTAGTACGTTGTTTTGAGAATGATGATATCATCCACGTTGCCGGTTCAGTTGACCCTGCAAGAGATATTGAAATCATTAGCATCGAATTGGGTTTATCAGATTTAGCTCAAATTGAACGCCGGATTGAACGCACGCGTAAGCAAGCACGTACCAGCAAAGATGCACAATTTGAGATCACAGTTTTAGAAAAGTTAGCTGCTGCCTTAAATGAAGGTAAATCAGTGCGGCAAATAAGTTTAACTGAAGAAGAAGCGGAAATTATTAAGGGACTGGGACTGTTGACAAATAAGCCGATTATTTACGCGGCTAATGTTTCTGAAGAAGAATTAGCAACTGGTAATGAATTTGTGGAAAGAGTACGCCAAGTTGCAGCCCAGGAAAATGCTCAAGTTGTGGTTGTTTCTGCTCAAGTAGAAGCAGAACTTGTAGAATTACCGGAAGAAGACAAGGCGGATTTTTTAGAATCTTTAGGGGTAAAAGAAGGCGGATTAAAATCTTTGATTCGTGCTACTTATGCTCTATTGGGATTACGGACTTATTTCACCAGTGGACAAAAAGAAACCCGTGCTTGGACAATCAATGCAGGAATGTCAGCACCCCAAGCCGCAGGTGTAATTCACTCTGATTTTGAGCGAGGATTTATTCGTGCGGAAACCGTTGCATACAATGATTTAGTTGCAAATGGTTCTCTGATCGCTGCAAAAGAAAAAGGGTTAGTTCGCAGCGAAGGTAAAGAATATATTGTGCAGGAAGGTGATGTGATGTTATTCCGATTTAACGTCTAATTATCAAGACGCGATTCGTCGCGTCTCTACAAAACGTTATCACCCAAACTATAAACATAAGCACCAAAGTTTTCATCATCTGTACCTACTATTAAGCCACCATCCGCACCGGGAATAAGTTCTATCCCTTCAATTTTATGGTGATTAAAGCGGTAGAGGGGGACTAATTGGGGACTCTGCCGCCAGCTAATTTGCCCAGAACTATTGCTTAAAGTTAAGTAACCAGCAACATAAATAGCTGATTGAAATGGGCCATTATCTCCTGCATCACTGGCGGCAGAAATATAGACAATTCCACCTGAATCTATTTTTATATCGGAAATGTGCCGCACATTTCCAGAGGGAAACGGTACTTTGAGCTTGGCAGAATTTGTAGATGTAATTTGATATTTATTTAAATCTAAGACTCCCCAATAAACAGTAGATGGTTGTTCTCCTTCTCCTCTGTGCGCCCACATAGCAACTAATTTACCTTCTATATTTTGCAGGGCAAATCCTTCAAAATTACTACCCGGAGGTATTGCTGGTAATTCAAACTCTTTCGATACAGATATAGTTTTTTTATCAGAATTTAATTTAAAGTTGTAAACTTTGCCACTACTGCTTAAAGCAATAAAACTATCTTTTGTGTTGGGAATAGAGGTTAAAGCTTCTAAATCAATAGGTAATTGAGTATTACTTTGCCAACTTACACTCAAATATTCGGGTTGATTTTTACCCTTAATTGTAATGATTCCTAAACGTTCTTGATCGGCTTGTTTATTGTCGTGGACGACGAGAAAATCTAGAGAAGAGTTTTGTTGGCTAATCAGCGCCATACCACTGATACCGAAAAGAACACTACCGCGAACTGGTCGCCAACTTTGTGCTAAAACCTGTTGAGATATGAGTAACAATGATCCCAAAATCAATATTTTGAGAATTAACTTTGATTTTATATATTTCATTAATAGTACTCTTCTGTGGAGAGTGATCAGCTAGGCTCTTGCGTTAAGCCATCGCAGATAACTGCCTAGTCTGTGCAATTAAAACAGATACATTTGCTAAACCGCAACAGTACTATTTGGGGTAAGATAGTTTTGTTAGATTATTGAGAATTTTTTCTATTAGATCCTATGGTATTTTCATTCGGCATCGAACATGAAGTCGCTTTTCTCAACAGAGAAGGAAAGTTGGCAGATTTTGACTCTACAACATTTGCAGAGTTCAATCAAGTCGTAGACAGATTACCCATATACCCTAATGATCATTTGCAATTACGCGTGGGTGATGCAGGCATTAGAAAGAAGCGATGGTATATTGAGGGGTTTGAAAGATTTGCTGATTCAGATGAGGTAATTGATTGTCTGTCAAAGGGCATAGAAATTAGAACAACCATTCATTCTAATATTCAAAATGCCATCACAGAACTATCAGATAGTTTTAATTTATTATGTGAAGTTGCGGCTGAATTTGGCTTTTCACCAATATTAACTAGCTTTCATCCTTATAAAACATCTTTTGCACCCAATCCACCATTAAATGAATATGAACTTAAGCAGTTACAAACCGATCCTGATGATCAAACTGCTAACATTTATATGGTTACATATGGGCCAGATTTAAATATTTCTGTTGCCGATTTACCCCATGAACGTGTAATTGATATCGGCAAAAAGTTAACATATTACAGTCCTTATATTGTGCCTTTTAGTTACAGTTCACCTTTTTATAATGGCACTTTATGGGAAGGATTATCAGTCAGGACCTTTATTAGAACAGGCAAAAGACCAGCAACTTTAATATTTGTTCAAGGAAAAGAGCAACTAATTAATAGTGTGCCAGCATTAACCAAAATTGCTCGCCTACCTGCGGAAGTAGGTCGTATAGAATTTAAAGCTTTTGATAGTTGTGATGACTTCTCTATTTATGCAGCATTGCTGGCGCTATTAAAAGGTTTAGTTATAGATGAATCTCTGCCAGGTAGGGCTACTGTACCTGATGCGGAATTACATAAACTGTCTGCAAAATTTGGCTTCGATGATGAAGGTATTTTTACGAATGCTGCAACAATTTTGCAAGCTGCTGAGTTTGCCCTGAGAGATGATCCAGATATTGCTCTATTAGCACCATTAAAGGTAATTTTGACAAAAAGGAGAACAAAATCTCATACATTAATAGAATTATTTAAAAATTTAGGTTCAATAGAAGAAACATTAAAATGTACCTATCAGACGTAGGGGAATCCAATTTGATTCTCAAAAGTCTATGAGTGCTGTTAGGGTGGGCATTACCTACCCTATGATGATTAAGCGGCATTAATCAACAGCACTAAGGATATTTCAGATATCAGGGATAAATCCCATCAATTATAAACTCGTCATCACTTGGGTTAACTCTTGAGATAAATCAATCACAGATGCTTTTTTTTGGAATAAAACACCAGCCAAAAAATAATATTCTCTAGAATAAAACGCCATATTATTTTTTCGTAGTTTTTCTATATGATTTTTAACTTTTGTTTCTGAGCTATAGTAACCAAATTTTAATGGGAGAATTATAAAGTTACTAACGTTATATCCATTATTTTGTGCCTGCTTAATTGTACTGATAGGATTAGAAAAGCTAGAGACTAAAAGTAAAGCATTTTCATAACCTAAACATAAAAGATCATTAGTAACTGTCGCCCCATCTTCACCACCAAATAATAAGGGCATATAAATATCGGCATCTGGTGCTGGTAAATATGGCGGATTGGCGATTAGATAGTTAGCTTCAGGTGTACTAGCTTCAAATAAGCTGGAGTTGTTAACTACATATTTATCAGTAAGATTATATTCATCAATCGTTAAATTTGCGGTTTTCCACGCAGAGGTATTTAACTCAAAACCATATATAACACCATTGAACTGGTTTCTTAATAATGAGTTAATTACAGGGCTACCATCACCAGAACCAAATTCAATAATGGCATCAGATTGATCACTATTCCTGAGAATAAAATTTTCTACGCAGTTTGAGTAGAAATTAGACTCTTCAGGACAAAAGAAAACATCTTTCATGAGATTTCGCCTCAACTTTAATGTCATCAAAATTCAACAAAAATTTAGACAAAAAATTACTTCTTTAGCGATAGTTTTTTTACTAAAGAAATGATGCTATTAGCGGAAAATTCCTAAGCTCTTAATTAATTGATTCAGCTTGGCGAGTAGACCTGACAACAGCTTCAGCCGCGCGATCGCCCATTAATTTTTCCTGGTCATATCCCAGTACTAACTCCCAAGCATCATCGGGATAACGTTGTGCTAAAGGCAAAGCCACATCGTCCAGCATCCAGCGTCCGTGGCGTTCATCTTCCCTGATGTGCAATTCCCAATAACCCATCGCTGCATTTGATAATCCTAATCTTTGTGCGGCTGCGAGATAATTGCGATAAGCCGCAGGCCCAGCTACTTCAAAATAGGTCAATCCGCCACTGTAACGCAGGTAATAACGTCTGCGTTCAGTCAGCAAGAAATTATGATTGGCACAAGCTAAAACTTCCCAGGGGACTAAATCAAAGTATGCTTCTGGTGTGGTGTTCATACCAAACTCAGCCAACATTTGAGCAAAAAAGGTCGAATGCTTACGAGATAAACGACCGTTGCCGTACTCTTCCAGTAGTACCCGCACGAGGGTACACTGCACCTCATTAGCTGCGCCGCCTAAAATTCGGGAAAGACGACTACCTTCAACCAAACCATCGAAAGAACCGATCGCCAACAATTGACGGTAGCCAGCTTCGCTCATCTCTTCACGAATATAGCGACTAGCGGCTGATAGTGGCGGGTCTAAATCAGCATCAGCACGGTCTATTAATGCTTGTTTGACATCTAATTTTTGTATTGCAGCGACATCTACTTGTGCAAGTTCCCACTTTTGCCAAGCAGCCTCAATTTGGTTACGACATGAGGATAAATAGAGCGATCGCTCATTAGTATACTGTCGCAAATCATCAAACCAAAACAGATTCAGCCGATTAATCCGATAGAGAATCCGTTGCAAAAACCGATGTGCTAAGTCATCTTGGCACTCACGTTTATAAGCCCCATTAATTGCCCTGGAAACCGCCTGTTCAAAATCACTGACAATTGCAGCTTGTCTATCTAAGTTATCGTCTAAGTCCTCAGTTGCCAAAAGTAATAAAAATTGCTGCTCGGCACCTTCGTAATCAGTAGAATTTGTTTCTTTGACTTGCGTACCTGGCCTTACAACCTCGACAATTGGGAACATAACTAAATTGCTTTGCATGGAATCTTCAGTGACTTGGCACAGGCGTGAAATTAATTTCACCCTTAATATCTAAGATTCCACACGAGTAACATTGTCTACCTCTTTCTCCGGTAATAAAGAAAGAAGTCATTGGTTATTAGTCAATGGTCAATGGTCATTACCCATTTAAGGTTTTTCCTCAATTGGCTGGCTGGGTGCTAAGCGTTCAATGGGAATTAGTGCTTCCATAACGGATTTAACAATTGGGGCTGCGACAGTTGAACCGTAGGCGTTGGCTCCTTTTGGCTCATCAACTAAGGCCAAAATTACATAGCGGGGCGATTCAACGGGTAAAATAGCAACAAAGCTAGTAATCCGAGCGCCAACGATGTAGCCGCCGTTAGGACTGGCTTTTTGGGCTGTACCTGTTTTGCCGGCGATGCGATAGCCAGGGATTTGAGCAACCTTGCCAGTACCTTCTGTAACTACCGTTTCCATCATTTCCACAACTTTTTGGGTCGTTGCGGCTGAGAAAATTTGCCTTGGTGCTGGGTGATTGGGTGTGTAGTGGATTTGTCCTTTAGTATCAATTAGTCCCCGGACAACATGAGGTGTCACCAATTTACCACCGTTAGCTAAGGCACCGTGCATCTGCACTAATTGTAAGGGTGTTAAGGAAAAGCCCTGTCCAAAAGAAGTTGTTGCCGGTTCAATGGGGGAGTGAATAAATTTTTCTTGGCTTTTGAGTGTGCCACTGACCGCAAAAGGTAAATCTGTATCTACTGGTTGTCCCAGTCCTAAACGTTCCAGCCAATTGTAGTAAATCGAAGGCTTTAGGCGTTGGATCATTTGCACCATGCCAATATTGCTGGAGTTTTGGAGAATTTGAGCAATATTGATGCGTCCGTAACCGTTGCGTTGAGCGTTTCTAATCGTATGAGAACCGATGCGAATTGCACCAGAATCATTAAACACATCATCTGCTTTGATTACGCCATTTTCCAGAGCGATCGCCACATTCAATGGTTTAAATGTCGAACCAGGCTCATAGAGATCAGCCACCGTCCAGTTTTTGAACAGCGAAATATCCGCTTTCGAGTATTCATTCGGGTTATAAGTAGGTTGAGATGCCAAAGCGAGGATAGAGCCATCCATCGCATCCATCACAATCACTGCTCCTCGTTTCCCGCCAAACTTTTCTAGCTGTTCTTTCAGCGCATTCCTGGTAGCCCTTTGCAAACGACTGTCAATAGTCAATTGCATCCGCAAATCATCAGAATTTAAAAAACCTTCAGGAGCATAATCAGGCATCAAAGCCCCATTACCCGCCCTACTTAAGCGTATTGTTTTCACAGAACGTTCTAGCCATTTCTCTTGGCTACGTTCCACACCCGCCTGACCACGACGGTCAACGTCTACATATCCCACTACATCCGCCACTAAATCATCCTGGGGATAATAGCGGGAATATTTGGGAATCATTTCCAAGCCATCTAAGCTTAATTTCCTGACGCGCTCGGCCAGTTCCTCTGGTAAAGAGGAGGTCAAAGTAATACCACTTTTTCGACCTTGAAAAATCTTGACTAAATCAGCAGGGTTTCTATCAATAATAGGAGCTAGGCGATCGCTTATTTCTTCGTTCGTCTTTTTAAATAGCTTAGGGTGGGCATATAAAGTATAGACAGGGCGGTCAACAGCCAACACATTATCATTGCGATCCACCACCAAGCGGCGAGGCATATAGGGGCGCAAGCTTACCATTTGTTGGTTTCGCGCTCTTTCTGTCAGTTTTGCTCCCTGCAAAATTTGCAAGTTATACACATTAATTGCCAACCCCAGTCCAGCAGTCATTAATATGCCCCAGACAATCAAAAGTCTGGTTTTGGCACTTGTTAATGGCTCTTGGGTATTGGGGGCGATTGTCTTCATTGCCACCTTTTGCGGTACCCTTTTGCGCCTGGTGAACTCCGGCTTTTGAAACTTTCTAAACTTCAATCTACTTGGTGACTTTTGCATTACTCTGCTCAGTTAGTCAGTTGTGAGTTATTCAGTTTTTAGCTATTAGTCTCATCACAGGTGTGAACCACAATACCACATACTCGATAGCTGTTTACATGGAAAGTCCACCTCCATGAACTTTGTTCATCGCCAGGCATAAAAGTGGTTTTTCCCGCTCCCCATATTGATTAATATCCCAGTCGTGGAGAATTTAATGGTTGCGGTTGTTGATTCGCTGTGGAACTAGGAGATACTACCTCTGGTTTCTGAGGTAGTGGAGATAAGAAAATAGTCCTAGCTGGAGTTGGTGATATTAATCCCGCCGATGGTGTTTCTGCTTCCTCAGCCATTTTGTGAGTTAGTGTCGCGTTAGTTGTGGTAATTTGTCGCTCATCGCGTTGTAGCTTTTGTAGTCGGCTGTAACCTTGACTCCACAATTCTTGGGTATATACTGTCAATCCATAAACTGTTAAAGTTCCTGCTACTAATAAAAATGCGGCGATTGAAGAGTAACGATGTATGCTGTGTAGTCGCAGTAACCATAAAGGTAATGCTTTGGCAGTAGGTACAACAGGCAGGTGCTGTGAATGTGATTGAAGACCTCTTTGTCTGCGATTGGGCTTGGCTGTGAGATTAGAAGTTTGTTGTGTTGCCGGACTCTGTACCCTTGTTTTCCCAGAGAAAGATACATTATTCGAGGAACGTCGCTGTCTTGCTGGGGGAATTAATGCGGGTTCGGTGGCAAGTTTAGAATCATTGCTCATTATTGACCCCGGACTAGTCCGCCGCTTTCTTAAAGATGAGGTAGAACCTCGCCGAAACCAACCACCAGTTACAGAAACATCCGATTTGCGAACAGCAGCCATAATTTTTACAGATATAAAATAATGTATTCTAGACCGTTTATCTGATTTTGCTAAGGTTGAACTCGCCTTTTTTGTGATAAGTACACTTAATGTTAGGTAAGTACTTGAGCAAGATAAGCTATGACGCTTTTAAATTACATAGTCACTTGTATGGTTTGCTGACTGCTGACAGTTAAATGTCAACAGCCAGCACGAAAAGATGTGCAAGTTCAATGCCTGACAGCTGATCAAAAAGGCAAAGGTCAAGGAAAAGGGAAATGAAAAGAATCGCTTTTCTATACTTAGACTAAGCGCTTCCCAGTCCCTAGCCCCTAATCTCCAGCGTCTTTTTCAATCCAGGGCATACTAATCAGTCTTGTACATAATAACTAAATCAAATAAATATGTAATATGTGCGGTTTTAAAAACTTGCAATAAATAGGTTATCGTATTCAACAGGCGAAAAATTTTATTGCCACAATTGGTGAAAGAGGAGTTATATGAGAACTAAAATCTTTGGTTTTGCTCTAATGTTAAGTCTGGCTGCATTTCTCGGAGCTTGCGAAGGCGGTGGCGGTGATCAAACAACCCCTGCTACAGGTGAGCCAACTGACACTGGCGCGGCTACCCCTGCGGCAACTACCCCTGCGGCAACTACCCCTGCTGCTAGTCCTACTACTACCCCCTAGATAATTGATAACCTTTCCAAGAAAGATTTCTAGTAAGTCTTTCTTTCATTGGTGGAGGTCATGAGTTTGAACAAAAGTACTAGCCTCATCAAGTAGCAAAAAGTTGTCTATTGGAAAGGCAGAAGGCAAAAGGAGAGAAAAGCAGCAACAAGCGGTGGAAGTTAAAAACCTCTTGGCAAAGAGCAAACTTATTTTCTCAAGCCTTCTCCTCTCTGTCTTTCTTCTATCTGGATTTACTTGGAGCTTATTCAAACACAAGTTTTAAGTAGAATTGTAGTTTAAAACACTCTTAATCAAAGCTTATTATTCAGTTATTTGTTAAATATTATACAAAACCGAAAAGTTAATATGCCAGTATAATGTGACGTTACATATAAAAAAATTAAATATGTTACAGGAATACTACTGTTTTCCGTTTTGGTGCCGAAGCCTTTGAGTAATTTATTTATCTCATAAGAATTAGTAATTATCTAAATTCATAATTAAAAATCACCTCCGTTCCTGAGAGAACACCAAAGTCCGACTATATCTATAAAATAAGGTCAACTATATTTGGGTCGTAGTTAAGTGTTTTAGTTCCTTGGCAATTGAAGAACAACATAAATACGACACAGATGTATCTGAGGTCATTAATGCAGAACTTCACAAGACATCCCATGAAGTGGATAAGACTATCTATTGTCGCTCTCAGCAGTAGCATTTTGGTTTGGTTGAGTGGTCATTGGGGAAATTCAGTCTTGGCGCTATCTCCAGTCAAGGATATCCCAGAAGAAATATTACGAACAGAAATTATTATAGATGCGCGATCGCCCATAGATGGCCAGCCTCTGACTGCGGCGGAGTATGCACAATTACAAGAACAATTACAAATCAGCCCTCCCCCGAAACTTAGCACCAACATACGACAAACTATTTTCCTGACCCGTATGCGTAAATTTCTGCTTCAGTTTTTCCCCTTCTTAAATTTGTGAGAATTGGTCAGTTGTCAGTTGTCAGTTGTCAGTTGTCAGTTGTTTTTGGAATGGTTTAATATCTTATCCCTTTTGGGTGGCTCATAACTTACCAATAAATGTTTGAAACCCTTACACCCCTACACCCGGTCTCAGCAGAAAATCTGGGTGCCTAAGTCCTATGGTTTTTACGTATCTTTTCCCAAGGGTACAAGCTGCGCGAATGCTACTGACTACTGACCACTGACCACTGGCAAAAACTCCATCCCAATGACACATTGTGCGATACGATAACGGTGGCGACAAAATTGCAAATAAATGTAAAGAATATATATATACAAAACTCAATTTAGTCAACCAATTTATTCTACGTAGGTAGCTTAATGCCCATGACCACGATCGCTCCTGAACAGGTTAACCGCATCGTCTGGAACCAGCATCATGATCCTTTTGAAATCCTCGGTTCTCATCCCATAGAACAAAACGGCAAAAACGTTTGGGTTGTGAGAGCCTACCTACCAAATGCCAGTGCAGCATGGGTCGTTCTTCCAGAACAACGGCAAGAATACGCCATGCAGACGGTGCATGATCCACACTTTTTTGAATGTATTATTGAAACTTCCGAACTATCAAACTACCAGTTAAAAACTAAAGAAGGAGAACATGAGCGTGTTTCCTACGATCCTTACGCTTTTCGTTCCCCTCGTTTAACAGACTTTGACTTACATTTGTTTGCTGAAGGTAATCACCATCGCATTTACGAAAAACTGGGAGCGCATTTCACAGAAGTAGATGGCGTTACAGGTGTTTACTTTGCAGTCTGGGCCCCCAATGCTCGAAATGTCTCTGTTTTGGGAGATTTCAACCTCTGGGATGGACGTAAACATCAGATGCGTAAAGGCGCTACTGGCGTTTGGGAATTATTCATTCCCGAAATCGGGGTAGGGGAGCATTACAAATACGAAATCAAAAATTTTGCAGGGCATATTTATGAAAAATCCGACCCCTTCGGTTTTCAACAAGAACCCCGCCCCAAAACAGCCTCAATTGTTAGTAACTTAAATTCATACAACTGGAGTGACGAAAACTGGTTAGAACAGCGCCGTCATACAGATCCTTTAACCCAGCCGATTTCAGTTTATGAAGTACACCTGGGTTCTTGGTTACACGCTGCTAGTGCAGAACCAGCTAAACTACCTAATGGTGAAACTGAGCCTGTAGTCATTGCTTCAGAACTCAATCCAGGCGCACGTTTTTTAACATATCGGGAACTAGCCAGCAGACTCATTCCCTATGTTAAAGAACTAGGATATACCCACATAGAATTATTACCAATCGCCGAACATCCTTTTGATGGGTCTTGGGGTTATCAGGTAACAGGATACTACGCCCCTACTTCGCGTTTTGGGACTCCTGAAGACTTTATGTATTTTGTTGATCAGTGTCACCAAAACAACATCGGTGTAATTGTCGATTGGGTTCCTGGTCACTTCCCCAAGGATGGGCATGGTTTAGCCTTCTTTGATGGTACTCACCTATATGAACACGCCGACTCCCGTAAAGGTGAACATAAAGAGTGGGGGACTCTGGTTTTCAATTATAGCCGGAACGAAGTCCGCAACTTTTTGGTAGCAAATGCCCTGTTCTGGTTTGACAAATACCACATAGATGGTATTCGTGTTGATGCGGTGGCTTCCATGCTTTATCTCGACTACTGTCGCAAAGAGGGCGAATGGTTGCCTAACCAGTACGGTGGTAGAGAAAATCTAGAAGCAGCAGATTTTCTGCGTCAGGTAAATCACTTGCTTTTTAGCTATTTTCCTGGTGTGCTTTCCATTGCGGAAGAATCCACAGATTGGCCGATGGTGTCTTGGCCTACCTACACAGGTGGTTTAGGATTTAACCTCAAGTGGAACATGGGCTGGATGCACGATATGCTGGATTATTTCAGCATGGACCCTTGGTTTAGGCAATTCCACCAAAACAACGTCACCTTTAGTATGTGGTATAACCACAGTGAGAACTTCATGCTGGCTCTATCCCATGATGAAGTCGTACATGGTAAGAGCAATATCATCGGTAAAATGCCTGGTGATAAGTGGCAGAAGTTGGCAAATGTGCGTTGTCTGTTTGCCTATATGTTTGCTCACCCAGGTAAGAAAACCATGTTTATGAGCATGGAATTTGGGCAATGGAGTGAGTGGAATGTTTGGGCTGACTTGGAGTGGCCTTTGTTACAGTTTGAACCACACCAACAGTTGAAAAAATTCTTCACTGAACTGAATAAACTTTACCGTTCTGAACCTGCTTTATACACTTTAGATTTTGCTAGAGAAGGGTTTGATTGGATTGATTGTAGCGATAATCGCCACAGCGTAGTCTCGTTTATTCGCCGTGAAAAAGATACTGAGAATTTCGTTGTGGTGGTTTGTAACTTCACACCCCAGCCTCATTCTCATTACCGTATTGGTGTCCCAGAAAAAGGTTTTTACACCGAGTTATTCAATAGTGATGCTCGTCAGTATGGCGGTAGCAACATGGGTAACTTAGGTGGTAAGTGGACTGATGATTGGTCGATGCACAGTCGCCCCTATTCACTGGATTTATGTTTACCACCTCTGGGAGTTTTGATTTTGAAGATGGATAAGGAAAAAACGGCTAAAGCATCAGGTTCTTAAACAATACATCACATTGTTTTTATCTTAGGGATGGGCTAGGCGCTCATCCTTTACTTTTGTCAAGCATTTCCAAATAATCGCTCTAAAATAGATATACTGCACACAAGCATAAAATGATCCGGCAAAAATTTAATTTTTAAGCATCGTAATGAAAACGATAACTTCACTTTTTAGCGAAGAAGGTAATCAACTTCAGACAGAGATTAATAACTTAAGTAATATTGAAGATGTAGTTAAACTCGTTCAAAATGAACTTGACAATCTAGAAAGAATTTATGTTAGCGAACTCAATATAACTCAAGTGCGTTTAGCTGCATTTTTTTTAGATGTGTTGCGTCAGTCAATCCCCACTCTTGGGGCGGTTGGAATTGCTCAGATTGAGGTAGCAGAACATCAACAAATTACTAATCTAGCGCTTACGTCTTCCCCCAATAGATTAATTTTGAAAGTGCTAAAAGTACTACTTTATGCAGGTATTTTATGTTGGTTATTTTATCTAACAAATACCACCCCAGGCGCATGGATGGGGATTTTACTCGCTTCTGTGCTGCTAGGATTGGAGGTGGTGCTGCAACTTGATAAAAATGGTTCAAGCTTACCGGAGGTCAGGGAACTAGCTAAACCTATCCTCAAAGTAGATAGCACAATTCTTTTAGCTCAACTGAGTGATGCACTCAACACTATCGATTTAGTAGTTGCTAGATTTGCTGACTCTGACAAAGCCAAAGATGAACGGAATATGGAAGAATTGCCGGAACTCTTGAATTTCTTGCAAAGACTTATGGGTGCGTCGTCTTTGAATAAACCCCAGATGGTGATGGAACTAACGAAACTTTTGCCACAAGTTTTGATGTCTCAAGGGATTCGCGCTCAAATTTACCAAGCAAAAGAACCTGATAGCGATCGCACTTATTTTGACTTTGAGCCAAGTATCGACCCTGATAACCAAGATTATGTCACGATTACGCCAGCTTTGTTGAGAGGCGATCGCTTGCTAAGACGGGGTAGGGTAATTGAGCCAGCATACTCGCAAGCCAGAGAATCATAGACAATATGTAGTATGGAAATTTTAGAAATAGTCGGTTTTGATTTGGGACACGGTGAAACAGCAGTTGCTAAGGCAATTGTGGAGAGTATCGAACCGCCCCAAATGTTGGAGATTAATAACAAAAAAAACCAAATCACAGCACTGGGTTGGCATCCTCAATTAGGTTATCTAGTCGGTGAACAAGCCTTAATTCAAGCTGGTGTGACGCAACTAGCAATTACTTTCAAGGAAAAACCCAATAACGATCCCAAATATCGCAAAACCATTAGTACTTTTATTGCCACCTACTACCACCTACTAAAACAAAGTAGGCAAATTGAAACTCAAGACAATACTTACTTTTACGTTGGTTGTCCTTCAGGATGGTCAGTGAAAGAACGTTCCGAATATCGACAACTACTACAACAAGCCGGCATTTCTTTGCTAAATGTTGTTCCCGAATCAAGGGCAGCTTTTATGCAGGCTAAGGAAGCCGGGAAACTAGAATATGAAAAACTTATTTCGTCAGTACTAATTGTTGATATTGGTTCTTCAACTACAGATTTTACCTTAGTTAAAAGCTTACAAGAAATACCTTTAGATTTTGGTAATAATGCTTTAGGAGCATCTTTAATTGATCAAGCTATTTTTACTAAAACTCTCGCCAAACACGAACAAAAGTCATTACTAGAAAAAGTATTTCAGGAATATCCCCATCATCAAGCGCGTTGTGAATTAGCCTGTCGCAAAGCTAAGGAAGATTACTTTTCTAACGAACAGCTTTATAGCGATTCTCAATCCTTTGCCCGTGGCTTTGAATCTATCAACGAACAGATTTATTTTATCCCCCAAGTCAACAAATTAATGATGGAAGAAATATTGAACCAACCTTTACCCGAACTAGGGGAAAAAAGTTGGTTACAATCATTTCACTCAGCATTAAAGGAAGCAAAACAAAAGTTAGACCAGCAAGGTATCACACCGAAACTAGTGTTAATGACTGGTGGTGCATCTCGGATGAAATTTACCCATCAACTTTGTCAGGAATTTTTCCCTGAACCACAAACCCTGCTGCGTCCAGACCCAGAGCCAGAAAGATGTATTGCCTTGGGTTTAGCGCGGGTGGGACGCTGGGACTTACGAGCTAATGCTTTTAAACAAGAAGTCAATAAACTGTTGGAATCCAACCAGCTCAAAGAATTGATTGGTAAACATATTCCAGAGTTAATAGAATCCTTGACCAAGCCATTAGCCGAGGGGTTAATTGAGAACGCAGTTAGACCAGGAGTAAAAGATTGGCAAAAAAACCAAATCCGTACTTTAGCTGATTTGGAAACCTCCATGAAGCAGCGAGCAGAAAAGTGGCTGCAAAGTGATATAGCTCAAAAGATAGTTAACAACCAATGTATCAGTTGGTTTAATCAGAAAATTCAACCAGATTTAGCCGCAGAAACTGACCCGATATGTCGCAAGTTCCATATACCCAGAAGCAGTTTGAGATTTGAAGATAGTATTGAGCCTGCTTTAGTTAACCCAGAGTTGCGTATTGGAGACGCTATCTTAGGCGAAACCGTAGCATTCATCGTTAATGTTTTAATTGGTGGTGGTACTCTCGCCAGTATCATCACTCTCATACTGACTGGACATTTGACCTGGCCTATTGCATTAGTTTACGGGGCTTCGGTAATAGCAGCAGGTATGGAGCTAAATCGAGAGACGGTGAAAGAGGCAATTAAAACAAATGTCAATGTTCCTAGTTGGATTCGTTCTAGTTTTTTGAACGACCGGAAAATTGAAGATATGTGTAAACAAGTTAAGCCTGAGTTAGACAAGGTAATTCAAGAACAATTGACAGCAAATCAAGATGCTTTTAACGAACTAATTAGTAAAGTTGAGCAAGGACTACAAAAAGCTCTTTCTAATAAGGTGCAAGAGGCAATAATTTTGATTCAATAATGTATCTAAATTGTCAATTTGCTTGTGTAACTGTTATAGGGATTAATGTTTACTTTATAAATCATCTTTGAACAGCCACAAATACTTATGATACTGAATAGGGAAAGGTAGTATCATTTGAAGCAGAGGGAAAAAGGCTAGAAAAATGGTACGTCCCAGGATAAAACTAACAGAGCATCTATCAACAGAAGAAATAGAACAAAGTTATCGCCGATGTGAAGATGCACAAGAGAAAACCCGATGGTTAGTGATTAAATTGCTCAATCAACAACCACAGTTGTCAGCGCAAAAGGTAGCAGAGATTGTGGGATTCTCAGGGGACTGGGTGAGAAAAATCGTGCGGCGATACAACAAGCTAGGAGCAAACGGAATCATCAATCAACAGAAACTGAAACCAGGAGGAAAAAAACTTGCACTCACAAACGAGCAACAACAGTGGTTGCGCCAAAGGTTAGCTTCACCACCAGAAGATGGGGGGTTATGGAGTGCGCCAAAAGTAGGGGAATTGATCCGAGTACAGTTTGGAATTACACTCCATGTCACTACAGCTTGGGATTACCTCAAAAGGCTAGGATTTAGTCTGCAACAACCACGACCTCTGCATACTGAGGCGGCAACTTTTGTTCAAAGACAGATGTTTAAAACTGAGTTAACGGAGTTTGTGCGATTGTTACGTTTCCTCCATCCGCACAAATCAGTTGAAGTTTGGGCAGAAGATGAAGCTCGATTAGGCCTCAAACCCATCGTCCGTCGAGTTTGGACACCAGTAGGTCATCGTCCCAATGCTGTGCATCGCACTCGTTACCAATGGCTTTATACTTATGGATTTGTCCATCCAGCTACTGGCGAGAGTTTTTTCTTGATTTTACCCAGAGTCAACATTGCTGTCATGCAAATGGCTTTAGATGCTTTTGCCGCTGAAGTCAATCCTCATCATCACAAAATCATTGTTTTGCTTGTTGATCAAGCTGGTTGGCATACCAGTAAACAATTAATGTTGCCAGCTGGTATCATTCTGTTTCCTCTGCCTGCTTATACACCTCAACTCCAACCGACTGAGTGTGTTTGGTCGCTTCTACGTGAAGCTGTTGCTAATCAGATGTTTTCTACTCTCGATGAACTAGAAACTGTGTTAATTTCTCGTTGTCAATGGTTAATGTCTCACCCTCAAATTGTTCATGGCAAGGTTGGGTTTGATTGGATTTGCCAAATTTGACCTCAGTTATTCAATTAATACTTCCTTTCCCAATTTAGTATGAAATATGAGTCGTTTTTGTTGATGATTGCATAAAAAATCATAAGCTCGCTATTCTAAGCAATAATACTGAATAAATAGCATAGCGGCGATGACTCATCACATCCTTAAAGCCACCACATCAACAGTACATTTAGGCGGTTTCTCCAATTTATTAGAACCAGCAATAAAAGTTGAGTCTGGTGACACCATTGATGTAGAAACTTACACAGGTTATTACATTTACGATAAAGCACCACCAGAGTTTCTCACACCAGAATTTTTGGATATCTGCCAAAATTTGTCACCGGAACGCAAAATTGCCGCCGGGCCGCATCTACTGACCGGGCCAATTTATGTCAAGGATGCTGAACCAGGGGATGTTTTAGAAGTACAATTAGAGGCGATCGCACCTAGTTTACCTGTTGGGTTTAATGCAATTCGTTCAGGTTGGGGAGCCTTACCCAATCAGTTTACTCAACCAGCTTTGAGATTTATTCCCTTAGATTTAGCTAATAACACTGCGGAATTCCCTCTCAATAGCGGGATTAAAATTCCCCTCAAGCCTTTTTTTGGTATCCTTGGTGTCGCTACCCCAGAAGATTCTCGGTCATCCGTTCCCCCTGGCTATTATGGCGGTAACATAGACAACCGTGAACTTCAAGCAGGCTCTCGCATATTTTTGCCGATATTTGTCCCTGGCGGCTTATTTTCCCTTGGTGACGGACATTCAGCCCAGGGGGATGGCGAAGTTAATGTGACGGCGATTGAAACTTCCATGAATGGCCGTATCCAGTTAACCCTGCGTAAGGATTTGCACTTCACTACACCCATTGCAGAAACGCCCACTGATATCATCACAATGGGGTTTGCACCAACTTTAGATGCAGCATTAGAACAAGCCCTCAAAAATATGATTGATTTTCTGGAACATTTCGTCAATTTATCTCCAGAAGATGCTTATGTTTTGTGTAGTTTAGCGGTGAATTTTCGTATCACTCAAGTTGTCAACAGTCCCAATAAAGGTGTGCATGGTTTACTACCGAAAAAATTGTTTGAGAAAGCTATGAAAGTAATAATAAATTAGAAATCCTCCTATTTATCAACCAATCTTTTCACCTAAAATTATTTGTAATTCACAGAGAAATTACACGTTTGTATGTCTAATTTACTTGTACAACTGTTGCTAATTGGACTGGCTGCTGGTGTTGCTGGAGGAATGTTTGGCATTGGTGGTGGCGCAATTATGGTTCCAGCAATGGTTCTATTAATGGGGCTTGATCAAAAATTTGCCACTGGTACGTCTATTGCAGCCCAAATCTTACCCATTGGGCTTTTAGGAGCAGCTGTTTATCATCGTAGCGGCAATATTAATTTTAAATATGCTGTGATTATTGCAGTAGGCTTATTAGTTGGCAACTTATTTGGCGCGATGTTTGCCAATCAGCCATTTATTACGAGCGAAACCATGAAAAAACTATACGGCATCTTTTTGTTAGCCATTGGTTTCAGATATTTATTAGTACGTTAGTTGAAGGATTAGGGGTATGAGGGTATGAGGGTATGAGGGTATGAGGGTGTGAGGGTGTGAGGGTGTAAGAGTTTAACAGCTTTGAACCCCTAAACCCCTAAACCCCTAAACCCCTAAACCCCTATTCCACCTGTTGAGTCGGGAAAGCGCCTGCTTGTACAGCTAAGTTAACATTTCGACCATTGCGCCATAATTCTAGCTGCAATTGTCCACCGACTTGAGCGTTCTCTACGGCTCTTTGTACATTACTAGCATCCGTAACAGATTGGCCGTTCAGCTTTTGAATAACATCGCCAGCGCGTAACCCTGCTCTTGCGGCTGGCGAATTTGGCATGACTCTGACCACTAAAACACCCTTGTCTGTATCAACACTCAAACCACTATTGGGGTCAGAGTTAATGTTTTGTCTGACTTGGGGTGTTAATCCTACCATTTGAATACCCAGGTAAGGATGCTGTACTTTACCTGTGGCTATAAGTTGATTAGAAATACGCTGTGCTGTTTTGATAGGGATGGCAAAACCTAGACCCTGCGCGCCTTGAATAATGGCGGTATTCATCCCAATAACTTCACCACGATAGTTCAGCAAGGGGCCACCAGAGTTACCTGGATTAATTGCTGCGTCAGTTTGAATATATTCTACACGCTTATCTGGTGCGCCAATTTGATTGCTGGTACGTCCAGTTGCACTAATTATACCTGTGGTGACGGTGTTATCTAAACCTAAAGGATTACCAATAGCGATCGCCCATTGTCCAGGTTGTAATTGGTCAGAATTACCCACTGCTAAGGTCGGCAAGTTATTTGCCTGAATTTTGACAACAGCTACATCTGTTAAATTATCTGTACCTAATACCTTACCCTGAAAACTGCGCCCATCTTTGAGGATGACTCGCACCGTATCTGCACCATCAACAACGTGAGCATTGGTAAGAATACTACCATCAGCACTAATAAGAAACCCGGAACCAGTACCCCGTTGTACTCTCTCTTGTTGTTGAGGTAGTTGGGAACCGAAGAAGCGACGGAAAAATGGATCGTTAAATTCGGCTGGTAATCGAGATGTGACAGTCCGAGACGCTTCAATACGCACAACAGCCGGCCCAACTTTCTGTACTACTTGAGTTACAAAGTTGGGGTCTGTGTTATTTCCTAATGGCGGTGCTGCATCTACTCGGCTCACGGCCAAGTCAGATGCTTTTTGTGCCAATTGTTGCTGGTTTCCTGCTAAATATCCACCAGCTAAAGTCATACCAGATCCCAGCAGTACTAGTGATAGAGATGCAGCCGCTTTTTTCCAAGGTGCGTGATTCTGGTTTTTAGGATTTAAGGGTTGAGATTCATCGTGTACTTGGTTTTGCATGGCCTTGAGCGAGGAAACTATGTTTATTATTACTTTAGATAGCATTTATGACAGTTTTGTTGCTTTGTTATTGCTTTTTGATGAAGAGTTGCAATATTTCTCGATTTTAGGGGCTAAGGATTCGCGTTGTATTAATTGGAACTCAATGTTGCGAGTACAACAAATCTATTTTTTCCTACGTTTCAATCCCTGATAGGGATTTTAGTTAATTGCAATGCTACACCAATATTATTGTAGAAACGAATGTTGCGTTTCAATCCCTGATAGGGATTTTAGTTAATTGCAATTTGATATTGTATATAGTGCTTTAGAGTCAATTAAGGAGTTTCAATCCCTGATAGGGATTTTAGTTAATTGCAATTTATCTCTGGTGTATGATAAGCCGATTCTGGGTTGGTTTCAATCCCTGATAGGGATTTTAGTTAATTGCAATAATATAACACGAAAACTTCAGTATTGGCTTACTTGTTTCAATCCCTGATAGGGATTTTAGTTAATTGCAATATCGAATCGATACAAAGAGATATATGCCCTTTTGGATTTTTTGTTTCAATCCCTGATAGGGATTTTAGTTAATTGCAATCCCTAGATTGGATAGTGTTTGTGAACCCTGTATAGGGTTTCAATCCCTGATAGGGATTTTAGTTAATTGCAATATTTAGAAGGGGTAAAGGCGGCGGCGATCGCTAGGTTTCAATCCCTGATAGGGATTTTAGTTAATTGCAATGGATTTTGTAATACTTGGCGATGTCGCGCAGCTGTTTCAATCCCTGATAGGGATTTTAGTTAATTGCAATTCGATAGAGGATCGGCATTTGGATAAATATCCAGGTTTCAATCCCTGATAGGGATTTTAGTTAATTGCAATCGTTTTAGCTTGCATTTCTCCTCCTCCCCGTCTTCTGTTTCAATCCCTGATAGGGATTTTAGTTAATTGCAATATTCCTCAGCCCGTAGGTTGCCAGGATTCCATAGTTTCAATCCCTGATAGGGATTTTAGTTAATTGCAATTTCCTTGGCCTTATTGGATTTAGCTAAGGAATTTAGTTTCAATCCCTGATAGGGATTTTAGTTAATTGCAATACAAATAGAGAAGGTTAATAAAGTGTTAATTCGCTGTTTCAATCCCTGATAGGGATTTTAGTTAATTGCAATAATCTTGCAGGTCCTAACCCTTTCCCTGATTCCGTTTCAATCCCTGATAGGGATTTTAGTTAATTGCAATCCTGTCCCTACCGATTAAAGGGGCGGTAACTCGGTTTCAATCCCTGATAGGGATTTTAGTTAATTGCAATCGACAATCCTGAAGATTGTGCCAAAGATACCACTGTTTCAATCCCTGATAGGGATTTTAGTTAATTGCAATGCAAGCCGAAGCGTTACTAGCTCGACCGATTTAGTTTCAATCCCTGATAGGGATTTTAGTTAATTGCAATTAGACAATTTCATAAACCTTAAGGGCGCGTTCCCGTTTCAATCCCTGATAGGGATTTTAGTTAATTGCAATTCAAAAATCAGTTTTATGGCGGAACCAACTTTGTTTCAATCCCTGATAGGGATTTTAGTTAATTGCAATGCTTGCCTTTGCTGCTTGCGTCATCTCAGGTGCGTTTCAATCCCTGATAGGGATTTTAGTTAATTGCAATCTTGTTCAAATCAACTATCAGTCGAACCAACTCGTTTCAATCCCTGATAGGGATTTTAGTTAATTGCAATATTAAGGTGGTTGCTGCGGTTGTCCCAGTAAGTTGGTTTCAATCCCTGATAGGGATTTTAGTTAATTGCAATTAGCTCTGTTTTTGATTTAGCGGCAGAGAATAGTGTTTCAATCCCTGATAGGGATTTTAGTTAATTGCAATGGGTGGACGAAATGCCACTAATATTCACCCCCATACATAGTGTTTCAATCCCTGATAGGGATTTTAGTTAATTGCAATGTGATTGCTAAATTAGCTCTACTTGCAACTTCTTTGTTTCAATCCCTGATAGGGATTTTAGTTAATTGCAATTATATACCGATAGATATCACTATCAAATAAGTTAAATTGGTTTCAATCCCTGATAGGGATTTTAGTTAATTGCAATCAGGATTTTTTCAATAGTAAAAATCATGATTTTTACGTTTCAATCCCTGATAGGGATTTTAGTTAATTGCAATTCTTTTTTACTCTTAGGCGTTACATCTCTTGCGATGTTTCAATCCCTGATAGGGATTTTAGTTAATTGCAATATAAGATAGGAGTGCTACAACTTAAACCAATTGACGTTTCAATCCCTGATAGGGATTTTAGTTAATTGCAATAAATTGCTTGTGGCGGGCTGATTTGAGAATTGCTGTTTCAATCCCTGATAGGGATTTTAGTTAATTGCAATCATCGCCAACCGTCGTAAAGACTGGCATTGGAAATTAGCTCATCGTTTCAATCCCTGATAGGGATTTTAGTTAATTGCAATATCGAGTGCAGACAAGATCGTCTAGGCTTAATGAATTGTTTCAATCCCTGATAGGGATTTTAGTTAATTGCAATCAATTGGATTGTATTCGGTGGGAATCTAGGTATGTTTCAATCCCTGATAGGGATTTTAGTTAATTGCAATGGCTCAGGCATGGAAAGCTTGATATATTTGGTTTTCAAGGTGCGGTTGCGTGAACTTGTGACTAAGGTAGCTGTTGAGCGATCGCTTTGTCAAGAGGTAGTACCTAAAAAATATGTGGAAATCAGTGACTGTAAGAGATTTGGTGATTGCGTCAACCTCATAGCGAGTCAAAACCACTTCAAACCCATAGGGGATAAGCTTTTCCAGCAGAAAATCTCATAAGTTTGGAAAAACATCTATGGGTTGACGCAAAGTTACTGCTTACATCACTACTGGTTGTGGAGAATTGGCTACTTTCTGCGTTAGCCATTGATACCAAGTATCTAATCCCACACCTGTAGTTGCAGAAACTTGGAAAACCTGCATATTGGGATTTACTTGCTGTACATATTCTAGACAACGCTGCACATCAAACTGCACATAAGGTAACAAATCAGTTTTAGTGAGAATCATAATCTCACTAGCACGGAACATATGGGGATATTTGATTGGTTTATCTTCGCCTTCCGTCACCGAGAGAATGACAACTTTTGCCTGTTCGCCTAAATCAAACAATGCTGGACAAACTAAATTACCGACATTTTCAATCATTAAAACTGAGTTAATGGGTGGGTTTAATTGTTGTAAACCCCGTTCAATCATAGAAGCATCTAAATGACAGCCTGTACCAGTATTAATTTGAACAACTTGACACCCTGTTTCTTTAATTTTTTGGGCATCATTAATTGTTTCTTGGTCGCCCTCAATGACGGTTATAGGTAATTTATGTTTTAAATCATTAATGGTGCGAGTTAAAAGAGTTGTTTTTCCTGCACCAGGGGAACTCATTAGATTGAGAGCGAGAATATTTCGACCTTTAAACCATCCCCGATTTTGGGCAGCTAATAGGTTATTTTTTCCTAAAATCTCTTGTTCTAAAGATATAGTTGTGCCGTGAATTTTTGCATGAATTTGCGATGGTTCATTGTCGTGATGATGGGAGTGAGTAATCACAGTACCATCTGGCAAATTATGGGTATGGTGATGGTGATTATGTTCCATCTCACCTGTTTGTAAATTAGTGATTGTGCCGTCAGCATCATCAGAACAACCGCAGGTTACACACATACTTCCTCAACTTCTATCTCTTTAATTTTCAGTTCTTCGCCAGTAATTAAATCTAAATGCACACTACCACAATTACATATTCCAAATGGTTTCTCTAAAGCAATTTCTGCACCACATTGGCGACATTTAGCTAAACCAGGAATCTCCAAAATCTCTAATACTGCACCTTCCAAGACTGTACCTTGGCTACAAATATCAAAACAGAATTTTATCGCATCTGGCATAATAGCTGAAAGTTTACCAATTTCTAGCAAAACTCGGCGCACTTTTGCACCATGAGCATATTCATTAACAATGGCTACGATATTTTGCGTAATTCCTAGTTCGTGCATGAAACGCTCTACTTATTATCAACAAATACGTGGTAGTTGATCGCCTACTAGCATATCAATAATCCGTTCTGTACCAAAAGTAGTTTTTAGAAACACTACTCCTGGAGGAGAAGCAATAACCTCACCAATAATACACGCATCTTTACCCACCGGGTGAGACTTCATTGCAGATAAAACTGTGTGTGCTTGTTCAGCCCTAACCACTACTACTAATTTGCCTTCATTAGCTAAATATAAAGGGTCTAAACCCAAAATTTCACAAATTCCTTTGACTTCTTCACGCACAGGTATAGATGCTTCATGAATGCGTATTCCTACATTAGAAGTTAGGGCAAATTCATTTAAAACTGTTGCTAAACCTCCTCGTGTAGCATCCCGCATGGCGTGAACTTGGGGACATACATGGAGAATAGTTGCGACTAAATCATGCAACGGTTGACAGTCACTTTCTATATTTGTTTCTAAAGCTAATTCCCCACGAGCGATTAAAATTGCTGCCCCATGATTGCCTAACTCACCATTAACAATTATGGCATCTCCTGGTTGAATATTGTGTGCAGAAATATTAACGCCACTGGGAATAATACCAATACCAGCAGTGTTAATAAAGAGTTTATCCGCACAACCACGATGAACAACTTTAGTGTCACCTGTGACAATTTGCACTCCAGCTTTTTGGGCGGCTATTTTCATGCTGGTAGCGACACGGCGGAGGGTTTCTGTTGGTAATCCCTCTTCTAAAATTACACTACAGGTAAGATATAAGGGTTTAGCACCACTCATAGCTAAGTCATTAACTGTGCCATTTACTGCTAATTCTCCTATATCACTACCAGGAAAAAATAAGGGGTCTACAACATAGGAATCTGTGGTAAAAGCTAGCCTATCTCCCTGTTGTAAAAGACTAGATAAATCCAAGCTGGCTTGGTCTTCTAATTGTGAGAGAAGAGGATTATCAAAATTACTAACAAAAATATCATCAATTAAGTCGCGCATGGCTTTACCGCCGCTACCATGTGCCAAATTAATGTGAGTATCTTTTACTTTAGCTGGGCGACGGCGGACTTGTTCGATTTTTTGAAACAGGGGATTTGATACTGAGTTAGTTTTTGAAAAGTCCATTTTTTATCATTCGTAGTTTGTAATTAAGAGAGTATTTATTAAGATTTCCGTGTCAGTTGTCAGTTGTCAGTTGTTGAAAGGATATGGTCTAATACCCCAACCCCTTGTGGCGTGATTTTTACATATAGGACTAGTATTTGATTTTTGAAACATACGTAGGGTGGGCATTGCCCACCCCACAGATACTTAGATATTTTCAATAATCAAATCGGATTCCCATATCTTTGCCACTGACCACTGACCACTGACAAAACTCCATTCCTTTGCGGGTGGAGTTTTTATTGGTAAATTTTATCTACCTGTTTCATCGTGTCTTCCACGATGCCTATCACAATGCAAGATACCATTCACAGCCCAATTTTCGCGTTCAAATTCATCAATGTGAACGGTTATCCATTCCGGTTTAGTATCTAAAGCAGTTACTAAAGCATTAGTAATGGCTTCTACTAAATGCCGTTTTTTTTCGATGGAGTGTCCTCTAGCAATTTTAACGGTGACAAATGGCATACTAATGTCCTCGCAGTGTTGTTGTGTGGAGTGTGTCGCTGCTTTTTTGGAGGTTATGACGAGATAGTCACTTTTGGCTTTTCGGCTGCTTGTTTTTGTAACGTTGTCGAAAATCTGCCATATTTATAGTATGCGGCACAAGCTCCTTCTGAGGACACCATGCAGGTACCTATTGGTGATTCTGGTGTGCAGGCTGTACCAAATACCTTACACTGCCAAGGTTTGAGGACTCCTTGAAGAATTTCGCCACACTGACAGGCTTTATGGTCGGCAACTTTCAAGTTAGGAGTGGTAAATTTTAATTCAGCATCAAATTGGGCATATTCTGGGCGAATTTTTAACCCAGAATCCGGAATTTCGTCTAAGCCACGCCATGCAAATGTTTCCCGGACTGCAAACACTTTGTGCATAGCTTCTAGTGCTATTTGATTCCCTTGTTTTTGGACTAATCTATTATATTGATTTTCTACTGCACAGCGATTTTCTCTTAGTTGCTGTAACAACATCCAAATTGATTGGAGAATATCTAATGGTTCAAAGCCGGAAACAACAATTGGTTTATGATATTTTTGGGCAATAAATTCATAAGGTTCAGTACCAATTACCATACTCACATGACCGGGGCCAATAAAGCCATCTAGCTGCAAATCAGGGTTATTTAATAAAGCTTGCAGGGCGGGAATGACGAGGACGTGATTAGAAAACATACTAAAGTTAGTAATATTTTCTGAAGCAGCTTGGAGGATGGTAAAAGCGGTGCTGGGGGCTGTGGTTTCAAAGCCTAAAGCGAAGAATACAATTTCTTTATCAGGGTGATTTCTCGCAATTTGCAGGCTATCTAGGGGAGAGTAAACCATGCGGATATCTGCGCCTGTGGCTTTGGCTTGCAGCAAGCTGGTTTTGGAACCGGGGACGCGCATGGTGTCGCCAAAGGTTGCTAAAATGACGTTAGGATTTTGAGCAATAGCGATCGCATCATCCAATCTCCCCTTAGGCATAACACAGACTGGACAACCAGGCCCGTGAATCAGTTCTATGTTGGCTGGTAAAATTTCTTCAATACCGTATTTAAAAATAGAGTGAGTATGCCCGCCGCATACTTCCATAATCTTGATATGTTTATCTAATTGCTGGCTGAGTTTTTCTATCTCACGACGTAAGGCTTCAGCTTTTTCTGGTTCCCGAAATTCATCGACGTATTTCATATATGGGGATTGGGGATTGGGGACTGGGAGATGAATCAATTCAAAATTCAAAATTCAAAATTCAAAATTCAAAATTCAAAATTCAAAATTCAAAATTCAAAATTCAAAATTCAAAATCAAAGACAGAATGGGTTGGGTTTTAAACCTTTGCGCCTTTGCGCCTACCGCAAGCGGTTCCGCCTTAGCGGTATGCGTGATACAAAAACCATCCCACTAATCAGCAACACCGAAAAATTAATGACTAACTTCTGCTTGAAATGTGGCAATTTCCTGTAATAATTTTAAAGTTTCGGCTGCTTCTTGTTCGTTGATTCTATTCATAGCAAAGCCTACATGAACTAACACCCAATCTCCTAAACAAGCTTCGGGTGGATGTTGTTCGTCTACTATACAGGCGATATTGACTTGGCGTTTAACTCCACCCACATCGACGATGGCTAGTTTGTGGTTGATGTCGGTGATTTCGACGATTTGTCCGGGGATTCCTAAACACATTTTTGTTGTTCTTTGGTGGAGAGGGAAGAAAGATTTTTTTTCACGCAGAGGCGCAGAGAGTTTTTATGAGTATTTAGGGATGTTTAATATCAAGAGTTTTTCATTAATCTGGCGGCTGTGATAATTGCTTGACCTAGTGATAAACCACCGTCATTTGTAGGAACTAAGCTATGAGTAAGTACGTTAATTTCTAAGTTTTGTAACTGCTTAGTGACTAGTTGTAATAAGATACTATTCTGAAACACTCCTCCTGTTAGGGCGACTTGATTAAATAAGTTTTGTTGACGAAGATGTTTGACTGTCTCCACAATGACATTAGCCAAACTTAAATGAAATTTAGCAGCAATAACTTGTTGAGGAGTTTGCTGCTGTAAGTCATCAAGCAATAATTGCCACATGGAGCATGAGTCTATACAATAAATATTATCGGAAAAAGTAACCTGAAAGGGATAAACTGCTGTTTCTTTAGGATTATTTAATGTGTGGATATCGACTATAGATTCTAGGGCGATCGCTGCTTGTCCTTCGTAGCTACATTTTTCTGGACAAATGCCGATAGCCGCAGCCACAGCATCAAAGAGCCTTCCTACAGAAGAAGCTAAAGGAGTATTAATACTTTGTTCTATAAGTTGATTGAGTAAATTTATCGGCTGTTTTTGTAAAAATTTAATAATTTCTAAGTCATGGTAATTTAATTGACAATTATCCCAAAGATTGGCACTTAATAAATGAGCATAGGTATTACGCCAAGGCTGATAAATTGCTTGCTCACCACCAATCATTGCCACTGGTTTAAATGTAGCCAGGCGTTGGAATTGAGTATAATCAGCTAAAAGAAATTCTCCTCCCCAAAGTTTACCATCTGCACCGTAACCTAGTCCATCACAAGCAATACCTAAGACTGGCAAAGAATCTAAAGGAATAAGATTTTCTGCCATACAAGCGGCAATGTGGGCGTGATGATGTTGAATATATTGCAGTTGAATCTGGTTGGCGGCGGCTAATTCTTGACCAAGTTTTGTGGATAAATATTCAGGGTGTAAATCAACGGCGATCGCCTCTGGTTTGTGTTGCAACAAATTTAAATACAAATTCAATGTATCCTGATAACAATTAAACGCCAAAGCATTTTCTAAATCTCCCAAATGTTGAGATAGAATTGCTTCATAATCTCTCAATAAACAAAAGGTGTTTTTTAACTCACTACCCATCGCTAAAATTTGGTGAATATTATCAAATCCTGGTGGTAATTTTATCGTTGCTGGCGCATAACCTCTAGCACGACGCATGATTTGTATTTTATTATCAATCACCCGCACAACTGAATCATCAACTCTATTCACAATCTCCCGATTATGTAGAAGAAAATAATCAGCTATATGACTTAGCTTTTCTTTCGATTCATCATTATCAATACATTGTGGTTCATCAGAAATATTGCCACTTGTCAAAACAATTGGGCGATTCATCCGCTTGAGCATCAAATGATGCAACGGCGTATAAGGTAGCATGAAACCAAGAATATTTTGTCCAGGTGCGACAGTGGAGGCGATAGGGAAAGAACTTATTTCCTCTGTCCTTTTTCCTAACAAAACAATCGGTGCAGTAGGACTATCTAATAACTCCCGTTCCTTATCATTAACAAAGCAATATTTTTCAATAACAGTAATATCCCGTGCCATCAAAGCAAAAGGCTTATCATATCTTCGCTTACGCTGACGCAATTTCTCCACAGCCGCTTCTTGGGTAGCATCACAAGCTAAATGAAAACCACCAATTCCCTTAATAGCGACAATTTCACCCTTCTGTAACAAAGTACAAACAGCATCCACATCATCCAACATAGAAAACATAGAAGCCGTCACAGGTTTACCATCAGCCCGTTCTAGCCAAGCTTTAGGGCCGCAGGTGTGACAGGCGACAGGTTGGGCGTGGAAGCGGCGGTTTTCGATATCATGATATTCTTTTTCACATTCAGAACACATGACAAACGCAGACATACTGGTATTACATCTGTCATAGGGAATGGCACGAATAATACTCAACCGGGGGCCGCAATGAGTACAGTTAGTAAAGGGATAACGGTAAAAACGGCTAAAGGGGTCAAAAATTTCTCGCTGACATTCAACACAAGTAGCCGCATCAGGACTAATTTCCGTTCTCACTACGCCACTAACACTATGAGAAATAACAAAATCATGGAAGTTCAACTCACCTTGATATGGTGTCCTGACGAGTTCATTAATTTTCGCCAGTGGTGGACATTCTTCCTGCAATCTAACAACAAACTCCGCCAAAGCCCCTTCGTCACCACATACCCGAATTAACACCCCTTCCCCATCATTACAAACATCCCCCCGCAAACCACAAGCCTTAGCCAGACGGTACACCGTAGGACGAAAACCCACCCCCTGGACAGTACCGCGAACTCGAATTTCCTCAGTCGCCATAAACTACTCCGCGCCCCTCTGCGTTACAAAAAGCGCCATAACAAAACCCGATTATTCCCAGAATCAGATATTACCGCCGTACTACCACAAACCTTTACCCCATAACACCAATTCAAACTATCCCTTGTAGGCAACCCAAAATGCCGATTTTCACTTTTACTTTGAAAAGAATTTTGGCCGATGATGCCATCAGCGATCGCCCCCTGCAATAATAATATCGACTCTCGTTTCCTCCATCCTAGCAACCGAGAATTAGCAGTATCCGCCACCAGCAACCAATCCTCAGTCGTCCCCACCCCATAAGGCATACTTAAACTACCAGCACTGGGAAAATAAACCCCTTGGTTCATCTCCACCAAATCAAAACTTTTCTGCCCCAACACCACCGCACAGGGGACATTATTTTCGGTAGGTATCCCCTGCCAAATCATCACCCGATTATTACCCGCATCGGTGACAACTAAATTATCATCCCAAAAGGCAATATCATGACACCAACGCATACTCCCAGCCGTGGGGGAACCACCACCATTCTCATTGCGAGATATCATATCCGGCTGTCCCAAAACTATATCAGCCGGTTGTCCATTTTCTGTTGGTAACTCCTGCCAAATCAACAACCGACGATTACCAGTGTCAGCCACAAATAGCCGTCCTTGATGATATGCAACCCCGTAAGGCCAGTGCATAGTATTCGCATCTGGTGATTGCTTACCCCGATTTGGTTCATTGTCAGAAAAATTCCCTTGTCCCAACACCAAATCCGCCGGCACATTGTTATCTTCCGGTATCTTGTGCCAAATCAAAACCCGGTGATTCCAGGCATCAGCAATTGCCAAACCTCCACCACAGACACAAATCCCCGTCGGTACACTCACAGTAGCCCTACCTGGCGTACCCTTAGCATTTTGTCCCTCATGATAAAAATCTGGTTGTCCAATTACCCAGTCAGCCGGTTGACTATCTGTTGTAGGTAACTTACGCCAACCCAACAACCGATGATGTCCCGTATCTGACACCCATAACGCCCCTGTTTCCGCCACCAAACAAGCACCACGGGGGCCGAACATGGTGCTAGGAGTAGGCGCTAGGGGAATCGCTAATAATTCTGAGTTAGGAATATCACCTAAAATCACCGCCGCCCCTGGAGGTGAAAGGGGGAAATTTGCTGGAGTTTTTGTTAATTCTGGTTGCAAAGTCTTATAGTAGTTTGTTAATTTTTTACTTCACAGCAATCACCGTCATAATTTCTGGACACAGCGCCTTAATAGCCTGTTCCACCCCTTGAGATAACGTCAAAGTAGAAGCCGCACAGTTACTACAAGTCCCGATAAACCGCACCTCTACCGTATCTGGTGGTTTAATTGCCACTAACTCCACATCCCCATGATGACTTTTCAACCCTGGACGCACCTCCTCCAACGCAGCTTCCACACGTTGTAAAAGCGGTGGTTGGGGCTGTTTCACCAACCCATGATAAAGTAGAACCCCGTAAACCACCTCATCTTGCACCGCATTTTGTAAAGCTAGTAAACATTCCTGCTTCACACTTTTAATTAACCGCCTCAAAGCTTCCTGATGTAAATCCTCAATCGCCCTTTTCAACCCAACTACCACCCCACGCTGAGTTTCATCCCACTGTGAGATAATTGCTTCATAGCGGCTAATTTCTGTCACTAAATCTTCTAAATTTGTCATTTGTTAGCAACATATCAACATATCATTGGCTGAAGAAGACGCGATGAATCGCGTCTCTACAAGTGGCTTATCCGGATTTCTGCCCCTACCTCATGCAATGCCTGGGCTACCGCCTGCGCCTGTTCCATTTGCTGACATTGACTAAATATCTCCCAAGCCTCTTGATAATAAGCACGGGCTTGTAAAAGATTTTGGGAATTACCTAACTCTGGTTTTTCGGGGTCATCAGGTAAATTGAATAAAGCATTAGCCTTATTGGCAATTGTGTTGGCATATTCCACAGGGGTACCTTGACAAGTACGCACCTTTAATGCTTCATCATAAGCTACGATCGCCCGTAAATTATTTTCCACAGGATGGGAACTGGGTAAATATTGCAAAGCATTACCCAAGTTATTTTGCAACATCGCATATTCCCTGGGGTGGTCAATCAAGTTAATTTGCTTGAGTGCTGACTCAAAAGTCTGTACAGCCAAACCTGCATAGAGATTTTGCTGTTCTGCACCCCCCGACATAGAAAGGTAGGCGATCGCAATATTATTCGCCAAAATCGCGTATTCTTGAGGATAATCCTGACTCGTAAATACCCCCATCGCCTCCTGATAAGCAGCGACACTATCGGTTATCCTCGCCAAATTAAAAGGCACTAAAGACTGCAACACCAACCCGAAATTCATCTGGGCTTCTGCAACTTCCACCGCCCCAGCCAACTGTCGCAGAACTGGTAACGCCTCCTCATAACCAGCTTTAGCTTGTAGCAGCAATTCCGCCCCCACATCAGGAATCGACTTCAACGCCCCAGCCATCCCCGCCTGAGAACGGGCTTTCCATAAAGAATAATCCCCACCACACATTTTAATGGCTTGCTGATATAACTCAACAGCATTCCATAAATCCCCAGGCGTTTTAGGTTTTTTCTGCAAACCTTGTGCCAATTCAATCAACATCTGAATTTTCTCTTCAGTTGTTGCTGATTCCGATGCAATGGCTGCCAATGCGGCTTTTACTGTTGAATCTGTAATGCTGGGTGTCATTTAAAGTGAATTATGAGGTAGGAGAAACTAATATTTTTCAGAAAAAATCACCATTTTCCAGGTAAATATACAGCTTGTTTACAGACAAAAAGGGATGAAAAATCAATATTTTTCAGCCCCTAATCTCTAGGCAACAGTTTCTATTTTTTAGTTTGGTGATTCATCAATACTAATCTGACAATCAACCATACTTTGACAAGTAAACAACAAATCACTTCATTTTGAAATCTTTGAGAAGAAATGGCATGATTATACCTGTAGTTAAACTAGAGATAGTTACTGGTAAACAAAAAGGAATTTCCGCCTGAGCGAGTAATAATAGCACTAACAAACCGATAGTACTACCTATCAGAGTTTGCCTCATAAAATATATGGGGTCTCGTAGTAGCTTACCTTTCAAAAACAACCTCGCCGACAACCATCCTAATTCCAACATATTACCTCCTAATAATTACTCAAGAAATTTAGTAAACCCAGACCCAAAATAATGGCAGGAATTACCCCCGCCGGCGCAAATAATGCCCCAATTGTTGCTGAAAAACCATAGCCAATATCTTTTCCGGCTAATATCATCCCACCAATAGCACCGCCAATCATTGATATAAGCGTGGCTACAACTAACCAAAATAATCCTGTGATGAAAGTGACATCACTTGTTACCATATTGGTCAGAAATTCACGAAGATAAGAGTTACTAAAAAACTCATTCATTAGCTATTACGTTCCTCTCTTAACTGGCAGGATCAAAAAAGCCTCATTAACTTTTAAATATAAAACACCATATATATAAATTCTAGAGGGTGATCGTCAATCAAAAAAAATCATCTAACAACCCAGTATTTATGCCTAAAAATTGAGCCATAAAAATTGCAAATTCACCAATTAAAATCTGTCTAAAAAACTACTATTAAAACAAATATAATTTTGATTTAACTATTGCTAAAAAATAAATTTATTTAATGATATACAATCAGATAAAAAATACTGTATTCTGAAAAGTAAACCTTTATAAACAGGTGAACCTCTACAAGCGTCAACACCTGCGTCACGCCTGATAAAACTCCACTCACAAGAGGATAGAGTTTTGTCAGTAGTCAGTGGCAAAACAACTAACAACTAACAACTGACAACTGACAACTGACACACCCAGTGCGATAAACAATATACAAACTAATAGCCAATGACTAACGTACTCTGGCTGCAAGGTGGTGCTTGTTCAGGCAACACCATGTCTTTTCTTAATGCCGAAGAACCGACAGTATGCGATTTAATTGCTGATTTTGGTATCAAGGTACTTTGGCATCCTTCCTTAGGACTGGAACTAGGCGACAACGTACAAACCTTACTGTGGGATTGCATCTTAGGCAAAATACCTCTAGACATTTTGGTCTTTGAAGGTACTGTAGTTAATGCCCCCAACGGTACAGGCGAATGGAACCGTTTTGCCGATCGCCCCATGAAAGATTGGTTAAATGACCTCGCCCAAGCTGCTAGTTTTGTCGTCGCCGTGGGAGACTGCGCCACTTGGGGAGGAATCCCCGCAATGGAACCAAACCCCAGCGAATCACAAGGCTTGCAATTCCTCAAACGTAAGGAAGGCGGCTTTTTAGGTAAAGATTTCCGTGCCAAATCAGGGCTACCAGTAATCAATATCCCCGGTTGTCCATCTCACCCCGATTGGATTACGCAGATATTAGTGGCGATCGCTACCGGACGTATAGGAGACATCGCCCTCGATGAACTCAACCGCCCCCAAACCTTCTTCAACACCTTCACCCAAACCGGCTGTACCCGTAACGTCCACTTCGCCTACAAAGCCACCACCGCCGAATTTGGACAACGCAAAGGCTGTCTATTCTACGACTTAGGTTGTCGCGGCCCCATGACTCATTCTTCCTGCAACCGCATCCTCTGGAACCGCGTCTCCTCCAAGACCCGCGCCGGAATGCCCTGTTTAGGTTGCACAGAACCAGAGTTCCCCTTCTTCGACCTCAAACCCGGAACCGTATTTAAAACCCAGACCATCATGGGAGTACCCAAAGAACTACCACCAGGGGTAAGCAATAAAAACTACGCTGTCCTCACAATGGTTGCTAAAGACACAGCCCCCAAATGGGCAGAAGAAGACTTTTTTACAGTTTAGTCAGTGGTCAGTAGTCAATGGTCAGTTGCTACTGACAACCGACAACTAACAACCGACAACTGACAACTAACAAATATGACAATCAAAACATTAGATATATCACCCGTCGGTAGAGTCGAGGGTGATTTAGATGTCCGTGTGGAAATAGAAGACGGACAGGTAGTTAACGCTTGGACTCACGCCGAACTATTTCGCGGCTTTGAAATCATTCTTCGTGGCAAAGACCCCCAAGCTGGACTAATTGTCACGCCTCGTATCTGCGGTATCTGCGGTGCTTCTCACTTGACATCTGCATCCTGGGCATTAGATACAGCCTGGAATACAACCGTTCCCCGCAACGCCATCTTAGCCAGAAACCTCGGTCAAATTGTCGAAACCATCCAAAGCATCCCCCGCTACTTCTATGGATTGTTCGCCATTGACTTAACAAACAAAAAATACCGTAGTAGCCGCTTCTACGATGAAGCCGTCCGCCGCTTCGCCGCCTTCACAGGCAAATCCTATGAACTCGGCGTGACCATTTCCAGCAAACCCGTAGAAATTTACGCCCTGTTTGGTGGACAATGGCCTCACAGCAGTTATATGGTGCCTGGTGGTGTTATGTGCGCCCCTACTTTAACCGACATCACCCGCGCATGGGCGATTCTCGAATACTTCCGTACCAACTGGTTAGAACCTGTATGGTTGGGTTGCTCTTTGGAACGCTACGAAGAAATTCAAACTTATGATGACTTCATGGACTGGTTAGAAGCAGACATCAAGCATCGTGAGTCAGATTTGGGTTTCTATTGGCGTATGGGTCTAGATATTGGTTTAGATAGATATGGCGCTGGTGTGGGTAAATACGTCTCCTGGGGATACTTACCCCATGAAGATAAATACCAAAAGCCAACCATCGAAGGCCGCAACGCCGCCATGATTATGAAAAGTGGTGTGTATGACAGCTTCAGCGATACCCATACTTTGATGGATCACACCTTCGCCCGTGAAAATACCACCCACTCCTGGTATGACGAAGGTAACGCAGATGTTCACCCCTTTGACCGCACCACCAAACCCACCCAGAAAAATACTAAAGACTTCAAAAATGCCTACTCTTGGTCAACGGCGGTATTACACCAAGACTTCGGACGCTTGGAAGTCGGCCCCCTAGCCCGCCAGTTAGTTGCAGGTGGTCAGCATGGTGAATCTTGGCAACACTACGACGGGTTTATTCTGGATGCTTTTCAAAAAATGGGTGGTGCTAGTATTCACTTACGTCAACTTGCACGAGTTCACGAAATTGTCAAGTTATATCGCCAAGCGGAAAGATGTCTGCGTGAGTTCGTCTTAAATGACCCTTGGTATATCAAACCCAAAGAAAAAGACGGTCGCGGTTGGGGTGCAACGGAAGCCTCACGGGGTTCTTTGTGTCACTGGATAGATATCGAAGGTGGCAAGATTAAGAATTATCAGGTGATTGCGGCGACTACTTGGAACGTCGGCCCCCGTGATAGTGAGGGGGTACGCGGCCCTATTGAGGAAGCTTTGATCGGAACTCCTATTGAAGATTCTAGAGATCCTGTAGAAGTGGGACACGTCGCGCGATCGTTTGACTCTTGTCTGGTTTGTACTGTTCACGCCCATGATGCGAAGACTGGTGAGGAGTTGGCGCGTTTTCGCACTGCTTAAGTTTAAACGCAGAGTGGCGCGGAGGTCAACGCGGAGGTGCGCGGAGAGTTTTTTATGAGTATGGCTAATGGCTAGTTTTTATTTAGTTAGTCATTAGCTCATTGATATTTCATAGTTGAGAATTGCCGCTAAAACATTCAATAAATCCAGAATAATAATTTCATCAAGATATGATATGATTTAATATAAACTTTAAAGATGAAGATACTATTACACTAAATAAAATCCAAAGTATTCTATTAACAATTTGTGCGGTTAGTTTTTTATTAGATTTTTCAAAGTTTTCTATAGCTTTCTCATCACCTTTGGTAATAGAAAAACTGGGAAATTCTTCAAATTCATCTATTCTTTTATCTATAAATGCTTCAAGTTTAAATCCAAAAAATAACCCTACCATAAAAAATGCTGCCAAAAATATGAAACATGCTTGCAAGTTTTCAATCGATATTTCTTCTCCTATTCCTAAAATAGGCAATAAATAATTAGAGTATTGACATACGATCATCAAAACTACGATAGGAGATGCGTAGCGAATAATTTCACTGAAGATTCTCCCTCTTTTCTTGAGAATTTTCTCTAAAGTACTAGATTCAGGTGAATCTCTCAAACCGTCATACCAATTGCTCACTATATTTAATAATTCAATGGCAATAATATTATTAATAAAATCAATTTTACAGACGCTAGGAGTCTTGGCTTCCATTATCTCTTGAATGTTGTCACTTGTAAATATTAATTGAAATATATCTTTAGGAGGAATATTACTGCCAATTCTTAATCTGATAGAATGTCTTTGCGGAAGACTATATTGAGGTAATTTAATTGCAATATCCCAATGAATAGTTAGCGTTTTAATTCTTTCATTAATAGTATTCCATTTTTCTCTTTCAAACTCAGCCCAAGTAGAATAATCCTTAATTTTTTTATTTGAAAGAATAAAGTTAATTGAGCCAATACTTGCAGCTACATCATGATTCCTAAGTTTAGCTTGTATTTGTTCATTGATATTACTGATGTCCGCTAGTTCCACAGTCTTCTTACCAGGCAGTAACCGTATCTCAGTATCTGGTTTTGCATTGAGTTGATAAAAAAGAGACTTGAAGTCATCAAGGCTGATGATCGTTTCAGGCTGTTGTGGAACAATACCTGAAGTCTCAGAATTTTGAAAGCCATTCATATCGTTTACTCAGTAAATTTTACATCACGTACGTCTTAAGTATAACTTTTATGTTTATTAAATGCACTATCATATAAATTAATGGAGTGACATAACTAATTTGAGCCATCAAGAATATATGCACTTGCTAAAAGCGATCGCACAAAATGACCACAACAGGCGATCGCCTCGACAACCAATATCAATCTCTCATTTAGTCAATCTACTCCCCTAAATAAGCACTGAGGAAAACTAGCTGATTTTCCATATCATGAGCAGATTTAGTCGCAATCAATTTCAAGACTCGCCGCATCTGCTCACCAATTGAATAATCTTGTGACGAAATAATAATACCGGAATGAGTTCTTTTCTCCGTCGTGTAGATACTATGTAGCTGGCAAAAATCACCAATATTAAATGTATAGAATACTCTTCGCTGTTGAGTAGCAATAATTAACTGTTCCTCATCGCTGAAACCCGTTGTATTTAGCTCACCAGCAGTTGTAACATCTACCCCCCTGGCTCTCAATGCTCCCACGAATCGATGATCCATCGCGTCCTCATCGATTAACAGTCGTATTTCACTCATACTGACTGATTCATTTGAGTAGCAAGTTCTTCATAGCTTGATTTCTCCGCAGCGAGATAAGCTTCAATTTCTTTTTGGTTAGCATGGTAGTAAGTCAAGGCAGCATAAACCTGCACTAACGTTAAATTACCCATTCTTTCTACAATTTCCTCTGCATTTAGACCCATTTTGTACCAAGCAGCAACCCTCTGTATGGATACTCTAGTGCCTGCAATGTGAGGACGACCGCCAAGAGTTCCTGGTGTGCGAACAATTAATGTGCCAATATCAGTAATAGTTTGCATACAATAAATTTTTCAGTCTTGCCCCTAATAATAACTTAGATATGGTTCTCCGACGGTCGGTTATGACTCTCCCTACTCCAGCTATTTGTATAATTTGAGTGATGGGAAATCTTTTATAACTGTGGAAAAAGATAAATTACAGGGAAGTACTAATATAAATACCAATCAAGAAACAGAGGACGAAAAAGTTCTCTGTCCTCATTGTCAGCGCACTGCTACGAACGGTATTAAATGTAAAGGTATTTGTGTGGCTGATAGCGACTATTAATAGAATGAAAACTAATGCGGCTCGACTACTGGATAAACTAGGCATTGCCTATGAAATTCTTAACTATGAGGTAGATCCTGATGATTTGGCGGCTGAAAGTACAGCCCAAAAAGTTGGACTTCCTCCAGAACAAGTTTTTAAAACCCTAGTAGTCAGGGGTGACCAAACAGGCATCTGTTTTGCTGTTTTACCTGGAAATGCTCATTTAGATTTAAAAGCCCTGGCTCGGATTTCTGGAAATCGCAAAATTGAAACGGTTCCACTGAAGGAGGTACAGCCGCTAACAGGTTATATCCGTGGTGGTGTCACAGCTTTAGCTAGTAAAAAAAGCTATCCCACCTATGTTGACGAAACAGCAACCCTGTTTGATAAAATTACCGTTTCTGGGGGAATGCGAGGAATGCTAATTTTGCTGAACCCATCTGATTATTTATCTGCGGTCAATGGCATAATGGGGGCTATTGCACAAGATTAGTAATGGAGATATTTCTGTAAGTCAAAAAATTAAATACCGCCTAGAAATACTAAGCGGTATTGAGAGTTATTTAATTACACTTTTTGAGCAAATAAGATACTTACCTATCTTCCAACACCTACATACTGGAATCCAGCCCGTACTAGAGTTTCAGGATCGAGGAAATTACGACCGTCAATCACGACGGGGTTATTCATTAATTTGGCCATTTTGGCGTAGTCAAGACCGCTAAATTGCTGCCATTCGGTTACAAGTACCAACGCATCACAACCATCAGCTAAACGTTCTGCATCGGTTTCTACTAATACGCCAGAAAGACCGTGGCGCATACCAGTTTGGGAAACGATGGGGTCGTAGGCTTTGACTTTAGCACCTAAACGGTTTAGTTGCTCGATTAAGTTCAATGCTGGTGCATCACGTAAGTCGTCGGTGTCGGGCTTAAATGTAAGACCGAGTAAACCAACAGTTTTACCTTTGAGGATTTTCAGGACTTGTTGCAGTTTTTCTAAAGCAATTAAGCGTTGACGTTCGTTGACGCTAACAGCAGATTTTAATAGCTGTGCTTCATAGCCGTAGTCGTCGGCGGTGTGAATCAGCGCAGCTACGTCTTTGGGGAAGCAGGAACCACCCCAACCAATCCCAGCTTGTAAGAATTTGTTACCGATACGGGAGTCTAAACCAATACCTTTGGCGACTTGGGTAACGTCTGCACCAACACGATCGCAAATGTTAGCTACTTCGTTAATAAAACTAATCTTAGTGGCTAAGAAAGCGTTTGCCGCATATTTAATCATTTCTGCGGAACTGAGGTCTGTAGCCAGAATGGGTACTGGTGGTAAAGATTGGTTTTCTGCAAATTTGCGCTCGACAATGGGGGCGTATAATTCCTGCATTAAAGCGATCGCTCTAGGGCTATTACCTCCCAAAACAATGCGGTCAGGGTTAAATGTGTCGTATACAGCTGAACCTTCACGCAAGAACTCAGGGTTACTAACTACATCAAACTGGGGTAATTCTGGTAATTTATCCTCAACACTACCGCCACCTGCGGTTACGAGGGTTTTTTGCCGTTCTGCAATCCCATCCAAAACAATCATTCTTACCCAGTCACCTGAGCCGATGGGTACTGTAGATTTATTCACAATTACTTTATAACCACCGTTGAGATTAGCACCGATACCACGGGCTACAGCTTCTACATAACGGGTATCGCTTTCACCGGTGGGTAGTGGTGGTGTACCAACCGCAATAAATAAAATTTCTCCGTGGGCTACACCTGCTGCCAAATCGGTAGAAAATTGAATCTTGCCGGATTGGATAGCCGACTGCATAATTTCTGAAAGTCCAGGCTCAAAAATTGGTGATTGCCCGGCCTTCATGATCTTGACTTTTTCTTCGTTGTTATCTATGCAAATCACATCGTGTCCGATGTGAGCCAAGCAAGCTCCTGTTACCAAGCCAACATAACCAGTACCAATTACACAAACACGCATTTTGTTGAACTCCTCACTAGGGGGTTACTTTTAAAACAAAGATTTGTCAAAATGACATTTACACTTTTTCATGTTGTACTGTTGCTGAAATACCTGCTCAAATAAAGTTAGCCAGCACTTGAGAACAGTACCCCAGGCTCCTAAGTAGCCTGTATCCTAGACGGCACTCTTGATGCGATCGCGGAAATCTTCTATCGTCAGCTTTAACCCTTCTTGCAGAGGAATGGTTGGTTCCCAATTGAGTAAGGTTCTGGCTTTTGTAATATCTGGTTGGCGACGACGTGGATCATCAGCAGGCAATGGTTCAAACTTGATCTGTGCATCTGGATTGATCAAATTTTGCACAGCTTGCGCTAATTCTAGAATGGTGTATTCACCAGGATTTCCTAAATTAACTGGCCCGACGTAATCGCTATTCATTAAACGGATAAAGCCTTCCACCAAGTCAGAAACATAGCAAAAACTCCGAGTTTGTGAGCCATCACCATACACAGTTAAAGGTGTGCCTCGTAAAGCTTGAACTATAAAATTACTCACCACCCGTCCATCGTTTTCTAACATTCTGGGGCCGTAGGTGTTGAATATACGGACAACTCGAATATCAACTTTATTTTGTCTGTAATAATCAAATGCTAGGGTTTCCGCAATTCTTTTACCTTCGTCGTAGCAAGAACGGATACCAATAGGATTTACGTTACCCCGGTACTCTTCGGTTTGGGGATGGATTTCAGGATCGCCGTATACTTCGCTAGTGGACGCTAGGAAAAATCTCGCCTTGACACGTTTGGCTAGCCCTAACATATTTAGTGTACCCATCACGTTAGTTTTAACGGTTTTGACTGGGTTGTACTGATAGTGTACTGGGGAAGCTGGACAAGCTAAATGATAAATCTGATCGACTTCTAACCTAATTGGTTCGGTTATATCGTGGCGGATGAGTTCAAAATTGGGGTGGTTCGCCCATTTATGGATATTACGTTTGTCCCCTGTGTAGAAGTTATCTAAACAAATAACTTCATGGCCTTGAGGTATCAGCCGATCAATAAGATGAGAACCAATAAATCCTGCACCGCCAGTCACCAAAATTCTCATATTTTCCCAGTTATTTATAGATATTGTTAGTAGGTTTTGATATTGGTTCTAAACCATTTAGCCCAAATATGACAATACAGCAGGAACAAGACTCATTCCAGATTTTTGCTTGGGGTGTTTACATTTTTTTTAGATTTTTGTTAATTCACTTAGCAAAATAACAAACATCATGAAGTATTTGTGTCTTTTGCTCAAGAATTCATCAAATCTTCAACAAAATAAAGTCTTGTTAGAGCATCAATCTATAGGAACTGGGGATGAGAGACTGGAAAACCACAGAAAAAATACTTTTACGCGTGACTTTTGACTAGAAAAATTATTCCTGATCTACTATGTTTAAATATTTATACTGGTGTCGTAGTATTAGGAGCTACAGACGTAATATTACCTGTTTGCAGCCTTTGCGGTTCTCCTAACATGACGATGGAGCAGGTGAGTTGACTGGCTAGCTGGGTGGTGACATCGCTGAGAGCTAATCCCCCAGGACTTGTGCGGTTACGGATAAAGGGTAAGACTACTAGGTCATATAATCGTGCTGCTTGCAAAATGGCTTGAGCAGCATTTTCATGAGCAATAATTTGAACTTCTGGTGAATTGGGCAAAGCTAATTTAGATACTAATAAAGCAAGTTGCGATCGCCTCCAGGCAATTTTACTAGAACTTGTGCGGCGATCGCACACATTCAGCACTGTCACCTGGGCTTGATTTGCTTCTGCTAACATCTGGGCAAATTGCACCGGTTGTAATGTTGGTGTGATTAAGTTTTCTACTGGTACGAGGATGCGTTGAATTTTCTTGGGTGATTCTACAAGACGTGTGACCGCCACTGGACAATGGGATGACCACAAGACGTTATCAATGACATTGCCGAATAACCGCGCTCTTAAACCAGTCCGCTTACCCCAGCCCATAACAATTAAGTTCGCTTTTTGCTCACGAGCTGCTCTACTAATTCCCGGTGCAGAAGCATCGTCAATGCGGAGTAATGGCGATGCTTCTACACCTAAGGCTTGACTTTGGCTGGTGGCTTTAGCCAATAATCTCTCACTTCTTTGCAAGGTTGATTCTAGTTGGGGTGCATCCATCTGAGCCGCAGCTGTGGCGATCGTTAATGGTATGATTCGCCCTTGAGCTTGACGTGCTAGCATTGCTGCCATTTCCACCAAATATTGTTGAGTATGGGGATTATAAATAGGTACAACGATAGTAAAGTTACCATTTTGGGTTTCTATTACCTGTGGCTCAGGCAGATTTGCATCCACCGATGCGGTCATGGATACGGTAGTTAAAGCTCTGGCTGTGCGACTAGTAATTAATGGCCCCAGGGTTGCAGTCACTAGCATTAAGATAACAACACTAGTTAAAACTGCCGATGACAGTAAACCTGTGTGATACCCTACGAAAGTAGCAGCTAATGTTGTACCGACCTGGGGCATAGATAGTGACCACATAGTCAACATTTCTTGCCAACTGTAACCATAAAAAACTTTGGCTAACCAAGCGGCGATAAATTTGCTAGCAATCAAGCCGATGACAATCAAACTGGTTAACTGGAGAGTAAACAAACTATTAACTAAACCAGGCAAATCAATCAGCAAGCCGAGGTTAATAAAAAAAATCGGAATAAATAAGACACTACCAACAAAAACTATTTTTTCTTTAACAGGCCCCTCGCCAACAGCCTCATTAACTGCTAAACCTGCTAAAAAAGCTCCCAAAATTTTTTCTATCCCAATCATTTGAGCTACTACAGCCGCTAGAAACACGGTGAGTAAGACAAATACAAATTTATTTCCTTCATCATCTCCTGAACGCCGAAAAAATTCTCTCCCAGCCCAATCAAATCCCACTAAAATCACAATGGAGTAAACAATTAACCAGACTAAGACTGAGAGGATCTGGTAAATATTTGACATTCCCATTTGAAAAGCTGGAATGCAAATAGCTAATACTATAAGTGCGCTGATATCTGTAAAAAGTGTAGCTCCAATAGTAATTGTGACTGCTTGGTTACTGATGACACCTAAACGGTTGATAATAGGATAAGCTAACAGGCTATAAGAAGTTAAAAGTGAGCCGATTAATACGGAAGTATTCCAACCAAAGTGAAAAAATCTTCCTACCAAAGTGCCAATCAACAATGGTACAGTAAAACTAACGCAGCCAAACCCCAAAGCACGACTTTGCCGCCGCCGCCACAATTCTAGGTCTACCTCTAAACCTGCGACAAACATCAAATAAACTAAACCAATATCCGATAGCAGGCTAATCATCGGTGATTTTGTGTGGAATAGGTTCCACCCCGATGGCCCTAATACTAATCCAGATAGGACTAAACCCACTATTCCCGGTAATCTTAGCCTTTCAAAGAGGATGGGTACAACTAAAAGGATTACCAGTAAAATTGCGAAGGGAACAAGTGGTTCTTTGCCAAGAACTTCAGAATTTTGTTCTAGAGCAAGAACTAGTGATGAGGGTTCCATAAGTGGAATGCGAAAGGGCGACGGTAAGGCGGGGATTACCCTGAGGTAATCGTCCGATCAATCATACATAACTATGAAAGCTACCCTGTAAAAAATAAAAAAGCCTTAATCTAAACTACTTAGGTAATATGTTTAAACTAACTACCTATGGGTGTATTTGGCTGAGAATGAACCGTAGGCGATCGTAGTCGTCCTTTAGCAATATGCTTAAATTCCGCCCAGCTTTGATGAGCCAGTCTCGATCAGCTTTGCGTAATTGGTAGATATCCCGAATAACGGCGGCGGTTAATGATTCCACTGGTGCGCCGTTGATAGATAGCAAAGTCCGCAAAAATTCTAGTTCTTCGGTAAATCTCACTATAACTTCTGGATCGCACCGATGTACAGCCTGATGAATTTGCGGAGGACGTGGTGGTAAATACTGATACATTCTTCCATTGCCGTTGGCTACAGTCGATGACTGAGCAAATCCCACGATCGCCGCTTTAAATTCCGTCTTCAGCATAGCAAATATCTGGGGTTGTTCCTCGCGCAAGTCTTGTAGTGACATCCCCATTGCCACGGCTCTGTGGACGGAATCTACAGGCATAGTAGTAGCATGATATACCACAGCATAGACCTGATTACCGGATTCTTCATCCACAGCACACACCCAACTACCAAAGGGTGGCATTGATGGAAAGGTCAAGTCTTCTGGTTCCAGACATTGTGCCAAAAATTCAGTTGTAGCAGTTTCCACTACCTCAGCAATGTGGCTAGGTTGGCGATCGCTTTTGTCAAACTGTGGTAAAGGGAGGCGCATAATTATTATTTGTCAGTTGTTAGTTGTCAATTGTCAGTTGTTTGCTACTAGCTACTGACAACTGACTACTAACTATCTAATTATTTTCCTTTTTTCTTACCGGCGGTAATTTCTACTGGTTCCAATTCCGATAAACGAAAGGTAATGATCTTGTCCCAGTTACCGCCTTCAAATATAACGGCTACTTTGCCGTCAGTGACTCGTTGTACCAGTCCTTCGTAGCGATAATAAGTATCGTTGGGATTTTTGACTCTAACAGTTGCTCCAGGTAGGATCATGGTTTTTGCCTCGCTTACTTCCTGTTTTAAGCTTAATACTTGTGAGATGCCAGTTGTTAGCGGTCAGTTATTTTCCACTAACTACTGGCCATTGACTCAAAAATAATATTTCTGTCGCTGCCGAAAGTTTGCCACCGATTCTACTATTCCTAAAGCAATAAAATTGGTCAGCATGGCAGAACGTCCATAACTCATCCACGGTAAGGGAATACCGGCTACAGGTGCTAAACCTACGTTCATGCCCACATTCACCACTAACTGAAATACAATCATTGATAAAACACCGATCGCTAACAAAGAACCAAAATTATCTTTGGCTGTTTGCGCTACGTGCAGCAATCGCCAGCAAATCAAGCAGAAAACAAACAAAACAATTAAACAGCCGAAAAGACCAAACTCCTCACCTACGGCGGAGAAAATAAAATCGGTGTGTTGTTCAGGCACAAAATTTAGTTGAGTCATCGGCCCCTTAAACAAACCCCAACCCCACATTTCCCCAGCACCAATGGCAATACGTGATTGAATGAGGTGATATCCAGAACCAAGGGGGTCATGTTCGGGATTGATAAATGCGGTCAACCTATTTTTTTGATACTCTTTTAGTACATGATTCCAAGCAAAAATACCTAATTCACCACCGAGTAAATTCAGGCTTAATGCACCGATAGTACCTATATTGAAGCGTCGCCAGGGAAGAGTCAGCCAACCTAAAACAGCCATAGCGATTGCCCAAGCAACACCAAGGGGAGTAATAAAAATTTCTTTAAATAAAATTATTGGTGTCGATAAAGGCCAAGACATCGTAAACAGTATGGCAGCGATGATTGGTGAAATCATGAGTAACAACCAACCTGGGTTGGCGTTTGCCCAATAAAGCATTCCCAGAACGATCGCCCCAAACACTAAGGATGTAGCTAAATCTGGTTGGACAAATACTAATAACCAAGGTACAGCCGTAATCGCCAGGGCGCGAAAAACGTCTTCAATCTTGCTGGCTGTGTGTTTATGCAATAAAGCTGCTAGGGTGATGATTACGCCAATTTTGGCAAACTCTGAAGGTTGTACATTGAATCCCCCGATAGTTAACCAACGTTGTGCGCCTTTGGCACTTGTACCAGCAGCCATCACAGCAATCAAACTGATATTAGTCAACGCGTAGGTAATCCAATGCCATTGCAAAAGATTCTCGTAACGGCAACGAGCCAGAAATAAGGCAATAAAAGCACCAATACTAGCAATTAGCCAGTGCCACCACCAATCTGTTACTGGCTGCTTGAGTTCTGTGCTGAAGATCATCAGACCGCCAAAGATGCTGACCCCAAAAGGTAAGAAAAATAATGGCCAGTCTAATTGTTGCCACGGCTTAAACCAAGATTTCCAACGCACTTTGGGAAGCGATCGTTTTAATAACATCGTATGAGTTGAGGGTTTAGCTTATGAGATTTACTGACTATTAATAACTCGGTATCCCTGGGCTTTTGTCTATAAATTAGACAAAAATTTAAAATAGAAGCCTGGAGTGTTGAGTAAAACTATTGACTCAACACTCACCATAAAGAACGATCAACGCCCTATTACTACTCTAAGGGCATCTATACAGGAATTTACCGCCTGCATAACTTTTGATTATGTTAGGGCTGCGACTGATACTTTACCAGCAATTGTTAAAGCGATCGCTTTTAATGCTTTGGCAGAGGCTGAATCTGGGTCAGCAACAACGATGGGTACACCATTATCACCGCCAATTCTGGTGGAAATTTCCAAGGGTATGCAGCCTAGTAAGGGTACACCTAATTCTGCTGCTGTTTTGGAGCCGCCACCGGAACCAAAAATATCGTAATGTTTATCTGGCATATCAGGGGGAATGAAGTAGCTCATGTTTTCTACTATTCCCAAAACAGCGACGTTCATTTGCTGGAACATACGTAGACCTTTACGAGAATCTAACAAGGCTACGTTTTGGGGTGTAGTCACAATTACTGCCCCAGACATTGGTACAGCCTGAGTTAAAGTTAATTGGGCATCTCCGGTTCCTGGAGGCATATCCACAATTAAATAGTCCAACTCGCCCCACTCTACTTGATAGAGAAACTGGCGAATTACCCCATTCAGCATCGGCCCACGCCAAATTACAGGTTGATCTCGGTCAATCAAAAAGCCCATCGACACCAATTTGACACCATGATTAAACGCGGGTTCCAATACTTCCCCTTTTTCTGTGGAACGCACGACAATTTGGGCATCACCCAGTCCCAGCATCGTAGGATCATTGGGGCCGTAGATATCCGCATCTAGTAAGCCGACTTTTGCCCCCGTTTGCGCTAAAGCCACCGCAACATTTACTGCCACAGTACTTTTACCGACACCACCTTTACCACTAGAGATGGCGATAATATTTTTTACCCCAGGAACACCGTTACGGTCTGGCAAGCTTTTTTGTTGGGGTGTTTCTGCGGTGACTTCTACACTGACATCTGTTACCCCAGGTAGCTTTTTCACGGCTCTTTGGCAATCTTCAACGATAAATTCCCGCAATGGACAAGCCGGGGTAGTCAAAACCAAGGTGAAGCTTACTTGACCACCATCAATTTTGACGTTGCGAATCATATTCAGTTCTACCAGACTCTTACGCAGTTCTGGGTCTTGCACTGGTCGCAACACTTCTAAGACAGATTGTGAATCGAGAACATCGTACATATACAATTCAAAACTCAAAATTAAAAATTCAAAATGCAAGCTAGAGATAGATGCGACCTGGTTTTTGACCAGCTGCAAAATCAATCAGCAAAAGTTGCTGAGTATTTCCTCATGGATCGGCGTAATAAAATTTAAAATTTTTTTATTATCACCTAATAAAATCTTAACTTTCTTTAGGTGTTAAAAATTAGGGACTAATAACTGGGGATGCTGTCAGTGATTCTGCTTTTAAGTTGCGTCATCCAGGGTGAGGGATGTTAAAAGTCAACGGTTTTGGGGTGTAGGGGTGCAAGGGTATAGGGGTGTAGGGGTTAGGGAAATGATTATTCTCTCGTTAGTCTGAGAGCCATGAATCACTGCTTAGTAAAAACCTACACTTGTGAGATTCCCCCATCCCCGACCTAAAAATCAAAACAATTATTGTTAAGACTTTTTGCTTTCCCTGATACTGCCTGTAATGTGGCTTTTTCTACAGATTCCACCAAAGAACGTGCCACACGATCTACATAAGGGCGAGAAAATGACCAAATTAGGGGCGATAGCCATCCGCGTAGTGTCACTGAATAAGATAAACAAGTGCCACAGACTGTTGACTCTACTTGGTAAGTAACTCTTTCCTCAACACCAGGAATAGCCATGACCCGGATACACAGTAGTTCTCTGGGATTAACACGCTCTACAAAAATCTGGATGGGAATTGGAGAAAAGCGGGTCACTGCTTGGTAAATTAACCCTGGTTTGGGTACTAATCCGTATGGCACATTGGTACTTTTAAGTAATGGATGCCAAGAAACATCTGTTAAATCAACTACTTTCTGCCACAGTTCGTCTACGGAAGCAGAACTAATTTCTCGATATGTCTGTGCCAGAGAAACGCGAAACCGACGGCGTTTGCGGTGGACGAATTTGGATAACCACGTTCCCATTTGCCTAATCCTCCTACCTAGACACTTGCTGGTAACTCTGGAATAGTTGGCTACTGTGATTCAACCCTAAAACATATTTGCTCACAATTGCCCTCAGCATGATAAACCTTGATTAGGCATAAAGAACAACAAGATTGCTCTTGGGTTGAAACTCAAACTCGTGGGGTATCACCATCATCCGTACACTAGAGAATCTGTACACAGTTCGTTGAGAACTGGAAAACGTGACCTCACGGCCAAGGTATTTGTAGACTAGTTCACCAGAGTCTGGTGTTAACACCAGAATGTTTCCATCAAGAAGTACAACAAAAACTTAGTCAATATACAAGCCTATACGCATTTGAGGGAAAATAACTCTAGTCATGTCCATTAATCGTGTAAACGTTTAACAAGCAAAAAAGTTGCTTGGGAAAAATTGAGCCTAATTTTTGGCTCGTTTGACCCACAAGTTTTTAAACTAGAGATTTGTGGCTTTTTTAGGAAATTGTAATTTAGGTTCGGGAATCTATGGTGACAAACTCGCAAACCCCAACGGTAAAGGCAAAAATATCCCCGTCTCTACCAGCCACTGACGCTAAAGCTAGAGTCAGTAATTTTATGAAACAGTTGCAAGATGAAATTACACAAGCCTTAACAAAACTTGATGGTGTGGGTCAGTTTCATGAAGATAGTTGGGAACGTCCTGAGGGGGGTGGCGGGCGATCGCGTGTGCTACGTGATGGTGCAATATTTGAGCAAGCTGGGGTAAATTTTTCTGAAGTTTGGGGTTCTCATCTCCCTCCTTCAATTTTAGCCCAGCGTCCTGAAGCGGAAGGACATGGCTTTTATGCCACAGGTACATCGTTGGTTTTACATCCACGCAACCCCTATGTTCCCACAGTTCACCTAAATTACCGTTATTTTGAAGCTGGCCCAGTTTGGTGGTTTGGTGGCGGTGCTGACCTCACACCTTATTACCCCTTTGCAGAAGATGCGGCTCATTTCCATCAGACCCTGAAGGGAGCTTGTGACGAACATCACCCAGAGTATTACCCAGTCTTTAAACGCTGGTGTGATGAATACTTCTATCTTAAACACCGCGATGAAACTAGGGGTGTAGGTGGTCTATTTTTCGATTATCAAGATGGACAAGGTGTTTTATATCGCGGCCCCAACCCTAAAGGCGAAGCAGCCAATTACAGTAATCAAGTAGGAGAACCAGCACCACGGGACTGGGAAGATTTGTTTAGTTTTGTCCAAGGTTCTGGTAAGGCTTTTTTACCCGCCTACGTCCCCATTGTAGAGCGCCGTCATGGAATAGAGTATGGCGATCGCCAACGGAACTTCCAACTTTATCGTCGTGGTCGGTATGTCGAATTTAACTTGGTTTATGACCGAGGCACAATTTTTGGCTTGCAAACCAACGGACGTACTGAATCTATTTTGATGTCTTTACCACCTTTGGTTCGTTGGGAATACGGTTATCAACCCGAACCCAACTCTCCAGAAGCAGAGTTATATGATACATTCCTCAAGCCCCAAGATTGGAGCAACTGGACAGCAAAACAGTAATTCTGTAAATGTGGGGCCATTGATGTCTCTGCCAGAGTCAGTACTATCCCCCCTTCCGGGATACAAATTGGCTTTGCTCAAAGATAACAAACTCATTAATACAGGGTGAAAAAATTTTGTTTTCTCTACTTCAGTACTTGTGGCTGGGTACTCACCTCAGTTTTGGTGAGTTAAACTACTAAATGTAAGCACCTAGTAAAAAAGGTGATGAATTTAGCTGGAGCTTGTTAATATTGAGTTTCAGCACTTAAATACAGTCCTGTGATTGGTGGGTTAAATAAATTACTGCTTTTTCAAAATCTTTTTGCCTGAGAATCAGTAAAAATTGCTGCCAAAGATTTAGGCTTTGGCTCATCAATTTCAGGACTAACCCAGCTAAAGTCAATTTTGAGATCAGTGCCAAGGGGAGGCCTAGTGATTCAAATAGAACAAAATTCCTATACAACCCAAGACGGTAATACAGTTATTGTCTTAAAACCAACAGGCCGCTTAGACATCACCACAGCTTGGCAATTTCGCTTGAAATTACAAGAGTGTATTTCTAAACTCAGTCATCACGTAGTGGTGAATCTTGGTCAGGTAAATTTTATAGATAGTTCCGGACTTACATCTTTAGTCGCGGGAATGCGTGATGCTGATAAGGTAAATGGCAGTTTTCGTATCTGTAATGTTCACCCAGAAGCTAAACTTGTGTTTGAAGTGACAATGATGGATACAGTCTTTGAAATCTTTGAGACTGAGGAGGAAGCGTTAGAAGGTGTACCTCGTAGTATGGCTAGCTAGAAAAGTTATGAGTGCTGAATGATACGAATTTGTAATTCGTGATTAAGAAAGTCATATTTTAGCTAAGTTTCCCAGCTTGTATCCGTCTCGTTCTTTTTATCAATTGGTGTAGAAACAATTGAGGCCACTGTTCAAGCTGAAAACTATTTAACACAAGTCATTTCTCTTAACTCAGCACTCTGTACTCAATACTGTTCTCGCTTAGTGTAGCGATAGGGGCCGACAATTGCTCCCCAAGTTGCCTTGCCTGTCTCTTGGTCAATTCCCTTATCATAGGTGTGCAGTTCTGTCTCTGTGACAGCAAAGCCTAAAGAAACTTGTACAGTGTTCCCCAAATAACTGAAAGTACAGCAAGTATCTGGCAGTGGGGAAGCAGTAAACTGATAGCTATTAGGTGCAACTGTTTTCTGGCTAACTGAGAGAACACAACCAGGAAGTAGTTCTAGCTGTTGGGGAGTTAAAGTCTTGAGCAATTCAGGATGACGACCTGCACCAACTAAAGCACTGGGATTTTTAGGCATATAGTATTGTACATATAGCCCAGTTTCCGAGTCAGGCGCGGGCATTAACCGCAGAATACGTTGACGATAAGGACGGTCTAGATTGACAATGTTGGCTTGTTCGGCAAACAGGGTAATGCTATCGTCGGAAAACAAACCTACTGGTCTTTGCCATAGACGTAAGTGAACAAACCAAATCGGTTCACCTAAGGCTTGTTCTCTGTTGTCAAATTCTCCAGCTAAGTAATTACCTAAGTTAACTAATTGGGGCGAAAAGCTCATAAATGTGAGGCACAATAGCAAATATGCTCACAGAATATATTGACATCCATTCCCGCTAAATGCAAAGCATTGTAGCGGGAGATTCCCACATCACTGTGAGATTTTCCTCTTTCTTTGAGATGACTTACTCTTAGAAGTTGCCTTCTCCGAGCAGAGGTCAAACTCTCCAGAGGCGTGTTGAATTCCTGCCTGCCCAGCAGTATTTTTAAACAGTTCTAATCCTTTGTTAAGGATGTTCCGACTGGCATTGTAATCTCGACAAGCGGTGTATGAACAATTAGGGCAACTGTGCGTCCTGGTGCTGAGAGTTTTGTGAACTTGATGCCCACAGTTTGAGCAATCAATACTCGTGTACGCAGGTGACACAGCAACCACTACTCGTCCATATATTTTGCCGAAATACTCTAACCATTGAGTGAAAATACTCCAACTGGCATCGGAAATACTTTTCGCCAGATTGTGATTCTTGAGCATATTCCGCACCTGCAAATTCTCAAACACCACTAAGTCTGCCGACTTAATTACGCTTAATGCTTTCTTAATGCACCAATCTTGACGCTGGCGTTGCAATTTCAGGTGTTTTCTCCCTAATCTGTTTCGTGCTCTGGCACGATTTGTAGAACCTTTGGCACAACGAGATAATCTGCGTTGTACCTTTTTTAGTGCCTGTTCTGATTTGCGTAAGAACCGGGGATTCTCAACTTTGTTGCCATCACTATCTGTATAGAAATGAGTGAGTCCAAGGTCAAGAGCAAGAGATTTACCTGTAGGTTCTAGCTGCTCTTTTCGTTCGTGGTCGATGCAGAATTGGATGTATATCCCATCTGCACGACGCACAATCCTAACCCGTTTTATCTGTTTTAATTGATAGTAATTTAGGTCACGAGTTCCCCTTAGTTTCATAGCTCCAATGCAAAACTTATCTGTGAATGTTATGTAGTTACGGCACTGGGATAGCACCCAACCACTTTTTTTATATTCGACAGATGCTCTAGTTTGGAGCTTGCGAAAACGAGGAAATCCTTTCTTGAAAGTAACCTTATTTTTACAGTTATCAAAAAAGCGTGCAATTGCTGCCCAGGCACGTTCTGCCATTGCCTGTCTTGCCGTTGAGTTCAACTTTGATACCCAAGGAAATTCAGGATTGTCTGACAGAACTTTCGTGTATTTATTCAAATCATAACCGTTCTTTGCATGACCATCCAACCAATAGCGCAAGCAAGAATTACGCACAAAAAGAGCAGTCCTCAAAGCTTCATTTACTTTGAGAAACTGCTCTTTTGTTGCTTCTGCTTTTGCTTCGTAGACTATCATTTATTGACATAGTTAGTATCAATTAAGCTACCATGTCTACTGTTGAAAACTCAACTACTTTGTTGAACTTATTTTGCTATACGAAATATTGTTCAACAGGGTGTCTCGTTTTTGAGGGCTATTCATCTCCTGCTAACCGCTTACACGGTGTAGTGGGAGTCTTCTAGCTTATACTAGATAAATCAATCTTTAAGCAAGAAATAAGCAATCAATTTTTAACTCGAAATTCTTATACAGCAATAGTTTTGGCTTGTTTATTATGTTTTCCCCAATAACTTTTAGGTAGAGATAGAACAAGACACCCTTAATCTCAGTTCTCAGGGTTAGGTGTATAGAGTAGGCAGTGCTTAAGCGGCTATAAGTAGCATGGAGAGATGGTAAAATAGAGAATTACTAGACTAGCAATCTAGTACATTTGTACGTAAACAAGCGTTTTTAAGCAGTAAAAACCAAGTTTTACTATACAGTTACTAGAAATACTAGATATAACGCCTAAAAGCCTTGTAAATATGGAATTATTGCGTACTGTCTCTGATACAAAGCGAACTTTCTACGCCCTCCACACCCGACCGATTAACACAATTTATCGCCGGGTGGTAGAAGAGTTGATGGTGGAAATGCACCTGCTGTCCGTAAATGTCGATTTTAGCTACAATCCCATTTATGCCTTGGGTGTTGTCACTACCTTTGACCGCTTCATGCAAGGCTATCAACCAGAACGGGATAAGGAATCTATTTTTAGTGCTATATGTCAGGCTGTAGAGCAAGAACCGCAGCGCTATAGGCAAGATGCTGAACGGTTAAAAGCTGTAGCTCAAAGCTTACCTGTAAATGATTTAGTAGCGTGGCTTAGTCAAGCTAATCATTTACAGCAAGATGCCGACTTACAAGCGCAACTACAAGCGATCGCGAGTAATCCTAACTTTAAATACAGTCGTTTATTTGCGATCGGTTTATTTACATTGCTCGAACAGTCCAACCCAGATTTAGTCAAGGACGAAAAGCAACGCACTGAGGCACTAAAAACCATTGCCGCAGGCTTACATCTCTCTGACGATAAACTCAGCAAAGATTTAGAGTTATATCGCTCTAATCTGGACAAAATGACGCAAGCTCTAGCGGTAATGGCTGATATGTTGACAGCAGACCGCAAAAAACGCGAACAGCGTCAGCAACAAGCTAGTACCCCAGTAGCTCCGCCAAATGAGTAGTCATTAGTCAATTGTCAGTAGCTAGCGGTCAGTTGTCAGTAGTAAAAACCAACAACTGACAACTGACAAATTTATTTTTATAATCCCAACAATTTGTAGATTAAGCTGTTAATAATAGTCAGGGCGAAAGCGCCTAGCACAGCACTCCAGATTCCGAAGCGCAAACGGAAACCCTCGACTAACCAAGCTGCAATACTAAAACAAACCACGGCAATCATAAAGGTGAAAAAACCCGATAACAAGTTAAATGTGAGGATATCGGGAACCACAAATATTAGCCGTAAAATGGGTCTGATTATTGCCGTCACAATACCCAGAATCGCAGCAGAAATAAATGCTTTTTGTGGAGAGTCAACTTCAACACCTAAAGGCAACTTACTAATAATCAATAAGCTGACAGATGTAACTACCCAAACAATTAGCAGCGTCACAATTTCGTTCATTGCCTCAACCCCTGAAACGTGTATGGTGCTTGGCGATAAATAACCCAGTCTATCGATGGAAAAATACAGCAGAAGCCAGAGGTCAGAGGTCAGAAGTGAAAGACTCTAAACATCTAAGGCGTGTTATGGATTCCATAACTTCCCTGAATTGCAAACTGCTGTATTTGAATTTGAAGCTTAACCAATTATTTGTAAGTTACCAGAAATATTTTCTCCAATGAAAAAATATTCTAGATATCTTTAGGTTTCAGGGGAGATGAGGAAATAGGCTTACGCTGAGGGACTTGTACCAAGTGAAGTCGAGGTAAGTCGAAGGGGAGCAATCGAAAAGGTGAATTTTGACTGTATTCCCCATTACCAATTACCAATTACCACATCTCATTGTTGCGGTGCAGGATTAGTACCTGGTGCTACGGGAGCCTGGGGAACGGCTGGAGAAAAGTCAGGATTTAGGGGAATAGTACCTTGTCCGCTTGGAGGTTGATTAGGGTCTGTAGGTAATTGGGGGCTAAGTTCACTAGGTGGGGGATTAATTCCTGGGATTGGTGCGGTGTTGGGTATGGGTGCTGCACCAGGATTAATGGGGAAGTTGGAAAAATTTGGTTGGGTTTGGGCAGAAGTAGGGATAATTCCTAAGGATACGCGATCGCCTCCCACCTGCCGCAACAAATCTAAGACCTCAACCACATCGTTATAAGTAGCTGTGCGTGAAGCATTGAGTACTAAAACACCACTAGGGTTTGCTTGCACATACTGTCTCAATCTTTGTGCTAACTCGTCTCTTCTCACCAGTTCTTTTTCTATATAAGTATTACCAACAGCATCTACACTAACAATTTGGCTACCTCCTGTAGAATTTATCCCGGCGGCTGTACTGGTACTGGCTTTTGGCAAGTCAACATTGATAGCCTGCTGTCGAGTAAATTGCAAAGCTGCCAATAAAAAGAAGGTCAGAATACAAAAAACAACGTCAATTAAGGGAATAATTTGGATTTGTACGTCTTCAACTGGGGTATGTAAATTAACTTTCATCGTTTCATGCTTATGCCTAATATTGAGTGTGCTTTCTTGGCTCTTAGGTAGGGGTGTAAAGGTGTAAGGGTGTAAGGGAACTAATAATTAAATCAAGATACCTCATAAATATTGTTCTTCTTCTAATCCCTACACCTAGTCACAGCAAATGTTTCATGTTTACAACCGCGACACTCCCTTTATTTTGAATTTTGAGTTGATTCAAACCCCTAGTCCCATCCTCAAAAAATGAAGAGTCTTGTGGCGCAAATCCTAACTAAGGTAAATTTGGTGGTTCAGGTGGTTGTGAAAACTTACCCCTACCAGTTTTGCTAGGTAAAGCATCACGGACAATTGCTGGTCTGGGGTTGCTCAAATCAGGTGGAGACTGGCGATATAACAATTCCATTTCATTCCCGGCTTTACGGAAAACTTTTAGTTGATTGACCACAAAACTTTGAAATAGTCGGTAAAATACCAAACTAACAATGGCAACTATTAGCCCTGCTGCCGTACTAATTAAGGATTCACCAATACCCGTTGTTACTCCAGCCGCCGATTCAGTTCCCAAATCACCAATGCGAATTGAGCGTAAAGACTGGATTAAACCTAAAACTGTACCCAACAATCCGAGTAGGGGAGCGAGGGCAATAACAGCTTCTAATAACTTTTCGCCCCGACGCATTCCGGCTAATTCGTCCTCTGCTGTGGACTCCAGTGCTAATCGAAAAGTTTCTGCGTCAGTTTTTTGTAAATGTAAGGGAGCATAGAGAAATCGGCCAATTGGTTGGTCTGTAGCCTGTCTGGCAATATCCGCCGCTATTTCCCAGTTATCATGAGCTGCATCTAGAACTCGGTCAACGATCGCTTTTTCTTGTGAGAAAAGTCGCAACCAGAACCAAAGGCGCTCAAAAATTACACTCAAGGATAATATCGACAGAGCTAGCAAAGGCCACATTGCCGGCCCACCCTTGTAAAACAAATCTATAATATCCACTATTTTAGTTTCCTCCCTCCATTACTCAAGCAACTATCCCAAGGCATTTTAATTTTAAAGATTAATGGACAACTAAGAACTGACAAAAATAAATTTCCAGACTAATTAGAGGCTATCTGGAATTTAAAGTTGGGGTTCTTGAATTGAACACTCGAATTTTACACTTGAGAATTAGCTTAACGCGGGATTATGACGAAAAAACTTTCTGCCGGGGAAACTCATATAACCTGGGTGCGTAAGTCCGAGTAGAGTCTTCCAGACTAACTAGGGCGGTTATTCCTACCGGAAGTTCTTGAGTCAATTTGCCAGAATTATAAAGTAAATAGAGGGTTAAAATATGAATTTTTCCATTCAATCACTGTATAACTGGTATCGCGGTTTACTACAAAACCCCAAATATCGTTGGTGGGTAATTCTAGGAACAATACTTTATATTGCCAGCCCAATTGATATTGCTCCAGATTTTCTGCCTGTTGTGGGACAGATTGATGATTTTTTGGTTTTGTCAATCTTAGTTACTGAGGTATCTGGGCTGGTGCTTGAAGGTTGGAAAGCGCGGAAGGGTGATTCTAGCACCGCAACAGATTCCCCCGCTACTGAAAAAACAGTTGATGTCGATGCTGTCTCTGTCAAGTAGCTTATTCAATAAAATAAAATTTTTCATCCCCTACTTTTGTTGTCTGCCGACAACTGCGATTCTAGATTAGGGGATTTTTAATAGGCTGAAACTACACAAAAGCTGGTAGCGTCAAACAAAGAACAATATTTTTGTGGATGTGAGAGCTTGAAAACCCGTTCTAATTACTGGCAACTGCTGCCCTATATTAGACCCCAGTGGCAGAATATCACGAAAGGACTTGTCGGCATTGTGGGGTATGTCCTGGCGACTTTAACCTTAATTAACTTTGCAGGCAAGTTAGCTAATCCTTTTGGACAAGGTAATGTAGCAGCGATCGCTCAATTAGCCGCTATTTTAGGCTTAGTGTTTCTTGTCCGAGGCTTTTTTCAGTCTGTGCAAGATATTTATATGTCTAAGGCTGCTTTAAGAGTGGCTTTTTACCTCCGCAAGCAGGTATATGGGCATTTGCAAAAGCTAGATTTAAGCTATTTTGAAACAGCCAAAGCCGGTGATTTATCTTACCGCCTCACAGAAGATATTGACCGCATTGGTGAAGTTGTCAATAAACTGTTTCACGACTTTATTCCCTGCGTGTTGCAGTTGCTAGCCATCCCCATCTACATGATTTACCTGAATTGGCAACTCACCTTAGCAACGGTGATTGTTGCCCCATTCATGGGGATTTTAATTGGTTGGTTTGGGGAACGCTTGCGTAAATACTCCCTGAGGAGCCAAAATCGTGTGTCTGATTTGTCGGCAATCCTCACAGAAGTTTTCAGTGGAATTCGGCTGATTAGGGCATTTGCCGCAGAGAATTACGAGGTGACTAGATTTAGCCGAGAATCTGAACGCAGTTTCCAAGCCAAATACTCTGCTGAACGCCTGAAAGCAGTGCAAATTCCCATTGTGGGCTTTTTGGAAGCGTTGAGTGCCTTATCTTTGCTTTTGGTGGGCGCGTGGCAAATTCAGCAAAACAATTTAACGGTGGGAGAATTTTTCAGTTACCTAGCCGCAGCAGGGTTGTTAATTGACCCCATCGGTCATGTGACGAATAATTACAACGAATTTAAGCAAGGGGAAGCCTCTGTTGACCGGATTTTTGAATTAATAGCGATACAGCCTACAGTTTTAGAAAAGCCTAATGCTGTTACCTTACCTCCAGTTAAGGGGAAAGTAGAATACAGTGGTGTCACCTTTGCCTATAAACCAGGGGAACCCGTCTTAAAAGATATTAATTTATTGGCTATGCCAGGGGAGGCGATCGCCCTTGTTGGTGCTTCTGGGGCTGGTAAAACTACTTTTGTTAATCTCCTCCCCCGTTTTTATGACCCCTCTACCGGACAAATCTTAGTTGACGGTGTAGATATTCGGGATGTCAGACTACAAAGTTTGCGGCGACAAATTGGCATTGTTCCCCAAGAAACTATTATGTTTTCTGGGACAGTTGCTCAAAATATCGCCTTTGGACAAGACGTATTTGATTTAGAAGCAGTCGCCGCCGCCGCCAAAATTGCCAACGCTCATCAATTTATTAGCCAACTGCCAGAAAGTTACAATACTTGGGTGGGCGAAAGGGGTGTGAATTTATCTGGTGGACAACGCCAAAGAATAGCTATTGCCCGTGCTGTACTGCTGAACCCACAAATTTTGATTTTAGATGAGGCGACATCTGCCTTAGATTCTGAGTCGGAGGCATTAGTACAGGAAGCCTTGGAAAGACTAATGCAGAATCGCACAGTATTTATTATTGCTCACCGCTTAAGTACAGTGAGAAGATGCGATCGCATTTTAGTTTTAGAACGAGGACAAATTGTCGAATCAGGCACTCACGAAGAACTGTTAGCCCTGGAAAATCGTTATGCCAGGTTTTACACTCAACAATTTTCCTAAGAGACATTATTTCCGGGATGGGTTGCACTATCGCTCTACTCATCCCACTATAAATGTTGCTTTCCTCTCTTCTACCCGACCTATATTTAAGCTTTATCTTAAACTCTGATTTTTGAAGATAGCTTTTTTAAAAGCTTCTATCTTAGGGAATAAAAATGAATAAAGTCTATGTATTTTAATATTATAAATTTTCAAAATTTCCTCACATTTTTTTGATAAATTTAAGTTGGAGTCGAAAGTATTTATTACTGTGACTCTCTATTCCTTGATTAAGAGTAAAGGAAAAAGCTATGGATACTGCTGTCAAATATGATATTGAGGTGATCAAGGATGAAGCTCGTCTCCTCATTGCCAAGGGTCTGGTGAATCGCCAACAGCCAATTTATACTTTGTGTAAATATATTCCAGACCGCGACTGGCCATTTTTTGAACTAGAGTTGGAAAAAAATGAATTTTTGCTCAGAGACAGAATTATTGACTTGTTGAGCCAAGAAAAATGGGAAGAAGACTAAAGCCATAATATTCCGCTTTGATTTTTGTTAGCGCAGTGTAACATAGCCATTACTTCCTTTTACAGGCTTTCTAAGTTAACATCGTCTTTGTTAACAATTCAAAATTCAAAATTCAAAATTAAAGACATTTTCAGACGAAGAGAAGTGCCTTGCGCGGGTTCCCCGCGTTGTGGCAACTTCGGGGAATTTAAACCCCGCCTGAAAATGATACTACGTATAGACGTAGGGGTCTTAAACCCTTTTATTTACGATAAATACTGAACTCAAAATTACCAATATTCATGAAAAACCCTCGTAAGGATCGAGGGTTTGAAAATATAGATAAAAAGCAGTAGAAACATATTCTCATTGATGGGGAATATAAATTCCACCAGCGATCGCCTTAAGCTGGAACATCCTGTAATTCTACCCATCCATTAATCGTTTGACGTTGGCTGATGTAGTCGCCGGTATTTGCTTGTTCTTTGTTGGGAAAACTGCGAGACAATCTTTTGACAATCATTTCCGAGAAGGAGCCAGGGGTGATGAACAAAAATACTGGCATATCTTGCCAACAGTGGCGACAAAACCAGTGGATTTCCGAATCACCACGTATGTGGGGCAAAAGTAACCCAGAACAGCAAGGGCAGTTAATCATAATCTCAAATCCTTTTTTAAAAATGTGTTGATTACATATCATTATGGTTAATTTACAACCGTAGTGATACCCAAATATTCTGTATCTATCTTAAGAATAGTTATTAGACATGAGGAATTTGTGAGAAAAATTATAACTATAAATATGTTGTAATATTTCTACATTAAAGTTGCAGTAATTACTATTGGGTAAATGAGGTCTATATGTTGGTGTTTAGAGCTTAAATCCTCACAACTTCCTCAAAATAACTCCCTATAAACATAAGTGTGAAGCTTAAAGACAGATAACTTGAATACACATCTATTAAGTACCTCTTTGAGTTATAGGAAAATCAATCATGGTAGAAATAATAATAGATCCACAAACATCTAATTCAGTCTTTAAAGAACAAGCCCTAGTTTTACCTTTGAACCAAGTGGGAATTGCAGATATCCCTTTAGTAGGAGGAAAGAATGCTTCTTTAGGTGAAATGATTCAACAGTTGCGGCGCAAAGGTGTAAAAGTTCCCACTGGTTTTGCAACAACTGCTAATGCTTATAGATATTTCATTACTTCAGCTGGTTTGGAAGCAAAATTAAGAGAAATTTTTGCTGATTTAGATGTAGAGGATGTGCAGAATTTGCGGCAGCGTGGTAAACAAGCAAGGTTGCTGATGCTGCAAACTCCTTTTCCACAGGAATTACAAACAGCGATCGCCCAAGCTTACGCCACTCTCTGTCAAGAGTATGGTGATGATACTGATGTTGCTGTCCGTTCTAGCGCCACAGCTGAAGACTTACCGGATGCTAGCTTTGCCGGTCAACAAGAAACTTATTTAAATGTCCACGGTTTGCAAGCTGTTCTCGAATCTTGCCATAAATGTTTTGCCTCAATTTTCACTGACCGCGCCATCTCTTATCGCCAAATCAAAGGCTTTGATCACTTCAACATTGCCCTATCTGTCGGCGTGCAGAAAATGGTACGTTCTGATTTGGCTACTTCTGGTGTCATGTTCTCTATTGATACCGAAACAGGTTTTAAAGATGCAGCTTTGATTACCGCCGCCTATGGTTTGGGGGAAAACGTCGTCCAAGGTGCAGTTAACCCCGATGAATATTTAGTATTTAAACCAACCCTGAAACAGGGATACCGTTCAATTATTGAAAAACGCCTGGGTACTAAAGAAATTAAGATGATTTATGACTTAGGTGGCTCAAAATTGACTAAAAACATTTCTGTGACACCATCAGAACGCAGTGTCTTTGCCCTTAACGATGAAGATATTTTACAACTAGCACATTGGGCCTGCATCATTGAAGAACATTATTCCCAAGTGCGTGGTGTTTACACACCAATGGATATTGAATGGGCTAAAGACGGTTTGACTAATGAATTGTTCATCGTCCAAGCACGGCCAGAAACAGTGCAATCGCAAAAGGTGAACAATGTCTTACGGAATTATAGGTTATCTCCAGCCCCAATCCCTAATCCCCAACCCCTAATCCCTCTTATTACCGGTCGCAGCGTCGGGGAAATGATTGGACAAGGTAAAGCCAGAGTGATTTTGGATGTGCATCAAATTAGCCAGTTTCAAGCGGGGGAAGTGCTGGTAACTAATCGTACTGACCCTGATTGGGAACCAATTATGAAACGTGCTAGCGCCATTGTCACTAACTCTGGTGGTAGAACTTGTCATGCGGCGATTATTGCTAGGGAAATGGGAATACCGGCGATCGTCGGTTGTGGTAATGCAACTACTTTTTTAAAAACTGGACAAGAAATTACTGTTAGTTGTGCGGAAGGGGAAACAGGTAAAGTCTATTCTGGTTTAATACCCTACGAAGTCCAAGAAATTCCTTTAGAGAAACTACCTTCCACACACACCAAAATTATGATGAATGTGGGCAATCCCGAAGAAGCTTTTGGCTTAACTAGTATTCCTAATGATGGGGTGGGATTGGCAAGGATGGAATTTATCATTAACAACCACATCAAAGCGCACCCCTTAGCATTGATTCACTTTGATGAGTTAGAAGACGAACTAGCTAAATACAAAATTGCTGAGTTAACGGCTCAATACGAGGATAAAACCCTATTCTTTGTGGATAAACTAGCTCAAGGAATTGCCACGATCGCAGCTGCTTTTTATCCCAAACCCGTTATTGTCCGTCTCTCTGACTTCAAAAGCAACGAATACGCCAATCTTTTAGGCGGTAAACAGTTTGAACCCAAAGAAGAAAACCCGATGATTGGCTGGCGTGGTGCTTCTCGCTACTATGACCCCCGCTACCGTGAAGGTTTTGCCTTGGAGTGTCAGGCGATGAAACGAGTACGGGATGAGATGGGTCTAACCAACGTTATTTTAATGGTTCCTTTCTGCCGCACTCCTAATGAAGGACGGCGCGTGTTGGACGAAATGATAAAACATGGGTTGGTGCAAGGTGAAAACGGCTTACAAGTTTACGTTATGTGTGAACTACCTAGTAATGTGCAGCTAGCAGACGAATTTAGTCAAGTATTTGATGGTTTCTCCATCGGTTCCAATGACCTAACACAGTTAACACTGGGGTTAGACAGAGATTCGGAGTTAGTCGCCCATTTATTTGATGAACGGGACGAAGCCGTTAAGCGTATGATTGCCAAAGCGATCGCCACAGTCAAACAATACGGACGTAAAATTGGTATCTGTGGTCAAGCGCCAAGCGATTACCCAGACTTTGCCCGTTTCCTCGTCGAACAAAAAATTGATTCCATCAGCCTCAACCCCGATTCAGTTCTCAAGACGCTGTTAGAAATCGCCGCCGCAGAGGAGAAAGAACTTTAGGGGTGTAGGGGTGTAGGGGTGTAAAACTCTTACACCCAGTCTCAACTGACAACTGACAACTGACAACTGACAATTGACTAATACCTATGTTTAACAAAATTTTGGTTGCTGTCGAAAATACTGAAATGGGTAAGCAAGTATTTGAGAGAGGTTTATCATTAGCAACAGCAACTAACGCTGAATTATTGTTGCTACACGTTATCTCACCTTTCGATGAAGATTACTTGACTGCTGGAGAGATGGAAACACAAAGTTCTTATGGAACCTCTCAAGTTCATAGTGTTGAGTATTACGTGGGAAAGTGGAACGCTCTCAAGCAAGAGGGAATAGACTTTTTGACACTGTTCACTAATCAGGCGATCGCTCAAGGTGTAACGGCTGATTTTACCCAAGAACTAGGCGATCCTAGTCGCTTGATTTGTGAAATTGCCCGTAGTTGGAACGCCGACCTCATTGTTTTAGGTCGTCGGGGTTTACATGGCTTGAGTGAATTTTTCCTTGGTAGTGTTAGCAATTATGTTTTACATCATGCTCCCTGTTCAGTCTTGACAGTGCAGGGAATCATTTCCGCTACGCCAGAAACAACAGAGACAGCATCAACCATCTGAGATTTTCAGGACTTATGCAATTGGTACAATAGCAGGGTGCGTCAGACCCAATAATTTCGTACCAATTCGGGAATTTTCCTCATCTGACGCACCCTACAGTTAGTTTGATTATGACACTTGCGTAAGCCCTAATTTTAAACAAGAAGTGCATAAATCTAAAAAGTACAACGTGTAATTCTGTGAAGGCTTGATTAAGTGACTTCCAACAAAAAACTCCACCCACAAAAGGATATATAGCGCTTCTCATTTGTATGCAATATACTTTGACTTTCTCCTGCAAAGAGAGAGGCTTTTAGTCCTAGTTCCCCTTGAGAGTTCTGACTTTTCACGGGATCTGGAAAACCCCTCTCCAAACCTCTCTCCTTGTAGGATACTGTTGGCGAATTATTGAGGGGTTAAGCCCCTCAAGAGTTTGGAACAGTGGAAAAAAGAGAATAAGTATATTGAGCGTAGCATCTACAAAGATTATGACCCTGCACCCGCGTGATATGTCGCAGATTCCTGAAACAACAGCGCAAGTAGCCCGGAATTCATTTCCCAAAGGGAACATATATATGAAGATGCGGGATGAAATAGGAGTGTTATATAAGGATGAGGATTTTGTCAAACTTTACCGCGCAGATTGTGGTCAAAGTGGAATATCAGCAGGACAACTGGCATTAGTGACAGTAATGCAATTTATCGAAGGTTTAACGGATAGACAAGCGGCGGATGCAGTGAGGGGTCATATTGATTGGAAATACGCACTATCGTTGGAATTAAATGACCCAGGGTTTGATTATTCAGTACTTTCAGAATTTCGTCAGCGATTAATCAAAGCAGGACGAGAGCGAGAGTTACTCAACCAAATGCTAGCTCGTTTCCAAGAACTAGGTTGGCTCAAAAATCGCGGCCGTGTCAGAACTGATTCAACTCACGTATTAGCCGCAGTACGACAGTTAAATCGTTTGGAATTAGTGGGAGAAACTTTACGTCATACCTTAAATGACTTGGCTTATTTTGCCCCTGATTGGCTCAAATCGAGAGTTGACGTTGATTGGTTTGAACGTTACTCCCTGAGATTTGAGCAATACCGCTTGCCCAAATCAAAAGCCGAACGTGAGAAATTGAGGCGAAAAATTGGTGAGGATGGTCATCATTTGCTATCCGCTTTGTATGCAGACTCAACTTGTAATTGGCTGTGGCAGATTCCATCAGTGGAAACATTACGTATAGTTTGGGTGCAACAATACTATATTCAATTGCAACAAGTCTATTGGCGAGAACAAGATAACTTACCACCAAATAGACTACAGATTGAATCTCCTTACGATGTTGATGCACGCAATTCCAGCAAGCGAGAAATCAACTGGACTGGTTATAATCTGCATCTGACAGAAATTTGTCACCCCATACTGCCAAACTTAATTATCAATGTGGAAACGTCCGTGGCCACAAGTGCGGATGTTGAGATGACACCAGTAATTCATTCTCGTTTAAACCAGAACAATCTTTTGCCACAAGAACATGTTGTCGATACTGGCTATGTCAATGCTCAAAACTTAGTCGATAGTCAATCCCATTTTCATGTTGATTTAGTAGGAAAAGTTCCCCCCGGAACTAGTTGGCAAGCAACAGCACAATCCGGCTTTGAGCAAAATTGCTTCACTATTCATTGGGATTTGATGCGTGTTGATTGCCCAATGGGTAAACAAAGTAAGTCCTGGCGTACAACTGTCGATAGCCATGACAATCCAGTAGTCAAAATACAATTTGACGTAAGGATTCAGGTCTAATATTGCGGAAGTAAAGAGGGGCGAGAGTGAGAATTATTAGAATCAGCAATTAGAGCTTGCACAAAAAAATCAATAACAGACCTACCTTGACGGCGACAAGTCTGCACTACCGTCAACAAATTGGCAGTATGTTGAAACCGCTTCATCGAGCGTGAACCACCACTAACCTTACGTTTTGTCACAGCTAAACGCAGCGAGCGTTCAGCGAGATTATTATCAGGAGGAACTTCAGGATGGTCAAGGAAATACCACCATTGGCTTGCTTTATCGCGCAAAGAACGTAAAAGGTTTCCAGCCGTAGCTCCTGCCAAGTTAATCCATTGATCAACAGAAAATTGCAACTTGAATTTGAATTGATTTATCCAATCGTTATAACTGTTTGAGTCAAGAGTTTCAAACCATTGAGCATAACTTCTGAAGGCTTCATCAATTAAATTGACAAAGGTTTCGCCGATAGCTTTGTTGTGAAGACCGGGAAGTTGAATCAATTTTTTGAAGTGACGACGTAGATGAGCCAAACATTTCTGTTGGGCAACAGCTTGATAGCCATTATAAACACTAAAATCATCGCTGCTGAGTACACCTGTATACTCAGTCCCTAAAATTGCTTCTAGTTCGGCTCTAGAACGAGTATCAGCCGCAGTAAACAGGCAGAATTCAGAATTAGCCACTACCCACAACCATTCTTTAACCCCTTTAACTGACCAAGGTGTTTCATCTACATGGATGTTAGGTTGTGTCTGTTTTACCCAATTACTTAACTCATGAATACTCGGTTCAATTGCTTGTTGTATTCGTTCATTGGTGGCGACTAAAGTTCCCAATCCAATTTCAATCTCACCAAGTTCCCAAAGCATTTCCTGCTGTTTTTCGTAGGGCATATGTGCATAGTTATTTGTCCACCCTAAAAATGCTTGTAACGACGTTCCTAAATCTTGTCCTGGAATAATTTCTTGGGGCCAGGCTGCTGTTTGTATATTTCCACAGCATTCACACACGCACGTATGGCGTTGATACTCAACTATTTCTATGGGACATTCTACTAGTTGCGCTACCGCGTGTTTTTCTACTTTTACTGCTAGGGGTGCAAATGCTTTTTGACCACAGTAAATGCAATCCGTTGGACGTAAAATTTCATAGCGATCTACTCTGCCAAAACCCTTTCGAGTTTTACCTTGATGTCCTGGTTGCCCACCTGGTTTCTTTTTCGGTGGGTTTGATTCCTCAAGGTGAGGCACTTTTTCTTTTTCGCTTTTTTTGTGAATGTCTTGTGATGGAGGTTTTGATGAATTAGAACTATCTAAATCTCTGCTGACTTTTAAACGCTCTATTTCTTGCTGTAGTTCTAATATTATCTTTTGTAGCTCACGTATTACCTTGCTCTGCTCAATGATGATGTCCACCAGTTCTTCTTTAGATAACTGGCTCAAACTTTCTCTGTCTAAATCTTGAGGCAAGTTTTGGTTCATATTTTTGATACTCCACCTCTACTGTCCCCTTTGTCAATACTCTGTTACCTGAATCCTTACAATTTGACAAATCCGATTGTTCGCTTTGTTCAAGTCGCTCAAAATGCACTCGCTCCAAAAAACTACCGCGTCTTCTGACCCTCAAACCACAGGAACTACATCTTGCATTACATGATGCTCGCATTCGCCAAAAAACTGAATCTTTTCAACAAATTTATCACCAACGTGCTGGCGTTGAAGGCTTGATTTCCCAAGCTACTGGTCGCTACCAATTACGCCGTTGTCGCTACATTGGTCTTGCCAAAACTCTCTTGCAGCATATCATTACTGCTGCTGCTATCAACTTCAGTCGGATGTGGGATTGGTGGCAACATGTCCCACGCAGTCAGACTCGCGTTTCTCACTTTGCTCGAATTGCTCCCACTGCCTCATAGTATTCCTGATTTTCTATTTTGTGATGATTGGTTTTGCCCTCTATCAATTCGCCAACAGTATCCTGCAAGGAGAGAGGCTTTGATTTCTCCCCCTTCCCTAGTAGGGAAGGGGGCTGGGGGGTTAGGTCTGGCGTTAGCTTTTCCACATGACGTGAAAAGTCAGTTGAGAGTTAGGTCTGTATTGGAATCAATTGCAAACCGCTATAGTTTTTGTCGGTAGTCAGTTTGCTCAAAAGCCAACAGAAAACATCGAAGTATTAATATATGTTTATTACACAAAATTTCCAGTCTCGCCGCAAATCACTGCTGTCAGCTCTTATACTCTTTAGTCTCAGTTTTCCCTTAGTAACTCTCTCATCGACACAGCCTGCAAAAGCCAAATCGAATTTCCTAAATTGCATCTCTGCGATGGATGTGAACACCTGTGTGGAAGCAGACGTAAGTTATTATCATCTCTACACTCGCTCTGGGTTGTTGACTAGTCAAAAAGTCTCGATTGGAGGTGCAAGCGAACCAACTTGTCCAGTTTTTGGTGCAATCAATACACCAAAGGGTAGGGTTCGGGTTGAAGGATGTCTCTCAAACTCAAGACCGATACAATTACAAGGGGCGATTAAACTCTGCAATTCGGGAACGTGTCGAACACAACCTATTACCTTGAGATTCCCCAGTCGTGCAATGTTACCTGATAAAAGTCAAATTAATTCACGGGGATATCAGTTATTTTTGGATGGGGTGTTTGTTGGCAAGATAAAGAAGGCAACGCGCGCTGAGGCGATCGCTCATTTAGAATTGACTAAAAAGACTTATCCTAAACGGAAAATAGAAGGCTATTTCAACGGTCAGAAAATCGGTTATGAGTTGTTCTGGGATGGCGTGCGCGTAGGATTTGAGCCACGTTGGAACCGGGAAGCGGCGATCGCTAATTTGCAATGGAATTACAAAACCTATCCGAACAAGAAAATTCAAGGATTCTTTAATGGTAAGAATATTAATTTACCTGCCATTCCTAAGCGTAAAAAGAAGTAACACTTTTAGCGATCGCTTCTTACTTGTGTGCTTATTCGCTTTAAAAAGGAATTATAATTACTGATAAGAAATTCACTAAATTTATTACTAATTCTGTGATGGAAGAAAATTTTGACCTCAGGAATTGTAGTCATGATGATGCTTTGTCTGTTAAAGATAAGGTATTTAAAATTTTTCATATTAAGGAAGCAATCAAAAAAGCTTTCCGCAGTAAATTATCAGAAGAATTATTTACTTTATTAAATTCCTATGGAATATCTATAGATCCTGGTGGCTATTTAGTTGGCAATAAATTTTATAGATATACTCACAAATGGTTCGATGAGGGTGTAGATTGTGAAGTGTTAAAGCCTGCTACTAAAGGTTGGCAAAAGGGACGATTAAGAATCAAAGTAACTCTAGAATTTATGCCTGATGAACCTCTAACTCATGAATCAGAATCCCCTCTTGATGATTTACGCCGGATGATTGATGAGGAAACATTATGAAATTTAGTGTCTGTCATGTGGGTATTGGTCACAATATCCGGTTTTGGAGGGTTTATAATTCACTTTTTGTTAAGGGACTTCCAGATAAAAAAATGTCCAAAATGTAGGGTGCGTCAGTGCGAAAAAACCTAGCTGTACAAAGAAATTATTCATACTGACGCACCCTACTAACTTTTTGTTAAATAGGTTTTTATTGTCTCACGCAGAGGCGCAGAGACGCAAAGAAGAGAGAGAAAGAGAGTTTTTTAAGTTGAGGTTGAGATGGAAGATAGATTTAAACAAGCAGAATGTAATGATAATGATGTTTTGGAAATTGGAGATTATACTTACAAAATTTCTAAATTTTTACAAGCTTTTCATCAAGCAAATCGTTCTGATTTAGCGTGTGAATTACAGCAGCAACTTAATGAAAATGGCATAGTTATACAACAGCAACATTCTAAAACTTGGTTTAATGAAGGTCTGGATTGTCAGATATTAAATATTGGTTCACAAGGTTGGAAAAGAGGCAAAGTAAAGTTTAATATTAGTGTTGAGTTCTACATTGAAGAAGAAGCAGAAATGGATAACAACGCGCATTCGGAAATTAGTGAAACTCAATCTCCTCTTGATGATTTACGTCGGATGATAAATGAGGAAACATCATGAGCAAAACTCCTCGGATTCGTATACCACCAGAAGTTAGACAATATGTATTTCAAAGAGATAAATTTCAATGTCAAAGTTGTGGTAAAACGGGTTTAGAAGCTGACTTAACTATTGACCATATTATTCCTTTGGCTCGTGGTGGTCAAAATGATATGAGTAACTTACATACTTTATGTTTTGACTGCAACCGACGCAAGACTGATAAACTGGATTCACGCTTCCGGCGACATTTTGAAATTTGAGCTAATATGGAGCTTGGATGAACTGTCAGTTATAGAATTATGCCTCTAAACCGTAACAGCAACTCCCGTAAACTCCACAACTTTAAAACCAAAGTTTTGTATTCTTTTGCTATTGTCGCTGTTTTGCTCGCAGCTTTTCCTTGGTTATATGAAATTAAAACAAAGGCAGGCATAAATATATCCAAGAGTCGTCACGCTGGGACATTTTTTGAGCAAAAATCTGGCGGACTATTTAAGTGTGAATGGCTTTATCCTTACCATTGTGAAGAGCGTCCAAAGGTGAATTAGTTGAAGATACCCAGTTTAAGATCCCCGACTTCTTTAAGAAGTTGGGGATCTTTGCTTTGGTTAGTTAAATTTTACTACTTGAATTGGTTGAGAATTGCACTAACATCAACTGCTAATTTCTGTCCCAATTTCAGCAATTGTAGACATTGACTCGTTTCTTCTTTATCAGAAAGAGTAGTCAAACACAAAGGTAGTATTTGATTTTGTAGACAACTGAAGTACAGTTCTTGGGATTGATGTAAGGAAATGCCAATATTTAGCTGATAGCTAACGTTAATTAGCCGTTCTAAGCATTGCATCTCTATGGCAAAATTGCCATTAGTATCATGTAGTAATCTCCAAAGCAAGCGCAGAATCAGCTGTTCCAGCATCTGCTTACCTTCAGGAATATTTAATTGGCAACGCAGATGTTTAGCTTCAGTGGCGATCGCTTCTAATTCTACTATGTGATTCCAACTCAGTTGGGGTTCGGTGATATCTTGGTCTAGCGATCGCAATGTTGTCATACAGCGATAACCCAAGGCAATCTCCGCCGCCACTTGTAATTCTTGTGGTACGGCTAGTTCATCACGGTGAAATGCCATCAACACACCATAATTATCCCGGTATGCTTGAGTATATAACTGGTCTAACCTTGTCAGGGTTTCTTGACTCAATAAGCGCATGATCCGATGACGTTCTTCCGCAAACAGATTTTGCAAGTTGAAGGTTTCATCACCAAATACTTGGGTCATCGCCAAAATAGTTTGGGCGGCGCTAGCCTGTTGCAGTGATGTAAACAGCTTTTCTTTTAATTGGCTGTAATCACGTCGTCCAGTAAATAGTTGAATGCAGCAGTGGAAATCCCAACCGCCTAAATGCAGGACAGCAAAGACTAAATTTTCGCTTTCCCAGGTAATTTCCGACACGAGTTTTAAGTTACCAACTGCTAGGGTTAATGATCCCATGCGTTGTAGTTGGTAATCTACCTCATTGACGGTGTAGCAATAAACCCGTTTTTGGTGAGGATGGGGTTGTTTTGTGCCAGGTAGAGGCTTGGTATGCAGTGTCTCTACCTGTTTGTGATTGTTGAACAGGGAGGAAATCGCGTAATGGGCGGCTACTTGTTTAAAACTAATCTGGGCTGTTTGTACTAGTTGGCGGTAAACTTCTCCACCGTGTTTAAAAGAATCTACATTACTAGGTGCTAAACCCAAACGTTTGAGGAAGCCTTTTTCCAACTGCACACCAGCTACATCCCCACCCAGTTCCAAAGCGCGGGCGGCGTAACGCAGAATCTGGGTTCCTTCGGGGCGAGAAAGTTCTTCAAAAAACCAACCGCAACTGGTGAACATAAATAAAGCGTGACGCTGCATTTCTAATAAGCGCAAAGCGTCTACTTGTTCGGCGGCGGTGAGTTTGTGGGTTTGATGACGGGAGAGAAAACGGCTAATATTGGCAGGAGAGCGATCGCGGATGACTTGAATATACTCGTCTCGTGCTTGCCAGGGATCACGGAATAATTGATTACCATATTCCTCAAAGACTTCAACTAATTGATCCCGCAGCCAATTTAAAGCATTCCGCAACGGCCGCCGCCATTTTTGATGCCAAATACCGCCTTCACCACCGCAACCACAATCTTCTTGCCATCTATCTACACCGTGGGCGCAACTCCAAGCTGTCACAGGCTTGATTTCTACTTCCCAGGTAGGAGAACATAAGCTGAGGTAATGGGCAAAGTTGGTTACAGTCCAACCTTGACTAGGAAACTCCTTGATAAAGGCATAGGCGAGAGTTTTTTCTGTGCCTTTTTTGTGGTGTCCGAAGGTTTCCCCATCAGTACCGACGGAAATCAGTTGTGATTGCCGATGATCCCCACGGACTGCGGAACCAATCCGTCCGGCAAAGTGGTGGGAGTTATAGACAACATCACTAAAACCCATATCCCGTGAAATTGGGCCATCGTAGAAGAAGATATCTATATAAGGTAAATCTTGCAGAGATTGAGGATTGGTGTCCGCAATTGCCCTATCTTTTACTGAACTCAAAACAGCAGATTTATTGCTAAGTCTAGACTTCAGATAGCAACGATAAGGACGGGTGGGATCAATTTGACTCCCGCCTACTTCATGCCATTCTGGTTGGGGATCATTGGCTGTGGGGAAAGGACGACACCTTTGCGCTTGGGATGGTGCTAAGACAATAAAGCGAATACCTTCAGCCACTAAAGCTTCTAAGGTTGCGTAATCTACGGCTGTTTCTGCCAACCACATTCCTTCGGGATCACGGCCAAAGCGGGTGCGGAAGTCTTCTTTACCCCAGCGAATTTGGGTGCGTTTATCCCGTTCGTTCGCCAAGGGCATGATGATGTGATTATATACTTGCGCGATCGCATTGCCATGACCTTGCAGACGTTGGCAGCTTTTTGCGTCCGCCTCCAAAATCCGTTGATAAACCTCGACATCATACCGTTCCAGCCATGACATCAGCGTCGGGCCGATGTTAAAGCTCATATATTCGTAATTATTGACGATCCCCGTCACTTCGCCTTGGTCATTCAACACCCTAGCAAAAGCATTGGGACGGTAACATTCCCAGTGGATGCGCTCATTCCAATCGTGGAAAGGCGCAGCGCTGGGTTGACGTTCAATGGAGTCTAGATAAGGGTTTTCGCGCGGTGGCTGGTAAAAGTGACCATGCACCGTCACATATACGCCTACAGCTTGATTCCGGGGATCGCTGTGGTGCGTATCTTTGCTAGTTATATGGGATGTTGATATTGAGCCAGGGTTAGCCGGCATTTCAGCAGATGTCATGTATATTTATTCCAACTCAAAAAACTTATACGTATGCCGGAAATGCTTGAGTCAAATCCTTCTACAACGATTTGCACCCAAAATCCGGTATAGAGAAAACTAATGGATACAGGATACAGCTTAATTCTGAAAAAAACTGTCTCACTATGGTAATAAATCTGCGTTATCGTCAAGTTGTTTGATCAAGGTAACAAAAATATCAGCAATTGAACAACACCTTGTACCATTTTAGATTTTGAATTTTAGATTTTGATTGGTAATTAGTTCCTATATCTGGGTTGTGGGAATCAACCTGTCGGATTGTTTGTTCAACGGGGTATTTTAGTTAAGAATTTTTTCCTTGGCAATGCCAATCGAAAAATTTAATTGTCTTTTAATATATTAAACCGAATTTCGGGTGTAAAATTGCGCCTCCAACTAATAGTTTTGCAACGAAAGATTGCAAATACTTTATAAACTGCAATTATCAGTTACAAATCTCATTGTAGAGCATGGACAGTAGAATTTCTGAGCTATTTTGCTTACGCTTGAGAGTATCCTAGAGTCTGATTGTCAACTCTTTGTACATATTGATTTATCACAGACAACTGTGAGTAATCACTCAACCAAAAGTAACAAATGTCAGGCAAAAATATTGTTTTTCTCGTCCTATTGCTATTTATCCCGGTGTCCTTGGCAGCACACTATTTAGAGTGGGGGGATCTAATTGTTTTCGTCACCGCAGGCTTGGCAATTCTGCCCTTAGCCGCCTGGATGGGTGCAGCAACTGAAGAAATCGCTGTAGTTGTCGGGCCGACCTTAGGAGGCTTGTTAAACGCTACCTTTGGTAACGCCACAGAATTAATCATCGCTTTAGTGGCTTTAAACGCTGGGCTGGTGAATGTCGTCAAAGCCAGCATCACTGGCTCAATTATTGGTAACTTATTGCTGGTGATGGGTCTTTCCATGCTGTTGGGTGGACTACGCCACAAAGAACAGACCTTTCAGCCAATTGTAGCCAGGGTCAACGCCTCAGCAATGAATTTGGCTGTCATTGCCATTTTGCTCCCCACAGCGATGAACTACACCGCCAAGGGAATTGGGGAAGCAACCCTGCAATATTTATCTGTAGCGGTGGCTGTAGTCTTGATTTTGGTTTATGTCTTGACGCTGATATTTTCCATGAAAACCCACGCCTATTTATACGATGTGGGTGTGGCGGAAATAGAAACAGAGGAAAATCCTCACCCGAAGCCAAATATTTTCTTATGGTCTGGTGTGCTGCTAGTCTGTACCCTACTGGTAGCGGTGGAGTCGGAATTACTAGTTGATGCGTTGGAAGTCGCCACCTCCCAATTAGGTTTAACCGCATTGTTTACCGGGGTGATACTCGTTCCTATTGTCGGTAACGCCGCCGAACACGCCACAGCCGTCACCGTCGCCATGAAAGATAAAATGGATCTCTCCGTTTCCGTGGCGGTGGGTTCCAGTATGCAGATTGCCCTATTTGTGGCCCCGGTGTTAGTCATTGCTGGATGGATACTAGGCCAGCCAATGGATTTGGATTTCCAACCCTTTGAATTAGTGGCTGTAGTTGTATCTGTACTCATTGCCAACAGTATCAGTTCTGATGGTAAGTCCAACTGGTTAGAAGGCACATTACTTTTAGCTGCTTATGCAGTACTAGGATTCGCTTTTTACTTTCACCCAGATGTGGGCGGACTGGGGTAGGGTATTTGCCAAGGTAAATTTTACAGCGATCGCTCTGAATCTGTTACTAGTAAATAGAGAGCGATCGCTTTTTATCTGGAAAATAATAGAAAACCGCGTCAGTTTTTATGCTAGAACAACAAAAAGAAAATTTACGGTTTCATATTCAACAGTTAGCGAACGAAGCCGTACAAAAATCAGAACCATTAGCATGGTTTGAAGTTGTATATGCTGAAGCTCAAGGAGATACAACACAAATTCCTTGGGCAAAATTAACCCCCCACCCTTATCTACAAGAATGGTTGACAAATCATCAACCATTCCCATCTGGACAAAAAGCCTTAGTAATTGGTTGTGGCTTGGGAGATGATGCAGAAGCTTTATCCAAGCTGGGATTTGCGGTAACTGCCTTTGATATTTCTCCTACAGCGATCGCTTGGTGTGGTGAAAGATTCCCCAACTCAAATGTTAACTACATAGTTGCCGATTTATTAGCGATCCCCCCACAATGGCATCTTTCCTTTGACTTTGTTTTTGAATGTCGTAATATTCAAGCTTTACCATTAAATGTCCGTGCTGAAGTTATCACCTCAGTTGCCTCCGTCGTTGCTCCTGATGGGACACTTTTATTAATTAATCGTGTGCGGGAAACGGAAGCTGAACCCTCTGGCCCGCCTTGGCCATTATCTGAATCGGAACTCAAACAATTGGAAAATTTGGGATTACAACCAATAGAACAACTTGTATTTTTAGAGTCTGAGCAAGTTGATGTTAAGCAAGTGCGAATTGAATATCGCAGATGTCATATGCAGTCTTAGCAATATGCTTATGTATTTTTATTGCGAATTGCATTGGCGTTAGCCTTACCGCAGGCAATTGCGAATTGCGAATTGCAAATTAGTTTTATCCAACAGCACACATCAGCCGCGCTTTTGGTAACTGCTGTGGGCTAATTTATGTCATCATCACAGAGAATGGGATGTAGGGACTCAAAAATAAACTGAATGACCGTGATGTCTAACGACAAGCCACCAAGCATCTACGCTACGACTTTTGCATCTATCGTAGGTGAAGAAAACACCGTTTACCAAGGAAACAATCTCCAACTTAGTCAAGCAATAGCTGGTGGAAATCTCCCCAGTTGTGTTGTCTATCCACAAAACCAAGAACAACTAGCCGCAGTTATCGCCACAGCTTACAGTAATAACTGGCGCGTTCTACCCTGTGGTTGTGGAAGTAAACTTCGTTGGGGTGGTTTAGCAAAAGATGTTGATGTGGTAGTGAGTACAGAACGCCTCAATCAACTCATTGAACACGCCGTTGGTGATTTGACTGTCACCGTCGAAGCGGGAATGAAATTTTCCCATCTCCAGAAGATTTTGGCAGATGCTAGGCAATTTCTCGCCCTTGACCCCTCCACACCAGCATCAGCCACAATCGGCGGTATTGTCGCCACATCTGATACCAACTCCCTCCGACAACGTTATGGTAGTGTGCGTGACCAGCTTTTAGGTATCACTTTTGTACGTGCTGATGGTCAAATTGCCAAAGCTGGGGGACGGGTGGTCAAAAACGTCGCTGGTTATGACTTGATGAAGTTATTTACCGGCTCATACGGTACATTAGGAATTATTACTCAAGTAACTTTCCGTGTGTATCCAATTCAGGAGACATCGGGAACGGTAGTATTGACTGGTGCAGCCGAAGCAATATCTCAAGCAGCTACAACCTTGCGCGGTTCAGCATTAACCCCAACCCAAGCTGATTTAATCTCTACTCAATTAGTATCTAGTTTAGAATTGGGTCAGGGTCTAGGATTGATTGCCCGTTTTCAAAGTATTAGTGAAAGTGTGCAGGAACAATCAAATCGGTTGCTAGAAGTAGGGGAAAAATTAGGTTTAACAGGAGTAGTTGTTTCTGGTGCAGATGAAAGTCATCTATGGGAGAGATTGTCAGAACAAATACATTCTCCTGTCACAGAATCGGCAATTACCTGCAAAATAGGAGTATTACCTAATGCTGCTGTGGAGATTTTACATCAAGTAAAAATTGGTTTAATTCATATTGGTAGCGGTTTAGGTGTGTTACAAGTTGAGGATAAGAATCAAGTTTTGCCAGTGCGATCGCTTTGTCAATCTCACCAGGGTTTTTTAACAGTTCTACAAGCCCCTGTACCAGTAAAACAACAAATAGATGTATGGGGATACACTGGCAATGCTTTACCATTGATGCGACGCATTAAAGAACAGTTTGATAGTAAGAATATCTTAAGTCCGGGTCGGTTTGTAGGTGGGATTTAAGCTACTTACCAGAGATATACAGGGGAACAGAAGAAGATGCAGGTTTCAGAAGATTCTACCAATAATACCGCCAGTATAAAGAATTTAAAAGGATTTGATGCTAGCCATCCACCAGACCCAAAATTAATTGATAGTTGTGTACATTGTGGTTTTTGTCTGTCAACTTGTCCCAGTTATCGGGTGATTGGGAAGGAAATGGATTCTCCCAGAGGACGCATCTATTTAATGGATGCCATCAATGAGGGGGAAATTGCTCTAAATACAGCTACAGTAGAGCATTTCGACTCTTGTTTAGGTTGTCTTGCTTGTGTGTCAACCTGTCCTTCTGGTGTGCAGTATGACAAGTTAATTTCTGCAACTCGCCATCAAGTAGAACGTAATTATCCTCGGACTTTATCTGATAAGTTAGTACGTCAATTAATATTTTCTTTATTCCCCAACCCAGATATTTTACGCATTCTATTAATCCCCCTATTCTTTTATCAAAAGTCGGGAATTTCCCAAGTTATTCGTGCTACAGGCTTACTCAAAAAAATATCTCCAAGATTGGCAGCAATGGAATCGATTCTGCCAAAAATTACTATCAAAACTTTCCAAGACAATCTACCAACTATTATTCCTGCACAGGGTAAGAAACGCTATCGAGTCGGCATGATTTTAGGATGCGTACAACGGTTATTTTTCTCCCCAGTTAATGAAGCAACGGTACGGGTTTTAACCGCGAATGGTTGTGAAGTGGTTATTCCTAAATCTCAAGGTTGTTGTGCAGCACTTCCCGAACACCAAGGACAAACAGAACAAGCCAAAGCTTTAGCTAAACAGATGATTGATAGCTTTGCTGATACTGATGTTGATTATGTGATTATCAATGCGGCTGGGTGTGGTCATACTTTAAAAGAATATGGTCATATATTAGAAGATGATGCCGAATATCGAGAGAAAGCCAAAAATTTCGCTGCTAAAGTTAAAGATGCACAAGAGTTTTTAGCTACTGTAGGATTAACCGCTAAACTTTCACCATTGAAAGATAAACCTTTGAATTTGGTTTATCAAGATGCTTGTCATTTATTACATGGACAAAAAATTAGTGTGCAACCTCGTCAGATATTAAAACAAATACCAGGGGTGCAAATTAAAGAACCATTAGATGCAGCTTTGTGTTGTGGTAGTGCTGGTGTTTATAATATGTTGCAACCGGAAGTTGCTGAAGAATTAGGCAAGCAAAAAGTCACAAATTTATTGAATACTGGTGCTGAATTGATTGCTTCTCCTAATCCTGGCTGTGCTTTGCAAATTACTAAACATTTAGAATTGCAAGGTAAGAAAATGGGTGTTATGCACCCGATGGAGTTGTTAGATTATTCAATCAGGGGAATTAAGTTGACGTAATTTAAAGTGATTTCGATAGACCTCACCCCAACCCCTCTCCGACGCGGAGAGGGGCTTGAATATCTTGCTTCTGTTAGAAAAATAACGCTGTCAAAGCCTCTCCTCCAGGTAGAGGTTTGAATTTAAAAATTTAAAATATCAATGGATTCTTCTATTTCCAATTCTACAATTCTTTCTGTTGCATCTTTGAGTTCTGCTAATTTACCTTCTTTACGATATATATCTGCTGCTTTTTGAAAGTCAGCGATCGCGCCTTGTTTATCTTTTATGCCTGCACGCACATTACCACGGTTATAATAAGCATCAGCATAGCTGGGATTAATTTGGATTGCTTGGGTGTAATCAGCGATCGCTCCTTCTTCATCCCCTAAATCATAACGGGCGTTACCACGGTTATAATAAGCATCAGCCGCCTTGGGATTAATTTGGATTGCCTGATTATAATCTTCAATCGCTCCTGCATAATCACCAATATCAGCACGCGCATTACCACGATTTTTGTAAGCATTAGCATCATTGGGATTAATCTTAATTGCTTGGGTAAATCCTGGTTGTGTTGCTAATAAATAACGAGATATGCCTCTATTTTTATATGTATCTGCATATTGGGGATTAATCTTGATCGCTTGGGTATAATCTTCAATCGCTCCTTGATTATCTCCTAAATGAGAGCGTGCTTCTGCTCGGTTTTTATAAATAGAAGCAGCATGAGGATTAATTCTAATTGCTTGGTTATAATCGTCAATTGCCGCTTCATAAGCTGCTAGTTGTGATAAAGCCAAGCCACGTTTATGATAGGATTTAGCATCGTGAAAGTTGAGATTTATGGCTTGAGAATAATCAGCGATCGCCGCCTCATAATCTCCCAATTGATAATAAGTTAAACCTCGTTTATAATATAATTCACCATTATTACTACTTGCTTGTAAAGCTTGGCTATAATTCTTAATAGATGCAGTATATTCACCTTGAGCAAAACACTCATCACCAAGTTTTATATAATCTATATTTATATCTTCTTCTCGTCTATAAGATAGAATATTTTTGATACCAGTAAATAAAGCTGGTTTGATTGATTGACTTTGATTGATTTTAGTTGAAAATTCTGGCTGGGGTTGATATTCATAAATTGGCGGAGATTGCTGGAACTGATGATAGTTGCTGGAAGCTTGCAACTGTTCCAAATAACCCCATAAGCCGCCACCATAAAGTAATTGCTCTATTCCAAATGAGATATTACCTGTCTTTAATTTAATCATTTGAGTAGGTAAAAAGCCAGCTAATAACAGATGATATGATGATTGTGCTTCATTAACATCTTCTTTAATAAAAATGCAAACTACAACTGCATTTTTTTCCACTTCTTCGGCACTAACTGACCATCTCACTCTATCAATGTTGCCATGACGAGATTTAACTTCAATGCCAATTGCAGGGTTAGCAGTTAAAGTAAAATCTATCTTGCCATCGCCACCAAGCCGCTTCTCATAATCTACTTCGGTAATCAAATCAGCTAAACGTTCTTTAACAACTTCCTCACCTAATTTCCCCTTGAGGTAGCTAATAAAAACATCACGAACTGGCGAAACCCGCTTGTATTTTTCAGCCATCAGCCAGCAAAAATCTCGTAGGGTTTTTAATCTTTCGCCAGAGATGACTGTTAACTCACTATATTGACCTTCGATTTCGCAATGCAGCAGACAACCAGATGATAACCTTTTAATAAAATCAGACTGTAGCGATCGCAGTAGCGTAATCCAGTCCATTTATAGTTCTGCGAGTTTTTTGATGATTTTACCTTATTTTACGCGATGTGCGACTTATTCTTAAAACCCCTCTCCAAACCTCTCCCCTGCAAGGAGGAGCCACTGCGTTGCGCGGGTTACCCGCGTTGTAGCAAGTGGCGTTAGAGGCTTCAATTATTACTCCCCTTCCCTTATAGGGAAGGGGTTGGGGGTTAGGTCTGAGAGAAAGTTGCACACGGCGTTATTTTATCTCCTTCTTTGAGCTACCTCAGAGACAGCATTATAAATTTCTGGCAAATTGAGGGTATAACAAATTCAGAGGGTCAAAGAAATGACCAATACAACCCTCAATTTCCAAAACGCTTCTGGACACGAAGTTCTCGCAGCAGTCGGTAAAAAATATCTGCGTCCCGGTGGACGAATAGCTACAGAACAATTATGCCGGTGGGCGAATTTCCAGCCTAGCGAAACAGTTTTAGAGTTAGCTTCTAGCTTTGGATACAGTGCAATATCCCTTGCTCAACGCTATGGTGTGAAAGTAGTCGGGGTAGAAAAAAATCCTGATAGCGTAGTTCGTGCGCGTGAAAATGTCCGCGTGGCTGGTTTAGAAAATCAAATTGAAATTATCGAAGGCGATATTTTCCATCTGGATGTAATACCAGGAAAGTTTGATTATGTTTTAGCCGAAGCCATTCTCACAATGCAATCCCCATTAGGGAAAGCCAAGCTGTTAGCGGAAATTCACAATCGACTCAAACCGGGGGGTAAGTTTCTCTCCCATGAATTATTAGCTAATGACAAAGAAGAACAAATTCGTGCTGATTTAGCAAGAGTAATTCGAGTAAATTCTACACCACTTTCAGAGACTAACTGGATTGCAGCTTGTGAAACAGCAGGATTAAAAGTAGAGAAACATCAAATCGGCTCGATGAATTTATTGAACTTATGGCGGATGTTCCAAGATGAAGGTATTTTCAACACGATACAGATTTTAGTTAATATCTTGACGCATAAATCTATCCGTGAAAGAGTTTTAGCAATGCGTCACATCTTTAACAAATACCGCCACGAATTAGGCTATATCATTCTCTGTGCTGTAGCTCAAGAGGATAATTGATAGCACAATAAATGTCACACAATCATCAAATTTTATCAACTATGACTAACCAAACCATAACTAACAAATCTCTTGTTATCCAACTACAAGAACAAATTGAATATCCCCGTAAAGGAATTAAAAGCCAAGTCATATTTCAAGATACAGCTTGCCAATACACTCTGTTTTGTCTGGCAGCTACAACAGAGATTTCTGAGCATACCTCTACTCGCAACGCCACTATCAATGTTTTAGAAGGCAGAGGAATTTTGAATTTATCAGGTCAAGATATTACTCTCATTCCTGGTGTTTTTGTCTTGATTCCTGCTAATGCACCTCATGCTCTAAAGTCTGAAGAAAATCTAGCTTTTCTGCTCACACTTTCTGAAAAAAATACAGATAAATAATCAATAATTTTTGGGGTTTTTGTACAATGTCAGCCTTATTTTCCACATTCACCCAACACTTAGATGTTACCTCCATTGAATTAGAAGTTATCCTCTCAAAATCGCTGTATGAGGTTCTCAATTCACCCAAATTGCAACAAGAACTAAATAGTTTAGATATCGATTTGCTCAAAGAAACCTTACCCACGGCCGGAGCAGTTTTAGCTAAGGAACTCCCACCTTTTTACAACTGGTTAAAAAATGAGTTAGGAGTCAAGAGGGTTCCTGATAGTCCAGACCATACAACAAAATGGGTCGTGGGTTTTGTAAATAATCAGGAAAGTCTCACTCATTTAGTTGAATTACACCGTCCTGTCCCGCGTCCAGCGTTAGAAGCTTCTGTTCCTCGCTTAGTAGGGGTGTTCGCAGGTGTGGAAGACGAACAAATCAGGCAAGAATGGCAAAAAGCTGTTGCAGCGCTGTGTTTAGTTTTAGTTGTCGCATCTCGTGAACAGGATAGATTAAATTTAGGAGCTTTAGCAAATTCCTAAAGATGTCAAATTTCATCTATGTTCCACAGGTGATGGTCTCTGACTGACCACAGGCGATCGCATTCAATTTCTCAACATCCAATATAATGATTTTGCCACCTCGACTATAGGCAACAACTGACTTGAGTGTTTTAATTAACCGCACGCATTCTTCATAGGTAATACCAATGCTGCGAGCCATCCGATAGTAAGATAACTTGATTTTTAAAATCTGACCTTGTGGACTTGGTTCAGTTCCCGATTCCGTGGCGAAATATTCGATTAACCTAGCCAGACGAACAATAGCCCTCTCCGAAACTAACCCGTGAACTGTTTCATGGAGTTGCTGAATCCGAGTATTAAAAACCATCAACATTCGTAAAGCAATTTCTGGATTACTTTGGATGGCTTGTAATAAAGCATCACGTTGGACAGTGAGAATTTCACAATCAGATTCAGCAGTCACAGTTGCAGGCGCAATGCTATCTCCTAGCAATGCAGGGGCGGCGAAAATTTCCCCAGCATTCAGTCCCCGCAAAATCGTTTCTTTTCCTGTGGTTGCTGTTTTGGTGACTTGAATTGAGCCACTAACTACAGCATATAACTTAGCAGGCAGGCGATCGCCCTCATGCAGAATAATCTCTCCTTTTTTGTAGCCTTGCACCTGAGTGTAAGGTTGCAAACTTTCCTTGTCTGAGGTTTCTATACCTACAAACACCATAATTTGTGAAAGTTGTTCTAGGGAGGCCTGCATAATTAGCCTGATTTAAGGGGGCAGGAGGCGGGAGGAGTCATGATTAAGGAAGTTTCACAAGCCTTACCATTCCCCATTCCCTGCCTATTCTTAACTGGATGCAGAATTAGCCGCTTCTTCAGCTTTTGCTGTAGCTGGACTTCCGCCCATACGAATCTCAGAAGTAAAGGAAGCCATACTAAAGCCACCAAACCGCTTTAACACACTGACACGCATCCGTAAATTAGGGCTAGCAAACCATAAGCGTTCTTCAGACCACATGGTTTCGTACTCTGTCGTGAGAGTTAAAGCGCCATCATCACCCATCTTGTAACGTCCAGCTACAGGGGCTTTCTCGGCATAACCCATTTCCCGCAGTAATCTGCCTTCGTTGGGATTGTCCACATCGGGTACAGTAGCTAACACTGTAGATCCGGTATGTTTTTCTTCATCCCATTCCATAGTACCGTTCCAGCTAACCCTCGCACCGCATGAAGCAGCACTAGCAGGAACTTCGTATAATTCGCACAACTTGATGACTTCTGGATGATCTGCGGCTAGTGACTCGATTACCAGATCAGATTTGCCATCTTCCGATTGCTTAAAAGCTAAATGATGGCTAGTGCGATGAGAAAACCATTTACCTGCACTCAATTCAAAAAATTCTTCAATATTCATGAATTAAATTCCCTGAGTCTTAATTTAAAAATCCCACTTATTATTATTAAAAGCTAGTATGGGACGTGATATTAAGCTTGATTACCCATTTCCTCAAGTCTTTTCAGACCAATCCTTGCAGCTTCAGCAACATTAGGATGGCTGTCTTTTTCTAAATATTTTAAAGCTGATACACTTTTGGGGGTGGGAAGATTACCCAAGGATTCTGCTAAACGTTGCCTAACTAACCAATCATCTGACTGAGCGAAGCGCAGGATACTATCAACAGATTCAATATCTTGTATTTCACCTAAGGCAGAGATAGCAGCTTGTTGGATGACTCCTTCTTTGCTGTCTAACGCCTGCATCAAGACTTGATGGGCGCGTGGGTCTTTGAGATTACCAAGAGAAACCGCCGCACTAAAACGGACTAACCAATCGGTGTCTTCATAAAATGCTCGTGACAGCACTTCAAAGGCTCTAATATCACCCAAGTATCCCAATGCGCCAGCCGCATCAGCACGAATGCCATAATCTGGGTCATTTTGGAGAATCTTTACCAAAATTGGGTAACACTCTGCTGTTTGTTTGATGCCTAGAGCAAAAATTGCCATTGATCGCAGCTGCAAAGATTCGTCATCCAATACCTTTTTAATTAAAGGTACAGCATCTTCAGCAGCTATATTTCGCAAATTAGCAAGAGCTACCATGCGATCGCGCAAATCTGGACTTTCTAACTGAGCAGAAATTTCCTGCAATTGTGAAACAGTCATTTAATTCTCAGCGCATTCTTAATGTATCTTTACTTTACTTTACCTGATGTCTCATGTGGCTTGGTCGGGGGTTCAGGAATGAGAGTAGAGTGTTTTCCGCCTCCGTAGAGTTTTTTGTATCTGTCTTAGCATTGAGAATTAACAGTATTTAATGTCTGTTGTGTCTTAGGTAAGACGAGAAGCCTTGAGTGACAAACGTAGTTTAGAGGGGTCAACCGAAGTTCAGGTGAAGAACAATGGTTCAACTAAGCGAACGTCCAGGGACTGCCAGAATCAACAACTTCCAAGAAAAGTTTATCTACGAAGTTGGGGCGATTTATGACGCGGAACATCGCTTTTGGGAGGCCCAGCAGACAATGTTGCAGTGTTGCCAAAATAATCAACTCAGGTCTTTGATTGAAACTCACATCCGAGAAACAGAACAACAAATTCGGAATCTAGAACAGGTGTTCAACGCTTTGGGACAGCAACCAACGCGGGTCACTTGTGATGCTGCGGCTGGTCTTGTCAGTGACGGTCAAAAGTTAATGCTCCTAGCTTCAGAGAATCAACCAATTCTTAATTTGGGGTTGGCTGGTGGTCAAGCTAAGGTAGAACAGTTAGAAATTGCCTGCTACCGTGGTTTGATTAGAGCTGCCGAACAGATGGGACAAGATCAAGTTGTACAATTGTTACGGCAAAACTTACAGCAAGAGGAACAAACAGCTCAAAAAATAGAACAACATCTGCCGCAGTTAATTCAAGAAGCCCAATCAGCAGGTGGTTCCAAGACTAGTAAGTCTCGCTAGTGCGATCGCCAAAAGTAAACTAAGGTAAAAGCAAGGGGAAAAGATGTTGTAAGTATCTTTTCCCCTTTGTCCAATCTCAAAAACTCAGCCGCTTGATAGAACTCAGCCGCTTGATAGATATTTATATATTTATAAAGATATAAAAGATACCTTGATATATGAGATAAAATCTTATTTGAATGAAGATAATTGCTGTGCTTTAAAAATTTCATACAGTGGCAGCACTACAAAATTGCCGCAGATATTACCCCGTTGAATAAACGGGGTTTTATTTTTCGGCGTTGCTGATTATTTCTTTAGTCGCAAATGCTCAGTATTTAAGTAATCATCAACTCAACTAAATGTTATTCAAATATGCTCCGTAACAGCAACTTAATTCGTAATCTTTTATACAGCAAAATCAACAGCTAACAGCCGTTATGTCATGTAGATGTGCGTTAGCCTACCAGTAACTAATTAAACTATATTAAACTCTGCGATCGCCTTGGGGAAATTTTTGTTTTCATGTCCTGAACGGCTGAGTTTAATCAAGGCAAAACGCTGTAATGGGCTTAAATTCTCCCACTGTGATAAAGTTACAATCACGCCTGTTTCTTGAGCTTTATCCTGAATACTAATTGGTATGGCCTTAGAGTCTAGCCATGCAGGTTCAGACTCAATCGGTAGCGTTGTGGGTAGTGTGCCAGTTCGATTTACAATCAGCTGCTGGATATATTCTTGATAATATTGAATTTCTGCGGTTGTAGTGCATGGTAGTTCGACTAAAGCTTCTCTTTCGGCTTGAGTCATTTGGTTCCAATCAGATAATTTAAGTTTAATGCCGCAGGTATCAAGTTTGTAGCGCACCTGCATGGGTATGCAACGTAGAGAATCAACAAAGTCTGCTTCAAATTTAAAGAAGTCTGCCATAATTAGCGATTGAAACTATAATTTCAACACCAAAATCTATCAATCTTGTCAGACTATAATTATATCAGCATAATAATACAATTAAATATTTAATTTCTATTTCCATAATTACTGGAACGAATAATTAGATAGCTAATTGAAAGTGCTAGTACGGCAACACCTAAACCAATAATATCAATACCATTGACCTTTTCTAAATCAAGAATAATGATTTTCCTGGCAACGGCAATTAAAGAGGTAACAATTACTAATTCAACCTGAAAAACATGTCTTTTGAGATAAGCGGTGATATTTTCTAAAATTTCTAAAGCAATGAGAATATTTAGGAATAGACCAAAAACCTTGAATAGGGTAGTGTTAATTTTGCCATATGGGACAGTAAAAACTTCTTTAACAATAAAGATTCCTAAATCACCGATCGCCACCAAAATTACTAATACCATAAAAAGAGATAGAACTTTAGAAACAAGCACTTCTACATTTTCAATAATGTGCATGAAGTTCTCATCGCTAGCAATTCCCACAATTCTTTTAATTAATCTCTTCATCACCTACACCCCAGTTTTGGTAAGCCTTGATTCAGTCAAAATAAAAATCCCGTAGATTAATCTAGAGGATTAAAAGTTCTCTCTTATAAAAAATAAGAAAAAGAGAAAAATTGACTTTTCTATAACTCTTACTATTCAGTAACAGTAATCAAATAAAGCTGATATCCCAATAGTTATTACATATTAAATACTAATGGTAACTATTGGTTTTATTCTATTATTGATTATCGATACCTAGAAGCTTACCACTGAGATGACTGGAGTTGATAATTTTCGGCTGTAATTTCTACAGAAATTGGGATTAATTGGACTGCACAGGCTTTTAACTCTGGTTGTAATGAATCGGGGCAAGATTCTGAATGGGTGAGTGCATTAGCTTCCGCATCCTCTGCCCAGAGTGTACCCCAGTGCATAGGGACGAAAACTGTACCTGGGGAAATAGCTTTTGTCACCTTGGCGGGAAACTTAGCACTACCTCGACGCGATCGCACTTCTACCACCTGATGATCTATAATGCCTAACTTCGCCGCATCACGAGGATGAATTTCGATAAATGGTTCGGGGTGCATGGCGCGGATTTTTTCTATCCGACCTGTACGGGTTTGGGTGTGCCAATGTCCGTATAATCGTCCAGTAGTCAACACAAAAGGATAAGCCGGGTCTGGTGGTTCTGCTAGTCCTTGAGAATAATAAGCCCCAAAACGTGCGCGACCATCAGGGGTATGAAAGCGTAAGTCAGTGTAGAGTCTTTTATTCTTATCCCCATTCCCCATTTCTGGATATGGCCATTGGGTGGGGCCTTGGGCTTGTAATTTTTGATGGCTAATACCAGACATATCACAAGGGCGACCCTTGGTCAGTTGGGCAAACTCGGCGTAGACTTGATCTGAGTTTCCAAAAGCGAACTTGTCCTCAAAACCTAATCGCCGTCCCACTTCCGCGAAAATTTCCCAATCTGGCTTGGCTTCTCGTGGTGGTTGGCGGAAGGCTTGACATAGTGTGACTCGGCGTTCTGAGTTGGTCATGACCCCAGTTTTTTCACCCCATTGGGCTGCTGGTAACAGAACATGAGCGTAAGCTGTAGTTTCTGTAGGGTGGTAAGCATCTTGGTAGATTGTGAAAGGCGATCGCAATAATGCCTTTTTCGTCCGTTCCAAATCTGGCATACTTACAGCTGGGTTAGTAGCTGCAATCCACAGTAAACCCACATTACCGTCTTCCAAGCCAGTGATCATATCCCACGCAGTTAAACCGGGATGGGGTGAAATTTGTCCTGATGGGAATCCCCAAAATCCTTCCACTTCCGCCCGGTGTTGGGGATTTTTCACCAATCGATAACCCGGTAATAAATGAGCTAAACCACCTGCTTCCCGTCCTCCCATTGCATTCGGTTGACCAGTGAGAGAAAAAGGCCCCATCCCTGGTTTTCCGACTTGTCCGGTCATTAAATGTAGGTTGATAATCGTTCTAACTTTGGCTGTACCTTCACTCGATTGATTCACACCCATCGACCACAAAGACAACACACGCTGCGATTCACCCCAATAACGGGCGGCTATTTCTAAATCCTCAACGGTGATACCACATTGACGAGCTACTACCTCCGGCGAATAGTGGCGAATTACCTCAGCGTAAGCCGAAAAGTTGCTGGTACAGTCATCGATGAAACCGACATCAATCATGTTCCAACGCATCAATAAATGGGCGATACCATTTAACAAGTCGATATCTGTACCCGGTTTAATCGCCAAATGTAAATCAGCTGCTTCGGCGGTAGGTGTGCGTCGAGGATCAACCACAACCATCTTTACCTGATGGTTTTTTCTGTGGTACTTCTCCAGTCTGTTAAAAACAATGGGGTGACATTCGGCGGTGTTTGTCCCAATTAAAAATGCACAGTCAGTTAACTCCAAATCTTCATAGCAACAGGGAGGCCCATCAGCCCCAAAACTTTGAATATACCCAGAGACAGCACTGGACATACATAAGCGGGAGTTAGCATCAAAATTATTGCTACCCAAACAACCTTTCATCAGTTTTTGGGCTATGTAATAATCCTCAGTTTGAAATTGACCGGAACCATACATACATATAGCTTCCGCCCCTTGAGTAAGGCGCACAGTTTGAATACGCTTGGTGATGAGGTCAAAAGCTTCATCCCAACTCACACGGCGGAACTCTTGATCTAGTGAGTCCCGCACCATTGGGTAATGTAATCTATTTTTATCCAAAGACTCAGCGATCGTCGCCCCTTTGACACAAACCATCCCCTGGCTAGATGGATGGGCTTTATCACCCCGCACCCGCCAAATTGGATTTCCTTGGCTATCTCGATTTGTGGCTTTGTTGAGTTGGGCTGGTGGTGTTACTTCTAGTCCACAGCCGACACCACAATAAGGACATAGGGTTTTGGTAGATTCAGTCACGTCGCTGCGCTCCGAATTCAAAATTCAAAATTCAAAATTCAAAAAAAGAGTGGGGTAGTGAGCAGGGAGCAGGGGAAGCAGAGGAGCAGGAGGAGCAGGAGAAGCAGAGAAGAATAACTATGGACTATGGACTAATGACCAATGACTAATGACCAATGACCAATGACCAATGACTAATGACTAATGACTAATGACTACTCCTCATGAGCAAAGCGGTTATATAAGAAATCTAGGGCGTAATTTCTGAGGTTGTAATATTCGGGGTCTTCCATGATGCGGCGACGGTTGCGGGGGCGATCGAAGGGAATATCGAGGATTTCGCCGATTTGGGCTGCTGGGCCGTTGGTCATCATCACAACTCTGTCAGCTAGGAATAAAGCTTCATCAATGTCATGGGTAATCATCAGGACGGTGACTTGATGATCACTCCAAATTTGTAGTAGTTCTTCTTGTAATTCTTCTTTGGTGATTGCGTCTAATGCGCCGAAAGGTTCATCGAGAATCAATACTTGGGGGCGGATGGATAAAGCGCGAGCGATCGCCACTCGTTGTTTCATCCCGCCGGAAATTTGGCTAGGCTTCTTCTCTGCGGCTTCTGTCAGCCCCACCATTGCTAAATGTTCTCTGACGATGGCGCGTTTTTCGGCTTGGGGTTTGTGGGGAAATACTGCATCTACGGCTAGGTAAACGTTTTCAAAAACACTCAACCAAGGGAGTAAGCAATAATTTTGAAAGACCATCATCCGGTCGGGGCCTGGTTCGGTGATGGGTTTGTCTTGTAGGAGAACTACGCCTTCGCTGGGGGTGTTGAAGCCGGAAATCATGTTGAGTAGGGTTGATTTACCGCAGCCGGAATGACCGATTAGGCAGACAAATTCGCCTTCACGGACTTTTAGGTCAATTCCATCGAGGACGGTGTAGGGGCCTTCGGGGGTGGGGTAAATTTTGCTTACGCCTTCAACTACTAGGAAGTTATCTGTTTTTTGGGGTTTTGGGTTGGTTTGATTATTTCTATTGATTATTTGCATATTATTTTCGGTGGTGATTGGATTTATGATTGGCTCACGCAGAGGCGCAGAGACGCGGAGGGAGAGGGGAGAGATGACTGTTGACTAATGACCAATGACTAATGACTAATGACTAATGACTAATGACTAAATAAACACTTCTTCAATACGTATTTGTCGTCTAATTTCTAAGCTTTTGAGGTATTCGATTGGTTCTGATGGGTTAAATAGTTTACCGTCGAATAGGTGAATGGGGTCGTCTTCGCCGATATCTAGTAAGCCGAGGTCGCGGGCTGCTGCACCAAATATGTCTGTGCGGCAAACTCTTTCGGTGATTTCTACCCAGTTTTTGGGGAATGGTGTTAAGCCCCAACGTGCCATTTGTGTGATCATCCACAAGATTTCGGTGCGGTTGGGATAGTTGGTTTTGTTGAGGTAAAACTGGTTGTAGGCTGTGAGTTGTTGGGGTGGTGTACCGTCCCCGCGATCGTAGGGGTCGATGAAGCCAGGGCGGACGTAGGCGGGATTCACATCTAAATATTCGGGACGACAGAGTATTTCGAGGATTTCTTCACGGTTGCGGAGGTCGTCACAATATTTGCAGGCTTCTATTAGTGCTTTGACGAGGTTAAGATAAGTTTCTGGATATTTTTGCGCCCAATCTTCCCGCACTCCCAAGACTTTTTTCGGCTGTCCTGACCAGATTTCTAAAGCTGTAGCTGCAACGAAGCCTAAATCATCGTGGACTGCTTGGTAGTTCCAAGGTTCTCCTGCACAGTAACCGTCAATGTTGCCGGCTTTGAGTTGAGACACCATTTGGGTTGGGGGAATGACTGTCAAGCTAACATCTCTATCGGGATCTATACCGCCGGCTGCTAACCAGTAACGCAGAATTAGGTTTTGCATGGAGGCGGAATGAACTACCCCTAAGGTGAGGATTTTGTCTGGGGAACTATCAATTACTGCTTTTAAGTCAGCTAGGCTTCTCACGCCTTGGCTGTATAGTCTTTTGCTGAAGGTGATGGCGTTAGCGTTGCGAGAAAGATTTAAGGCGTTGATGACAGGAGTTGGTGTTTGACTCCCAGCACCTAAAGTTAACGCAATCGGCATTCCTGCAACCATTTGGGCTGCATCTAATTTGCCCGTTACCACACCAGTAGCGATCGCCTGCCAGTTGTTTGCCCGGTTGAGGATAACATTATCTAAGCCATACTTGGCAAAGAAGCCTTTTTCTTTGGCAACAATTAAAGGTGCAGAGTCAGTCAAAGGCATAAAGCCGATTTCGATGACGGCTTTGGCTGTCCCCAGTGGTGCAGAAGCCTGCTGTGTTTGACGTTTCTTAGCTAGCTTTTGTTGGTTGAGGAAGTAAATTATCTCATTCCGCAGATTGTAATAGCTGGGATGTTTGACAACCTCCAAACGTTGACGGGGACGGGGGATAGGGACTTCGAGAATCTGCCCGATGTGAGCTTCTGGGCCGTTGGTAAGCATCACCACGCGATCGCTCAACAACAGCGCCTCATCCACATCATGTGTCACCATCACACAAGTAATTTGATGTTCATTGCAGATTTTCATCAACTGTTCTTGCAAACTCCCCCTTGTCAAAGCATCCAAAGCCCCAAAAGGTTCGTCTAACAGCAACAACTTGGGACGAGTAGCTAAAGCGCGGGCGATCGCCACCCGTTGTTTCATCCCCCCCGATAACTCACGAGGACGTTTATTCGCCGCTAGACGCAACCCCACCATATCAATATGTTCTTCAACAATTGCCCGACGCTCACCCTTAGACTTACCTTGATAAACCTCATCCACGGCCAAAGCAACATTTTCCCGCACAGTTAACCAAGGAAGCAGCGAATAATTTTGAAAAACCACCATCCTATCTGGACTAGGTTCTCGAATTTCCCGCCCTTCCAAAGTCACACCGCCAATACTAGCTCGATCCAACCCAGCAATAATATTGAGCAAAGTAGACTTACCACAACCAGAATGTCCAATTAAAGAAACAAACTCCCCCTGCTTAATTTTCAACTCAATATTTTTCAGTGCAATATATCTACCACCATTAGGTAAATCAAATATCCGATCAACGTGATCAACTTCAACAAAAGTAGGCATTACTCAACCCCTTTGGGGAATTCAAAATTCAAAATAGCCTTCGGCAAGGCTTGCGCCAACAAAATTCAAAGTTAAAGAGGTCATTAGTCCTTAACTAATTCCTTCCCTCTCTTCCCTCTCCCACCTCTCCGCGCACCTCAGCGCCAACCTCCGCGCCCCTCCGCGTTTAAATCTTAATTAACTACTTCTGCTCCGCCACAACTTTACTAGCAACAAAACCGACCAATCTATCTAACAACAACCCCACCAACCCAACATAAATTAATGCCAAAATAATCTCACTCAAATTAGTTTCAGTAGTTGTGTTATAGGCATCCCAAATAAACGAACCAATCCCCACACCACCAACTAACATTTCCGCCGCCACAATTGCTAACCAAGATAAACCGATACCAATCCTTAATCCTGTAAAGATATATGGAACCGTCGCAGGAAACACTATCTTAAAAAAGTACTTTACCCCCTTCAGCCGTAACACTTTCGCTACATTGATATAATCCTGGGGAATTTGTTGTACACCGACTGTAGTGTTAATCAAAATCGGCCAAATTGAGGTGATGAAAATAACGAAAATTGCTGAGGGATTCGCCTGTTGAAATGCTGCCAGTGAAATGGGTAGCCATGCTAGGGGCGGTACAGTTCGCAACACTTGAAATATAGGATCTACAGCATTGTAAACTAAGGGATTTACACCGATTAAAATGCCTAATATAATTCCGGCGATCGCCGCCAAAGAAAAACCTAAACCAACCCTTCCCAAACTACTCAGAATTTGCCAGCCTAAGCCTTTATCGCTTTCACCGTTATCAAAAAATGGATTGATAATAAAAGGGTCCCAAGTTTCCGAAAAGGTTTCTATAGGCCCTGGTAATTTAAAGTTAGGATTCAAACAAAGCAGTTGCCAAATTACCAGAAAAATTCCTAATGCTACTAATGGTGGTACAACTTTTTTCCACAAGAAATTATTGATGGCTTTTTGAGATTTCCTTACCCTAGCGCGATTCCCTAAAATAGCTGTCACTTCGCCTTACTCCAAATTCAAAATTTACAGCCTAATTAAACTTTTTTGATTTTCAAACTATTTAAGTATTCTTCTGGCTTTTCTGGGTCAAATTTCACGCCATCAAAGAAAGTTTCCACCCCACGGGAACTGCTAGCAGGAATTTCCGCATCAGCCACACCAATTGCTTTCGCTGCTTTCTTCCACAAGTCTTCTTTATTAACTTGGTTAACAATGTCTTGAACTTTAGTATCTTTTGGTAAATAACCCCAGCGAATATCTTCAGTTAAAAACCAAATATCGTGACTCTTATAGGGATAGGAAGCATTATCTGCCCAGAATTTCATCCGATAAGCAAAGTTTTCTTCCTTACGACCATCACCATAATCGATATTGCCTTTAGCTCTTTCTACAATATCTGCGGCAGCAACATTTAAGTATTTACGGTCAGCGCAGATTTTACACATTTCTTCTTTGTTTTCTGCCTTGTCGCACCATTGTTGTGCTTCTAAAATTGCCATCAAAATTGCCTGGGCTGCATTGGGATTTTGATCAACCCAATCTTGCCGCATGGTAAAGGCTTTTTCTGGATGATCTTTCCATAATTCGCCTGTAACTAAAGCGGAATAACCTAATTTTTGGTTGACTAACTGAGCATTCCAAGGTTCTCCAACACAGAAGGAATCGACAGTCCCAACTTTCATGTTTGCTACCATTTGTGGCGGTGGAACAGGTTCCAACACAACATCTTGATCAGGATTAATACCACCAGCCGCTAACCAATAGCGCATCCATAAATCATGTGTCCCACCAGGAAAGGTAATACCAGCTTTCCAGGCTTTCTTATCAGCTTTGGCTTTGGCGGCTACGTCTTTAAGGTTTTTGCTTTCTAAATTAATGTTCAGGTCTTTATATTTTTCAGCTACAGAAATAGCCTGGCCATTAGTATTTAATCTAGCCAAAATGTACATTGGCACTTTATCTTTGATGGTCATGAGGTAAGGCATGGGACTAAGGATATGTGCGCCATCAATACCACCACCAGATGAGCCAATTTTTAAGTTATCGCGGGTGACAGGCCAAGATTTTTGCTTGATGACTTCAACATCGGTCATGCCATATTTAGCAAAGAAGCCTTTCTCTTTAGCAATGATGAGGGGTGCAGCATCAGTAAGCGGGATGAATCCTAGCTTGGCTTTGGTTGTTTCTACCTTGGGTGCGTTAGCGGCTGAGACGTTAGCGGCTGGTGCTGCTGAAGGTGCTTGTTCTCCGGTGGTAGCTGATTGAGAACCATTGGAAGTGCAACCATGAGCCAAAATAGAAGCCGCCGCCGCCGCACCTGTGGTGAAAAGAAATTTTCTTCTGGAAACGTGTGTCATTTTTTGTATGTTGTTAATTCGTCGGTTGTTGGTTGTCAGTTGTCGGTTGTCAGTTGTCGGTTGTCAGTCGTCAGTTGTCAGTTGTCATTACTCATTAATCTTCCCCTGCTCCCCCTGCTTCCCCTGCTCCTCTGCTCCTCTACTCCCCTACCCCCTCTACTGGCTACTAACTAAGGCTTCCTGCCTGGGTTTGGCTCCAAAATTAGTAATCAGCAAGTCTCGTAATACTAGGTGCAAGTCTTCGCAGGGGATGCCTTTTTGTACACAACTACCTAAATGTGCGTCTTTGCCGACTTTGCCCCCCATATAGATGTCAACACCTTCGACGGCTTTACCGTTCTTACGGGCTTTTGTTCCCATTAAACCGATGTCTGCAACTTGGGGTTGTCCGCAGGAGTTGGGGCAACCTGTCCAATGGATTCGCACTGGACGGGTGAATGTTAACTCTGCTTCTAAGCCTTTAATCATTTCTAGGGCGCGGTTTTTGGTTTCGATGAGGGCGAAGTTGCAAAATTGTGCGCCTGTGCAGGAAACTAGCGATCGCGTCAATGCTCCCGGATCAAGAGAAAATCTCTCTAGTAAAGGATCTGTCAACAAAGTCTTTAACCGCGAGTCGGTAATGTTGGGAATGATGATGTTTTGTTCAACAGTCATACGGATTTCACCGCTACCGTAAACATCGGCTATCCGAGCTAGTTCAAACATATCTTCGGCATACAATCTACCTACGGGTATGTGTAAGCCTACATAGTTCAATCCCTCTTGCTTTTGTTTATAGACTCCGATATGGTCGCGTTTTTCCCAATCAATTTCGTCTTTGGGTGCAGCGTATAGTAAGGATTTACCCAAACGCTGTTCGACTTCTGCACGGAACTTATCTATACCCCATTCATCAATTAGCCACATCAAGCGAGACTTAAGCCGATTAGCTCTAAGTCCGTTGTCACGATAGACTTCCAGAACTGCTCTACATAAGGCTACGACTTCTTCAGCTGTTACCCAAGCATTTAAAGGAATTGCCGCTTCACAACGTTTGGCAGAAAAGAAGCCACCAACTAACACGTTAAATCCAAAGACTTTTTGGTGAGTAGAAGATTCTTCACCACCTCCCAATACCCAATCCCCAATCCCTTCTTTGAATGCGGGAACAAAAGCTAAATCGTTGATTTCTGCATGAACTGAATTATCCCGTCCACCAGCGATCGCAATATTAAATTTCCGTGGTAAATTACTAAACTCTCGATTACCTTCTCCCTTGTTGGTGAGCATATCTTGGATTTGCTGCACTAACTCACGGGTATCATACAATTCATCTGCATCCAACCCTGCTATGGGGTCGCCTGTAATATTGCGGATATTGTCCATCCCCGACTGCACACTAGTTAAACCTACTGCATGAAATTTATTGAATATGTGCGGTAAGTCTTCTATTCTGATTCCCCGTAGTTGGATATTCTGCCTAGTTGTAATATCAGCGTTGCCATCATCTCCGTAACGCTGCACCACTTCAGCTAAAACACGCATTTGATCGCTGGTGAGAATACCATTAGGCATCCGCATCCGCATCATGAATTTGCCAGGGGTGACTGGACGAAAGAATACACCCACCCATTTGAGGCGATGGTCTCGGTCTGTTTCGTCCATTGCTTCCCATCCCAAAGAGGCAATTTTTTCAATCTCTGACTTGATGGCAAGGCCATCTTTTTCGGCTTTGAATTTCTCAAACTTATTGAGACTGGCTTTGGGGGTAGTTGCTGTATCTGTCATGAGCTGGTTCTCATAAATTTTTATTTGCTCAAGATAAATCCACCCGTAGTCTTGCTGGTTCTACGAGGTCTAGTGATAGCAATTCAGTAATTCTGGAAGAACCTCTCCCCCAACCCCTCTCCGACGCGGAGAGGGGAGTTTGGCTCCCCCTTCCTCACAAGGGAAGGGGGCTGGGGGGTTAAGTTTTTGATTAATGAATCGATGTTCTAATAGTGAAAAACGAAATATTTAATTTTGTTGGCGCAGCCTTCCCGCAGGGTATTTTGAATTGATTTATGCTGCTTCACACCGTGTGCAACTTTCTCTCAAACCTAACCCCCAAACCCTTCCCTGTCTTCGACACGCTACGCGAACGCAGGGAAGGGGAGTAAGATTCAAAGCCTCTCTCCGCTTCGGGGAGAGGTTTGGAGAGGGGTTTCAAAAATAAGTTGCACATCGCGCTACTTCAATGAATGACACGCCGCCGATGTTTCACTGAAGGTAACTCTAGAACTAAACCGGGGGGAAACTGTAATCTTTTACATTGGCTAAATTTGTCAAGTGGCTTGTGTGAATGTTTATGTAACAATTTCGATACTTCTAAGGTTATGTTGGGATCTAATGTAAAATAGTATAAGTAGCTACAGAATTCTAGTATTAATGCTTAAATTAAATAATTAACATGCGTTTTCTGCATCACATATACTTAAACAAGTAGCCCAAAATGCCTGTAAAGCATTGCTACACTTTCCATCTCAGTTGTTAGTGAATATGCTCTAATACCTCATTCCTAGATTGGTGTCATGAGATTTTACTGACTATTGACTATTGACTATTGACTAAAAACTATGAAACGTCGGGATTTTATCAATTGGGTAGGTTTGGGTTGGATAGCAAGTAGCTTACCTGTAGCGATCGCTGCTTGTTCTTCCCAGCCTGTAACATCTACAGAGGGGCAAGCGATCGGGACTGTTGCCGAATTAGATAAAACTGGTCAATTACTCAACGAAAATTCACCTATTGGCCCGGTTTTGGTGGTGGGTACATCGAAGGACGCAAATCTGATTGCTGTTAATCCTACTTGTAGCCACAAAGGCTGTACTGTAGCATGGCAAGCCCAAGCCAAAAAATTTGTCTGCCCATGTCATGGCGCAGAATATGGAGTTGATGGTAAAGTGCAGAAAGACCCAGCTACAAAACCACTCAAAACTTACGCCGCCAAGATTGAGGGTGATTCAGTTGTAGTTAAGCAAAGCTAGTGTAAGCAAGCAGAGAGCAGGGAGCAGGGGAAGAATAAATTTATTACTTATCACTCCCGACTCAGCACTGGCTAAACGCCGCAGCTATGCCCACAGGGCTTTACAGCACTCATAACTTCACCATTCCAAAGGTATTGTGAATAATATCGGTCAACTTTTAGTACAAGCGCAGGCGGCGCATAGTGCAGATGATTTGTCATTGGTGATTAATGATCTGCAACAGTTGATTTTAGTGGATAGCAATGAAATAGGTCACTCAGAACAACTGCTGAAATTAGCCCTCTCTATTTTTGAGATGGGAGATTTTCAGCAACGTTGGGATATTGCCAAGGTGTTAGTTCATTTGGGAACTGCGACCATCAACCCATTAATTGACATCCTAGAAGATGAAGATACAGAGGATGAATTGCGCTGGTTTGCTGCCCGAATTTTAGGTGAATTACAGCACCCAGATGCGATTATGCCTCTGGTAGAACTATTGAAAACTAGTGAGGAGGATGAACTGAAAGCGATCGCCTCATCCGCAATAGCGCAAATGGGTAGTATGGCTATTCCTGTGCTTGTAGAACTGCTAACACAAGAAAATACAAGACTTTTGGCAGTGCGATCGCTTGCTTATATTCGGCGTACAGAAACTATTGCGCCTTTATTGAGTGTGGTGCAAGATACTCAAGCCTCCGTCCGCGCTGCCGCACTCGAAGCCCTCAGCAGTTTTCATGATGAACGTGTACCACCCATACTGTTGAACGCTTTAAATGATTTATCTGCCGCAGTCAGACGTACAGCGATTCAGGGTTTAAGTTTTCGCTCTGATTTATCTTCAGAATTAAATTTAGTCGCCACATTACAACCCAAATTGTACGACTTTAGTGTGGAGGTGTGTTGTGCAGCTGCCAATGCTCTTGCCCGGATGGGTGGTGATGACGCAGCCAAGCACCTATTCACAGGTTTGATATCACCTCACACACCTATTACCTTACAACTGGAAATTATTCGCGCTTTGAATTGGCTAGAGTCACTAAAGGCGCTGGAGTATTTACGACAAGCTTTAAATCAAGTCACTTCCATAACTCTTTGCCAAGAAGTTGTCACAGTTCTAGGAAGAACACAAAAGCCTGAGTTAAAAATACCAGCCACAGCCATTCTGTTAGAGATACTGAACTCGCCACATCCAGCTATAAAAACTAATAGTGTGAAAAGTGCGATCGCTTTATCTTTGGGTCAGCTAGGTAGTCCAGAAGCAACGGAAAGCTTAACCATGCTGTCACAAGATACAGATGAACTTGTCCGAGTCCATGCGATCGCTGCACTCAATAAGCTAGCCCCTGCTGCTGTATAAGTTGAAACCACAATAAGCAAATACAGACTTAACGTGATCTTTCTCTCCCGTCAAATACCATAAATAGTCATCATTATGGTGGGTATTAGTCAATAGTAATTATAGAATTACCCAATAGTATCGATGTTAATTTGTTCTCGAAAATAGTATTTACTAGAATTTACTACTTGCGATGAAATTTATAGATTGATAAGCCATTTCAGTGAATTAATTTCCTGAGATTTAAAGTTAAGCAGTGTTAGCTGATTAAATACACTTTATATTTACTTATCAATCATATTTAAACATCACAATTAAAGTTTTTCCAATTCATAATATCTTAGGAGTTATCATGGCAAAATATCTACTAGCCTCTGCTGGTGGAGCAGGTTTTTTATGGTTATTTTGTGGATTATTTCCTGTACAAGCCATTACCAATTTAAATAATTCAGATAAAAATCTCGAAATTGCTCAAAATAATATCAACCATAAAAATATTGATTCTCTTGTATCTCAGGAATTAACCCAAAAAGATTTAACCTCAAGTAATCAACCACAAAAAAGTGAAAATTTAGACTCAGATAACACTATTAATTCTTTACCATTAATCATACAAGAATCCACAAATTCATCTCCACCATCAGACCAATTGGCCCAAGTCACATCTGTATCCCAATTATCTGATGTACAACCTACTGATTGGGCATTTGGCGCATTACAATCCTTGGTGGAGCGCTATGGTTGTATAGCGGGTTATCCCAATCTTACCTACCGTGGTAATCGGGCGATGACTCGCTATGAATTTGCGGCTGGCTTAAATGCGTGTCTTGATAGAATCAACGAATTAATTGCTACAGCAACTGCTGATTTAGTCAAAAAAGAAGATTTAGCAACCCTGCAAAAACTGCAAGAACAATTTGCGGCGGAATTGGCAACCTTGCGGGGTCGAGTAGATGCCCTAGAAGCGCGTACCACAGAACTAGAAGCAAATCAGTTTTCTACTACCACCAAACTCAATGGTGAAGCAATTATTGCCGCTATTGGTGCGACAGGCGGCGCTCCTGGAAGCAATGATTCTAATCTCATTCTCGTCAATAGAGTGCGGTTAAATCTGACTACTAGCTTTACAGGCAAAGATTTATTAATTACTGGTCTGCAAGCTTACAACTTTTTAGGTGGAGCTACGGGCGAAGGTAGTGTGCAAAATAGCTTAGGACTAGGTTCGCCCATACTAAGTTCTAGTAGCGCTCGTACTAGTTTTGAACCACAGTTTCCTGGTCTTAATGTCAAGAATTTGTCCAGCGTTGGGGCGAATAGTTTAGAGCTTTACAAGTTGTTGTATATTTTTCCCGTCGCTGATAAATTGACTTTATTTGTGGGAACTGCGGCGGAAACATCAGATGCTTTCCCTGCAATTACACCTTTTTACGGCGAGGGACAAGAATCAATTTCTCGTTTTGCAGGTTTGAATCCAGTAGTACGAGTTTCTGGTGGAACTTCTGGTTCTGGTTTAGCATCGGCGGCGGGATTTATTTATAGCATTTCCCCAAATTTGGATTTCCGAGCTTTATATGGCAGTGTTAATGCCAACCTTCCTCAAAAATCTCCAACTGAAGCGCTACCAGGAGTATCTACTACACCTTTAGGTGCAGGGTTCTTTAGTGGTAGTAGCGTTATTGCTGCACAGTTAACCTTCAAGCCCAGCCGTGACATTGATATTGGTCTAAACTATGCCAACAGCTACCACGAAATTAATATTTTAGGTACAGGATTAATTAGCGGTGACATCGGTGCTTTATCTGGTGTTTCTCCTGGCACACCAGTGAAACTCAACTCTTTTGGGGGTACTGTAACATGGCGATTTTCTCCTAAAGTAGCCTTGTCCGGCTATGGTGCAGCACTGTTTGTTGATGATTCTGCTAATAACGTTGATGCTTCCACCACTTTTACAAGTTGGATGGCGGGAGTTCACTTCAAAGATTTATTCAAATCTGGGAATAATGGAGGGATTATTTTTGGTCAGCCACTTTACCGTACTGATGCTAGCGGTGCGGCTGTACTTGGTTCAAATCGCGCTACGCCTTACCATTTAGAAGCATATTATCGCGTCAGGGTCAGCGATAACATCAGTATTACTCCTGGTGCATTTATTTTGTTTAACCCAGAAGGTGACAGCCGAAATGAAACGACAACTGTAGGTGTACTGCGAACTACTTTTACCTTTTAAAAAAATTGACATTCTCTCGCCGCTAACCGCAAGTTAGTAGGGTGCGTCAGTACGAGAAAACCTAGCTGTACCAAGAAATTATTCATACTGACGCACCCTACATTGGGACATTTTTTATCTGGAAGTCCCTTAAGGGAGATGAGGAACATAAGGGAAGGTAACTATTGACCAAATATGTAGCAGAATCTACCAAATTGGGGAACAAAATCCGCTAACTTAAATTAGTGCGATAAATGTAATTCAGGCTACATACAAATGCGACTAGAGCAGTTGCAAGCTTTTTTGGCGATCGCGGAAACTGGCAGCTTTCAAAAAGCTGCTGGTAAATGTGGTGTCACCCAATCGACAATTAGTCGTCAAATCCAGTCATTAGAAGCTGATTTGGGTTTAGAACTGTTTCACAGAACAAATCATGCCAAGCTAACCTTGGGTGGTGAGCGTTTGTTACCGCGCGCCCGCAAAATTTGCCTGGAGTGGGAAACTGCTACACAGGAGTTAGGAGATTTAATCGCCGGTAAGCAGCCAGAATTGTGTATTGCGGCGATTCATTCCCTATGTGGTTCTTATTTACCACCAGTGTTACAAAAATTTTGCCGTGATTATCCAGAAGTACAATTACGGGTAACATCCTTAGGTAGCGATCGCGCACTCAAAGTCCTCAAAGATGGCTTGGTAGATTTGGCAATTGTCATGAATAATCGCTTCCTCACCACTGGTAGGGATATGGTGGTGGAAGTCCTTTATGATGAACCGATAGAACTCTTAACCGCAGCCAATCATCCCTTAGCGGAATATGAGCGCGTCCCTTGGTCGGAGTTGGTACGTTATCCCCAGGTGGTTTTTAAAGATGGCTATGGGATGCAACGCCTAGTGCAGGAAAAATTTGAGCGATTGGAAGCCACCCTACAAGCGGCTTTAGAAGTCAACACCCTAGATGCGTTCCGAGGAGTTGTGCGCCAAGGGGAATTAATTGCTTTGCTTCCTACTTCCGCATTAGTAGAAGCGCGCCTTGACCCCACCTTAGCAGTGCGTCCCCTAGCTAATAGTGCATTACCGGAAAATTCTGGCTTAACGCGTCGAGTAGTTATGGTCACAACTCAAGACCGTCTACAAATTCCTCCTATCAAACATTTTTGGCAACTAGTGAGAGAAAATATTCCGCCAGTAGTTGAGCGGCAGCGATCGGCATCGTAGTACCAATTCAAAATTCAAAATACCCTACGGGAAGGCTTCTCTACGAGACGCTACCGCGTAGCTTGCTTCCCCGAAGGGGTACGCCAACAAAATTCCCTCATACCCTGCGGGTACTCTGCGAGAACGCCTTTGGCGAACGCGGTAGCGTTCCGCAGGAAAGGCTGCGCTAACACAAATCTAATCGGATTCCTATATAAGGTATAGGATTAGTCAATAGTTCATAGTTCACAGTCAAAAGTCCACAGTCCAAAGCAACAACACAACGAATGACCAATGACGAATGACTATTGACTATTGACCATTGACTAATGACTTTTATGAGTATTGTATTCAGGGATCTGCTGAAAAAAGTAGGGAGTGGGAACCATACGGGAGAAAGTTTAAACCGTGTTGAAGCCGCCACCGCCACTAAGATGATGTTTTTGGGTGAAGCTACACCAGCCCAGATAGGCGCATTTTTGATCGCTCACCGGATTAAGCGCCCAACGGGAGAAGAGTTAGCGGGAATGTTAGATGCTTTCGATGAACTGGGGCCAAAACTGCAACCAATCTCGTCTCAACGCCCAGTTATAGTTTTTGGTATACCTTATGATGGCAGAACACGCACCGCACCAATCAGTCCGGTAACAGCACTACTACTATCCGCAGTCGGACAACCAGTGGTAATGCACGGAGGCGATCGCCTACCGACGAAATATGGTTTACCCTTAACTGAGATTTGGCAAGGGTTAGGAGTAAATTGGACTACCCTATCGCTAGAAAAAACCCAAGAAGTATTTGCACAAACAGGAATCGGCTTTGTTTATACCCCACGGCATTTTCCCTTAACCAATAGTATTTGGGAATACCGTGACCAATTAGGTAAGCGTCCACCATTGGCAACGATGGAATTAATTTGGTGTCCCTATGCTGGGGATACTCACGTAATTGCTGGGTATGTTCATCCGCCCACAGAAGGGATGTTACAAGTAGCATTGGAACTGCGGGGAGTTACTAAATTTACCTTAGTGAAGGGATTAGAAGGGAGTTGTGATTTACCACGCGATCGCACTGCCATTATTAGCTTATCTTCAATATCACCAGAGCTAGAAAGAGTTTTCCTTTCACCCCATGACTATGGTTTTACCACCAAGAATGTACCTTTGGGTAGCACCGAAGAATTACTAACTCAAATACAAGACGTAATTGCTGGTAAATCCAGTGAATTACAACAAACAGCCTTGTGGAATGGTGGGTTTTACCTTTGGCGGAGTGGAATTTGTGCGGATATGCGATCGGGTATTGCTAAGGCAGAAGAATTATTAAATAGTGGGGTAGTAGCTGCCAAATTACAAGAACTGATTCAGGTGGTTAATTCACTTTCAGAAAATTTACTCACGATTACTTAAACCCAAAAATCATAGAATCAAGATGGAAAAAGTCTCCTGGTAAAAACTCAAAAAATAAGATACCCGATTTCTTCAAGAAATCGGATATCTGCACCCTTGATATTTCTTTTCTAATTATTGGTGAAAGCGCCTTTGATATTATCAATAGTACGCTCAACAGCATTTAGATTTTTGTCTACTGCTGTTTCTGTACGGGCAGCATCTTCTTCTGCTCTTTTCTGAATCCGAGACGCATCTTTGTTGGCTTTGCGCTCAGCTGCGCTACCCCTATCGGTTGCATCATCGACACGGCTAGCATTTGTTCTTGCTGCTTCCTTAACGTTATTTTTGGTGTCGCGGATGAACTCTTTAGATTTTTCGCGTAAACTATCTGTTGCATCGGCAGTTGCGATTAAATATGTAGAGGTATCAGCCATTGCTGAGGTGTTGGCGAAAAATGCACCTTGCCAAACAAAAGCGATCGCTGATAAACAAAATACACTTGTAGCTATCCAACGTCCTAAATTTGAGAGCTTTTTCATAGAAAAATTCAGTTTCATAGAATGTAATTTGCTTGAGATTAAGCATTCTAGTTTTACTTGATCTAGCTCATCAGCCATATCGTTCTCTGGGCAGAGGTTCTATAATCATTAGTAGTTAGAGAAATTCGCTCTTTCAATAGATTGATTCTCCGAACGTTATACTCTCAATTTGAACAATTAAACTTAGTTTTATGAACTCAGAAGACACTCACTCCAAGCAACATTCTCGTGGTAAGGTTATCTACCGATTTTTTGGGGGCGCGGCACTCGGTACTCTTATAGTCATCATTCCTATTTCCTATGGATCATCCATAGATTTAAATCTAGTTCAAATTGGTATTGCATCCATGCTGGTTATATCATGTGGTTTACTATCAAGTATTTGGGGTGAACAATTTCTTGATCCCGTAATGCGGTTATTAAATTCCTGGGCACCTTGAAGCATAAAAAAGGTGGGTAATACCCACCTGATGCTCAATTTGTACTTCGCAAAACTAACTACTAACCAAAGCTAAATCACCGCAGATACCTGCTTTTGAAAGTAAGCCTGTAGAACTCTTTCAGCGATTTGACGGCTAGTTAAACCTAATTCCGCCTTAGACTCATCTGGAGTGGCGTGTTCTACCAATACATCGGGAATACCAATGCGTTTGACAGGAACCACAACATCAGCATCTAACAATGCTTCTGCTACGGCTGAACCAAAGCCACCCATCACACAGCCTTCTTCTAGAGTGACAACTCGGCCGATTTTCTGAGCTAAAGGCACAATCAACTCAGTATCCAAGGGTTTCACAAACCGGGCATTAATCACAGTCGCTTCAATCCCGTGTTCGCTGAGAATTTCCGCCGCCTGCATACTGGGGTAAACCATTGTGCCGTAACCGATGATTAACACATCATCACCGTTGCGGAGAATTTCACCTTTACCGATTTCCAAAGGTTCCCAACCTTCTTCCATCAGAGGTACACCGTAGCCATTGCCACGAGGGAAACGCATAGCGATGGGCCCGGTGGTATATTCAATACCAGTAACTACCATCCGTTGCATTTCTGCTTCATCTTTCGGTGCCATCATTACAATGTTGGGAATGCACCGTAGATAGGCAATGTCATACATACCTTGGTGGGTAGGGCCATCAGAACCGACAATTCCTGCCCGATCCAAACAGAAGAATACTGGTAAATTTTGGATACAGACATCATGGATAATTTGGTCGTATGCCCGTTGTAAGAAAGTAGAGTAGATGGCGGCTACAGGACGCATTCCTTCACAAGCCAACCCAGCTGCAAGGGTGACTGCGTGTTGTTCCGCAATGCCCACATCAATATATTGATTGGGCAGTTTTGCTTGTAGCTTATCTAAGCCTGTTCCTGTCGCCATCGCCGCAGTAATCCCAATAATTTTCGGGTTTTGTTCGGCTAATTTAACTAAGGTATGGGAAAAGACTTTGGCATAAGCAGGGGGTTTGGGTTTGTTGGAGGGAATTGCCTTGCCAGTTGTCAGGTTAAAAGGAGTTTGGGCATGGTAGCCTACTTGGTCTTTTTCTGCGAGTTCGTAGCCTTTACCTTTGATAGTGGCTACATGAACTAACACTGGCCCAGCTATTTGGTGTGCTTGTTGGAAGGTAGCAATCAATTCCTCTAAGTTATGCCCATCAACTGGCCCCATGTAGGTAAAGCCCAGTTCTTCAAATACTGCACCTACCTTGGGAACAGCTAGACGTTTCATCCCTTCTTTAATTCTTCCTAGTTCGGGAGATAGGGATTCGCCAACAAAGGGAATGTGTTTGAACTGTTCCTCAAAATTATCCTTGATGAACTGCACCGGGGGACTGAGGCGCATTTTGTTGAGGTAGCGAGGAATCGCGCCGACATTGGGAGAGATAGACATCTCATTGTCGTTGAGAACAACCAATAAGTTGGTTTTCGGCAAGTGTCCAGCATGGTTGATAGCTTCCAACGCCATACCACCTGTTAATGCACCATCGCCAATCACGGCCACGGCTTTAAACTTTTCCCCGTTCATGTCTCGTGCTAAAGCCATACCCAAGGCTGCGGAGATGCTGGTTGAAGCGTGGCCTGCACCAAAATGATCAAATTTATTTTCACCACGCTTGAGATAACCAGCAATTCCATCTTTTTGCCTAAGGGTATGAAAGTCGCTGTAGCGTCCTGTAATCAATTTGTGGGGATAAGCTTGGTGTCCTACATCCCATATAACTTTATCCCGGTCTAAATCTAGAGTCTGGTAAAGCCCTAGTGTTAACTCTACAACACCCAAGCCAGGCCCTAGATGTCCACCAAATTCGGCTACTGTTTGCAGGTGTTTATCTCGAATCTGACGGGCAATTTGTTGCAGTTGACGGATGGATAGACCGTGCAGCTGATTGGGATGGGTGATTTCACTCAGATGCATATTATAGGGTTTTCCTCTCTAATCTCTACTTTTGGTATTCTGATTTTCCCACGGTCGGGTAGCCCGGAGAATTAGACTGTTACTAAGTAGCAGCCTAAAATGTGTTCACTAAGGATGGGTAATTAAGCACTAGGTTGTCAGCATTTTTTACTAGTAATCATGCTTTATAACCTACACCGCAAAATTACTTGAAAAAGTGTAATTGGATTCATTTTTGCAAAATTAGCAAAGTAGAAGAATATCCTGCTGATAGGTTGTTAAAAACACACTATGCAAGGGTGGTAAGAGTCTAGAGGCTAAGGAATAGAGCCTATATTTAGTCTATTCTATCCAAATCTACTATGATACGGTGCAACGAAAATAGACATACTACTCTTAAGCAAAAATAGCACCGTATAGCTATGTTGTAATTTTACTTTTATCTGCTGAGTTTTACGTAGTTTGGGTATTAAGGCAGTTGTGGACTATCTGTAGTCGTGGGAACTACTGGCGTGTCTGGCTGCTTTTGCTGTCTTTGCAAATATTTACTCAGCAAGTAAGCCATATCTCCACGGGTCATAGGTCTTAATGGGGTGATGTTATTCTGAGCATCAGTGTTAATGAATCCTTCTGTAATGACTGTGGCGATCGCTCTTCTCGCCCAAGTTGGTATAGAATTTGCATCTGGGTAGGGTGCGAGTATTTCGTTGACAACATCATCAGAAAATTGAAATACTCCATAAGCTTGGGCAAAAATTGCTAAGGCTTCTGCCCTTGTCACCCGTTGATTAGGAAAGAACAAATTCCCCCGATAGCCTTTCATCACATCTGTCTTCAAAACTGTTTGAATATCTTGATACGCCCAGTGAGAACGAGGTACATCTGCAACTGTGATTGATTTTGGTTGGTTAGCAGCTTCTTGTTTATTGAGGCGGAATGCTTTTACCAAAATCGAGGCTAGTTCGGCACGATTCATTAACCTTTCTGGATAAAAGTTCCCATCTGCGGAATTAGTCATCAAATTGGCAGCAATTACCTGTTGAATTGCTGTGGATGCCACATTCCCAGTATTTTCGGTTCCTTGGGCTTGAACAATTACTGGGAAGCCCTGGAGTAGTAGTACTAATGAAAGGGTACTGAGTAAAGGCCGCATAGTTCTTACCATCGTTAATTTGTTTCGATGCAGTTCTTAATACTGAGTGCTGAGTAAGCTATTCTCTAATTTTGAATTCCCCTTCAGGGGGTTGCTCTTAACTATGGTGACGCATTTTTACTCACTCAGGTGTCCCATCTTCGATATCGATGAATCAACCTGAGTTTGGGGATCAAAAAAATTGTTGAGAATTTTTTGCTAAACTAACTGAGAATTGTTTGCACTTACGATATGCTAATAGAAGAAACTGTACTCCTAAAAATTCTCAATATTGGGGAGTAAAAGTTCGATGATTACTGCAAGTTAGTTGCACCTTGAGGGCTAGTCGCTTGAAACCGTTCAGTTCCGAAGTAGAAGAAAAGTCCGTTGTAGAAGTAGATTGGGCAGATCGTTGGCAGGTATATCAGCGCTTACAGGAATTAGAAATTCCTTGTTGGTGTGAAGCTAACCAGCCATTGAAGGTTGAACTTGTCACCCCTATGACAGTTGTTCAGCTTTGGAGTGTGATGCGACAGTTCACATCTTCTCGCCAAGATTTAATTTACTCTCTTGAAATTAATTGGCAAAGCGGTGATCCGTATTCCTGATAGATGGCTGCAATCTTTCTCACTTAATTACTCAAACTCGCTTTAGTTAAACAAAGGTGGAACAATATGGGTGTATGCCACAGTAAAGATGTATCAGAGTTTTGCCTTGAAGGCAGATTTATTGAATTTGTTATTAAAGATGGCTATAAGCTTAAAGGTTTATTACTGCTAACTGCTGACGGTGAATGTTACGTTAAGTTATCCAAGCAATTAAGATTTACTTTTGACTGGCGTTTACCTACTGGTACTTTGTTACAAGTAGTTGGTGAAAAAAAGTATGATGCTAAAACTGGCAAAGTTACTCTCAAAGCTGAAGCTGTAATGGCGGCTAGAACAGAGACATCACCAGCCGTTAAGCAACTCCCAGCAATGGAAAACACAAAGCCAAAACCAGATAAAGCTAAAGCTACGATTTTGGTATGTCAGAAGTCCGACTGCATGAAACGGGGCGGGAAGGCACTTTGTCAAGCATTAGAAGCAACTTTAAGCGATCGCGGTTTAGAAGACCAAGTAACCATTAAAGGTACTGGCTGCATGAAAAACTGCAAAGCTGGGCCTAACTTAGTGATGCCAGATAAAACTCGCTACACCCGTATTCAAGCAGACCAGGTTCCTCAGCTGATGAATAAGCATTTTGCTGACAGCCAGCAATCAAGTCATTCCCATCAGGTGGTAATATCAAACACCAATAACTTTGAACCTTTTACCAAAGTTTCCGCTTTTTAAGCATCAGGTGCTTCGAGAGTTCTTGTATTGTGTTCTTTTAATGGTTGACTTGATATGCCGTTATCAAAAATTAAATGATTCATTTTTTGGGGTGGGGCATTTTGTCCACCCCTTATTACTTAGACAGTTGGGACTGCCTTAAAGTGCGTAAGCTTTCATCGTCACCAAAATCTGACAAGAACCGAAGCAATTCACTTGCGCCTTGGCGATCGCTTCCCTATACTTCTGACACGCTAAACTTGGTGTATAACAGAAAGTTGCAACTTGCCAAACTGCTGTACGTTATGGTTCTCCGATTTTAGGTAAGAGCTTGATGAATATAGGATCATCCGGTGAACAACAGTTATCACATACAGAAAAGGTTATAGTTATATGTCCAAACTGCTCTCAAAAACTACGTACTCCAATTGATCGAGGTGAATTAAGGCTGGCATGTCCCAAGTGTAAGCACAATTGGCAGTGGTCTCCAGGTACAAACATTACAATTCAGATTGAACGCATCAAAGAAAAGCTTGAGAAAGCTAGACAACTTCAAAGTGTTCAAAATCAACTTTACCAAGAGTTTTACCCCTCAACCGATCCATTGAACTATAGCTTTAAATTCAATCCTCCACTCAGTTCGCATAAAATTGATGCTTGGGAGACCAAGTATAACACTTTTCTTCCAGTAGAGTACCGAAGTTTTCTTGAACAAATTGGGAATGGAGGCGGGGACGTTCATGGGATGGAAATGCTGCGGCTAGAAGATTGGGCTGTTGGTCTGTGTTTCGGCGATGAAGACAAAGCACTCATAGCTCCAAGTCAGCCTTGCCTTTTGCTCGAAGAGTACCAAAGCGATGAAGCATGGGAGCGATGGCTTGTCGAGATCGCTGGCGAACATTGGGAACAGAAGTACGAGCAAGAACTCTGGTCACCACAATTTGGAACAATTACTGTTTCTAAGGATGAATGTGGACCATTTGGGTTTATGGTCTTGAATGGATCGCTGAAAGGGCGAATTGGTTGGTTTCTAGGTGATTGGGGTCCACCTACTTTTGAATCATCAGCAACGTTTTTAGATTGGTATGAGTTATGGCTTGATGGCTTGATAGCAATTTAGCTGAAGCTTTCCCCCAACGTGTCTCAGAAACTATACTTAGAGGAACATTTGGATGGCTGAATCGATTTTGACGCTTGAGTAAAGATTATGAAGTGTATTCAGAGGTAAGTGAAGCTATGATTTATGGCTCCTTGCTTCGTCTTATGGTTAGGCGATTGGCTATTTAATATTTATTTTACGAATCAGCTCTAATACTTGTAAACATTAAAGTAGATGATCGCCACGGTAAGAGTTACCTACCGTTTTTTAGTTCGTCGAACTTACGTTATTTACAAGTATGTTTATAAGTAATCAAATAATGCCTACATATACCTCACTCCCCGGTTCATCATTAATAGAGCGAGATCCTGAGGTTATTGAATTATTGATGCCAGTTTGGGAATGGTTTTATCGTTACTACTTTCGAGTCACAACTGACGGATGGCATCATATCCCACCAGAAGGCAAAGTACTGCTGGTTGGTTCTCACAATGGTGGAATGGCTTCCCCTGACTTGATAATGATGATGTATGATTGGTTTTCTCGATTTGGGACTAAGCGTTTAGTGTATGGGCTGATGCACCCTTACGCTTGGAAAGTAAGTCCTCAAATAGCCCACCTAGCACAGAAAATCGGCGCTATTGTGGCGCATCCAAAAATAGCCAGCAATGCTTTTGATCTGGGTGCTAGCGTTCTTGTTTACCCTGGAGGACAATATGATATGTTCCGTCCTTACAGCCAACGCCACAAAATTAATTTTGCCGGACACCAAGGTTTTATCAAGCTAGCTTTGAAAAAAGAAGTACCCATCATTCCCCTCATATCAGTAGGTGCCCACGACACATTGATTGTTTTATGTGATTGCTATGATTTAGTCAAACAATTCCATCAATGGGGCTTACCGTGGTTTTATCAAGTAGATCCAGGAGTTTTCCCAATATACTTGGGTTTACCTTGGGGTTTGTCTATAGGCCCCCTACCAAATATTCCCCTACCTGTGCAGATTCACACTCGTGTCTGTCGTCCGATTATTTTTGAACGTTATGGAAAAGATGCAGCTAAGGATCGTGATTATGTAAATAGTTGCTATGAATTAGTCTATACGAAAACGCAATATGAGTTAGACAATTTAGTGAGCAATATCAAACAACAGAAGTAGCCATCACAAGCTGCGAAAAATTAAGAAGAGGAGTTAGGGCGCAGGGAGTAAGCCTACAAAATGCAAAATTAGAGATACTCTCTCAGACGTTCGTCAAGTGCTTAGTTGAACTGCACTTAGCGTATGGCTCATTCCCTGTTGTGTAAGCGTTATTTTATACGAGATATATGAGTATTTTTAAACTTTTTTTTCTAGATTAAAAGCCTGATATGCCTTATCAGACAATCGTTTCTGGAAGATACGTGCCAAATGTATTTTTAGATACACTCTTTTTTATACAAATTCAAAGGTTTTTCCCATAAAGCCCTAAATATCATTGTAGATTAAAAAAAATACATAAAGAGTATATGATAACTTTACTTTTCTCTCAGCCTAAAAACTGAACCTAATAGGTTTTTTTATCTTTTCTTAATTATTGAGACTATCAATTAAGTTAACAACTAAAACCAGTAATATTTCCCTAGTAATCGTCTTATTTACAGAACAAGATTGAATTACAACAAGGTGCATCCCATGAACTAACTAATATTCATAGGGATTTAGATATGACTTCAATAAATTCAAAATCTCCAAAAATTTTTCGTCAAACTAAGCAGAATAAAAAACTGCCAACTTTGAGCAATTTGTTATACATAGGTTTGACCATAACCATCCTACTTTGTACATACGCTACAGCTACAGCTCTTTATCCCTTCCTGATATCTTGTTTATCTGCTGCCAGTGGTAGTAAGTTTGAGTCTACAGCCATACCTTGGTTACATAGTAAATCTGAATGCGAATACACTGGACGTTATTGGCGTGATAATCAATGTTGGGATAGTGAACATCAGCCAATGTTTTGATTGTTGATTTTTCGGGACTTATGTAATTAATACATCAGCTTCAGATATGGGATTTAAATATTATTGGGTGATACGCTAATAGTCTGGAATTGAGAACAATCGGTCTCGCCACAATAAATCCTCGGCTTGCTGCCAGATGTAGTGTTAGCTAATTTAGCTAAAGACGGCAAAGGCTGGACGATCTTTGTTCCAAGGATTAGCAGCTTCTATTTGTGCTGCCAGGCTGATTAAAGTAGCTTCCGCCGCAGGTCTGCCAATTAGCTGAACGCTAATAGGTAAACCGTTACGGTCAAAACCTGCTGGTAAAGCGATCGCCGGTTGTCCGGTAGCATTGGCTAGTGGACAAGGGGCTACCCAGTTAATAATTTGTTGGAATGTATCTTCTGGACTCAAAGCAGCCCATTCCCCAACACGGATAGGTGAGTGCAGGTATACTGGCAATACTAATACGTCTATATTGTCAAAAAATGCCACAATTTGCCGTGCTACTATTTGCATTTTGTAAACGGCTTGGATGTAATCAGCAACAGTACCAGTTCTGGCCAATAACCAACGATTAACTGGCTGTAATATTTCCGGTGGTAAACCTGATCCAGCTACACCAGATTGCCAAACGATTTGGAACGGTTCTACTAACCCACTCAAGTCTAAAGACTTTTGTTCTATATGATGTCCGAGTTGTTCTAATAATTTAACTGTTGTCAACACACCCTGTTGGCAATTAGCGTCTGCTTCACCCAAGGGAGGAATATCCGTGGCAAATGCGATTCGTAACTGAGTGGGTGGTGTTTGTGCGGCGGTTAAAAACGACGGTTCAGGATCTGGTAGCCAATAAGGATCACCCGTCACGTAACCAGACATAGCATCTAATAGGGCGGCTGCGTCGGCAACAGTACGGGCAATTGGCCCATTAGTGGAAATACCCGCCAAGCGATCGCCTACTGGCGCTTTACTAACTCTACCCCTTGCTGGTTTAATGCCTACCACGCCGCAACAAGCCGCAGGCCCCCGAATCGAACCACCACCATCGGAACCTTGGGCGATCGCACATAGACCGGCTGCAACTGCGGCAGCTGCCCCACCACTAGAACCGCCAGGAGTGTATTCTAAGTTCCAAGGATTTCTGGCTGGGACAAATCCCGTAGGTTCTGTGTAGGGAAATGAACCTAGTTCGGATGTAGCTGTTTTACCTAAAATTGTGAATCCAGCTTGTTTAATGCGTGTCACTACCCCGTCATCGAATTCTGGGATGTTGTTTAACAAAGCTGGGTTGCCGTAGGTACAAGGGACACCAGCCACGGCGTTAAGGTCTTTGATGGAAATTGGTACGCCGAAAAATGGAGGCAGTTCTGAGGTTGTTGTGAGTAATTCTGTTTTGGCTTTAGCATCAGCACTAGCCAATTCTGCCGTCACCGTAAAGTAACTTCCCAATTCCGGGTTTAACAGCTCAATCCTTTGTAAATATATTTCCACCAACTCTAACGGCGATACTTCCCGGTGGCGAATCAATTGCGCCAACTCTAGTGCTGGGGTAAAAGCTAAATCAGTTTCATTCATAAAGTCAGAAGAGAAATGCCCGATATTTAACTCAAAAACTGGACTCGTTACTTTAGCAAAATTTCTGGGAAATATAAATCTATCGTTCCTATGATTTAACAATTAAGCAGTTTCACTAGTGCTATTAGACATTTTCTCAAAGTTTAAACAATAGAGGTACTTGGGCTAGTGGTTTTTACTCAGAACTCTTTCATAGTAGTCATGTAATCACTCACACAACAAGGAAGTAAAAATTCCTTTTCCCAGTTCCCAGTCCCTCATCCCCAATTGTTATTTTCACGGTCTTACATAAATTTTTGTTCCATCCCCCAGGGATAGCTATGACAGATTTGGAAATACTTATTAATAATTTGCCAAAAATTGTTTATGGTCTAAGACTTACTTTAGGTAATTCTCAGGAGATCATACAACAAGTTGTCCTGATTAATCAGGCTCAGGAGCAACTGCACAATATTCAACAGGCGATTAGCTATGCACTGGCGGAGGCAATTACTCAACCATTAAGTCTTGCTACCCATAAAGGTACTGCTACCCCGCCTCAGCTGAGTGCTGCAAGATGTTTGTTATTACCTAGTATTTTGCGGGTAGAACCAACTATCACTGGTAACACAAGACTAATTACTGAAAAATTTGGCAATCCCGCCATAGAAATATCTTTAGATACTTTAAAATCGAAAATAAATTACTGGTTAGAGTGGGGGAATTTATTACAAGCGATCGCCGCAGATATTTTAAGCGATTCTCATCTGGTCAATAAAGTCAATGCAGATATTAGTCATCCCAGCTTAAGCACTCATATTGAACATTTAAGCAAGAGTATAGATATCAAGTTAGCTTTTAGTAATCCTAAAATTCTAGAAAAGCAAATTCAGCAAATTATTAACATTGAAGAGGAAGTATTAAAAGCTCAAGACAGACTATTTTATGTTGTCAACACTATTAAAAATAGTCAGGGATTATTAACAATTCTACTGGCAATATCATCATTTTGTGGTCAATCAGGCTTTGCTATAGAATGGTTAGATGATACGCACGAATTAATTATATCTAGTGAAAATAAGTTTCAAGAATTGACTGATATTCTCGATGATTGCGAAAAATTCCAGGATAGACTCACTGCTTTCTTAACCGAATGCCAACAATTAAAAGAGCAGGCACAGAAAAGTTTAACTAATAACAAGTATATAAATCGCCGTACAGAAAAACTAGCTAATAATTTCTCACCAATATTACATACAACTCTATTTATCACATCAAGTTTAGTTATTTTAATCTTTGGTATTGGAATTATCAAAGATAAAATCAATCAACCTCAACACACTACCCAAAATGTTGATCCAGAAACACAAGCTGCCAGTAACTTCAAATCTGCTTTAAAACTGGGAATGGAAGCTTCTTCCATAGCTCAAAATCCGCCCCATCCTGTGACAGTTTGGCAAAAAGCCGCAAGTAAGTGGCAGCAGGCAATAAAATTTTTAAACTTGATTCCCGAAGGAACATCTGTTTCTATAAAGGCACACGATAGACTGATTCGTTACAGACGTAATTATGATGCGATTAATAAAAGAGCAGCATCTGAACAACAAGCGTTAATGAACTTAGAAGCAGCCGAAAAGTTAGCTACAGAAGCTGCGTTTTTTATAAAAAATTCGCCAAATTCATTATTAGCTTGGCAGCAATCAAAAGATAAATGGCTACAGGCTATTACATTATTGGAAGCTATCCCTCGAAATAGCTTTACTTATCAACAGGCTCAAGCTACACTTCCCAACTATAAAACACACTATGCAGCAATTAATGCCATCATTCAAAACAGATTACAGTCTGTAAATTAGATATATGATTTACGCAACTGGCACAATAGTAGGGTGCGTCAGATGTGGAAAATCCTCTAATGTATACGAAATTCTTGGGTCTGACGCACCCAGATTGTCTGTTGAAGCTGAGTATAAGGGGGTAAAGATATAGGTCTGTTGACCGTTGACAGTCAACAGACCTTATTAGTAGTTATGCAATTTAGATGTGTATTAGCTTAACTAATTTCTCCGCTCACTGTTTTATCAGTCTTGCTATAGATACCTCATCTTGATTATTTAACAGAATTAAACTTGAATTGGCGACGGCGTAAGAAAGCCAGAGTTGCTACTGCACCTAAACCCAGAACAGTTGTTGGTTCTGATGTTGTTTTTCTGGCAATGAATTTGAAGTCAGGGCCATGATAGCTACCATGTGCTGTAAGTTTTAAACCACTCAAGCTAGTTACTCCCAATGCGTCGAGACTGATACCTACAGAACCGACAGGTTGAGCGCTAGCAATTTCTTTGGTATTAATGTCGAAGTTTGCGTAAGTAAGATCATTTTTAGTAATGGTGATGAAATTACCAATGGTATTTCCCAGATGATCAATAGCCTGAATACCGATGGAGCTATTCTGACCACGTTCCCAATAGAAGATATTATCAAGTCCTGAGTTATCTTTGATTATTTTATGCTCGAAGAAGATATCAATCTCAAAGGAACCTGTGTCTTCAGTGTCAATAATATTGTTCAGGTTATTGTTACCTAAATATGCAGCAATCTCGGCACCAGTTGGCTCTTCGTTAGTTGGCAGAGGAGCATTGGCACTATCTCCTTTATCAGTGCTAGCGCCGCCTTCATTAACTGGTTTGATAGTTCTAGGAGTATTGAACAATATGTTGGCACTATTTACATACGAGAAATTGCTGAATGTCTTGCCATTTTGAGTAATGGAATTTAAGAAAATATTAGCCTTGGGATTAGTGTTCTGACTGACATTGCTGGTGAAAATAGCTGCTTGAGCAGAATTAGCTGTAGTTAGTATTGTACTGACAAGTAATCCGACAGTTATATATAAGTTTTTAGTTTTCATGGTTTTTACTTTGATTTACTTGCTATGCCATCCATTATGTTCCATGAAAATACTGACAGTGACCCGTAAATATCCTGAAAGTAAGTTTATTTTTTGTGTGAATCTCACTAAGGATTTATCTGATGATGTTTCAATTAACTATGGGGTAAATTATTCTCTATCTCTACAAGTTATTTGAAGTTGCTGTAAGATATAAGCTTTAATTTAGCTTCTTATTAAAAGAGTTTTATAAAGGAACTTAATTGTATCAGAGAAATATTTATGTATTCTTTATCCTACTTGCTTTAAATAAAGAATGTGCAAATGTTAATACATGAAAAATACATAAAAGACTATTGAATTTACTCAATTTATTGATAAGATTTAATGAAAGTTATACTCGTGTCAATCGTTGAGGACTTAAACTCAGTTGCTCTTATCTACCCCCCATTACTATATACAGTCACAAACTTGTGAAATGATGTACTTAACAGGCTGATCGATAAGAGAGGTATCAATGAACTGGATTAAAGTTATTGGCCAAGATGAATTACCACCCAATGGGCGTAAAGTGGTCAAGGTTGAACAACGGAACATCTTGCTACTGAACCATAACAACCAAGTTTTTGCGGTGGAAAATTCTTGCCCCCACTTGAAGCTACCTTTACAAAAGGGCAAAATCACAGATGATGGAGCGATTGTCTGTCCTTTTCACCGTAGCGCCTTTGATCTGACTAGTGGTAATCCCACTGAGTGGACTCCCTTTCCTCCCGGTATTGGGAAAGTCATGGGTATGATTTCTAAAGAAAAGGGGCTATCTGTCTTTCCTACCCGTGTGGAAGAAGGCAGCATTTGGGTAAGTATTTAAGTCTGGTAAAGTAGCGCACTATACTTTATCAAAGAATCAATCATAGGTAATTGGCCTATTACCCATTACCCGTTACCAAATCCCCGCCCTTGTGAGTGGGGATTTAAGCGTTATAATCACCGCCAGAACCGAATTTCCAAGCATCCATTAAACGATGCCAATAGTATTGTTGCGTAGGTGGAAAATTCTTAATCCATATTTCTAGGGTTGGACTTAGTGCAAACAGCGCAGTATAAATGCCTAAGTTGGTGTAATGCACTAGCCAATCTAATAGATTGACTAAACCTACTTGGGGAATTATTTTAGCAACTAATACTGGATGAGATAGGCCAGTCTTTGCTAGTGTTTGTGTCAGTGCTGAAAATTGGACTATATCTTGTAAAAAGGGCTTTAATACGGGTGTTCCGAGTTGTGCCATTTCTTGAAACACCGTTGATAGTAGTTGGTTAATTTGCTCTGGAGCAATATTTTGATTAACACCAACGCTCATGGCTTTTTGAAATAACCAAGTAACACTGAGGCTTGGTTGATATGGTTGCAGTAATGCTAGTGCTGTGGCTGATAATTGCTCAGTTTGCAAGGCTTCCTGGGTACCCAATGTTAAACGTTGCAGGTGACGTAGCATTGCGCCAAAACCGCCAAAACTTAGGGGTGATTGATTACCGCTACTGTCTCCTACTGGTAGGATGCGGTTCCAGGGTGTTTTTAATGGACTTTGGCGATCGCTCGGAAAAAACCCAAACAAGGCTCTTTGAAATTTCAACTGCTGTAATTCTACACCTTGGTATTCTGGTAAGAGACCCAAGTATTCTCCAAACAAGTCTTCTAAGCTCAAGCGTTGGGGATGAGCATCCATGTAGGTGAATAAATATGTTGTTCTACCATCTCTAGCAGGAAAGGCTTCCCAAAAATACTGACATTGGTTTTGCAAAGATGTAAAAGATAAAATTAAATCACCGGCAGAATTTTCACTAAAACCTTGAGCGCAACTACCCACCACCAGACAAAGTGCATCTGGTTTTTTGCCTTGGCGTGCTTGTTTGCTAATGGGAGAAAGGTGTCCCATTGCATCTATCAATAACTTGGCTGTAAATTGCTGATTGACCATTACCCCATCTGGATGAATGACGACTTCACTAAAAGGTGTATGTTCAAATAACTGACCACCAGCATCTAAAAATCTCTGTTTTAAGGTAGCTAGTAAATAAACTGGATCTACGCCAATATTTAAGACATCCTTTACCCAAACTTCTGCACCATCTTTAAATTGGACTCTGGCTGGATTATATTCAGTGGCGATCGCTTTCTTTAACTCCTCTGGTGTCAGCAGATTCAACTCCACAAAGACTTCTAACTCTTTACGGGAGATATTCCACTCTTGTTCCCGTCCCTGCAAAGTACCTCTCTCAAGTAGCGCCACCCGCAATCCCCGTACAGCTAAGGCACAACCAATTAAAATGCCTAATGTACCACCACAAATAATTACATCCCAGTTTACAGTCTCTAAGGTGGCTGGGCTTTCTTTAACTACTGAGGGTGTTGGTGCAGTGTTTTCTCGAATAGATTTGAGGACATCATCAGCACGGCGTAAATTTCCTAGAACGTCTCCTGGTAGTTGGGAGAGAATTTCTTCAGTTAGGGACATGAGTTTGAGTTCCAGCAGAGTTTCTCGTATTGATCCTATCTTTGCTGCACCGTTAGCATCGGCATTTATTTTTAAACCACTTGCACAAGCGTACAGACCGCGTTTTACTCTTTTCCCAGATGGTTGCCACCCTTCAGGTTTTTCGCCGAATGTAGGTAGCAAATCAGAGTCTAAAAAACTTGCCTTACTTGTGTAGCTTTCTTCAGTTTCCTCAAACCTCAGTCCGTACTGTTCGCAGAGTTGAGCGATTCTATCTTTCAACCTAGCAGTAGGAATTTGTACAAATGTTTGATTAGTCTTATTGCCAAGATTAATGTTTTGACGCTGACCTTCATTCCACCCAAAAACGATTGTTCCAATACGATTTTCAAGGCAGTGATTTAATATTATTCGAGCAGTTTTATTAACTGCATCTCGAACTTGTCGATTTCGCTTTTCAGTGATAGCAGCTAACTGCTTAGACCAGAAGCCTTGCGGCTGGTTTTCGTTAAGAACTGAGACTCGTTTGTTATACCATTGATTCAAGCTCTTGAGGTGCAGTCCATCTACAATTAAAGATGTGCCAATATTGCTAACACAGGTTAACCAGTTATTGAGTCCTGGATCTACACCAAGACATTTACCGAAATCCACATCAGATTTAATGGTCGGAAGTTTGTAAACAAGTTCAAGATAGAATTTACCATTTCTAGGCAGAATCCGATACTCTCTAATTTGCTTATGGTCAAGATTCGAGGGCATAGATAAGTAAAATTCGGCTATTCCAAACCATGCTTTAACCTTGCTACCCAACGGAAAACGTAAACCTTGTGGTTTCAGTTTTATAGCTTGAGCCGGATATGTGACCAAACTTAACCCGCCATCTCGATATCCTGGAAGTTTTGGTTTTTGCGTTACAGTACTATTTTTTATCCCTTTTAGCAGTCCCATGAATGATTTGAATGACTCCGCTACACCCATCAAACATTGTTGTGCTGCTTGAGAATACATTGCCGCAAAATGAATATTGTTAGATAGCTCATTATTTAAATCAAATTTGCTAGGAATTTTACCCGTCTTAAAGTAAAGTTGACGCGCATAGTAAGTCCCGCAATTAGAGAGTTTTGTGGCTTCACCACACAAAAACTCTAAGATTGCATGAAGATCATTATCAGGGTTTAATAGTATTTGTTGGCAGCCATACGGCATGAGTCGAATTGTGTAGTTATGTTACCCTCAAAAGGATACCACAGATTTTAAGGTTGACCCGAAGTGAGTAGAGATAGTTTGAGAAAAGGAGCGCACGTAGTTTTTGATATTCATTTACACATGGTTTTTATAACCAAGTTTCGTAGGTTAGTTTTTACAGAGGCGATGCTTGCAGATATGGAGCCTATTTTTGTGCGGGTATTGACGGCTCATCAGTGCATCCTTGAGGAATTCAATGGAGAACCGGATCATGTACATTTGCTTATCAATCTACACCCAGACAACAATATTTCTGATTTAATGGCTTCACTTAAATCTGCTTCTAGCAGAATTTTGAGACAACAATACAAATCAGAAATAGGTAAGTTTTACTGGTCGGAAAAAGTTAAACTATGGCATGATTCTAAATGTGTAGTTTCTTGTGGTGGAGCGCCACTGGAAATAGTCAAAGATTATATTAAAGGGCAGTCGGGTGGAAAAGAATGATTGTCTACTGCGCTCCCCAGACTGCTATCCATCCCCACCGTGTAGACTGATGGGGTTTTCCGCAAATCCTGATAAATTGAATTTTAGGCACTAATGATGGATCGCAAAAAAATTGTGGCAATTATTACAGGGGCTATTTCGATTATTTTAGCGATCGCCTATCTGATCGTTGTCCAAATCTTAGATTACCGCGATATGCAGCCAGCGCCCGTCGGTCAACTCCAACCAGGATCAGTCGTTGTTGCTGATGCTACGCCAACTACACTAAACCAGAACGTAGCGCTACAACAGCAGCTTGTACGCGATCGTCAACCGCTAATTTATTCATAATTCCCCGGACGTGGGTTTTCACAGTATTAGGACTGAGATATAGTTTTTCGGCTATCTCTGGGTTACTCAGTCCTTCTACCATGAGTTTTAATACCTCTAACTCCCGTCCAGATAGATTGGCGGTGTTTCCCTTCGCTGAGGGGGGTTTGAGATGATCAATTACTTGTCGCGCAATCTGGGGATCGAGGTAGGCTGCACCATCGACGGCGGCGGCGATCGCGTTCAATAATCGCTCGATGCTTGCGCCTTTGATACAATAAGCATCTGCACCACTAGAAAGTGCGGCAATAATTTCTGTTTCTGTTTTATGGGATGTCAGCATAACCACATGAGTTTCTGGTAGTGCGGCCTTGATTTGCTGTGTGGTTGCAATCCCATCAAGTCGCGGTAAGCCAATATCCATGACTACCAAATCCGGTTTCAGTGCTAGTGCTGCTTGTACACCTAAATAGCCGTCTTCTGCTTGTCCCACAATCTCTAATTGGGGATGAGCCATTAATGACTGTTCCAACCCCAGTTGCATCATCGGATCATCTTCCACAATCAAAATTCGCAACCGGGGAGCATTACTTGGCAGATTGAGAAAATAGCCGGTATTTGGAGACATTTTTTTGTCAATAGTTAAGAGTCCATAGTCCATAGTCTATAGTTCAGAGTCCAAAACTGTTTTGACTGTTGACTAATGACTAATGACTAACTTTTTATTTTGAATTTTGTTGGCGTAGCCTTCCCGTAGGGTATTTTGAATTTTGAATTGATTCATTCTTCCACGCGATAGCCTAACTCTGCTAGTCTGACACGGGAGTGTCGCCATTTGGGTTGGACTTTGACAAATAGCTCTAGGTAGACTTTACCAGCAATGAGCTTTTGAATTTGTTCACGGGCTGCGCTACCGATAGATTTGAGCATTGAGCCACCTTTCCCGATGAGAATGCCTTTTTGGGAGTCCCGCTCAACGTGGATTGTTGCGAGAACACGGGTAATAGTTGGTGTTTCTTCAACTAAGTCAATGGCGATCGCTACTGAATGAGGTACTTCTTCACGAGTCAACAACAAAATCTGTTCTCTGATTAACTCCCCCATAATGAACCGTTCTGGCTGGTCTGTTACCAAGTCTGGGGGATAATAGTACGGCCCATGCTCTAAATGCTCTACTAATAATTCTTGTAGTTGGGGCAACTCTGCACCAGTCTTAGCCGAGAATTTTACCGTCGGCCATTGATATGCACTTGCTAACTGCTGGTAGCTATCATCTATATTTTGGGAGTCGGAGGGTTGTTGATCTACCTTATTGATACCCAAGATAACTGGGGTTTTGCTATGAATTAGTAAATCGGCAATAAAGCGATCGCCTGCACCACAAGCCACTGTACCATCGACAACAAACAATACTACATCCACTGATTCGATAGCGAGTTTGGCATTTTTTACCAGTACTTCACCTAATTGATGATGGGGTTTGTGAATTCCTGGCGTATCAACAAAGATTAACTGCGCCTCTGGTGTAGTAACAATTCCTCTCAAACGATTGCGTGTTGTCTGGGCTACTGGTGAAGTGATGGCAATTTTTTGTCCTACTAATTGATTCATCAAGGTAGATTTGCCGACATTAGGACGGCCGATAATGCCGATAAACCCTGATTTAAATTCAGGTGGAGCTTGGGGAATTGATACTTCGCCTGACAAGGAGGAGATGTGATTATCAATACTAGCCACTTTTAGTTCCGCCGTCATATTTTCTAGCTGGGATAACTTAGTTTTTTCTTTAGACACATAACCCGCATAAATTCACCCTGGGATTTTCGGGGGAACTGCCTTGCTTTAGTTTAATCTACTACTAAATATATTTAGCTTTAATCTCAAAAAATGAGATATGAATATACAAAAATCTAAAATTATCTTTCCTTTAGGGGATTGCTCTAATTTAACTATTATGCTCTTATCTGCTGTACATTTAATTCTGAGTTTCCTTAACTTGCAATAGGAGAAACATTTATTTCTGCTGAACTTTTTACTAAGTAGAACAGGGTAAATAATTAAATTTTTGTAGTGAAAACTTTAATTCTCAAACAAGGACTAAATTCCTTACTGCGAAGTGAAGCCTAGTATTTTACATCACTTAACATAAGTTGTTTTTCCAAGTCGTTCCACTTATGATTTAAAATCAAACACTTAAAAATATGACATTTATTTCCAATGATAATTGGATCTGATCTATATTTTAAATCAAGTCCTGTAAAATTTATTTTAATTATATTTTAAAAAACTAAAACAAACAAATATTTCTCTACAAATTTATTTCGTAAGACATAATTTATTGAAAAATTTTGATGGATCAATTCATAATAAAACAATATTTTCTTGTAATATCTTTTCTTTCCCGTATTTGTATATTTTAACTTGAAATTAACCATATCACTGAATTTTCTTAACCCTTAGTTATAACTAGTTCAGTTATCCTGATTACGGATAGGCATTATTTCTCATAAATAAGCTCTACCCCGATCAAACATGGCGAGAATATACCGTGCCTTCCTGGCGGGTGGTCTGCTGTTTTAGCCCCTGCTGGGTTTATTTATTTTGGGATATCCGAATAATTAGATTAGCTCCTTTTCCGTAAGCACTTAAATTTAACCCATCATTGCTGCCAAGAATTATTTCAACAGTTTATTGAAAAATCTAGAGAAGAAAATTGCATAGTTTAAAGATATCTTAACTTCTCGTTTACCTATACTTAACTTGAATTAAAGGTAATAAATATAACCTTTTGATTGCTGTGATGAAAGTCGAAAGTAATCGCTACGTTACGAGGTAATATGAATTTTTCCACCACCGTCTTACAGCGTGTATTTACTACTGCTGTGGTAACATCTGCTGTTGTTGTTACTCCTATTTTTACAGCGATCGCTCAAGCTCAAACTCTCAACGGTGCAGGAGCGACTTTTCCGGCTCCACTTTATGAACGGTATGCTCGTGAAGTTAGAAAAAAGCATCCAGAACTGAGAATTAACTATCAAGGAATTGGTAGTGGTGGTGGTATTCGGCAAGTAACAGCCGGAACTGTTGACTTCGGTGGTAGTGATGCGGCAATGACAGATGCTGAAATTGCTAAAGTCAAAAATGGTGTCATCCTTGTTCCCACAGCCGGCGGTGCTGTTTCCGTCGTCTATAACGTTCCGGGTGTCAATAATCTGAGATTATCCCGTACTACACTACCAGCAATTTTTTCTGGTCAAATTACCAACTGGAATGATGCCAAAATTAAAGCTGATAATCCTGGTGTAAATCTGCCAAACCAGCCAATTAGATTTGCTGTGCGTGCGGATAGTAGTGGTACCACATTCATTTTTACAAACCACTTGAGTGCTATTAGTGGTTATTTCAAAGGCAGAATTGGCGCTAATACTGCACCCAAATGGACTTTACCTAATGTCCTCAAAGGTAAAGGAAACCCTGGTGTAGCATCATTAGTGGCTCGTACTCCTGGCTCTATTGGTTATGTTGAATATGCTTATGCAGCCAAAAATAACCTCAAATCAGCGCAGATTCAAAACAAAAAAGGAGAATTTGTAGCCCCTTCTCTCCAATCTGCTAACGCTGCTTTATCAGCTGTCAGTTTCCCAGACAATTTCCGCGTTTTTGTGGGAGATCCAGGACAAGGTTATCCCATTGTGGGACTCACCTGGATGATGGTTTATAGACAATATGCTGATGCGGCTAAGTCTCAAGCCATCAAGAAATGGATCAATTGGGTTCTAAAAGACGGTCAACAATTCAATGATGACCTTAATTACACAAGAATTCCTGATGCTGTAGCTAATCGTGTGTTGCAAACAGTCAATAGCAACGTCAAACCATAGTCAGGAATTTTAATACTGGCTTTTCTCAGTTGGGTGGACTATATGTCCACCCTTACGAGTCCCAAGATATTGATGAATATAATTGCTGAAATTTATATGACAAATTTAGCTCCACCCAATTTTGATCATGAAAATCTCGGATTAACAGCTAACGACGGCAGAAATTTTTTGCTAGACAAAGGATTCACATGGTTAGTTTATACTTTTGCAGCGATCGCCGTTGCTGTGTTATTCGTGATGAGTTGGATCATCTTCCTCGAAGCTAAACCAGCCATTGATAAGTTTGGCATTGGTTTTCTCTGGGGTCAAGATTGGGATACAGCTAATGAGATTTTCGGAGCATTGCCTTATATCTACGGCACTTTGGTGAGTAGCATAATCGCTATTTTCTTCGCAGTCCCTGTGAGTATAGCTGTTGCCTTAGTCACTAGTGAAAACTTCCTACCACCATCTGTACAAACAACTTTAGCGTTTGTTGTAGAGTTAATTGCTGCTATCCCCAGCGTCATTATTGGTTTGTGGGGGATTTTTATTTTCATTCCAGTTTTAGAACCTGTACAAAAGTGGTTAGGAACTAATTTTAAATGGATACCATTATTTAATTCTGAATTTCCAGTTGGCACAAATATGTTAACGGCTGGGATTATTTTAGCCATTATGATTTTGCCAACAATGGCAGCAATTAGCCGTGATGTATTGCGAGCCATCCCTAAAGAATTACGTAGTGCTTCTATGGCTTTGGGTGGTACTCGTTGGGAAACAATTTTTCGGGTATTGTTACCTGCGGGATTTTCGGGAATTGTCAGTGCAGCCATGCTGGCTTTAGGCAGAGCTTTAGGCGAAACAATGGCTGTAACGATGGTGATAGGAAACTCAGCGCAAATTAGTCTTTCCTTACTTGATCCAGCTTATACAATTCCTTCGGTATTAGCTAATGAATTTGCCGAAGCTCAACCTGGATTACACATTGGGGCTTTATGTTATTTGGGATTAGTATTATTTGCTGTCACTTTAGCTGTAAATATTAGCGCTAGGTTATTAGTGCAGTGGGTTGGTAGTAAGAATAAATAGTCAATAGTCAATAGTCAACGATATGACCAGTTCTCAACCGTCAGAAATTGACCAGCTTTTAGCGTCAGAGTTATGTAGTCCTCTACCACCAAGAAGACTTTTCTTTACTTATGTAATGAATGTGATCGCTTTTGCATTCTCTGCATTAGCTTTAATTCCTTTATTTTCGATTCTTTGGGAAATTATTACACGAGGAATCATCGGTTTAAAAGCAGAAATGTTTGTCAAATCTGTCATCGATAACGGATTTGGTAATGCCATTTTAGGAACTATTACAGTTGTTGCTCTTGGTTCTTTATTCAGTATTCCTATAGGGTTGTTTACAGGCATATTTTTAGCAGAATTTGGACAAACTAGTCCGTTAGCTCGCTTTGTCCGCTTTATCGTTAGTATCCTGACTGGTGTTCCCTCAATTGTTGTTGGTATCTTCGCTTATGGTTTAATAGTTTTGGCTACTAAACAATTTAGCGCGATCGCTGGTGGATTCGCCTTAGCCACAATCATGTTACCTATCATCGCCCTGACTACTGAAGAAGCCTTAAAACTCATTCCCATAGACCAACGCCTCGCCTCAGCCGCCTTGGGAGGAACGCGCTTTCAAACTACCATTCGTATCGTTGTTACTGCTGCTATACCCGCAATTACCACAGGTATTTTACTAGCTGTAGCCCGTGCTGCTGGTGAAACAGCACCCCTAATTTTTACAGCCTTATTTAGTCTAGATTGGTCAGCCGGATTACTCGGCCCCACAGCTTCCTTACCAGTCTTAATTTACAACCTTTACAACGACCCTGACCCCCAGAAAAATCAACTCGTCTGGACAACTTCTATCGTTTTACTAGGCTTAGTTTTGAGCTTTAGTTTGCTTTCTCGTTTAGTTACTCGTAAGAAGAAAATTAAATAGAAAATATAACCCACACTCATACAAAATTAATATGAAGCTAAATAGAATGATATGCCGAGAATAATTGAACGCAGATGGACGCAGATAAATGCAGATAAATCAATAAATTTTATATTATGTGAAATCTTATATAAAGTTGGTATAAGACAAAAGCTTTTTCTTGATTTTATGTGGGAATCTGATTGGATTTTCTCAAAAATCTCGGCACTTATATAATGAGCAATGCCCAGCAAAAACATAATACTTAATTTACTTGTACCTAAAGTCAATTATTTATACTGACCTAATTTAGCACTATGAATCAACAATTAATCCCTGCAATTAAAGTTAAAGACCTGAGTTTTTATTACAACACATCAAAAGCCATTGAAGGGATTTCAATGGATATTTACCGCAATAAAGTAACAGCAATTATCGGCCCTAGTGGTTGCGGTAAGTCAACCTTTATCAAAACCCTCAACCGTATTAGCGAATTAGAAGGCCCAGTCAAGGTAGAAGGGGTTGTTGATTTCTTTGGTCAAAATATTTATGACCCGCGCATCAATATTAATAGATTACGCCGCCAAATTGGTATGGTTTTTCAAAGACCTAATCCCTTCCCCATGAGTATTTATGAAAATGTGGCTTATGGTGTGAGAATATCTGCTAAATTACCACAAGCAGATTTAGATGAAATTGTTGAATCTGCGCTCAAGGGTGCAGCTTTATGGCAAGAAGTCAAGGATAAGTTAAATAAATCAGCTTTAGGGCTTTCTGGAGGTCAACAGCAACGGCTTTGTATTGCGCGTGCTTTAGCGATTAAGCCAAAAGTTCTGTTAATGGATGAGCCTTGTTCTGCACTAGACCCCATCGCTACGATGAAAGTTGAGGAACTTATTCATAGTTTACGCTCAGAATTGACCATTGCGATCGTCACGCATAATATGCAGCAAGCAACTCGCGTATCTGATTTCACAGCTTTTTTCAGTACGGATGAAAGTCGTATTGGTCAAATGGTGGAATTTGGTGTAACTACTCAAATCTTTAGCAACCCCCTCGATTCTCGCACCCGTGACTATGTTTCAGGTCGCTTTGGCTAAAGTGAGGTATTTAGGAAACACCAAACAATAAATTATACCAATTCAAAATTCAAAATCAAGTAAGTATCTGTAGGGTGGGCATTGCCCATCATATCCGGGTTGACGCACACTACAGTTAGTTTGATGATGACACTTGCGTAAGCCCTATATTTATAAAAATGACCAACTAATTTCTTGGGTAAATTTCTTGCGTCTAAATAATATAAAGTCTTGGTAAACTTTATCGCTTATGGGCGAATGAGTTTACCAAGACTTTTAATACATCTTATAAAATAGTAATTATTATATACTTTGTAAAATACAGAGATATAAATGATTAAGTAAGTGTTGTATTAGATATCTGTCTCATGAATTAATTATCACCATTTATCAGAGCGTCTAAATTAAATTTAGTCAGTGTATACACTAGTATTTTCAATCTTTAGGCAATAAAAGTAATATACTTCCTGATATTGGGGTACAGGAATGAGATAATTTCAAACGATAAACAAAAAATTACCTCACCTTAAACTCATGAGTAAGTGTAGGTTTAGTTTGGGTTGCTAACTGCTTGATTTTAACTTGATTGAATCATACCACATATCTTTGGTAAAGAAAATGCTTGTGATGCAAATATCTGTTTGATAAAAACTGCTATCTAGCTATAAATGAATATTGGTCTTCCCAATCTGGAAGCATGACTATTCAATATTGGCTTCACAAATCGTGAAACAACAGCACTGATTTCTACTACTTTGTCGAGTCAATATTTATTGCCAGCCTTTTTATGAGTAAACTAATTCCAGCCATTAAAGTCAACAATCTCAGCTTTTATTATGACACCCAAAAAATACTTGAGGGGGTGTCTATGGAGATATACCAGAGCAAAGTAACTGCTATTATTGGCCCTAGTGGTTGTGGAAAATCTACCTTCCTTAAATGTCTCAATCGGATGAATGAACTAGAGTCAGAAGTGCGTGTAGAAGGCAGGGTAGAATTTTTTAATCAAAATATTTATGAGCGTCGAGTTAACTTGAATCGGCTACGCCGACAAGTGAGTATGGTACATCCCAAACCTAATCTTTTCCCCATGAGTGTTTATGATAATGTGGCTTATGGGGTAAAAATAGTTGGATGGCGACCAAAATTAGAAATAGATGATATTGTAGAATCCGCACTTAAAGATGCTGATTTGTGGGATGAAATAAAACATAAAATACACAAATCCGCATTAGACCTTTCTGGTGGTCAACAACAACGACTTTGTATTGCCCGTGCTTTAGCAGTTAAGCCAAAAGTTTTGTTAATGGATGAGCCTTGTTTTGGTCTTGACCCTATAGCTAGTATGAAAGTAGAAAGTTTAATTCAGAGTTTACGTCTTCGTTCTGAATTAACGATGGTGATAGTCAGCCATAATTTACCTCAGATTAGTCGTATATCAGATTTCACTGCATTTTTTAAAGGCAATGAAAGTAGAATTGGTCAATTAGTTGAATTTGGTCTGACTAAGAAAATATTTAACAGCCCTCATGATTCTCGCACTCGTGAATATGTTTTAAGCAGACTTGGGTAATTTGTAATAGCCTGCAACGAGGTTAAGAATAAGGTAAGTAATTAGCCAGAATTGATATTATTAGTATTTCCAGAATATTTGTGGAAGGTAAATTTGGCTAAACAGCGACTAGATAATTTATTAGTAGAGTTAAACTTATGTAATTCTCGCACTTTAGCACAGAGGCTAATTCAGGCGGGGGAAGTGACTGTTAATGAACAGGTAATTGATAAGCCGGGGACAGAGGTTGATGTTGCGGCTCAGATTAAAATTAAAGAGCGATCGCGCTTTGTTTCCCGTGGTGGTGAGAAACTGGCTAAGGGTTTGGAATTATTCGCCATCTCTGTAAATGGGCGTGTTTGCTTGGATGGGGGCATATCTACGGGTGGTTTTACTGATTGTTTACTCCAAGCTGGGGCAAAGCTAGTTTACGGTATCGATGTGGGTTACGGGCAAACCGATTGGGGTTTACGAAACAATCCTCAGGTGATTTTGCGCGAACGTACTAATTTACGTCAATTGCAACCTGAAGATTTATATGGTGATGGGGATGCTATCCCCGATTTGGCAGTGGTGGATGTTTCTTTTATTTCCTTAACTAAGATTTTGCCAGCCTTATGGCAATTAACTCAACCCCCACGAGAAGCCGTGCTATTGGTTAAGCCACAGTTTGAGGTGGGAAAATCTCGTGTGGGTAAAAAAGGCGTTGTTCGCGATCCCCACGACCAAGCTGACGCTATTTTTCAGGTGTGGCAAGCGGCTGATAAATTAGGCTGGAAGTATAAGGGCTTAACTTGGTCACCGATTACTGGCCCGGCGGGAAATATCGAATATCTCCTATGGTTGAACATGGAAAGCGAAACGCCACCACCAGATTTAAATGCGATTCAACAAGTTACTCAATTGGCTATGACTGATATCAAGTCGGGTTAAATATTTATCAAGAAATTGGTAATGGCTAATTGGTAATTGTGTTTTACCAGTTAGCCGTTATGGGTATAAATGTTGGAAACCCTTACACCCTTACACCCGTTCTCAACAGAAAATCTGGGTGCGTAAGTCCTATTAATTAAACATCATAAATCAGACATTCCAAGGCTTCTGGATGGAGGTCGCAGAAACTTTCTAGAGAATTCTTACGTTTTTGTGCTTGCTGTTGATGAGACTTTTCAGCTTGTAATTCTTCCACAATATCCCAAGCTACGGCACAGTTGGGAGAACCATCACCATTTTGTTCGCAAGTATTACGAGCTTCAGCGATCGCTGCGAGGATGGCTTTTTCTAAATTTGTAGTCCCGTTGTTGTCAGAGTTTGCGGCTGCTGGGGCTACGTTGAAGGTCATTGTCATGGTTTTTCGCCTTTTTATGACTACGCTGTGACTGTTAACAGTTAACAGTTAACTGATTTCAGAGCAGATATTTCCAGTTTAGATAGGCTTTCCCAAGATTGTAGTGGTGAACACCGCCATTTTGTGAGCCAATCTTATTGGGAATTCCTCTCTTTTCATCTTGAATGGAAACAGGTATAAGTGCTGTGCTAACTGGACTATTAGCAAATAACTGCCATATCTTTTATGTTGCCTCTGAAAATTGCATTTGAACACGTTTATCAGAGGAATTTGATGGAAATTGACAATTTCTCAACAATAGTAATAATTAGGGCAATATTATTTATTTATTCTCAATATTTCATGCCTAATTCTTGTTGCAGCCGATACAGAATTGTATTTTGGTCAACTTGAGACAAGATTTCTGTAATTACGGTACTAGCGCCTAACTGCCCCCAAGTGCAGCCTTTTTCCAGATATACTTGGGCAGCTTTGCCAACAGAATAGGCTCCATAACCGGCAATTCCGGCTTGAGCGATCGCACTTCCAGCAAAGGCAGTAACATTTGTAGGATTATCGCCACTAGTTAAAGCCGCAGCACTTTTACCTAATCCTAATAAAAAGCTACTACCCAATTCTCCCAGCAATAAGCCACCGGAACTGATGAAGATTGTTTTTAAAATTTTTCCGGCTTCATAGCTAGTTATAGGCAGACCATATAACCGCGCCAGAGAGCGAATTAAAGCCAAATCAGCCACGGTTCCGCCGAGAATATCCAAAAAGGCAATGGGATTTAGTCCTACAGCGAGGGCTTTGTATTTAGTAAATTGCCAGATGATATCTTCCGCCTCTTGTTGGCGGATGTCAATAGTTTTTTGGGCGATCGCTGCTTCTGCGTCCCTTGCTTGAATTAGGGCATTTAAAGCGAGGAGAGATCGGCCTTCCCGGTTGAGAATATTTAAAATGGTCTGCTTAAGTTCGTCTACCTGGGGTGGTGGTGTTTCCCATTCATAACTCACCCGCCCATCAGGCCACTCAACTCGCACCTCCATCGGTGCAGGTTCCGCCGCCACCATAACAATTTCGTCAGGTAATAAAGGCTTGGCTTGGGGGTTTCCTGCGCCTAGTTGTTGTAAATTTCGATAAATTGCCGCCTGGTCTGTATCTGGGTATAAGTCGATTTTGTTAAAAACCAAAATTAGCGGTTTCTGTGCCTGTCGTAATTCCAAGAGTGCTTGATATTCAGTGCGGGTAATATCCCCAGACACCACAAATAAAATCAAATCAGCTTGACGCACCACATCCCGCGCCATTTGTGCGCGAGACTCACCCTGAATTTCATCCAGTCCTGGGGTATCAATTAACTCTACTATCACCTTGCCCCCTGGCTGCCAACGTACAGAACGCGGCCATTGAGTCACACCGTTGAGGGGGCCTGTTTGCAAAATTTTACTGCCCAATAAAGCATTTAACACCGCCGACTTACCGCGACTCACCAGACCAAAAGCGGCGATTCTAATCACATTCGAGTCCAGCTTGTTCAGTGTGGAGTTTAAAGCTTCAATTTCTGGTTTCACCAAACCAGCCAACTCTGGGTTAGATGATAAATGCCCCGATTTACGAAGATATCCATACCAAGACAGTGCTTGTCTCAAGCTGGCACGGGCGCGGTTTAAATGAGTTTCTTGGAGATTACGCACGGGGTTAGGATAAACAACAAGTGACATTTCTATTTTGATCTAATTCCGAGCCTGTCTGTATTGTTAGTCAACTTACAGTAAAGTGAGAGTTAGTCAGGTGATGAAAGTATTTATGGCAGATAATACACCTAAATTTTCACAAGGTAGTACATCTGATACTGTAGGTTACGAAGATTTTTTAGTTGATTTAAAGACGCGAATTTCCAACGCACAATTAAGGGCGGTAGTTGCAGTCAATAAAGAGTTAGTCTTGCTGTACTGGCAAATTGGGCGAGATATTCTCCATCGGCAACAGCAGCAAGGGTGGGGTGCAAAAGTAATTGATCGACTGGCCTCTGACTTGCGAAAGGCTTTTCCGGACATCAAAGGCTTTTCATCTAGAAACCTCAAGTATATGCGGGCATTTGCTGAAGCTTATAATGATGAAGAGTTTGTGCAACAAGCTGTTGCACAAATTCCTTGGGGTCATAATGTCCGTCTTTTAGATGCTGTTAAAGATCCAGCAGAGCGTTTATGGTATGCACAGCAAACCATTCAAAATGGTTGGAGTCGCAATGTTTTAGTTCACCAGATTGAAAGCAAGTTATATCAACGCCAAGGTAAAGCAACCACAAACTTTAACAACACCTTACCTCAACCACAATCAGAATTAGCACAGCAGTTATTAAAAGACCCCTATACATTTGATTTTCTCAACTTAGGCGAAGATTTTTTAGAAAGGGATTTAGAGCGTGCTTTAATCAAGCACATCCGTGATTTTTTGCTGGAGTTAGGAGTTGGTTTCGCTTTTGTTGGTAGCCAGTATCATCTAGAGGTTGGTGGCGAAGATTTTTATATAGATTTATTGTTTTATCACCTGCGTTTACGCTGCTTTGTGGTGATTGATTTGAAGATTGAAGATTTTAAACCAGAGTTTTCTGGCAAAATGAATTTCTATGTGAGTGCCGTAGATGATTTATTGAGACACCCTAATGATCAGTCTACGATTGGAATCATTTTGTGTAGAAGTAAAAATAAAGTGATCGCCGAATATTCACTACGAGATATGTATAAACCTATTGGTGTTTCTACATATCAATTAAAAGATAACTTGCCGGAGTTTGTGCAAGATAATTTACCAACTATCGAGCAGTTAGAATCTGAGTTGGAAACCGTAGTATTAAAATTAGAAAAACTAGATGATTTATAAATAATACAACTATGAATTAAGTAGCGATCGCCTAAGCCTAACGCTTACCTAAATTTATAGTCAACTTCTGTTATTTTTACTTCAAAGTGCAAATTAACTGGGCGCGATAATGCCCAATAGCACGATAACAGAAGTATGAAAGCGTGAATACAAAACTCCTCATCACTCCTCAAGAACTCACGTCTTTATTAGCACTAAAATCATTTAAAACCGTCATTATCGATACACGCGCTCCCGAAGATTATGCAGTTGCTCACATTCCTGAATCTGTTAATATTCGAGATTTTTTCACTTATCTTTCAGCAGATTCTTCTCCTACCGGATTAAAGAACTTGCAAGAGTATTTTGCAAAAATTATGAGCAATTTAGGAATATCTGGGGGGGAGAGAATAATTGTCTATGAAGATGCGTTCAATAGAGGCTACGGACAATCTTGTCGAGCCGCTTTTTTACTCAAGTATTTGGGTTGTCCTCAGGTATCTGTTTTACACGGAGGATATCAAGCTTGGCTGGCGGCTGGTTTACCTACCACTGATGAAGTTCCGCAAGGGGATAGCAGTATCTTTAGATTACGTCCCCAAGCTGAGATGATAGTGACGACAAGCGAGATGTTAGAGGCGCTGGATAATCCAGCCATTATAAAATTAGATGTGCGCGATCGCCCCGAATGGCAAGGACTGAGTTCTTCTCCCTACGGTGCTGATTTTTGTCCCCGCAAGGGTCGAATCCCCAACGCTATCTGGTTGGAATGGCATCTTTTCATGAATTCTGAAACGGGAATCCCCATGTTCCGTTCCACAGCAGAAATCTTAGACATTTGTCAATCAGTCGGGATTACTTCCGAGTCTACTGTGTATGTTTATTGCTTTAAAGGTTCTAGGGCTGCTAATACAATTATGGCTCTCCATGAAGTGGGAATTGCTGCTAGGAATTATTTTGGCTCTTGGAATGAGTGGTCGCGTGATTTTTCTTTACCTATTGATAGTAAAGTCATTGATTTGTAATGATGAGGACTTACCCATGAAAACGAAAGATCAAGGGTTGGGAGAAGGGTATAGGGGTGTAGGGGTATAGGGGTGTAGGGGTATAGGGGTATAAATGTTTGAAAACCTTACACCCTGACATCCGGTCTCAACAGACAACCTGTGTGCGTAAGTCCTAATGATTTCTAAAATTTTGGATTTTTGCAACAAGACTATTACTTCGCGCAATTCCAGGGAATACTAGGGAGGTGTTGTTTTCTCCCAGATGTTTCTATGCGTCAATTATTTCAGTATCTACGTAATTGGGTGATATTCGGTCTATTGTGCCTAGTTTTAAGTTGGTCTTTACCGGTGCAAGCAGCCAGCCGCATCAGTCCCAAACTAGAAGAACAGGTTCTACAAATTCTCCGCGAACATCCAGACGTAATTATTGATTCTGTGCAAGTTTACCAACAGCAACAACAAGAGCAAGTCAATCAAATACGGCAGGCATTTCTCCAAGATTTAAAAAATAATCCACAAGCAGTAATTGGTGATTCTCCTACTACTAGTGCCACTCAATCAAAGGCGGTAGTAGTAGAATTTTCTGACTTTCAATGTCCTTACTGTGCGAAAGCCCATGACACATTGAAACAATTACTAGCAAAGCATCCAGGTGAAATAACCTTAGTTTATAAACATCTACCTTTGATACCCATTCATAATGAAGCTATGCCAGCAGCCAAGGCAGCTTGGGCAGCCACTCAGCAAGGTAAGTTCTGGGAATATCACGATGCTTTGTTTACTAATCAAAAGCAACTTGGTGAAACTTTGTATTTAGATATTGCCAAAAAACTCAATCTAGATTTAGAAAAGTTTAACAGCGATCGCCTGCTTGCTGATGCCGCAATTAGTAAAGATATCCAAATAGCGCAAAAGTTAGCTATTGCTGGCACACCTTTCTTCATTATGAATAGTAAAACTTTCTCTGGTGGCATCGAGTTATCAGAAATAGAAAACAAATTGGCTGAGGCTAGTTAATTAGGGGTGTAGGGGTGTAGGGGTGTGAATAAAACTCTATCGATTCCACTTGTTAATTCTTTCACTTACACCCCCAAAGTTACCAGAGATTCAGTTGATTAGGTGGATATTGCAGATGATTCCACGGTAGCGGTGGGACTGGTACACCGTTCTGTTCTAAGAGTTTTTGGAAGTGACGGGCAGTGTTAGGCGATCGCTCCTCTATAGGACAATGAACAAAGAAATAGATTTTTGTCCCTGCTTGTAACCATTGTTGAATCTGTTGTACCCACTCTTCCATAAATGGTTGATTCACTGCCAAATTAGGATGGGAAATAAACCTAATCAAGCTAAAAGGTGCAGTTACGCTAAATTGTAATGGTAATTTTGGTTTACGTCGTTCTGATTGTAACTGGGGGTCATCATCTCCCGTGTAGATAGGCCGTGAATCCAGTAGTACTCTTCCCACGCCCAGACTTTCTAAAAGCTGTGTCAAATTACTTGTATGGGGTTCTCGAAACCAGTCAGGATGTCTTACTTCTAGGGCTAGGGGTGCTGTTGTGCGCGGCCAAGCTTCCAGAAAAGCAGCCAAATCTTCAATTAATGTTGGTGCGTAACTTGGTGGTAACTGGGCAAATATAGGGCCAAGACGCTTACCCAAAGGGCGCATCCCTGCCAAAAATGTTAAAGCGGCGGGAATATAGGGTTTTAATAAACCTTGATGGGTAATATCCCGTGGTAATTTCAAACAAAACTCAAAGCCTGGTGGTGTTTCTTTTGCCCAACGGCTGACAGTTTCTTGATTTGGTGTTGCATAGAAAGTAGTATTACCTTCTACGGTAGTGAAGCGACGACTGTAGAGGTGAAGAAATTCCCCAGCACGAGTTCCTGGGGGATAAAGTTCGCCTACCCAACCTTTATAAGCCCAAACAGCGCAACCAATAGAAAAGTTCACAAGCTTTGGCAAAACAATTTACAGGAAAATTTTGAGTTCACATACTTAAATATTAAAAGGGATTGGGGGCTAGGGGGCAATATGGTTCAGATAGGCAGGGGAGGCTCAAGGGGTTAGGTTTTTAGGGACTTACAAATAAAAAAATATCCAAAATTTAGGGTGCGTCAGTGCGAGAAAAACCAGCTATAGCAAGAAATTATTCATACTGACGCACCCTATTAACCGTCTATTTGGAATAATGTATTTTTTGGTGTTCCCTTATGATTTTGATGTTTAAAATCATACTTTTCAAACAACCTCTAAGAGATTGGCAATGTTAATAAGAACTCAGTTCCTATACCTGGTTGAGAGTTAACCGCGATCGCCCCTCCATGTTTCTCTACGATAATTTGATGGGCGATGGCTAGTCCTAAACCCGTACCTTTACCTACTCCTTTGGTAGTGAACAGGTGATCGAAAATTTTGGCTTTCACTTCTTCTGGGATACCGTGACCATTATCACTAATTGCAATCTTGATTTGTTCACCTGCGACAGTGGTGCGAATGATAATTCGATTGGGGTTGGCTTCAATTTCAGTAAAGCTATATCCTGGATTTGATTCATCTAAGGCATCAATGGCATTGGCGAGAATATTCATAAAGACTTGATTTAATTGTCCAGGGAAACACTTCACCAGGGGAAGATTGCCGTATTCGGTGATAACTTCAATGGCTGGGCGATATTGGTTAGCTTTGAGACGATGACGTAAAATCAGCAGGGTACTTTCAAGACCGTCGTGGAGGTTAAAGGGCTGTTTTTGGTCGCTGTCGGCGCGGGAGAATGTACGCAAACTCTCACTGATAGCCTTAATGCGATCGCTTCCGTCTTTCATCGCCCTGATGAGTTTGGGCAAATCTTCCCGCAGATATTCTAAGTCAATTGCCTGTAGTTCATCTTCAATTTCCGTACCGGGCTGGGGAAATTTCTCACCATAGAGGTCAATCACTCCCAACAGGTCGTTAATATATTCTTGGGCTGCACCAATATTACCAACAATACAGCCGACGGGATTGTTGATTTCGTGAGCCACCCCAGCTACTAAGTTACCCAATGCAGACATCTTTTCACTCTGTACAATTTGCACTTGTGCTTGTTGCAGATCCTCTAGGGTTTTTTGCACTTGATGATAAAGACGAGCATTTTCTAGGGCGATCACGGCTTGGCTAGAGAGGAATTTCAGCACCAGGAGGCGATCGCTTGTAAACACATCACTGGTAACTTGATTTTCTAGGTATAAAATCGCGCTTAAATTACCTTGATTAACTAACGGCAAACATAGCACGCTTTTGGGGTGATGCTGATCAAGATAATTGCTCATCACACCTGGTATCTCGGTTTTTAGATCATGGATGACAACTGTTTCTAAGGTATTTTTGACATACTGAATGAGCTTGACAGGAACAGTAGGATTGTTTTCCAGGGGAGTGGATTGTAAGGAGGTTTGCTGAGAGTTAGCTATTACTTTGACTTGCCATTCGCCCTCTTGACACAGTATTAAAGCACAATAATCAGCCCCGGAATTTTCCAGCACTGTCTCAGTCATGGTTTGTAGTAACTTATCTAGTTGAATCGTGCTAGAAATTGCCTGGGATACTTGCAGTAGTGCGGCAAAATCCAGCATATGGTTAATGCTGGTGCTGGAAGAACTTTGGTGACGGGTAGAATGCACGGAACTAGTGAGGCTGGCGAAGGTTTCTAAAATGCTCAAGGGGTGAATGACTTGTTGCAGTATTGGACGTAACAGTTGGGGATAGCGGCTTTCTAGATCATTGGTTTTGGCGAGGCTACCCCAATGGGCATAGCAGTAATAAGCCTCCTGCATATAGGCGGCGGCGACTTTTTCTTTACCCCAGTCCAGGTAGAATTTAGCCGCTAGTTCGTTAGCTAGGGCGGCTTCTTGGATGTAACCGTTGGTTTTGGCTAGGGCGATCGCTTGGTCATATAATTCTATCGCAGCTGTTTTCTCGTCTAAAACGCGATGTTTTTCGGCTGCGACTAAATAGAACTTATGTTGATAATTTAGGGGCGCATGATCTGCCCAATTTTGCATTTTTTGTTGATTATTTGTAATCTTTTCTAAATGGCGAGATTGTTGCTCGGTATCCAACTTGGGATACAACGAAAGTATACTCAGGGATTGGTAAAAATTCTTCAACGGCACAATTAATAAACCAGCCGCACCCTGTTCGTACTCTTCAAATAGACTGGCGTATTTAATAGCTTGCTCATCTGCTCCCAACAAATAAGCCAAGAATAATTTAGCCAGATAAACGTAACAAATACCATTGGTATTACGGCTAGAAATTAAAGCAGGGAGAGTGACGGTTTCATCAAAACATTCACCCACTAACATTTGTGGATTATCAACTTTAGCTTGTAAATTCATGACAGTTTGTCGCCATGTATTTCCCCAAATTAACGAGACATCTTGTTTAAGATCCTGCATCAAAGCACAATACTTATTAGCCTCTGCTTCGGCAATTTCTAGATTTTGTCCTGTCCAGAATAAAAACTGAGCATAACAATTGGCACAATAACCAACATATTCTAAATCACCAGTATCTAGACCACTTTTGAGACCTTCTAAAAATATATTTAAAGTGGAGTTAATACTATCTTGCCAATGTTTAATAAACAGTGCAAAAGTTAGATAAACTTTACTTCTTAGCTCTTGGGCATTAAATTTATCCAACACTGTCATGGCTAATTGACCGAATTGATAGCCATCAGCAATTTCCTCCGATGCACACAAAAATAATCCATACAAACTGTAAGCGATCGCAGATTGCGGAGAGTTACCATATTGAATACAGATTTTCACCATTGTGAATATCTTTAAAGGTAACAGCATTGGTTTGGCAAGATAAATCGGAGCAAATAAACCACATAAGATTCTTAAAGCTGCACCTTGTTGTAAATCTGTCAGTTCGGGTAAATTTACTAAATCTTCAATCAGCCGTTCCCCAAACAGTGACTTCAATCGACCATGTTCAGTTATGATGGTTTCTATGTTGCCATCTTCGGGCAAATCAATACCAAGTAAACCTAAAACTTCTCTACCTATATTGATCGCTTCTATGAGTTTATTTTGCGCTGTATAAGCTTGAATTTGAATTTCGTAAGCTTTGATTTTATCTAAGGTATGTTTGGCATTTACCAGTATTTCTCTCACTAGTAATTCGGAAGTGGGAAAATTCGTATTTAAATATTCAGTCTCCGCTACCAAATCATATAAACTCAGAGTAAGTTCATATTGATTTTGCCAACTATCTTCTTCAAGGAGTTTGATGGCTGTATTTAAATAATCGACAGCGACAACATAAGCAGTAGCAACTTTCGCTTTACGCCCAGCCATTAAATTTAATTCCAGTAATCGCTGTTTTTCAGGCTGATCCGTTAAATAAGCAACACCGACATTTAACTGATTAACAATATCAAAAATGCGATTTTCTAATTCTGTTTCTGGGGTATGAGTTAAAAGGAGTTGACCGATTCTCAAGTGAGTAGCTGTTTTCTGCTCTTGGGGAATTAGAGAATAAGCAGCTTGTTGTACACGGTCATGGAAAAATTTATAGCTGATGGTAATTTGGCAATCGCCTGTTGTTTGATGTGGGCTAGACTGGAAGAATTTATATGTTTCACTCAGGGGGAGAATTAACTCTTCTTGTAATGCCTTCCACAAGATTGTAGATGTTTCTGCTGGAGATATTTCCGAGACGATCGCCAGGGTATTTAAATCAAATTGATTGCCGATACAAGCAGCTAACTTTAAAATATCTTGGGTGACTGGTGGCAGTTTTTGTAACTGCAATGCCATAAATTCCACCACATCATCAGTTAACGCTGCTGCCTTCACTTGAACAAGATCACATTGCCAATATCCGGTTACTAAATCAAAATAAATCAGTTCATCTTGATATAATGCCTTGAGAAATTGGGTAGCAAAAAAGGGATTACCCTGGGTTTTTTGGTTGACTAATTTAGTTAATGGTTGCGCTAAGGTTGCTGTACAATTTAGGGTATCCGTAATCAATTGATTGAGACTAGTTAAACTCAATGGTTGTAGAGTAATTGTATTGATTGTTGCTCCTGTTTTCTCGATTGCCTCCAGAGTCAACATCAAAGGATGAGCAGGGTAAACTTCATGGTCACGATATGCCCCAAGCAGCAGCAAATAACCTATTTTTGACTCCGCTATTAATCCTTGCATTAAGTTGAGGGAAGCGGAATCTGCCCATTGTAAATCATCTAAAAAGATAACTAAGGGATGCTCCGGTTTAGTAAAAACGTGGATAAAGTTCTGAAATAGTAATTTAAAGCGATTTTGTGCTGCATTCCCAGATAATTCTCTAGCAGGGGGTTGCTCGCCAATAATGCGTTCTAATTCGGGAATGACTTCAATAATGACTTGTCCATTTTCACCTAAAGCCTGTAAAAGCTGGGTTTTCCAAGTCTGCAATTGCTCATCACTCTCACTCAACAATTGCCCTATTAAATCACGAAATGCTTGCACAAACGCCGAGAAGGGCGTACTGCGATTAAATTGATCAAATTTACCTTTAATAAAATAGCCCCGCTTCTCAACAATGGGCTTATGAACTTCATTGACAACGGCTGTTTTGCCAATCCCAGAGAAACCAGCTACTAACATCAGTTCAGAATTACCATTGCTGACACGCTCAAAGGCTGTGAGTAGTGTAGCGACTTCCTCCTCCCGACCATAAAGTTTTTCAGGAATCAGGAAGCGATCGCAAATATCCCGTGTAGCAATCTCAAATGCCTCAATTTTACCTGTATTTTGCAGTTGTTCCAAACAATTTTGTAAATCATACTGCAAGCCCAATGCACTTTGATAACGATCCTCGGCGTTCTTCGCCATTAATTTCCCTATGATTTCTCCAATTACTGAGGGAATTTCTGGTCGTAATGCACACACCGAGGGCGCAGGTTTGGCAATGTGACAATGCACTAATTCCAAAGGATCATCTGATATAAAAGGTAACTGTCCTGTTAACATCTCAAATAATGTCACACCGAAAGCATAAAAATCGCTACGATAATCTATCCCCCGGTTCATCCTTCCAGTTTGTTCTGGTGCGAGATAGGGGAGTGTCCCTTCTAAAACCTTCGGGTGTTTAACGGCTTCGGTTTCCTTGGGTAGTAGTGAAGCAATACTAAAATCGATGAGCTGAATTTTTTTAGTATCAGGATGAATTAGCAGATTAGCGGGTTTGATATCTTTGTGGATGACACGATTTTGATAGAGATCATGTAGAATATTTGCCAGTTGAATGGCGATCGCTAATACATCCACCAAAGACAAAGAGTGGGTTTGACTATATGTTCCCAATGATACCCCACCAAAATCTTCCATGACCAAAGCGTAGCTGTTGCCATAGGGTTCTAGAGAACTAGGGCGGACAACACCAGGAATATTTAAATTTTTGGTGATGGTGTATTGATTGCGAAATTGTAATAGTTCACTAAAGCTAGGATAATCGCGTTGCAACAGCTTAATCACCACAGGTTGCGCTACACTTTCCTTTCGCCGTATTCCACGATAAACAAGGGTTTTAGAGCCGTGATAAAGCTGCTCAATCAACTGATATCCAGACAGTAAAACAGTTGTATCTACGGTTGCACTCATGGACAACGACCTCATCTTACAGGGCTAAACTGCATAGGATATTTAGCCCTTAGTATGCCCATCATTTGGCTAACTCTAACTTTGTCTATTACCGAAGAAGAATTCAGAATACATCCGCCTGAATCCAGCTTGGGGATTTGTAGCTTCTTCCAGGAGAATCGAGGTTGACTTGATAGGGTCAGTTGCCTTACCTGAAACTGATGATGCTCAGTAAATTTACAACAATGGCAGTTGAATGCAAAAATCACTGCCTTTACCTAATTGAGATTGTACTTCTAAGCTACCGCCATGTTTTTCTACCACAATTTGCCGAGCGATCGCCAATCCTAAACCTGTACCTTTGCCCACACCTTTAGTAGTAAATAAATGGTCGAAGATTCTCACTTTCACATCTTCGCTCATACCCTTACCATTATCTGCAATCGAGATGATAACTTGATTTGCCTCCATTGTTGTGCGAATCGTGATTTTTTGAGGATGGGCTTCTATTTCTTTATAAGATTGAGATTTTGCCATCTCATCAAACATATCAATGGCATTAGCCAGGATGTTCATAAATACTTGATTTAATTGCCCTGGGAAACATTTAATAGCTGGTAACTCACTGTATTCCGTAATTACTGGAATTGCAGGGCGATACTCATTAGCTTTGAGGCGATATTTCAAGATTAACAGTGTGCTGTCAATGCCTTCGTGCAGGTTAGCCATGACTTTATACTCACTATCAGCACGAGAAAAGGTACGCAGGCTGGTACTGATAGATTGAATGCGATCGCTTGCACCCTGCATAGAATTAAGCAACTTTGGTAAATCCTCACAGAGATATTCTAAATCAATGTTTTTTGCCTTTGTCTTGACAGGTGCGGCGGCTTTGGGATGATATTGTTGATATAGGGCGATATAGTCGAGTAAATCCTGGACATATTCTTGGGCATTGCTAATACTGCCATTAAGAAAGCCGATGGGGTTGTTGATTTCGTGGGCGACACCGGCGACTAAGTTACCCAAGGAAGCCATTTTTTCACTCTGGACTATTTGCAGTTGTGATTGTTCTAGTTTTTGGGCGTAGGTTTGTGCTTTTTGATAAAGTCGGGCATTTTCTAAAGAGATAGCCGCCTGAGTGCAGAGAAAGTTAAGCAAGAAAATGCGATCGCTAGTAAATACTCCACTGGTGGAGCGATTTTTTAAAGATACAATCCCAATTAATTGCCCGTGGCTAATAATTGGCAAGCATAACAAACTCTTTGGTTGTTGACGAATCAGATATTCATCTGTAACAGGTAAATCCGTTTTGAGATTGTCAATCATCACGATTTGTTGCGTGTTTTTGACATACTGAATCAATTTCACAGGTAGATTCGGATTACCATCGAGTAGTTCTGAACAAAGTTGTGTGGTTTCGGGTGTAGCTATAGCGACAACTTGCCATTCACCCTCGGAATTAGGACAGATTAAAGCACAGCGATCGCCCCCGGAGTTTTGGAGAATAATATGGGTGAGTTGATGTAGTAACTCATCGAGTTGCAGAGTAGCAGATAGACTTTGAGAAGCCTTGATCATACTTGCAATATCGATAGCGTTATTGATGTTTGTGCTATTACCCAAGCTAGAGTGTGAGGTATGAAGGGAAATATCTGGTGTAATTGTGCTTGTCAAGCTTTCCCACACGTTCAAGGGTTGGGAAACTGACTGAAGAATCGGACGCAGCAAATGGGGATAGCGATGTTCTAGGTGATTAGTTTTAGCTTTCGCTCCCCAACGAGCATAGCAATAGTAAGCTTCCTGCATATAGACAGCAGCAATTTTTTCTTTGCCCCAACCAAGGTAGAATTTGGCAGTAAGTTCATTAGCGATCGCTTGTTCTGCAATGTAGCCATTTTCTTGGGCTAGAGAAATAGCGCGATCGTAGAAATCTATGGCTTGTTGTGGATGTCCTAAAACACGCTGTTCTTCAGCACAAATCAAATCATATCGGTGCTGACAATTCATGGGTGCATAGATAGCCCAATTTTGCAGCTTTTCTTGAGCATCCGCAATTAATGCCCATAATTCATCTGTCTGAGAATGTGCCGATAACTGAGTGAAACAGGCTAAAGCTCTATAAAAATACAGTATTGGCACGTTCAGCATCCCACTACCGCCGCCAGCATTCAGCTTTGCTTGTTGGCAATGATCAAGTGTCTGATCATGGCACTCGAATAAATAGGTTAAAGTTACTTTGCACAGATGGAAATGCCATAACCCCGTTTTGTCGTTGGCTTTTTCCAGATTTGCTAAAGTTACCCCTTCATCAAAAATTGTGCCTACTAATTTAGTTGGGTTTTCACATTTTCCTAAGAGATTGGCAACGGTTTGGTGGACGATATGCAGGTAGCCTAAGAATGCTTGTTGTTCGATGTTTGCCAAGCCGATGCTGTAAGCCTGACATTCTGTTTCTAAAGCTGTAAGTTCTTTACCGACAAAATAAGCATGAAAGGCGTAGGTATAACCAGAATAGCCAGCATAAGTAAGAGCGCCGACTTTTAGTCCCAGGGTATAGGCTTCTTGTAATGGCTGGAGAGTTGTCGCCGCATTTTTCACCCAGTGAACAGTAAACTTGCTGGTTATGTATAAGACTTTAGCAGCATATTCCTGATTATTGAATTTATCTACTAACTGTAAAGCCAGTTGACCAAATTCATAACCTGTTTTGATATCACCAACTACACCACAAAGTATTAGTCCATAAACCACATATCCAAAGCTGGAGGCGGGAATATTGCCGTGGGCGACTGATAGCTGTACCTGCTGAAAGCAAATCAAAGGATACAGGGCTGGAGATGCTAAGTAAGTAGCTCCACTAATCTGGACTAACATTCGCAGCAGTGCTTGATACTGGGGCGAAGTCATCACAGGTAAGTTTAACAGTTCATCTGGAGAACGCCCTGCCAATTGCTGTCGGGTTTGCCGGAGAAAATCGGCAAAATCTTGTTTATTAGGCTGAGTGGGAAATTCAATCCCAAAAGATTGGAGAAAGTTTAAACCCGTGGTTAAAGCTTTGCTAAATTCACCAAGGCTAGTGTAAGCATCGATTTTAATTTCATACACCTTGGCAGCATCTAACAAACTCCGCGCTTGTTGCAAAACAATTTCCGCCAAAGTTTCCATCTGCACCAAATCTGTATTCAGATAAGCAGCTTCAGCCGCGCTACTATAGCAAGCTAATGCCAAATCATACTGAGTTTGCCAGCTATCAGTCGGCAGCAAATTACAGGCATATTTTAAGCAATAGGTGGCAGTATCATAGGCAGTAGTGGCGATCGCTTTCCGTCCTGCTCTTAAATTTAGCTCTACCAGCCTTGCTTGCTCTAGGGTATCACTGATGAGCGTACAGCCGATATTCAATTGGTTGACGATATCAAAAATTTGCTCCTCTAATTGTTCGGCTGATGTATGGTTCAATAAGTGACGACCAATTGTCAGATGCACAACCTGTTTCTCTTCCTGGGGAATCAGGGAATAAGCAGCTTGCTGGACGCGATCGTGGAGGAATTTGTAAGTAACGCTAATCCCATCAGTATTGGTATCATTTAAATTATTATCTTGAAAAAACTTGTAGGTTTCACTGATGGGTAAAATTAATCCTTCCTGTAACCCTTTCCACAAGTCAGATGCCACCTGTTGCGGCAATTGCTCCGAAACGATCGCCAGAGTATTCAAGTCAAATTGATTACCAATACAGGCTGCTAGTTTCAGGATATTTTGAGTCTCATCAGGTAATTTTTGCAACTGCTTGGCCATGAACTCCACCACATCATCGGTTAATGCCGCCTTGCGTATCTGAGTAATATCACATTGCCAATGTCCCGCTTGGATATTAAAGGTGATGAATTGCTCTTGATGCAGAGTTTTAAGAAATTGCGTGGCAAAAAAGGGATTCCCCTGGGTTTTTTGATAGACTAATCCTGCTAGAGGTTGCGCCAATACCTCAGCACATTTGAGCATATCTGCAACTAACTGATTCAGGCTGGTTCTACTCAAAGATGCTAAGGTAATTCTGTTGATTGTAGCTCCTACTTTGCTGACTTCATTTAAAGTCAGCATTAACGGATGGCCAGGAAATACTTCGTTATCCCGATAAGCCCCAATTAGCAGCAAATACCCCTGTTCCCTCTCACTCATCAACAACTGCATCAATTTTAAAGATGCAGAATCCGCCCATTGCAAGTCATCCAAAAACATCACCAAGGGATGTTCTTTTGTTGTAAAAACTTGAGTAAATTTCTGGAACAACAAATTAAACCGATTCTGCGCCGCCGTACCCGATAGTTCTGCTACAGGTGGTTGTATACCAAGAATACATTCCAATTCCGGGATGACATCAATAATTACATGGGCATGATCTCCCAAAGCCTCAAGAATACTGGCTTTCCATGCTTTTAGTTGGATATCCGATTCTGAAAGCAGCTGTCCCATTAAATCTCGAAAGGCTTGGACAAAAGCAGAGAAGGGGATATTACGATTATACTGGTCAAATTTACCTTTAATAAAATAGCCCCGTTGCCGGACGATTGGTTTATGAACTTCATTCACCACCGCCGTCTTCCCAATCCCAGAGAAACCAGCTACTAGCAGTAATTCTGAGGTACCGTTGCTGACTCGCGCAAAAGCATCTAAGAGTGTCTGAACTTCTGTTTCTCGTCCATAGAGTTTTTCCGGGATGGTGAAGCGATCGCAAATATCCCGTTGCCCAATGATAAACTGTTCAATCTGGCCTGTTTGGTTTAACTGTTCTAAACAAATTGCCAAATCATGCTTTAAGCCTAAAGCACTTTGGTAGCGGTCTTCGGCATTTTTGCTCATTAACTTAGCGACAATTTGCGCGATCGCTTCTGGTATTTCTGAGTTAATTTCATCTATCCTGGGTGCAGGTTTGGCAATGTGACAATGCACCAGTTCTAAAGGATCGTTACCAGCAAAAGGTAACTGTCCTGTTAACAATTCAAACAACGTCACACCTAGACTATAAAAGTCTGTACGGTAGTCAACGCCCCGATTCATCCGCCCGGTTTGCTCTGGTGCAATATAAGCTAATGTGCCTTCTAAGACATTGGGGTGCTTGATTTCTTCGTTTTCTTTCGGTAATAGGGAAGCGATACTAAAATCAATGAGTTTGACTTGTTGCGATTCTGGATGAATTAGGATATTAGCGGGTTTAATGTCCTTATGAATTACCCGATGCTGATAAAGCTCATGGAGAATATCGGCTAGTTGCAGCGCGATCGCTAATACATCCACCAAAGACAAAGAGTGGGTTTGACTATATGTTCCCAATGATACCCCACCAAAATCTTCCATGACCAAAGCGTAGCTGTTGCCATAGGGTTCTAGAGAAGTAGGGCGAACAACACCAGGAATATTTAAATTTTTGGCGATGGTGTATTGATTGCGAAACTGTAATAGTTCACTAAAGCTAGGATAATCGCGTTGCAACAGCTTAATCACCACAGGTTGCGCTACACTTTCTTTTCGCCGTATTCCACGATAAACAAGAGTTTTAGAACCGTGATAAAGCTGCTCAATCAACTGATATCCAGACAGTAAAACAGTTGTATCTACGGTTGCACTCATGGACAACGACCTCATCTTACAGGGCTAAACTGTGTAGGATATTTAGCCCTTAGTATGCCCATCATTTGGCTAACTCTAACTTTGTCTATTACCCAAGACTAAAACCCTATAATCGATTTGGGCAACATAATCTGAGAACTTCATCCCCATTTTGATCATGAGATTTTTATTCAAACTGATTGGTTTAGCACTACTACTAGCTGGGGTCTACTTTCTTGGTCAAAATATTTACTTTTCCACTAACGTGTATCCCTATTGGTGGCGAGGTATAGCGGCTGATGCTTCCATACTTTTTCTCACTTCTGGAATCCTCATGTTATTTGTTCTACCCCGTCAGGATAAAGCTTTAGGTTGGGTAGGAATATTCCTGATCTTTTTCAGTAGCCGCGCTATTCTCAACCCCACAAGTCTTTGGCAATTTTGCCTGTCAATGGCTTGCTTTGTCGGAGGGTATCAATTGTTAACTACAGGTCGCCTCAATATTTAGATTTCGTTGATACTCAGATATACCATTAGGACTTACGCACCCAAATTTTCTGTTGAGACCGGGTGTAAGGGTGTAAGGGAGGGGTGTAAGGGTTTCAAACATTTATTTTGAATTTTGTTGGCGTAGCCTACTCTTCTCCTTCTCCTGTTGGAGACGCTGCGCGTAGCTTGCTTCCCCATAGGGGTACGAGAACGCTACGCGAACCCGTAGGGTATTTGAATTTTGAATTCATCGATAAATAAACCATCTGTAGAGACGCGATTCATCGCGTCTTCTACTCATCCCGGCCGTGAACTTGTGCGGGTGGGCTAGTTGCTTCCACGGCAGTAAATGGTTCTAAAATTTTGTAGGTGTGGCTTGTGCCTTTCGGTACGGTCCAAGAACTTCCTGGTTCTAGTAGGATCATTTGTCCTTCAATACGCAGCTCGGCGCGACCATTAATTACATAACCTACAGTTTCGTATTCGCGCCTGGTTGGTTGTTTATCTTCCCCTGGTTGTTCATCTTCCCAAAGACGCATAGAAACGGATTTACCAGATGCTAAATATTTCTGACCGAGTTTACCTTTGGGGGAATGGTGAGAGTCGATTTTTTTGACGCTGGTATCGCTCATATTTAATTACCTGAGGGTTTGAGTACAACTTTGATGCAGTTATCTTTTTTGTGCTTAAAAATTTCGTAACCGTGGGGTGCTTGTTCTAGGGGGAGGGTGTGGGTGATGACAAATGAGGTGTCAATTTCACCGTTTTGAATGCGTTCTAGTAAAGGCCTCAAGTATTTATGCACATGAGTTTGTCCCATCTTGAAAGTTAAGCCCTTATTCATTGCTGAACCCATCGGGATTTTGTCTAGAAAGCCGCCATATACACCAGCCAGGGAAACATGACCGCCTTTAGCCGCAGACACAATGACTTGTCGTAATGCTGTTGGTCTGTCTGTTTCTAGCCTTACAGCTTGCTTTACTTGGTCGTAGAAAGCCATCAAATCTGTACCGTGGGCTTCCATTCCCACCGCATCTATACAAGCATCAGGGCCGCGTCCACCAGTCATTTCTTTCAGTGCTTCCCCAATGTTTACCTCTTCGTAATTGAGGACTTCCGCATTACATTGTTCTTTAGCCATTTGTAGGCGTTCAGGGATGCGGTCAAAGGCGATAACTCTTTCCGCACCCAACATATATGCACTCTTGATAGCAAATTGCCCGACGGGGCCACAACCCCACACAGCCACAATATCGCCTGGTTTGATGTTGCAGTTTTCCGCTGCCATATAGCCGGTAGGAAAAATGTCAGTTAAAAATAATACTTGTTCATCTGGTAGATTATCGGGGATTTTGAGTAAACCGACATCTGCAAAAGGTACACGGGCGTATTCTGCTTGACCACCAGCATAGCCGCCAAATAGATGAGAGTAGCCGAATAAACCTGCTGGAGAATGCCCCATTTGCAGTTCTACCATCCAGGCGTTGGGGTTGGAGTTATCGCACAAAGACCATAAATCCCGTTGACAGAAGAAGCAAGAACCGCAGGAAATAGTGAAAGGGACAACCACGCGATCGCCTACTTTCACATTTTTTACAGCACTACCTAACTCGACAACTTCCCCCATAAATTCATGACCAAGGATATCGCCACTTTGCATTGTGGGAATATAGCCATTATATATATGTAAATCAGACCCACAAATAGCGGTAGATGTAATTTTAATAATTGCGTCGCGCGGGTTAAGAATTTTTGGATCGGGTACAGTTTCTACCCTGACATCATTTGTCCCGTGCCAGCAAACTGCTTTCATATTTATTAATCCTTAGTCATTAATTTCTTATCTCTGTATTCAGGTCATATATCCCCGACTTTTTAAAAAAATCGGGGATCTAAACACCCGCAGGTTGTTAATTATTAACTCCGGCTTCTAGCTTCTCTTACACGCTCTGGTTGTTGATAATAACCACCCTCATTCTGAGTATTCCGACTAACATTTTTACCTATCTTCCTTTGTACAGATTTACCAAAATCTTTAGTAGCTCTGGGTGTTTCTTCATCCAAGTTTAACTTTTCACGTACATTATCTGCGGTGTTTTTGAGGCGATTTTGGGCATTTCTTACTTGGTTATCATTTCTGATACCTTCGTTGTCGGGAGTACCTTTATAGTAAGTACCTTCTGGTGTTTGCACTGTATTAGCTTGTGCAATCATCGCAGTACCGTAGGTAAAAGATTGACCTATAAAGAATGTTGCTGCTACTAAGAAAACAACCAATATTTGACGAAGCAAAATATTTTGTATCCAAGAGATTACGCGATTCATAAAAATCCTCAATGAGATTATGTGTATATTGTTCGTTTAATGAATGTAATTAAGCATCTATCCGCAACTAGGTTTAGTAATCAGTAATTAGTAGTAGTTTCGGTCTAGAAATGAGTACTGAGTGAGGAGTAAGAAGAAATTAATAGGACTTACACGCCCAGGTTGTCTGTTGAGTCTGGGTGTAAGGGTGTAAGGGTATAGGGGTGTAAGAATTCTAAACCTTGTCCAAACCCTCGATTTTTCGTTTTCATCGGTAAGTCCTAATTAATAATTCTTTTGCTCTCCATTTTTACGGTTTGAGTACAACTTTAGTGCAGTTGTCTTTTTTCTGTTGGAAAATGTGATAACCAAATGGTGCTTGTTCTAAAGGTAATTGATGACTGACTACAAAAGATGGGTCGAGTTTGCCATCTAGGATGAGTTGTAGTAACAAATTCATGTATTTTTGACCGTGCATTTGCCCCATCCTGAAGGTTAGACCTTTATTAAAAGCCGCGCCAAAAGGTATTTTGTCTACAAATCCACCGTAGACACCCATAATTGAGAGAGTCCCGCCTTTACGACAAGCAACCATCATTTCCCGCAATACATGGGGGCGATCGCTTTCTAGTTTCAGCTTTTGCTTTGTTTGGTCGTAAAAGTCTTCTAAACCAACGCCATGCGCTTCCAACCCAACCGCGTCAATACAAGCATCAGGGCCTCGTCCGCCGGTCATTTCTTTTAAAGCCTCACCTGCATTGACTTCTTCGTAATTTATGACTTCGGCTTTAGCGTATTTTCTCGCCATCTCTAGACGTTCAGGAAAGCGATCTATGGCGATGACTTTTTCTGCACCCATCATATAGGCGCTAATCATGGCGAATTGTCCAACAGCGCCACAACCCCAAACGGCGACAGTATCACCCGGTTGAATATCACACATCTCTGCACCCATATAACCTGTGGGGATAGCGTCGGAGATGAATAACAGCATTTCGTCTGGTAAGTCTGGTGGAACTTTCACCACACCGACATCAGCGAAGGGGACGCGGATATATTCAGCTTGTGCGCCAGCGTAACCACCTAAGAGGTGAGAATAGCCGTAAATGGCTGAGGTGATGTTGCCGTAGAGTTTTTCTTCTAACCAACCTTTGGTATTGGAGTTATCGCACAGCGACCACATATCATGCTCACAATAGTGGCATCTACCACAGCCAATTGTAGAAGGAACAACAACGCGATCGCCTATTTTTAAATTATCAACTCCGCTCCCCACCTCGACAACTTCCCCCATAAACTCGTGACCAATAATGTCACCCTGCTGCACTGTCGGGATATAGCCGCCGTAAATATGTAAATCAGAACCACAAATTGCGGTGGAAGTAATTTTAATAATCGCATCACGCGGATTGAGGATTTTCGGGTCTGGTACATTCTCCACCCGCACCTCGTTAGCACCATACCAGCAGACTGCTTTCATAATTTAGTCATTGGTCATTGGTCAATAGTCAGTAGTCAGTAGTCCATAGTTATTCTTCTCTGCTTCCCCTGCTCCCCCTGCTTTCTTACTTCCTCCCCGATGGTTGTCCCTCGGTGGTGGCGATTTCTCCGGCTTCCATGAGCATCTTGAAACGGCGTAGTTCGTCGCCAATCTGCTGTTCTGGTTCCTCACCGAAAAGTTTGGCAACAACGGCAGCTAAAGCACCTCCGGGGGGATTGTATTCTAAGACTACTTTCACTTCAGTACCGCGATCGCCTGGGGCTTTTTGAAAACGCACAAAACCGGAGTTTTCCACGTCTGCGCCTTCCACAGAAGCCCAAGAAATAAACTCATTTTCTCGGTCTTCTAAAATGTCTGCATCCCATTCCACACTGTTACCTAAAGGTGCGTTGGCTATCCAATGAGAACGTTTTTCGTTGTACACCTTCACAGATTTAAGATGCTTCATGAATGTGGGTAGATTCTCAAAGTTGTGCCAATAACGGTATAGTTCATCTGCTGGCTTATTGATTGTCACCGTCTTTTCAACTTTGATGGGTTTATTTATCCCTATCGCTTCTTGCGCTTGCTGAATTGTGCTTTGTTTCGTCGCGCCTTGATAAATTAAACCACCACCAGCTAAAGCCGTCAGCACTCCCCGCAACGAGGCTTGTCTTAAACCCAGCAACACTAACGCCCCGCCGCCAATCAGAGAAGCCCAACGTTCCGTATCACTAGCTTGGCCAGGTGTATTTCCCTGTTTATCTCCTGATGTCAAAGTCACGCTCTATATCTCCAATTAAATATGGGGAGTGATACCAATTCAAAATTCAAAATACCCTTCGGTTCTCCGCAGGAGTACAAAATTCAAAATTAAAGAATCTCCTCCCCACTTTTTATTCCCTCTTTTACATCGATACAGCTGCCCCTGTTGTTGGCTTAGGCGGCTGGACTGTAGCATTTGTACGTGTACGGTATAGTGATACTAATCGCTGTTCGTATTTGACCAAGTCTTTGTAGATTTCTTTGAAAATAGCGGTGGCTATGGGGTCAGTGTACATGGCGCAGAGATTACCAATATCACCAATACCTGTTTGTATATCGCCTAAGGCGCTGCGAATTTGATATATGTCATCGCTACCAGTTAAAGCGGTTTTTACTTTGGCGTATTGATTAGCGATATTTGCACTGAGGGACGGTTTTTCACCCAATCTAGTCAAATAAGTTTCTAGATATTCAATATGACGCTGTTTATTGGTAATCATTTCTTGGAACAGCGCTTTTGCTTCTACATCAGATTCTTTTTCCGTGTACTTCTCCAGCGCTTCCAGAGAATAACGTTCCCCACCTAAAGCAGTGTTCAGACCTCTGACAATATCACCTTTGGTTGAACCGCCCCAAGCATCAGCCAGTTTCCACCATTCTGCATTCCTATCTTTTTCATCTGGTAAGGCTGCATCTTTACCGCCATAACCAAGACGACTCAAAATCGCTGTGGTGAAAATTGCCAAATCTCCAGGTTCACGGGATGTAATCAAGTTACCGTCAACAACTAGCGCTTCATCGAGATAATCAGCACCAGCATTCATCATGTCTTTGCTGATAGCGATAAAACCGGTGGCTTGTTTACCTCGGAGTAAGTCGCCTTCAATTAAGACTTGTGGCCCGTGACAAACAGCCGCTACCAATTTTCCTTGCTCCATCGCTTCTTGTACAAAGCGGACTGTATTGGGGTTGCGACGCATTTTATCGGGAGCCATTCCACCAGGAATTACTACCGCATCAAATTCAGAGGCGATCGCTTCTGTTGTAGTACCATCAGCTTGGGTGGAAAGTCTGCCTCGTTTTCCCTTATATTTTTCATTCATCCGCGAACCAAGGACAACCACCTCAAATCCTGCTTGTTTTAAACCATTACAAGGAATAATAAACTCGGTATCTTCTACTGCTTGTTCGATGAGAATAGCTACTTTCTTTTTCCCAGAATTATTATGGTTGGTCATATTGTTTCCTGTCTAACGATAAACTAAAATTTCAACTTGGTAATTATGCTGGTACTTCACCAGTGGGTGATGTACCGAACATTTCTTCATAATCATGGGAGAAGTGAGAATGTAGTTTGGCAAATTCTTCTGGTCTAATAGCGTTTTGCAAAACTGCAAAAACAGCACGTACATGAATTGCTGTTGTTGTGGGTTCTAGATTCTCTTTTCTACTCACCCGCATGATGAAATCTTGCAAATTAAAACTTTCGTCTGGTTCCCCTGCTCTTCCTCGTAAGCAGTCTGCCAACTCTTGTGGTAGTTGAGCAGATAAGGTTTGCGCTTCTTCTCCAGAAATGCGTTCTTTGATAGTTTCTAAAGTGGCACAGGTAGCTCTTTGAGCCTCGTCACGAGAATTGGATTGAGCAAGGCTTTGTACATGAGTAATAAATTCGTTGTATTCCACCTTCTACCTCCACTAATGAAAATCGATGGTCGAAAGTAAGATTCAAATAACAGTAAATATGTTTTGGATCAGCACAAAAAATAGTTATGAGTTAAAAATTATTGATCAGTTTTACTGGGTATTAAAAACTCCTAACTCATAACTAACAGATTCAACTACAAGTGGCTTAACCTTGATTTCATACTTTTTAGATTAGGTGTAAATAGCTAGCATTACTTCGTTCTCAGGAGATAGATCCCTTTATTTCTAAAGTTGTACATCTTTTGCAGTACAACTTAATGGAAATAAAAAGTTATTGTGAGAACATAGAAATGGCTAGAATTATGACAGAAGAAACTAATAACCAAGAAGTTAATACTGATGATTTGCCGCAGGAAATTACCGAATCCTATGGTACTGGTGTCAAAGAACCACCAGGATACAACATTGGTATAGGGCATGAGTACACAGAGACTAGCCCAGAATTTGACCTGAGTGACGGCAATGACGATAATTATTGGGCAGATACCGTGGGTGATGAAGCGGTAGGTGGTACTGCTCCCACACCTGAACAAGATATCACTGAGGAAATAGAGGCCGCCGTGGGTTTAGAAATGCCCGATCAAGCTTTTCTTCACACTAATGAGATTTTAGAACAGCGTGATGATAGACGCTGGGAATTAGATCCCACTTCTTCTGAAGATTATGAAGATAGGGGTTGAGGGATTGGGGATTGGGGAAAATCTTTAAGTAAGTTCTCCACCCTTGCACCTTACTCCTCTCTCCCTGTTTCCTTTTCAACTTTCGCAAGACAATAACTGAACAGCACAAAAGTGCGATTTGTGGGTGGATTCTATTTAAAGAATTCACCCTTAAGTATTTAAAAATCTTGTGAACTATTCTCTGAACACGGATTTATAAGTATATACTTAGGTGGCTAATAGGTAGCCTGTTAGTAGCTACTTAATATAGCTCGGTTTTGATTTTGATTTTGCCGACGGCTCTACCAACTTTTTCCCAGGCTCTAGCTGTTTCTATGTCTTGCCAGTCAGAGCGAAGAATTTCTGCTTTTTCGTAACAAATTTGCGACATAATCTTTAGCACGTCTGACACATTCATGCTATCTAGCATGGCTTGGATGTCTTCTTTGCTGTACATATTGCCGTCTCCATCGCACGCGTCTAGTCCCATAGGTCGGAGAAAAGTTGTAGATTCTATATATATTTGGATAATACCCGCAATGTGGCTATCTTCATATATTGCAATAGAATGAGATAGATATTGCTTTCACAACAGCTAGATGTATATCTTATGATTAACTCAATTGTTTAATTAAGACAAATATCTTACTCTATTAGTAGTGATGTTTAAACTACTCCGACTAGTAGCTGGGGCGATTTATGCCTACATCATAGTTTTAATGGAGTGTAATAGCACAAAAAAATAGATGAATGCTGACTATTTTTTTAATCAGGGATTATCCGATAATTTATCGAGAGAATATCAAAGAACGGTCATTGGTGGCACTAAGCCAACCAATCGCAAGGTTGATGCAGAAACTTACTGTAAACGAGGGATTACTTTTAGCCGTGAATTGAAAGATTATCAGGGGGCGATCGCCTTTTTTAATCTAGCTGTAGAAATTAATCCTAATTATGCCCAAGCCTACTATCATCGGGGGAATGCGCGTTACTGTCTTGCAGACTTTACAGCCGCGATCGCCGATTATGACCAAGCATTACAAATAAATCCTACATTCGCAGAATATTATTATTGTCGAGGTAACGCTTACTTGGCTCAAGGTGACTACGATCAAGCAATTGCCAACTATATCAGCACCATTGAGTTTGATCCTCTGTTAGCCAGTAATATAAATGAAGATATTGCTAACGCCTATTATTACCGGGGCTTACATAATAGCGACCACGGGAATTATCAAGAAGCGATTATAGATTTACAACAAGCGTTGCAATGGCATCCTTACTTTGCCGCCGCTTACAGCATTCGCGGGAACATTTACTATAAATTGGGAGAGTACCGACAAGCGATCGCCGACCATGAGCGAGCAGTGCAATTAGACCCCAACCTAGCCGAAGCTTACCAAAATAGAGGTAACGCCTACTATGCCTTAGGAGCTTATCAAAAAGCGATCGCCGATTACAACCGCACACTAGAAATTAATCCTCACCAAGTAGGAGCATATTATAATCGCGGTCTGATTAGTTTTTATCTCAACGAATATCAACAAGCCTTCGCAGATTTCAACCAAGTCTTAAGTTTCAACTCCAAAGATGCACAAGCATATTACCAACGGGGATTAATTTATGAAGCTTGGCAAGACTATCAAAGTGCATTGGCAGACTACAACCAAGCATTACAGCTAAACCCTGAATTAGCTGTAGTCTATGGTGTTCGTGCCAATATCCACCGCCATCTAGGAGACTACCCCAGCGCCTTAGCAGACGGCAATCGCTTACTGCAACTACAACCTAATTTCGCCGCCGGATATTGCGATCGTGGCACATCTCGCCGTTGCTTAGGCGATTATCGAGGAGCAATTACCGATTACAATCAGGCATTACAAATTAATCCTAATATTGCTGAAGCCTATTACGGTCGAGCCATCGCCCACGAAGCCCTACAAGACTTGATTGGGGCAATAGCAGACTATACACATTCCATCCGCATATCCCCGGATTTTGCCCCCGCTTACTGCAATCGCGGCAATGCCCGTCGTCAGTTGGGAGATACCAAGGGAGCCTTAGCAGACTACAATCAAGCCCTAACAATCAATACCCAACTCAGCGAAGCCTACTACAACCGAGGCTCCCTGCACTACGACCAACAAAATTATCGCAGTGCGATCGCCGACTATACCCAAGCCTTGGAACTACAGCCCGAATCCGCCAGATATTACAGCGATCGCGCCCATGCCCGTTACGCCTTACAAGATTATCAAGGAGCAGTTGCAGATTATACCCAATCAATCGCCATCAACCCTGGTTATGCGGAAGACTGGTACAATCGAGGTCGTAGTTATTTACTCTTGGGATACCTAGAAGAAGCACTAGCTGACTTAAACCAAGCCTTGAAGTTTCAACCCCACTGGGCTTCAGCTTACCTCCTCCGAGCCGACATCCTTCGTAATCGCGGTGACTATCAAGCAGCGATCACCGACTTCCAAAAATCAGCTGACCTCTACTCTCAAGAAGGCAACACACAAAACTATCAACAAATTCTCGAAATTATAGCTGGACTTAAGTAGGGGCAGGGGGCAGGCGCAGGGGGCAGGGGAAGCAGGGGAGCAGGGGAAGCAGGGGGAGGAGAAAACTATTGACTATTGACTATTGACTATTGAAAACTGTAAGGGCGGGTTTACAGATATCCTCACTCTTGGGCGATGATCTTCATAAACCCACCCCTACTAACAACGGACAACGAACAACTGACAACTGACAACTAACCACACAATCATTTTCTTTAGCCAGATACACCTTGAGTTCCCGCGAATATAGTATAGTCTGCTGTGATAGTGCCATCTGTTTAGTCGATAATTTCAGGAGTTTTGGGAATGACCGTTACAGCAGACCCCGTGACTTTGATGAAGCAAGAAGTGGGCAAAGCCGCCGCCGCCTTGGTAAAGTCCGGCTCGATTGTAGGCTTAGGTACAGGGTCAACTACAGCTTACACAATTCAATATTTAGGCGATCGCCTCAAGTCGGGTGAACTAACCGATATTGTTGGGATTCCGACCTCATTTCAGTCAGAAGTTTTATCCAAGCAATACGGCGTTCCTCTCACAACCTTAGACGCTGTAGATCATATTGATATCGCTATTGATGGGGCTGATGAAGTTGACCCCCAGAAAAACCTGATTAAAGGTGGTGGTGCAGCCCATACCCGCGAAAAAGTAGTTGATTACTTAGCTAATCAATTCATCGTTGTAGTAGACAGTGGTAAATTAGTAGACCGCTTGGGTTCGGTTTTTGCCGTACCAGTAGAAGTCATCCCAATGGCAATCACCCCCGTTACCAATGCCATTAAGCAGCTAGGTGGCAAACCAGAATTGCGGATGGGTGTAAAAAAAGCAGGGCCAGTCATCACTGACCAGGGCAACTTTGTCTTAGATGTCAGATTTGATTCCATTGACGACCCAGTTAACCTCGAAAAAATATTGAATAATATTCCTGGGGTTCTGGAGAATGGTATCTTTGTCAACTGTGCAGACATAGTTTTAGTTGGTGAAGTCAAAGACGGCCAGCCACTAGTCAGACAACTATAAAACTAAGGGTGTAGGTGTTCAAATTCCCTACACTTTCCCAGATTCCAATTATCATAGTTCCAATCCAATTTTGTAGTGGCATGGCAAGGCTAAAATGTTGCAAAAAATTGTAGGTTGGGAAGCCACCGCCTTGGACGGGTCTCCCGGCTTGGGGCGAGTGGCGTTTGACGTAAGGAAACCCAACACCAGGAATCTATGTTGAGTTTTCGAGATCAATGTTGGGTTGCGCTTTGCTTAACCCAACCTACATCTAATGCACTACTTTAGCTGTGTCAGTCCACTATCAAGGTTGTACCTTACCTAGCACAATTCTCCCGTGAATGTGCAACACCAAAGTATTAAGCAATAATTAAGTAATTTCAGATTGCTGCGGGAATTATTCAACATTGTGGGTAATCTCAATAATAAATACCCACTTATTTGTTAATTTCCTGAGTTTATCTCATGATTGAAATCCTAGCAACACTTTCTGCTTCTGCGGCGGCAGGAATCAGAATAGGCGTACCTTTATTGATTATTGGATTGTTGCAGGGGAGTAACTTTTGGTCGCATATTCCGATTTTATCTCGTATTTCTTCGCCAGTTCTATTAGGCTGTTTAATCACTTACTCATTAGTAGAATTATTTGCCTCTAAAAAATTATGGGGACAAAGGATTTTACAAGTTATTCAGTTATTATTATCTCCCCTTGCAGGAGCAATTATGGGTTTAGCCGTAGTTTCAGCAACAGCAACCCCAAATTGGCTAATTATTACTATAGGAAGTTCACTGGCTTTAGTCCTGCAATTAGTTCAAGTAGGTTGGTTTTATCGCTTGCGTGGTTTGCCACTGTGGGCTGTTTTTTTGCAAGATACTTTGTGTGTAGCTCTAGTACTGTTTGCTTTTGATGCTCCTTGGCAAGGCGGAGTCATCGCTTTAATCCTGCTTTGGTTTGCTGTGCGTAGTGCGAAAGAATGGTACGAATGGTACCACAATAAGGCATAAGAGACTTGGGACTGGAAAATCAGTAAATTCAGGTATCAAAGTACGGGGGTGTGAGGATATAAAACCGTAAAGTGCTTACATTCCTATACTTTTATGCCCTTATATACTTCAATTTAATTTCAATAACAAATTTTTGTGCATCAATAATATACGAGTAATTACGGAAAAACTTATAATTAAATTATACATAAGTGTTAAAGTTTTTGTTAAAGGCAAAAAATTACGTTTAAATACTCCTGCAAAAATGCAAAACTAGCCCTAGTCTCAAAAAGTATCTATATATCAAGTTACTATGCTTAGGTTAGTTGGCTATCAAAATTTGACGCAAATTTACGCTGGGACAAGAACCCTAATTTATCGAGGGATTAGGGAAGAAGATCAAAAGCCAATAGTTCTTAAAATATTACGGTATGAATATCCTAGCTTTAGTGAATTGGTACAATTTCGTAATCAATATACTATTACTAAAAATCTCCATATTCCTGGAATCATTCAAACTTATAGTCTAGAAAATTATGAAAATAGTTATGCTCTAGTAATGGAAGATTTTGGGGGAATTTCTCTCAAAGATTGGTCAAACCAGAATAGCGAAATATCTTTAGATGAGTTTTTTCATATAGCTATTCAAATTGTCACCATCTTAGATGGACTGTATCGGAGCCGGGTAATTCACAAAGATATTAAACCCAGCAACATCCTGATTAATCCAATAACTAAAGAAATCAGATTAATTGACTTTGGGATTGCATCCCTTCTTCCCAGAGAAACCCAAACTCTAACTAGTCCTAACGTTTTGGAAGGAACCCTGGCTTACCTTTCACCAGAACAAACGGGACGCATGAACCGGGGAATTGACTATCGCAGTGATTTTTACTCTCTTGGGGTGACTTTTTTTGAACTCCTCACAGGACAGTTACCTTTTTGCTGTGATGAGCCCATGAAGTTACTCCACTGTCATATTGCCAAACATCCGCCACAAGTCCACGAAATTAATTTTACTATTCCTTTAGCTGTGTCTAACATTGTCTTCAAGCTGATGGCTAAAAATGCTGAAGACAGATACCAAAGTGCTTTGGGGTTAAAACATGATTTGGAAACTTGCTGGCGACAATGGAAAACCCAAGGAGAAATTAGCGCTTTTGAGTTGGGGAGGAGGGATATTTGCGATCGCTTCATTATCCCAGAAAAACTGTATGGTCGCCAAGCAGAAGTTCAACAATTACTCGCCACTTTTGAGAGAGTATCCCAAGGACATAGGGAAATGATATTAGTTGCGGGGTTCTCTGGTATCGGGAAAACTGCAATTGTTAACGAAATCCACAAACCAATTGTTAAACAAAGCGGGTATTTCATTAAGGGTAAATATGACCAATTCCAACGGAATATCCCTTTATCTGCGATCGTCCAATCATTTCAGGATTTGATGGGACAATTATTGGGTGAAGCCAATACTCAAATTCAAGACTGGAAAACACGGATTTTAGCCGCATTGGGAGAACAAGGTCAGGTAATTATCGATGTTATCCCCGAACTGCAATCAATCATTGGTCAGCAACGTCAAGTTACAGAACTTGAACCCAGTGCAGCACAAAATCGCTTCAATACACTCTTCTTGAAGTTTATTCAAGTCTTCACAACTAAGGAACATCCTCTAGTCATTTTCCTCGATGATTTACAATGGGCTGACTCCGCATCATTAAAGTTAATTCAGTTATTGATGAGCCAAAGAGATAATCATTATCTATTGCTGATAGGAGCTTATCGTGATAACGAAGTATCTTCAGGACATCCTCTAATTTTAACCCTACAGGATATTCAAAAAAACACAGAAATTATCGAGACTATTACTCTAAAACCTCTAGAGCTTTTGGATTTAAACTATCTTGTTGCTGATACGCTTAAATGCGATAAAGAAGTGGCTTTACCATTAACACAGTTAGTATATCAAAAAACACAAGGTAATCCTTTTTTTAGCAATCAGTTTCTTAAATATCTATATAATGAAAATTTAATTAGCTTTAATTTTGATAAAGGTTTTTGGGAATGTAATATAGCCCAAGTTAAGACATTATCTCTAACAGATGATGTCGTTGATTTCATGTCATTGCAACTGCAAAAGTTACCTGAAGCAACGCAGAATGTTTTGAAATTAGCTGCTTGTATTAATAATCATTTTAACTTATCCGTTCTAGCAAATATTTACGAAACATCTCTTGCAGAAACAGCAGCAGCTTTATGGACAGCTTTACGAGAGGGTTTAATAATTCCGACAAACAAAGTTTATAAATTTTTTCATGATGATTTATCTCTCAATAATTCTTATAATTTAAACAATAATATTGAACCCATCACAGTTGAATATAAGTTTCTCCATGACCGTGTTCAACAAGCTGCTTATAGTTTAATTCCCGAAGATAACAAAAAACTTACCCACTTAAAAATTGGGCAGTTAATGTTAGCCAACAGCACCCCAGAAACCAGAGAAGACAAGATTTTTGAAATAGTCAATCAATTCAATATTGGGGTAGATTTAATTACAGAAGCGCCAGCACGTCATGAATTAGCACAGCTAAATTTACAGGCTGGAACTAAAGCTAAAAGTGCTACTGCTTACAGTGCAGCCATAGAATATATAAATTTAGGGATAGGATTACTGACAGCAAATCGTTGGGAAAGTCAATATAGGTTGACATTAACACTATATTCAGAAGCAGTTGAAATAGCTTATCTTAGTACAGAATTTCAGAGGATGGAAACCCTAGCTCAAACTGTGCTAAAAAATGCCAAAATATTACTAGATAAAATCAATATTTATAGCATTAAAATACAAGCCTGCATTGCTCAAAATCAACTGTTATTAGGTATTGAAACTGCTTTGCCCGTTTTGCAAATGCTAGGTGTACATTTACCTCCTAAACCTACACAAACAGACATTGTTAAGTCGCTCCAAGATGCAAATTCAGTACTAATGGGTAATACAACTTCAGATTTAATTAATTTACCCAAAATGGACAATCCTGAAAAATTAGCAGCCTTGTCTATTCTTTCTAGTATGTTTGGTGCTGCTTATAATGGTTATCCCGCAATGTTCCCTCCATTGATTTGTGAGGAAGTAATATTATCAGTTAAGTATGGTAATGCACCTGTTTCAGCTTTTGCTTATGCTAGTTACGGCGCAATTTTACTCACATTTATGGGAGATATTGATGCTGGCTATGAATTTGGTAACCTTGCTTTGAATTTAATCGCCAAGCTAGATGCTAAGGAACTAAAAGCAAAAACTTTTTGTGTAGTTAGTTGTTTGATTAAACATTGGAAAAAACATCTCAGATATACGTTCCCACTATTTATTGAAGGGTATCATAGTGGTTGGGAAACTGGAGACTTAGAATGGTCGGCTTGGTGTGCTTTTTCCTATACTCTTTACTTGTATTTAGCTGGCACCGAACTATATAGCCTAGAGCAAGAAATGTCCATCTATTCTCAGGCGATCGCCCAATTTAAGCAAAAGACATCTCTCAATTATCTTAACATCTATTACCAGTCTGTTTCCTGCTTGCTTGGTGTTACAGAAAACCACCTACAAATTAAGGGCAATATATACGATGAAGCAGTCATGTTATCAATACATGAGCAGGCAAGTGACCGCCCAGCAATTTATCATTTATATATTAACAAACTGATTCTTTGTTACCTATTTTGCGAGTATGAACAGGCAATTAAGAATGCAGAAATTGCTGAACAGTATTTAGATGGTGTTCTAGGAATATATGTTGTTGTACTTTTACCATTTTATGATTCCCTGGCTCGTCTAGCGTTATATCCCCATACAACAGTTGATATTCAACAGAAGATTCTGCATCGAGTTAGTGAGAATCAAGCCAAAATCAAACAATGGGCAGATTATGCCCCAATGAATCATCAGCATAAATTTTATTTAGTAGCAGCAGAGCAAAATCGCGTTCTTGGTAAATATCTAGAGGCGATGAATGAGTATGACCTTGCTATTACAAAGGCTAAAGAAAATAAGTATTTACAAGAAGAAGCCTTAGCCAATGAATTAGCAGCTAAATTTTACTGGGAATTGGGTAAAGAGAAAATAGCTCAAGTTTACTTTACTGATGCTTATTATGCTTATACACGTTGGGGGTCTATAGCAAAAGTCAAGGATTTAGAGCAGCGTTATTCTCAGCTATTTTCTCTTCTATCTCGACGCTCGAACTTGATATTCAACCCCAATGATACAATTGTCAAACATGATTCTAATTCCTCACATATTCATCAAACCCAACATAATACTCATTACTATAGTACGACAAATTCTAATGTCTTAGATTTATCTAGTGTCATTAAAGCTTCCCAAGCCCTAGCGAGTGAAATCAAGCTTGATAAACTACTTTCTGCATTAATGGAATTGGTAATCGAGAATGCAGGAGCAAAAAAATGTGTGTTAGTTTTACTCAAAAATGAAAAATTAGTGATTGAGGCGATCGCCTCAATCAATCAAATTCCCATATCAACTATTTTGGTATCAATACCAATTGCAGAAAGTGACGAAATTCCTATCTCTTTAATTAACTATGTATCTCATACTTCTCAAACCTTAGTAATTGATGATGCGACAATTGAGGATTCATTTATCTCCGATCCCTATATCCAAAAAAAAGAACCCAAAAGTTTATTATGTACTCCCATCATCAAACAAGGTAAATTGATGGGCATACTATATCTAGAAAATCATTTAACCACAGGGGCATTTACTAGCGATCGCCTACAAGTTATTAACCTATTAATGGCCCAAGCCGCTATATCTCTAGAAAATGCGCAGCTTTACGGACAACTAGCAGAATATTCTCAAAATCTAGAATTAAAAGTTGAGCAACGTACTCAAGAATTAAAAGAAAAAGCCAACCAATTAGAGTCCGCACTGCAAAAACTTTCCTCAACCCAATCACAATTAGTTCAAGCCGAAAAAATGTCTAGCCTGGGTCAATTAGTTGCTGGTATTGCTCATGAAATTAACAACCCTGTTAGCTTTATTTACGGCAATTTGACCTACACATCTGAATACATTAACTCCTTATTGGATTTGATTAATTTATACCAGCAATTATATTCCCAACCCCTACCAGAAATTCAGCAAAGAATCTCAGATATTGAACTAGATTTCATCACAGAAGATTTGCCTAAAATGCTTAAATCCATGCGGTTTGGAGCGCAACGCATAGAAGAGATTGTTTCATCTTTACGGACTTTTGCACGATTAGATGAAGCAGGAATGAAACGAGTAGACATTCACTCTGGTATTGATAGCACTTTGTTAATTTTGCAACATCGGCTGAAATTTAAGCAAAATAGGCAATCTTTACCTATAGCCGTCAAACAAAACTACGGTAATATCCCACAAATTTACTGTTATGCTTCCGAGTTAAATCAAGTCTTTATCAGCATCCTCAGTAATGCCATAGACGCTTTGCAAGAGGATGTAAGTAATCAATCAGGGAGAGAAAAACAGCCGACAATTACCATATCTACAGAGGTCAAAAATGCAGAATCAATACTAATTCGCATTGCTGATAATGGCCCTGGTATGAGCGATTCAGTACTCAGTAAAATATTTGACCCCTTTTTTACAACTAAACCAGTGGGTAGTGGTACAGGTCTAGGACTATCGATCAGTTACGCGATCGTGGTAGAAAAGCATGGTGGTCAATTACTTTGCTCCTCTGGCCCAGGCATGGGTACAGAGTTCACCATTGTAATCCCTATTCAGACTTTTGATACTGCAATCAGTAGAGAAACAACTAACACCAATTCAAAATTAAGAAAGTGTGATTCAGCATAGGTTTGAGAGTTTTCATCTACATCATGTTTGTTATGAATTGCTATGAGCAGAGGGTAATAATTACTAACTAATGACTGATGACCGAAGCATAAAAAAATACAACTTCCTCTCTAGCTAGGCGCTAAATTTTTTGATGGGGATTGTAATTTTAAATTTTGTAGCTTTAGCCTCCCGTAGGGTATTTTGAATTTTGAATTCCCATAAGGGGTTGCCCAATCCATGTTAAGATACATCTCAATTATGAAAGCTGTGTTGGATTAGGTGGATTTAAACAAACATGGAAGCAGCACTATTATTAGCAAAACTGCCTGAAGCTTACCAAATCTTCGATCCTCTGGTCGATGTTCTCCCAATTATTCCTGTTTTCTTTTTATTACTTGCTTTTGTGTGGCAAGCAGCTGTCGGATTTAGGTAAGTTCAACTATAGTCAATTTCTAGGACAGGTAGTTTACCTGTCCTATTTTTTTGTAATTACTCTATCTTGATAATTCTTAATTTTTTGTAATAAATGGGGATAAATTCAGTAATATAGGTGTAAAGCTTGACCCGCTTACAGTCAACGAGGAATTAGTCAGCTATGGGTAATATCAAATTCGTTAAAGAAGATAAAGAAGTAATCGCTGCGGATGGTGCAAATCTGCGGCTTAAGGCAATGGATAATGGCGTTGACATTTATAAGTTTTTTGGCAAACTCACAAATTGTGGTGGTGTCGGTCAATGTGGTACTTGTATTGTTGAGATAGTTGAAGGAATCGAAAATCTTTCTACTCCGACAGATGTGGAAAATCGGATGTTAAAGAAAAAGCCAGCTAATTACCGTTTGGCTTGTCAAACTTTAGTAAATGGCCCAGTAAGTGTAGTAACCAAACCTTGAAGGATTGGTATTGAGCAAGTAAAAAAAAAGAGCTAACACTGGCATCGTTGATGCTATTCTAAAATTGTTGACTGGAAATTAAAGAGAGGCGTTCTTGCCATGCAAGTTAATGACTTAGGGTTCGTAGCGAGCATTCTGTTCGTACTAGTACCCTCTGTGTTTTTAATAATTCTGTACATTCAAACAGCCAGCCGCGAAGGTAAAAAAGATAGTTGATTGATTTTCGTATAAAATAAGAAACCCCTGTACCCGATGGTAGAGGGGTTTTTCATGTCGAAAGTTTGGGTGAGGAATGTAGGGGGGATAAAGGTATAAGGGGGTAGAGGGATAAGGAAAAGACTTTCAAGTCTGTTAACCGTCAACAGTCAACAGCTATAAATTACTTCACCACACCCCTACACCCCTAAACCCCCATTTAACCAGTTGTCCTCGCTAATAATACAGGACAGCTAGCATTAACTCGCACATAGTCTGACAGTGAAGCACCGATGAGTCTGTCTAGATCGACAAAATTCTTAGCCACCGACGGACGGCGATCGGGTGATCCGAGTAATAATAAATCTACGTTCAACTCATCTGCTAGGCGACAGATTTCTTCTCCTGGTTTGCCGCTACTGGTAAAGCAGCGAGTTTGTACACCATATTTTTGTGCTTCCGCTACGGCTGAAGCCAAAACAGGATTTTTATCTGGGTTAATTTCCGATACATCTGAGGTTTTACCACGCAAATCGGTTGTCACATTAGCCAAAATTAATTGACTACCGACAATACCCTGCAACAAAAACAAGGCTAGATTTAAGCAATGTTTTGCTGCATCAGAATTATCAATCGCTACCATCACGCGCTTAATTTTTTTGACATAAATGTCATCTTTAACCAGTAACATTGGGCGAGAAGACAGCTGAAAGACATACTGACTCACTGAGTTTGATAAAATCGATTGCAGACGTTTAAGTCCGCGTGAACCCATAATAATTAAGTCAGCGTCAATTTCATCGGCTACCTGACAAACAACATCTTTAGGATCTCCTTGGCGCAAAATCGAAGAAACCTGGCTAGGATCTAAGTTCAAACTCTGAATTGCATTAGCCAAAATTTTGCCACCTTCTTCCCATTTATCTGTCATGGCAGAAGATGTTGCTTGAGAAGGAACTACGTGCAGGACTGTAACTTTTGCAGATTGGATTGATGGCACTTCTTTCAAAGTTTTGAGCATTTCTTCTGCGTGTCCCAATCCAGAAACAGCTAGCAAAATCTTTTCTATCATTGTTAGTTCTTGTTTTAAGGTTGCTTGGTGTTTAATTTTTCTTCTTGGTTCGGATGAAATGTTCACCACCTGGCTCAACAACTTAGTAGTTAAGTTAGCACAATGCCACTATATAGATATTAGCCATCAACACTCAAAAAATTAATTCCTTTGAAGAGACTAATGTTTGTTAAGTTTCATTGCACTTGAGTTACTTAACTTTTCATCAAGGTTGCAATCATTAAGCTTACTCTCAATATTGCCTGATAAAATTCACAATTTATGATGTTGGTTATTATTTTTAATCTATATTCAATATTTTTAATTAGAGAAACGTTAAATATTGCAAAGTTAATCCTCTTGTGATTGGTTGAGATTATAGCTGATGTAACCGATAAAGTATGTGAAAAAAGCACCGGATTAATAGATTTATTTTATACTTTATATAATAGAAAAGAGTTATTATGACAATGAGTCTTTTTTTACTTTATTTTTGCTGTTAATTAGCAAATTTAAACCAAGAAATGCCCAAATATTTTACAAACTTTTATATATTTAAATGAGACTAATATATGTAATTTTGTAAAGTAGTATTATGGGCAAAGATTTCTTTGGCAGTTAGTATCTTCCCGTGGATTATAATATAGGTAAGGTAGTCAATTACAGCTAGCAATGGCGTTTTGCCAACCGTAGGTCATTCCCTCTACCCAGTCGTTTGCATAATCTACTCAGCTAGAGCATTAACAAATTCTTAGGAATTTCTCGCCACATTTGGTTATTGTTGTCAAATTACAGAGGAAATAATACTCTTTGCGTAATATTTCTTCATTAATCAATGCGTAAATCCCGAATCAACCTGTGATAACTCCCAAGTAAACATAACTTTGGTGATTGCTTGAGGTCAAAGGAATCCTTGTAGTCATCAAGAGTGAATTTATTGATTCAGGAAGTAAAAATATGAAACTTTGCTATCGTGGTTTGAGTTATGAATACGAACCCAATCAAGCAGAAAAATACCAAGTTTCCCACGGTCAGCGATCGCATAAGTTAAAGTATCGGGGGATTGCTTATGATACTAACCCTGAGGTAACAGTAGACAAAGTTAGTTTATCATTTGTAGCGCATAAATTAATTTACCGAGGAATCGCTTACTTTATCAGTAGAACTCAACCAGAAATTAACCCAGTCGATGGAGCAGTAAAAATTCACGGGTTGGTATAATTCCTATTTAAATAATTGCTGTAATTGCTGTGCCATCTTTGCGAAATAACCTCAAGCAGAGGCGCAGAGAAGTATCACACTCTCCGCGTTCCTCCCCGTAACCCTTGGCGTAACTCTGCGTTTAAGTTCCTACCTCAATACTTAAGCAGCATTGGGCAGCAACCCATTATGCTTGAGCAAAGAAGCTGTACTCGGTTCCCGTCCTCGGAACGCTGCAAACACCTCCATCGGATGCTTGCTACCACCAAGAGCTAATACAGTATCTCGATAACGTCTACCCGTAGCTTTAATGGCAACTTCATCTTCTAGCCCAGCATCTTCAAAAGCGGCGAAAGCATCAGCACTAAGTACCTCAGCCCACTTGTAACTGTAGTATCCCGCAGCATAACCACCTGCAAAGATGTGTCCAAAAGCGCAGAGGAAAGCATCTTCTGGTAGTGGTGGTAAGACAGTAGTTTTTTGGGCAACTCGATGACGCACATCGGCGGCGGTTTCCTGACCACCTGGGTGATAGTGAGAGTGTAATTCCAAATCAACGCTACTAAAGTGGAGTTGGCGCAAGATACCGCTACCACTCATATAATTACGGGCGGCTAGGAGCTTTTGATAATAATGTTCTGGTAGTGTTTCCCCAGTTTCGTAATGTTTAGCCAAGCTAAATAAGGTGGTACGTTCATAACACCAGTTTTCCATAAACTGACTTGGTAGTTCCACTGCATCCCACTCTACATTATTGATGCCTGCGGCTCCAGCATAGTTAACCTTGGTGAGCATATGATGTAGCCCATGACCAAATTCATGGAACAGCGTTTCTACTTCATAGAATGTCATCAAACTAGGTTTACCATCCACTGGCGGAGTTTGGTTACACACCAAATAAGCCACAGGTAAACGTACAGTTTTTACACCATTTTCTGTAATTATGGCGCGATTGATACAGGTATCCATCCATGCACCGCCACGCTTTTCACCTGGACGGCTGTAAGGGTCTAAGTAGAAATAGGCGATGGGATTGCCAGTTTCATCAGCTATTTGGAAATAACGGATATCTTCGTGCCAAACTGGGGCTTGTCCATCTGCTGGGGTAACAGTAATGCCAAACAGCCGATGCACCAGTCCAAATAAGCCATCGAGGACTTGGGGTAGGGGGAAGTAAGGACGTAGTTCTTCGGCGGTGAAGGCAAATTTTTCTTCTCGTTGGCGTTCAGCCCAAAAGCTAATATCCCAGTGTCGTAAATCTGCGGCTTCTGGCGCTCCTTTAGAGGCTGCAAAGGCTTTCAAGGTTTCTAAATCTTTAACAGATGCATCGTAACTAGCACTGCGTAATTCTTCTAATAGTGCTTCAACTGCTTCCACATTGGGAGCCATTTTACTGGCTAGGCTCAACTCGGCATAATTTTGGAAGCCCAATAAATTTGCCAGTTCTTGGCGTAACTCTAAAGTCCGTTCGATAATTGGGTTGTTATCTAATTCACCAGATGAGGCGCGGGTAATATAAGTTTTGTAAAGCTGTTCGCGCAAATCACGCCTGGTGCTGTGCTGGATGAAGGGGGTGTAACTGGGGATATCTAAAGTAATACGCCAAGGGCCATTTTCTGGTGTGGCATTTTCTGCACCAGTTGCCCGTGCGGCTTGTGCTGCTAAACTAAGTAAACTTTGGGGTAAGCCGTCAACTTCTGCTTGAGTAGTGAGGGTGAGGCTAAATGCTGTGGTTGCGTCAAGGACATGGTTAGAGAACTTGGTAGCCAATTCTGCCAATTCCATTTGAATAGCATTGAAACGTTCCCGTGCTTCTCCTTGCAAGCCCACACCGGACAGTTCTGCATCCCGAATGGCTGCTTCCACAATTCGCTGTTGAGCTGATTCTAAAGTTTGCCAACTATCACTGGCGCGGAGTTGTTTAAAAGCATTGTAGATGGGTTGGCTTTGTCCCAACTTGTTAGCAAACTGCACTACTTGTGGCTGCACAGCTTCATGGGCTGTACGCAGTTCTGGGCTATTTTTCACACCCATTAGATGATTTACTATACTCCAACTCCAGGTAAGGCGATCGCTTAACTTTTCCAAAGGTTCGACCAAGCCATCCCAAGTAGGCTGTACATTCGCTTCCAAGGTAGTCAGTTCTTGTTCCAGTTCCGCCAATAATTGTTCAAAGGCTGGTTGTACTTGTTCTGGCTGAATTTCCGTAAATGGAGGCAAGCCAGAACCTTTAAGTAAAGGATTTTGAGTAATGGTAGTATTCGCACTCATGGTTTGATGTGAGCCGCAGATTATGGGTGACTATATTCTACTAATGTAGCGATCGCTGCACTATTTCGCCCTGCCATAATGCCAAAATCGCCATCGATTTTGACTCTTTTCTGAAAATTGTAGCGATCGCCCCACTTTGTTACTGATAAAATTTACGACATCTTATGGTACCCTCCAGGGTACTATTAGACATGACACTTCAACGTGTATATTCCCCAATGTAGCTTAAATCAGCAGTTATCCCAATCCTATGAAGTTAATCAAAAAGTTGGCGATCGTAGTAGGAACTACAATGACTTTGGCTAATGCGTCATCATCTGTGATGGCTGCTGATTTTCGGACTACTTTGGCATTTTCCAATTCCCTTGTCACTGATGTCACTAAAATAGTGGTTGATTGGTCAAGCGACCAAACCAGCAATCAATTCATCACCGAGAATGATTTAGATAATTTGTCATATCAACTTTTTGAAGGAGCGTCTTTAATATATTCAGAAGATGTCATCAAAAATGGAGCAGTACAAGCCATTGGTGGAGTACAACGTTCCATCTCTGATATCTCTTTCTGGTATTATGATGGGGCTATTGTTCAGTTTAAAAACGACATAGGTGGTGGTACACCATTGCAATCCCAGCCACAGGTAACTCAAGGGATTACATACAATGTGGAATTAACACCTCGGTTTCTTGTCCAAATCGGTCAATCGCTTCCTAACCCTTTACCTAGTAATATAAGACTTCAAGAATATAATTCGGGAATATTGGTACCGAGAACATCCCCATCGTTATGTAATAATTTCCCTGGTAGTATTAATTCCTGTATTGGTATAGATGAGCCGACCTTAATCAACCAGCAAACAGAAGTAATACAATCAGCCCAATCAGTTCCCGAACCCTCATTCATACTTAGCATGGGAACAATAGCGGTTTTAGGCTTTGGTGCTAATCAGCTATCACAATTGAAAACAAAGCGAAAGAATCAAGCAAGTTAAGCAGCAATTTTGCAAAATTCTCCTGACAACTTTGCACCTTGAGTTATAGGAATAGGCGATAAGTAATTTATTAGTATTGTGTAAACTCTCGGAAACTACCTGTACTAATATTTTTACACTTCTGGATGAATTACGAATTATTATGCGCGCCATGATTTTAGACGCACCGCGTCAACCCTTACGCCTGACAGAGTTACCAATACCAAGACCTAATTCTGAGCAAGTATTGATTCGCGTTCATGCTTGCGCCGTCTGTCGCACTGATTTACATATAGTGGATGGAGAATTGACACACCCAAAACTACCTTTGATTTTGGGACATCAAATTGTAGGGACGATTGAGGCTTTAGGGGAAAAAGTTGATCAATTTCATCTAGGTCAAAGGGTTGGTGTACCTTGGTTGGGTCATACTTGCGCTCATTGTCCTTACTGTCTCTCTGGGCGGGAAAACCTCTGTGATTATGCTGAATTTACAGGTTATAATATAGACGGCGGCTATGCAGACTATACAGTAGCTGACCACCACTTTTGTTTTCCTTTAGACCCCACTTATCCAGACTTACAAGCTGCACCTCTGTTATGTGGCGGTTTAATTGGCTACCGGGCTTACAATATGACTGGAGATGCTGAGAAACTCGGTTTTTACGGTTTCGGTTCCTCTGCTCATATCTTAATTCAGTTAGCACGTTATCAAGGGCGCAAAGTATTTGCTTTCACTCGTCCTGGGGATATTGATGGGCAAGAATTTGCCCGTCAATTAGGTGCAAATTGGGCTGGTGACTCAGATGTATTACCGCCAGAATCTTTAGATGCAGCAATTATTTTTGCACCAGTGGGGAAACTAGTTCCTACCGCCTTGCGTGCAGTTGCTAAAGGTGGTGTAGTCGTTTGTGCTGGTATTCATATGAGCGATATCCCCTCATTTCCCTACAGCATTCTTTGGGAAGAACGGGTGTTAAGGTCTGTAGCTAATTTAACACGCCAAGATGGCGAAGAGTTTCTGACTATCGCGCCGCAAATTCCCATCCGGACAAAGATTAATTCTTTCCCCTTGACTCAAGCTAATGAGGCTTTAGATGCGCTACGTAGTGGCAAAATAGAGGGGTCTGCTGTTTTAGTGATGAAGTGAGGAGACTCATATTGGATTTCAAGAGTATTTTCAGGTCAAGTACAATTAAACTTAATTTACCAACCGTTTCACCTCAAATCCCCGTAACCCTTCCGGTTCTTCATACTCAACCGCCACATCTTGCACCACAGCCGCCGGTGGGCCTGCATGACACCACCTCACCATCTCTTCCACAATGTCCCGCGCCCCCTCAAACACCGCTTCTACACGACCATCAGGAAGATTCCGCACCCAACCAGTTAAACCCAGTTGACTGGCGGTATCGACAGTAGAGTAACGAAAACCTACCCCCTGCACTCTACCAGTAACGAAGACATGGACGCGAATTAGCTGCGACTGTGGTGTAGAATTTGGCATTGACCCATCTATGATTTACGATTACCAGTCTACATTGTTTGTGAATCAGGAACGGATTTTTTAGATCGAAATCTGCTAATTTAAAATTCTAAATTTTGCATTACTTATGTCTGAACTACCACCATTGAATACAGATACTATCTGGGGTATTCTCAACGATCAAATTGATGATGCTACAGTCATGCAATTAGTTTGGTATTACCTGGGCTATCGCTACGACGCAACAACAGAGAAATGGGACAACAACGCCGTTCCATCAGAATGGCGTGATGAGTATCCAGAACCACCAAACTTTCTAGAAAGTCGCCCTGCAACGATGAAATTAACTCGTTCTATTCCTAAACAATACAAACAAATTACCAAAGAGAAACTGGGTTTTAAAGGGTATAAAATTGGTACCTTTACACCAAGAGAAACTCGCAGAGCTACTTCTGCTAACTGGTTGCTAAGTTATTTGCAGCAGCAAATTGACCAAGGCAAATAATACATTTTGGCAAATATTCGGTTGATTAAGATTATATTTACCCGAATATTTGCTTTTATACAGTAAAAATATTATTTATAAATCTATAACCTATGACAGTAGACAATATATTTTTGTCGAAACATCATCATTTAAATATTTGAGTCACCAATAAATAATCTATTGATAGAATAGACCATCTATCTGCTGATAGAGGAAGTATAAAACTAATTATTTCCTGCGACCGATTTGCAAATTGATTAATAATTTAGAAAATGCTTAATACTAGCATTTTATATTTTACTGATTTTTATGGCAAAGCCCATTGAATTTACCTTATTTGCACCCTATAACAAAGGAGCAGCATTAATTGCCTCATTTTCCGATTGGCAAGAAATTCCTATGCAAAAAGGTGATGATGGTTATTTTCGCGCAACTATTGAATTAGAAGATGGTACATATCAATATAAATTTCGTGTACAAACAAGATCATGGTTTTTTGAAGAAGATCAATGGGTAGATGTTACAGACCCTTATGCTACTGATATTGATGAATCAAGTGGTAAAGATAATGGCATCATCAAAATAAAAGATGGTGAAAAAATTGTTGATACATATGTTTGGCAACATGATGATAAACCTTTACCTGCTGACCACGAATTAGTTATTTATGAATTACACGTAGGTGACTTTTCTGGTGGAGAAGATGACCTTTATGCACGGGGCAAATATAAACACGTTATTGAAAAGTTAGATTATTTGTGTGAATTGGGCATCAATGCCATTGAGTTGTTACCAGTAAAAGAATATCCAGGTGATTATAGTTGGGGTTATAATCCTCGCTATTTCTTTGCTACTGAATCCAGCTATGGTTCTACAGCTGATTTAAAAAAATTGGTTGATGAATGCCATCAACGAGGTATTCGCATCATTATGGACGGGATTTATAACCACTCCGAAGCATCCAGTCCATTAACACAAATTGACCATGACTACTGGTATCACCATGAACCACGCGACCCTGATAATAACTGGGGGCCAGAGTTTAATTACGAACACTATGATGAAAATTTAGAGACTTATCCAGCAAGAAAATTTATTGGTGATACTGTCAGATATTGGGTCGGAGAATATCATCTAGATGGTATTCGCTACGATGCAGCAAGGCAAATAGCCAACTACGATTTCATGCACTGGATTGCTCAAGAAGCAAAGAAAACTGCCGGAGCAAAACCATTCTATAATGTTGCTGAACACATCCCAGAAACCACTAGCATTACTAATTTAGATGGGCCGATGGATGGATGTTGGCATGATAGTTTTTACCACACCATTAAAGCTCATATATGCGGTGACACCTTTGATTTAGAAAGTCTCAAAGATGTCATTGACCCTAAACGCCAAGGTTTCTTGGGTGCAACTAATGTTGTGAACTATCTCACCAACCATGACCATGACCATATCATGGTGGAGCTAGGTAATCGAGAAATTTTTCACGACGAAGCTTTTAGAAGAGCTAAACTGGGAACTGCAATTTTAATGACAGCTGTTGGTGTACCTTTGATTTGGATGGGAGAAGAATTCGGCGAGTATAAACCCAAACAACAAGACCAATCTAAAATTGATTGGACACTCTTAGGTAATGATCTCAATCGTAGTTTGTTTGATTACTACAGAGGATTGATAGGTTTACGTAAGAATAATCACGCGTTGTATACAGAAAATATTGATTTCATCCACGAAAATCCAGAAGCCAAGGTGTTAGCCTACAGCCGTTGGAATGATGAAGGTTCTCGTGTGGTAGTGGTGACGAATTTCTCCGAAGACTTCCTCGCCGGTTATCATGTCCCTAATTTCCCCTCTGGTGGTACATGGCATGAGTGGACTGGCGACTATGATGTTGAAGCTGGTGATGATGGTATCATCACTGATATCGGGCCTTATGAAGCTAAGGTATTTGTTTGGCAGTAATAGTAGGAATCCGATTTGATTATTGTTAGCGTAGCCTACACTTGTGCATAAAAATCTAAGTATCTGTAGGGTGGGCATTGCCCACCAAAACCATGATGTGTTAGGCAATGCCCTACCTAGATTTCAACAATTCAATGCTAATCTTACACAGTACAAGTGGGGGGCACTATACCAATTCTAAAGTCAAATGGTATAACCCCGACTTGTCTAAAAGTCGGGGTTATAAACCCTATCAGAACTGCATCACATTACTTACTTAGATTTGCTTTCTGAAGTTGTAGCAATCATTTTTGCAGCATTTTCTTCGCTTTCGAGAATACCGAACTCAATCAGCAACTCTTCTAATTCTTCCATCTCAATTGGGGTAGGAATCTTTAGGTTTTCGTTGTTGATGATTTTGTTAGCCAAAATCCGGTATTCGTTACCTTGGTTGCTGTCGGGTGCGTATTCGTTAACTGTCATCCGGCGCAACTCAGCGTGTTGAACAATGTTGTCGCGGGGTACGTAGTGAATCATTTGGGTGTTCAAACGTTTTGCCAGAGTTTCGATGAGTTCGATTTCTCTGTCAACGTTACGGCTATTACAAATCAAGCCGCCTAAACGTACACCACCAGTGTGTGCATATTTCAAAATACCACGAGCGATGTTGTTAGCAGCATACATCGCCATCATTTCACCAGAGGTAACGATGTAGATTTCTTGCGCTTTATTTTCGCGGATAGGCATTGCGAAACCACCGCATACAACGTCGCCTAATACGTCATAAGATACGAAGTCAACGTCTTGGTAAGCGCCGTTTTCTTCTAAGAAGTTAATGGCGGTGATGATACCACGACCAGCGCAACCTACACCGGGTTCTGGACCACCAGATTCTACGCACTTAACGCCACGGAAACCAGTCAGCATTACTTCGTCGAGTTCGAGGTCTTCTACTGCACCACGTTCAGCCGCCAAGTGAAGTACGGTGGTTTGAGCTTTGGAATGGAGCATCAAACGGGTGGAGTCAGCTTTAGGGTCGCAACCTACGATGAGGATGCGTTGACCCATTTCTGCCATAGCTGCCAAGGTGTTTTGAGAAGTGGTAGACTTACCAATACCGCCTTTACCGTAGAAAGCAATTTGTCTAATTTTCTTGTCGATACTCATGATTTGTGTTTTCCTGCGATGAATGTAAATACGATGTTCTAGAGTAAATATTGGTCAGAGGTTGCGTAGATAAGGATTTTTATCGAGGAAAGATTGCAAGTATCACCAAAAGCACAGTCCGATAGTTTCCTAAGATGAAATCGGAATTTTAGAGTGGTTTCTAGAACTTCCTATTCAGACAAAGTTGTATCTGCTCATGCAGAGCAAAGCTTAGTTAAGCTGGACATATATATTGCAGGTCATTGTGATAAATCACCATCGGTTGCTCAGGCCTTAAGAGTGGCTACAGTGGCAATTTAAATTTATCCAGGTTTTATTCCTGAACCCAACTAACCAAATTTGCCATCCACTCCGAATGGTTCTACAAGTTTCCTGCGCTTGTATATGTCATCAGTGCTTAGTAATTCTAATTCTGCTCTTTTTTGGGTAATTTCTAGCAAATATTCCGGAAAAATCACTCACATAGCTTACAATTCGTGCAGGCAGATAAATCTCTACCTACAGCAGTCAAGCCATACATCAGCAACCCCTAAAACTACGATTTGGGCAATGTATTGGTGGCTGTTGCCAATATGCTGAAATTCCTAAATCTTAAGAACGGTTATCTACTAAAATAAGCAATTGCCAGAACATAGTAAGCGAATCAAAATGGTGAGTTTTTCTGCTGCTATGTTCAGTAACCGTTCTGATTTATTGGGGATTACCAGCTTTGACTAAGAGTCTTTCTTCCCAGGCTCCTAGAGTACTTTTCACTGGCTCGTAATACTAGCGAAGAGAGGCAATGTTCACTGGCTATTATGACCACAGCCAGTTATCATTAACTTCAAGTTTTTACTGAGGCTTCTATCCTTTTTACCTGGACAAGTTCTATCGCTATAAAAAATCATAACGATATTGAAGTGGATTTACCAGACCAAAAGGACTTGATTGAGTTGCCCCAATATTTATCTCGAAGTCTTTTTGCTTACTTACTTTTTTGATTCCTATTGTTAGCTTAACACAGGTTTATTAATTTATTGAAGCAATCTCAAATTATTTTTTCTAGGAATATATTATAGGAATATGATTTGATTTTTGGCAAACATAATAAGCTTAAATTAGCTTTACATAAGGATTGCAGCTTTATTTTTAATCTAAATTGAAGATAGAAATTTATATTTTTTTGATAATTGAAGCTATCAATTAGTTCTGGGTTGACAGTTTTTGGATTGCGGAAAATTTTGCGGAACTTGCGATTTCTCATTGTAGCAATTAGTGTTGTGCGATCGCTCACAGTAAAAGTTACAAAATTGAATTACTTACTAGGAAGCTTCAAAACTAATTTAGATGAATATATACCTACAATACATTTCTTCAAATATGCTGAAATCTACAGCCATTTCCATAGTTGATGGATATACTCGAAGTCTAAAGCTAGGCAAACGCGGGTATGATGTTAGATTGGTTAGCTGTTTGGGGCGTAACTCAAGCTGTCGGGTTTGCTTTTAAGTCGATTTTTGAGGACTTAGCAAAGGACGCAGCGAAAGACTGGGCTAAGGACTTATTAAAGGCGGTTCCCAATAATATTTTACAGAAGCTGCAAAAGGAAGATATTGAAACTGCTGCGGGTAAAGCATTGAAGGAATTTTTGCAGTTGATGCAGCAGGAATTAGAAGATGCAGATTTAGACGAAGCAGAACTGCAACGATACAATCAGCCATTAACTACGTTTATTCATAATCAATCTCTGCAACATCTTCTTGGTCTTCCCTTTCAACCAGACTGTCAAGTCATAGATTATCAGAGTCTAGTAACCGCTTGGTATGCAGATAATTTACTACCTTTACCCCCAGCATTTGATTGGGAAAGACTAGCGAAACGTTATCTCAAGAAAGTGAAAGCGATTATTCGAGAATCAGATAAGTTACGCCCTATTTTTGATTCCCAACATTTAGAAGAGGCGAGAGATAGCCTACAGCAAATGGCTGGTATCCCGACGGAATTTGATTTGCTTGGTTATCAAGAAGGTCTGCGGGAACGATATGGTAACTTAAAATTAGATAGTTTAGATACCACTGGCTATGCTTACAATGAGTTAAAGCTATGGCGAATGTTTATCGCGCAAAATGTGCGGGAAGTCCATCAGGTTTTACCTCAAGTTCATGAACTACCCAAGGAACATTTAAAGCGGCTCAGAGAAAGTAACCAAATAGAAGATATTTCCTTAGATGAACTAACTTATTATAAACAAGTCTATATTGAACAACCAACATTTTCTATATTAGATATTATTAATAACCGACAAAATTATCAATACATAGTTATTTTAGGAGACCCAGGTTCAGGGAAATCCACATTATTACAGTTTCTCGCATTAAATTGGGCAGAAACACCTTTAGGAAATGCTATTTATCAGCCACTACCTTTATTGATTGAGCTACGCACTTATATGCGGAGGCGGGAAAATAATGAATGCAGTAATTTTATTGATTTCTTTCATAAAAGTAGTGGCATAGTACATCACTTAAATCAACATAAACTACATGAACAGCTAAAGACTGGTAATGCTTTAGTGATGTTTGATGGCTTAGATGAAGTATTTGAACCGGGAAAACGAGAAGATATTATTACGGATATTCATCGGTTCACAAATCAGTATCCTGATGTGCGCGTGATTGTTACTTCTCGCGTGATTGGTTACAAGCCTCAAAGGTTGCGAGATGCAGAGTTTCGCCACTTTATGTTACAAGATTTAGAACCAGAACAAATTCAAGACTTTATCCATCGTTGGCATGAATTGACTTTCTGTGATGAGGGAGATAGAAGGCGGAAAAAAGAGCGCCTGCATAGGGCAATTGATACATCCCATGCGATCGCCGAACTAGCTGGTAATCCCTTATTATTAACGATGATGGCAATTCTCAACCGTAATCAAGAACTGCCCAGAGATAGAGCCACCTTGTACGAACAAGCATCACGGGTATTGCTGCATCAATGGGATGTGGAACGCGCCTTAGTGGAAGATTATCGCTTAGACCCGAAAACTATCGACTATAAAGATAAGCAGGCGATGTTGCGTCAAGTTGCCTATCGTATGCAAACCAGTGAGAAAGGTTTGGCTGGGAATTTGATTAGTACGGGTGATTTAGAAAAGATTTTAATCCGCTATTTAAAAAATATTGAATTTGAACAACCAGTCATAGTTGCCAGAGTCATGATTAATCAATTGCGGACTCGCAACTTTATGTTGTCTTACTTGGGCGCAGACTATTATGCTTTTGTCCACAGAACTTTTTTAGAATATTTCTGTGCTTGGGAATTTGTCTGGCAATTTAAAGAAACACAAACGCTTTCCATTAAAGACCTAAATTATGAGGTATTTGGTAAACACTGGCAAGATGAAACTTGGCATGAGGTATTACGCCTAATTACAGGTATGATTGAGCCGAGGTTTGTCTGCGAGATTCTCGATTATTTAATGGCTCAAAACGGTGAAACAGAAAAGTTTATCAATCTTTTCCTCGCCGCTAAGTGTCTAGCAGAGGTACGAAATCGTTTATTAGTAGCATCCACCGCCACTAAATTACTACACCAAATCAAAGCATTAACCAAATATGACCTGGGGTACTATTATCAACCTTATTTAGATGAGGAAGAAACGCAGCTAGTACAGGAAATTCGTACCAAAGCAGTGACATCTGTCGCCACAACTTGGAAAGATGACCCAGAAACACTGACTTGGTTAAAACAACTAGCCACGGCTGATGAACGGGAATATGTGCGGAGTGTGGCCTTGCAAGAACTCGCACGGAGTTTCAAAGATGACCCTAATACCTTACCTTGGCTGAAAAAATGTGCGACTACCGATAGTGATGGAACTGTACGCCAAGCCGCAGTCCAAGAACTAGCAAAGGTTTTTAAAGATGACCCTGATACTTTGCCTATTGTCAAACAACGGGCGACTATTGATGAAAATGAATATGTCCGTCAAGTAGCAGTGCAAGAATTAGCTAGGGTTTTTAAAGATAACCCAAATACTTTACCTTGGCTGAAACAACGCACCATAGAGGATAATTCGGGAGCTGTCAGACAAGTAGCAGTGCAAGAATTAGCCAGGGGTTTTAAAGATAGTCCCGATACGTTACCTTGGCTGAAACAATGCACCACTGCTCATGATTGGACAGTGCGTCAAGCTGCATTGCAAGAAATAGCCAAGGTTTTTAAAGATGACTATGATACTTTATCTATTCTCAAACAAAGTGCAGCTCATGATGAAAATGAGTATGTGCGCCAAGCCGCAGTGCAAGAATTAGCCAGGGGTTTTAAAGATGACCCCGATACCATACCTATTCTTAAACAGAGTGCGATCGCTGACAAGTCTTTTGATGTCCGCCAAGTTGCAGTGCAGGAATTAGCCAGGGGTTTTAAAGATGACTCGCAAACTCTCTCCTGGTTAAAACAATATGCCACTATTGATGGTGATAAGTATGTCCGCCGGGCTGCATTGCAAGAATTGGCTAGAGGCTTTAAAGATGACCCTGATACTCTACCTATTCTCAAACTGCGAGCTATTGTTGATACACACGCAGATGTCCGTCGGGCGGCGGTGCAAGAATTAGCCAGGGGTTTCAAAGATGACCCTGATACTCTCCTTATCCTCAAACAACGCGCCACAACTGATGATAATGAATCTGTCCGTCGGGCGGCGGTGCAAGAATTAGCCAGAGGTTTTAAAGATGACCCTGATACTTTACCAATCCTGAAAAAACGCGCCACCTCTGATAAATATGCCAACGTCCGCCAAGCCGCATTACAAGAATTAGCCAGGGGTTTCAAAGATGACCCTGATACTTTACCAATCCTGAAAAAACGGGCTATGACAGACCAACATTTAGATGTGCGCCATACAGCCTTGCAAGAATTAACCCGCAGTTTCAAAGACGACCCTAGTATATTTGAGGTGTTTTATAACTGTGCCGTCAATGACCCCTTTACCCGTGAGTATAACTTTCAAATTAACCCCCGGCAACTAGCTCTAGAAACAATTATTGAACAATATCCCCACCATCCCCAGACTCTACAATTATTGCGCGATCGCGCCACCAATGATCCAGATGAGCAAGTAAGAGAATTTGCCAGCAAGAAATTGCAACAGGTCTTGTGATTGGGGACTGGGGATGGGAAAAGAAAATTATTACCAACTACCAATTACCAATTACCCATTACCAATTACCAATTACTTATTCACATCAACCAAGCGTGATGTGACAAATCTATCCATCCACTTTTCAAAATAAACTTGGTTAGCTTTCTGTTCTGATGGTTCCTTGGTATCCAGAGAATAAGGCATCAATCCCAAAATGGTGGCTGTAGTGACGCAAAACATTGACTTTTGGAAAGTAATACAAATCTGCACTAGCAAATCATCCTCACCTCTGGGACTTTGGCGATAAATTTCATGTAAATACTCTGGTAAATAATGACGCATATCCTGCATGAGCAAGGTAGGTGGAATACCTGCGCCACCAATAGGTAGAGGGTCAGCGTATAATGCGCCATATTGAAATCGAGATTGGTCAGGAGGAATTTGATAAGCTTGAGCATTATAGGAAACTGTTCCTAAAAAGGGAGTTCCTCTAAAAAATACTGCCTCTACATAAGGTATTGCCGTATCTGCCAAGAAAGTCAAACCTAAACTTTTGGGAATAATTTCATAGACTTTATTTTGGATTTTCACCGCATAGGTAATTGGCTTCATAGCATCTGCGACTAACCCAGCTTTTATATGCTCTACAACTTCGGGAATAGTCTGGATTTTGCCTTGGTCATAAAGGTCTGATAATTCCAGGAAAATATCAGCCATAACTCGCCAAAACTGACCCAAACCACTATAGTAAGCAGATACTCTTAAATTTTCCGTTAAAAAATCAGGAAACAGTTGATTAATTCCTTTAACCAAAGGATTGTTCGCAAATTTCGCTTGAATAACAGTTTCGGCTCGGCGTTGAAATTCTGTAGTGTCTAAATATGCGTCTAAGCCACCGCCACCGTGCCACATCATGGCTTTCATACAATATTCTGCATATTCAAAATTAATTCTATCATGCCACCAATGACGGAGTAAATTTCCCCAAGAAACTTCGCCATTGAAATATTTAAAAAATGGAAAAAATACTAAAAATTGATTTTCGGCAATATAAATGAGGTTTTTAGAATAAGCATCTAAAACAATCCCATAACTTTTGAGAATGCCCACAACTTCTAAAACATTTCGGGGACTATCTACAAGTAAAGCTTCTCCTATTTGCAGGCGTTCGATATATTCAGCCAAAGGTTTATTAGCTGGTTTATTTTTAATATTTACCATGATAATTTCTCCGTCATCAATAAAAATATCTTTCTGTTTTTAGGTTTATATTATTCTTGGAATTTAGTAATAGGTAAAAGGTAAATAAACTGCAATTACCTATTACCAATTACCCATTATTAACTTTTACCCTTTACTTTATCTAAAGAGACTGTTGCCACCGTACCTTCAACACTAAACATAGCTGTAATGGTAGGTTCAGTCCAACGGGCTAACCAAGAAGGTTGGATACCAAAAATCACAATTAGCACCGCTAAGATAAAAGCAGGAGCGCGATCGCTCCAATAAATCCGTGGTAAATTCATAACCTGGGCCGATAAGCGCCCAAAAAATGCTTTATTAACGAGAATTAAGAAGTAAACCGCCGTTAACCCAGTGCCAATCATCGACAACAGGGTTTGCACTGGAAAAACCGCAAAGGAACCCCGAAATATAATAAATTCGGAGATAAATCCCACCATCCCCGGAGTTCCGGCGCTAGCCATCACGCCGACAATCATCAAAGTACCAATTACAGGCATACCCCGTTCTGGGTTCAACAAACCTCGGAGTACATCTAAATCGCGGCTACCTGCTTTTTTATACACAACCCCCACCAACAAAAACAGCAGTGCCGAAATTAAACCGTGGCTAATCATCTGCATAACAGCACCCAAGGTGCTTAATGGTGTAGCCGCCGCCGCCGCTAACAACACATAGCCCATATGTCCTATTGAACTGTAGGCTACCATTTTTTTCATGTCTGTTTGCGCGATCGCACATGACGAACCATACAACACACTCACCACTGCCCAAACCGCCAACCAAGGTGCTAAATAATTCCAGGCTGTTGGTAACAAGTTCATGCCAAATCGCAATAAGCCATAAGTTCCCAACTTCAACAGCACACCAGCCAGCAACACAGAAATCGGTGTAGAGGCTTCAACGTGTGCATCTGGTAACCAAGTATGAAAAGGAACTAAGGGCATTTTGATGCCGAAACCTACTAAAATCCCCGCTAGAAGTAGCAGTTGAGTTGCTAAAGGTAGAGACTGAGCATTTAAGGTTGATAGTGCAAAGCTACCAGATCCACTCAACCAAACCAAGCCCAAGAAACTGGCTAAAATCAAAATTCCTGAAAAAGCAGTGTAAATCAAGAATTTCGTAGCTGCATAACCCCGTCTGGCACCACCCCAAATAGCAATTAAGAGATACAGGGGAATGAGTTCTAGTTCATAAAACAAGAAGAATAGCAGTAAATCTTGCGCCAGAAAGGCTCCTGCTACCCCAGTACTCAACACCAATATCAATGAATAATAAAACTTAGGACGTTGCAAGGATTCATCGCTGCTGTAAATGGCAATGGCAGTTAATAATCCATTCAACACCAGCAACGGCAAAGATAGACCATCCACACCAAGATTATAACTCAATCCTAAGGAATCTATCCAAGGTAAGAACTCACTAAACTGCTGGTTAACTTCTCCTGTTTGAAACTGGCTAGCTAGTATCACCGACCACAGAAAAGTTACACTGGCAGAAATCAATGCCACATTACGGGAAATTCTCCCATTAATACCAGACGGGAATATACCAATTAGCAGCGCACCCAATAATGGGGCAAAGATCAAGACACTAAGCATAGATAATCATGGGGAGATGAGGAATATTAGGCAGGGGTAAGAATTAATGTACAGACGTTGCATACAACGTCTCTTCTATTGACAACTGACTAAAAAGGCAATTTATCCAGTAAGCCCAATGACCAGCTAATGAAAAAGCCTAAAGCACCAACTACGGCGAGGATAGTCAACATATATCCTTGGGATTGACCAGAGATGCTATACTTCAAGCCTTGCCCACCGAAAATGGTAGCAAAGCCTACTAAGTTCACTAAACCATCAACTAAATAGCGATCGCTCCAAGCCGAAATCTTCGACAATAAAGCTACTGCACTCACTATTGTCAGGCGATAAATGCGATCAATGTAGAAGTCGTAACCCAATAAATCCTGTACCAATCTCCAAGCCAGGACTGTAGAACGAGACCAAGCTTTGTGTAAATGAATCGTTGACCCAATCACTACACCAGCCACCGTAGAGGAAACCAAAACTAAAACAACGTACCAGTCAATACTTTCCCAAGCTGGTAACAAGTACCACTGCTGTAGCATCAGGGGTAATAATAAAGTCAGTATTGTCAATGTCACCATTGGGAAAGCCATTGTCCAGCCAACTTCTGGCGCACGGCGGGTCTTTTGTTGCGGTTGACCCCAAAATGCCAGTCTAAATACTCGCGTCAAGTTTAAAGCCGTCAAACCATTGACGAGAATTAAAACTCCAATTACCCAAGGGCTAACTCTTACCAAACCGTCAGCCCAAGACAACATTGCCCAAAAGCTACCTAATGGTAAGAGTGTCACCATCCCGGCGGAACCAACCACAAAGGCAGTAGTAGTGGCTGGCATCCGCGACCATAAACCACCCATTTCTGTCAAGTCTTGACTATGGGTAGTGAATATGATAGATCCAGAACTCATAAATAGTAATGCTTTGGCGATCGCATGGGTCAACAATAGCATCAAAGCTACACCACCCTGTTCTAAACCCACCGCCAGAAATACCAGTCCCATATATGCACTGGTGGAATGAGACAACGCCCGCTTAATATCAGTCTGAGCAATAGAAACTAAACTAGCACCAATTGCTGTCACTCCACCGATGATAATCAAGGCATTCAACACCACTGGTGACAGAATTAAAATTGGTTGCAGTTTGTATAGTAGATAAGCACCACCAGCAACCACCAGTGAGTTCCGCATCACAGACGCTGGGTTAGGCCCTTCCATGGCCTCATCCAACCACAGATGCAAGGGGAACTGAGCGCATTTACCAGCCGGTCCCGCAATCAACCCTAAACACAATAATGTTGCAGCTACGGGGTCTAAATTCGCAGTTTGTACCCACTCATATAAATCCGAAAAGTTCAAACTACCCGCCAAGGTGGAAAGTGTGACCACAGCCATCAACAGCAACAAGTCACCCACGCGCTTTGTCCAAAAGGCATCCCTTGCAGCCGTTACCACTAGCGGTTGAGCGTACCAAAATCCTACAAGCAAGTAAGTGGAAAGCGTCAATATTTCCAATAGTCCATAGCTGAGAAATAAAGAGTCGCTAATAGCTAAACCGCTCAGTGCTGCTTCAAAAAAGCCAAGCAAACCGAAAAAACGCGCCAATGACCAATCTTTCTCCATGTAACCCAAGGCATAAATTTGCGCTAACAGACTCAGCCCTGTGATTAATACAGTCGCTCCCATACTGACAGGTGAGAGTTCCAACGCAAAGGATAAGTTTAAATCCGCAGCTTGAAACCAAGTAATCACTAAATTTTCTTGTTCTCTGCTCCAAATATCCTTAAATACCCATAGGCTATGAGCAAAGCCCACAATGGTAGTCAACAAGTTAAAATACGCCGCAGGCCTAGGCCCAGTACGTCGAACTATTCCTATTCCCCAAGGTAATGTCAACAGTGCGCCTAGCAAGCTGTAAAAAGGCACACACCAACTTGTTGCAAATAGAAACTGATTCATTTAGATTTCCCTTGAAGACTCAGCCTTAACTTTTCTAAAACTCTTAAAACAATCATTTACTAAAAAAAATAAAATTTGCCAAAAAATATGCTTTTTTTAACTTTCTTTTCACTAAACTTAAACGATTATTTTGTAATTATGCTCCCTTACTAAGGTTTAATTGACTATAGGTTTATTTCTGAAAAAATGTTGGCTTTTATTAAATCTTTCTTTCTGCTCCCAAGGCACTGTTTCTGTCTGAAGTAAATTAATTTATCTAAGATATTATTAAAACTTATATATTTTTTAGGCAATATTGGACTGCGCCAAAAAATAGAGGAAAGACAGAAACAGTAAAACATACAGCCTCTGAACACTCCTCGCCAGATAGAGTTAGTCCTGGTTATCAATGTCTTTTTATGAATGACATAAAAAAATTATAAAGCATAAGCGGTTGCTCTAGGAATCAATGAACTTTCATTGCTAACAACCCCGCCATAAATTTTTATTAAGTTTTTTTAAACTTTTTTATCATAAACTATTATACTAATTTATATTGCCAGAAACGCCAAGCTTTTCTATGCTTATTTTGGAAGTGTTTTGATAGCTCAAGATGAGCTTCCCCGTCCAAAATTTCAAATCACAGTACTGATTGGATTAATTTTTTAGGAGTTCTGCGATGCCAATTGCAGTTGGAATGATTGAGACTAAAGGCTTTCCCGCAGTAGTAGAAGCTGCTGACGCGATGGTGAAAGCTGCCCGTGTAACTTTGGTAGGATATGAAAAAATTGGTAGTGCTAGAGTCACCGTAATTGTGCGGGGGGATGTCTCTGAGGTACAAGCCTCCGTAGCTGCTGGCATTGAAGCCGCCAGAAGAGTAAATGGTGGTGAAGTAGTATCTACCCACATCATTGCTCGCCCCCACGAAAACCTGGAATATGTCTTACCGATTCGGTACACAGAAGCCGTAGAACAGTTCCGCACCTAATACGCTAATAGGAGAAGATAAAAAGCTGAGTTAGTAGGCAAGCTTTTTATCAATCTTGAATGGTAGTTTTCTTTACACTGCGCTGTATCAAAAGCCGAGTAAAAAAACACATTGATGGGGTTGCCGTCTTGAGCATGACTGGAATCCAAGGCTAGAAACTTTATTTGGGAATCAAAAAGAAATGTCTATTGCAGTGGGAATGGTAGAAACGCTAGGCTTTCCAGCAGTGGTAGAAGCAGCAGACGCAATGGTGAAAGCCGCTCGTGTCACTCTAGTAGGCTACGAGAAAATCGGTAGTGGTCGGGTAACAGTAATCGTTAGAGGCGATGTGTCTGAAGTACAAGCATCTGTAGCCGCAGGTGTGGAATCAGTTAAGCGCGTCAACGGCGGACAAGTATTGTCTACACACATCATTGCTCGTCCTCACGAAAACTTAGAATACGTCCTGCCAATTCGTTATACCGAAGATGTAGAACAGTTTCGGGAAAATGTGAACGCAATTCGTCCTTTCGGCAGAAGACCATAATTAGTAATGCAAATTGCTAAAGTTCGTGGCACAGTAGTTAGCACCCAAAAAGATCCAAGTCTTAGGGGTGTAAAACTACTGTTGTTGCAATTAGTAGATGAAGAAGGAAACCTCCTCCAAAAATACGAGGTAGCCGCAGATAATAGCGTAGGTGCAGGATTTGACGAATGGGTACTGATTAGCCGTGGTAGTGCGGCACGTCAATTACTTGGTAATGAGCAACGTCCTGTGGATGCGGCAGTAGTGGCGATAATTGATACTATTCACGTTGAAGATCGTCTGATTTACAGCAAAAAAGACCAATATAGATAGTCATAAGTCATTAGTCGTTAGTCAGTGGCAAGACAACTGACAACTGACCCTTCGGGTACTCTCCGAGAACCCCTCCGGGGAACGCCAGTTGTTCATGGGGGAAACCCCCAAGACCGCACTGGCTCACAACTGACAACTGACAAGCAACAAAATTCAGGAGGAATCTCGCAATGGCAGTCCGCAGCACGGCGGCACCCCCAACCCCGTGGTCGAGGAGTTTAGCTGAAGCCCAAATCCATGAAAGCGCCTTTGTACATCCGTTTTCTAACATTATTGGGGATGTTCATATCGGTGCAAATGTCATCATTGCTCCAGGGACTTCAATCAGAGCCGATGAAGGTACACCCTTTCATATTGGTGAAAATACCAATATTCAAGACGGTGTAGTGATTCACGGTTTAGAGCAAGGTAGAGTCGTTGGTGATGACAACCAAGAATACTCCGTTTGGGTGGGTAGCAGCGCTTCCTTGACACATATGGCGTTGATTCATGGCCCTGCTTACGTTGGGGATAACTCGTTTATTGGTTTTCGCTCTACGGTATTTAATGCCAAGGTGGGAGCAGGTTGCATCGTCATGATGCACGCTTTAATTAAGGACGTAGAAGTTCCCCCTGGTAAGTACGTTCCTTCAGGAGCGATCATCACTAATCAAAAGCAGGCCGATCGCTTGCCAGATGTGCAACCTCAAGACAGGGATTTTGCTCATCACGTAATTGGGATTAATCAAGCATTGCGGGCTGGATATCTTTGTGCTGCGGATAGCAAGTGTATTGCCCCCCTTCGCAATGATCAAGTTAAATCTTATACAAGTAATACAGTTATTGGGTTAGAAAGGAGTAGTGAAGTGGCAAGCAACAGCTTGGGTGCAGAAACCATAGAGCAGGTACGCTATTTATTAGAGCAAGGCTATAAGATTGGGACAGAACACGTAGATCAAAGAAGATTTCGTACAGGTTCTTGGACTAGTTGCCAGCCAATTGAAGGTAGATCCGTAGGAGATGCCTTAGCAGCTTTAGAAGCTTGTTTAGCTGACCATAGTGGTGAGTATGTACGTTTATTCGGCATTGACCCCAAAGGTAAACGGCGAGTTTTAGAAACAATTATCCAACGTCCCGATGGTGTGGTGGCAGGTTCTACCAGCTTCAAAGCGCCTGCTAGTAACACCAATGGCAATGGTAGCTACCACAGCAACGGCAATGGTAACGGTTATAGTAACGGTGCAGCCAGTGGTAAAGTCAGTGCTGAAACCGTAGACCAAATTCGCCAGTTATTGGCTGGTGGTTACAAAATTGGCACAGAACACGTAGATGAGCGTCGCTTCCGTACAGGTTCCTGGAATAGCTGTAAGCCAATTGAAGCAAACTCCCCAGGTGAAGTAGTGGCGGCTTTAGAAGAATGTATCGACAGTCATCAAGGTGAGTACATCCGCCTCATCGGCATTGACCCGAAAGCCAAACGGCGTGTATTGGAAAGTATTATCCAACGTCCCAACGGTCAAGTAGCTCCATCGACGAGTAGCCCCAGAACCGTCGTGAGTGCCTCATCTGCTTCATCCGGAACAGCTACCGCAACAGCTACCCGCTTAAGTACAGAAGTAGTAGATCAGGTGCGGCAAATACTGGGTGGTGGGTATAAACTCAGCATTGAACACGTAGATCAAAGAAGATTCCGTACTGGTTCTTGGACTAGTACCGGGGCAATTTCCGCTACTTCCGAAAGAGAAGCGATCGCAGTCATAGAAGCCTCCTTATCCGAATTTGCTGGAGAATATGTGCGCTTGATTGGTATCGACCCCAAAGCCAAGAGGCGAGTGTTGGAAACAATCATTCAGCGTCCATAGTAAAAGGGACGAGGAACGAGGGATGAGAGACTAGGGAAAAAGGGAGTATGGCCATCAGGAAAAAAGTCCCACCCAGTCCCCTGTCCCCCCTTCGGGGTTCGCCAGTCGCACCCTTACGGGAAGGCTTACGCCAACATGGGGGAAACCCCTACGTACCCGTCGCTGGCTCACCAATCCCTAGTCCCCAAGTGATATTCGGCTTCCGAGGTTAAAATTTCCATGTCTGTGCCGCCACTACGCCTCCACAACAACTTTGATTCCTACATTAGTGGCGAGGTGACAATTCATCCGAGTGCAGTAATTGCACCAGGGGTGATACTCCAAGCGGCTGCAAACAGCAAAATCATCATCGGGGCAGGAGTCTGTATTGGCATGGGGTCTATTCTCCAAGTGGATGAGGGAACCATAGAAGTAGAAGCAGGAGCCAGCTTAGGAGCAGGTTTTTTGATGGTTGGTCAAGGCAAAATTGGCACTAATGCTTGCATAGGTGCAGCCACAACATTATTTAACTCTTCTATTCCTCCAGCCTTAGTAGTGCCACCAGGTTCGATTTTAGGTGATACAACTCGGCAACTTGCCGCCACTGAATCACCAGCAACATCTACGAATCAGGTTGACGAGGCTACCCAAAAGCCTAAAGAAAATGAAAGTAAGGTGATTACCTCAACTACCCTTTCAGCATCAGCTTTTGTGGAATTTAAACAGCATTCAGTTTCTGTAACAGAACCCCCACCATCACCAGAGAATCAGTCTGCTACCGTAGAAGAAAATACTACTAATGGGACTGACCCTAATGTGACAGAACTTAGCCCAGAAGATTCAGCATCGGATCAATCTGCCACTGAATCCCCTAATAGCTTCGGGACTCAAATTTATGGGCAAGGGAGCATCCAAAGACTTTTGGTGACATTGTTTCCTCATAGACAAGCCCTAAATAACCCTGTCTCTGACGATAGTTCTGAGTAAGTGTTAAGTTGTGAGTATCTCGGAGAATTTACGATGTATAATCAGCGATCTACTAACACAAACCGGACATATCGTCGTCAAGACGACCTCAGGGATACAGCCTTGGGGTTAGTCTCTACTCTTAGTTTTCCGGCGATCGTCGGCACAGCTGACATGATGTTGAAATCAGCTGGGGTTCACCTGGTTGGTTATGAAAAAATTGGTAGTGGTCACTGTACGGCGATCGTCCGGGGTGGAATTGCTGATGTTCGTTTGGCTGTAGAATCCGGTGTGCAAACTGCTGAACAGTTTGGACAACTGGTTTCTAGCTTGGTGATTCCCCGACCTTTTCCTAATCTTGATGTCGTGTTGCCCATTACTAACCGCCTGAGCCAGTTAATGGAGGAAGGTACATACAGCCGCTTGAGTAACCAAGCCATTGGTTTAGTAGAAACGCGGGGCTTTCCAGCAATGGTAGGTGCTTGTGATGCCATGCTTAAATCGGCTGATGTCCAATTGGCATCCTATGAAAAAATTGGTGCAGGCTTGTGTACAGCCATTATTCGTGGGTCTGTTGCTAACGTCGCAGTTGCAGTGGAAGCAGGAATGTTTGAGGCTGAACGAATTGGGGAACTGAACGCAGTGATGGTAATTCCTCGCCCACTAGATGAATTGGAGCAAACCTTGCCGATCGCTAGTTGTTGGATAGAGCATCAGCAACCGTTGAGATTGCCGGTGAACATTAGAGAGCAAGTTGCCGAAAGGGAAGTGTTACAGTTACCAGACTTAGCCGCTTTGCCTATGAAAATCACAGAAGAAGTATGGAACGATGAATGATGAATGATGAATTACTAACTAAAATAAAAGTGAATTTGGAAATATCCTGATTCAACATTACTATATCTAGTATTCAACATTCATCTTGCAGCTGGAAGGCATCTTACGCTTTGCTTGTTTTTTTGATAATAACTTCTCTAGACCATAAGTGAAAGAAGTTTGTTCTAATAGCGAGAATAGATTTTTATCTATATAAAATAGTTTTCAAAACTACAAACAGTCAGAAATTCTTATAGTTTTGGAGATTTACTCATACTTGTAACGAGAATGAATTTCTTTATCTATAAGCAATTTGATTTCCTTCTAATAGCAAAGATAGATTTTTATCTATAATAAACTCATAACTTTCGTATGGGTGAATTAATATCATGGGCAAGTATTCAGTGATACTAGTCTTATATCTATAAAATCGCTATTTAGAGGAGAATCACCTTGAACCAAGCAACGCTACACCAGTTGAAGGTGTTCGAGGCGGCGGCACGGCACGGTAGCTTTACTCGTGCTGCTGAGGAGTTATTTCTCACCCAACCTACCGTCTCTATGCAAATCAAACAGCTGACAAAATCTGTAGGTTTACCACTATTTGAGCAGGTGGGAAAGCGCCTATATTTGACCGAAGCAGGACGAGAATTATTCGCAACCTGTCGGCAAATATTTGAGACTATTGCCCAGTTTGAAATGAAAGTAGCTGATTTAAAAGGGCTAAAACAAGGGCAATTAAGATTAGCAGTAATCACCACTGCTAAATATTTTATTCCCCGCTTATTGGGGCCTTTTTGCCAACTTTATCCAGGCATTGACATTTCATTACAAGTCACGAACCACGAACGCATCCTAGAGCGGATGATGAGTAATATGGATGACTTGTATATTATGAGTCAAGTCCCAGAGCATTTGGATGTAACTAGTCAGCCATTTTTAGATAATCCTTTAGTAGTATTTGCTCCCGCAAATCATCCACTAGCACAAGAAAAAAATATTCCCATACAACGGTTGTCCAATGAACCCTTTATTATGCGGGAGCCAGGTTCGGGAACACGCCGTGCTGTACAAAATCTGCTGGAAGAACAAGGTATTTCCGTAAAAGTGAAGCTGGAATTAGGTAGTAATGAGGCAATCAAACAAGCGATCGCCGGTGGACTGGGAATTTCTGTTTTATCTCGACATACCCTATTGTCTGATGCCGCCGAATTCAGCATTCTGGACGTGCAGCACTTCCCCATTAAGCGGACTTGGTACATGGTTTACCCGTCTGGCAAACAGTTATCTATTGTGGCTCGTACCTACTACGAGTATTTGCTAGATGCAGCCAAAAAGTTTGTAGAGCAAACAGAGCAACTAAATTTCCCTGTTCCTGTGCCTGAGTATAGTGTAGTTGAGTAATGCTAGAAAGCCGGGGGAGAATCAGCAATATATTTTTACTCCTAACTCCGCAGCTATGACTACAAGGCTTTACCGCTCTCATGACTCTCAATACTGACAATTCGTTTCAAATCACTTGACGGGTAGACCTGGAAAATTTCACAATTAACCAGCAGCGTCATTCAATATAGGGGAAAACTGGCAGTGGTTAACCCAGAAGAAACACCATCTTGGCGAACAACAGTACACAGTCAGATTGTAGCGGTGACAGTCTACAGTGACAAAGCCTTAGTTACAAGGAAGGGTAAGGTTTCCTTGTTAGGAACAGAACGAGAATTAGTGATTAATTCACTGCCAGTAACTCTAGAAACTGATTCTGTCCGGGTTAGTGGTACAGGTACGGTAGGGGTGCGCTTGTTGGGAGTAAACTGCGATCGCATCTATACCACTGAACCTGTAGCCGAACGAGCCGCCCATTTAAATCGGCAAATTCAGCAATTAGAAACGGAAAAACGTCATCTGCAAGCCCAGGTAGATGCTTTATCTCTACAAGCTAAGTTTATTGAAGGTTTACGGGAAAAAACAGAAGAACCTTTTGCCCAAAGCCTATCGCGGAAAAATCTCAGCCTCAGCGAAACCCTAGACTTTCTCAACTTTTTAGGTAGCCAATACAGCGAATATGCGATCGCCTCTGGGGAATGTAAAAGCCAACAACAAGAATTAGACAAGCAAATACAAGCACTCCGCGCCTCTTTGCAGATGATCCAAACACCCCATCCCCAAGAAAGTGTGAGTTTGATTGCACTCATTGAAGCTATGGGAGAAGGTGAATTTGATTTGGAAGTGTCTTACATGGTGAATCATGCCAGTTGGACTCCCTTATATGACTTACGGTTAAATAGTACAAATAAGACCGTAAATTTGAGTTACCTTGCTGAAGTCAACCAAAATACCGGGGAAGATTGGCTAGATGTGGCGCTTACCCTATCTACAGCCAAACCAGGATTAGGTACACTACCCCCCAAACTCAAACCTTGGTATATTGACGCACCAACTCCTCAAGTATGGCGATCACGGCGACAATTAGCCGCCAGCCCTTCTTTACCTACCATATCAACTACAGCTGTTCCATCTGGGGCAGGAATTCCCGCAGAAGAGGAAGCAGAAACAGCCGATGATAGTTTGATTTCCGCAGAAAATATCACGGCGGAGGTATCCAAAGAAGGAAGTATCGTCACATTTAAACTTCATGGTGGTGGTAATATTCCTAGTGATGGCACACCTCATAAAATCACTGTCTTTAATGATGATTACCCTTGTAATTTTAATTATGTAGCAATGCCCCGATTGGTTAGTTTTGCGTATCTGGAAGCTAATGTGAAAAATAGTGCTGATGGCGTGACTTTATTACCTGGTAAAGCCAATATTTTCCGTGATGAAATGTATGTTGGTATCACTCAATTAGAAAATGTTGCCCCAGGACAAGAATTTAAACTTAATTTAGGCATTGACGAAGGTTTAAAAATTGAACGGGATCTAGTTGAGCGTCAAGTAGATAAAAAACTTATTGGTAATCAACGCCGCACTACATATGGTTATCGTCTCATAATTACTAACTTGCTCAATCAAGAAACTCAGTTGCACTTAACTGAACAATTGCCCGTAAGCCGCAATGAGCAAATTAAAGTCCGCCTCAATCGCAGCAACCCTCCCAGCCAACTAGGTGAAATGGGTATTTTAGAGTGGAAACTAACTATCCCACCCCAAGTAAAGCAAGAAGTATCTTATCAGTTTGCTGTTGAGCATCCGCCAGAGTTAACAGTTGTGGGATTAAATATTTAATATTATTCCTATGCTAAATTAAAGAACTATTCATAATAAATCATCTATTGGTTGCGATTTTTACGATGATAGCCAACTAGGCAGCAATCATAAAAACACCAATAAATATGGTCTTTTGTGTCTAAAATAAACTGGAATTAGCTGTTTTACGGCAATTATTATTGTTAGTTGAATAGGCTTTTTTTGAGAATAAAAACTTTCCTTAATTCCCTCTCAAATCAAGACACAGAAATCTTTTGAGAAAACTTAACTATAAAATTTGTCTTTAAAAATCAAATTTATTTTCTATTAGAAAATAGACAATAGTAACTAACTCAATCTAAACAAGATATATGGCGAGATGATACAGATAACCTATCTCGGCAGATACAGGGAATATTGTGTTAGAATTGTATCAAAATATGGCAACTATTCAAGAGAAATTTTGCATAATTTTGCGCTTGACGTAGCGTAAAGGCTAAAATCTAAGTTTTTTGGAGTTATTTAAGTTATGACAACCTCACAGGAGAGGATTATCCCGACGGATCTGCGGAACGAAATGTCCCGGTCTTATCTGGAATACGCCATGAGTGTGATAGTGGGTAGGGCGCTACCAGATGCCAGGGATGGTCTAAAACCTGTGCATCGTCGCATCCTCTACGCCATGCACGAATTGGGTTTAACCCACGATCGCCCGTTTAAAAAATGCGCCCGTGTGGTCGGGGAAGTGTTGGGTAAATATCACCCCCACGGCGACACAGCAGTATATGATGCCTTGGTGCGGATGGCGCAGGACTTTTCCATGCGATCGCCCCTAGTCAACGGACATGGTAACTTCGGTTCTGTAGATAACGACCCCCCGGCGGCAATGCGTTATACAGAATGTCGCCTACAAGCCTTAACCAGTTCCGCCCTCCTGCAAGACATCGAATCAGAAACAGTAGATTTTGCCGATAACTTCGACGGTTCCCAACAAGAACCCACAGTTTTGCCATCTCGCATTCCCCAGTTACTACTAAATGGTTCTTCGGGGATTGCTGTGGGTATGGCCACCAATATTCCGCCCCACAACTTAGGAGAATTAATTGATGGGGTGGTAGCAGTGATTCACAATCCAGAAATCACTGACTTGCAATTAATGCAATACATCCACGGGCCAGACTTCCCCACAGGAGCGCAAATTCTGGGGATGGGAGCGATTAAAGAAGCCTACACCACCGGACGCGGTTCCATCACCATGCGCGGTGTGGCCAATATCGAAACCATTGAACATCGGGGAAGACCAGACAGAGAAGCAATCATCATTACTGAGTTGCCATATCAAACCAACAAAGCCGCACTCATTGAGAAAATAGCGGAGTTGGTGAACGAAAAACGGATTGAAGGCATTGCAGATATCCGAGATGAAAGCGATCGCGACGGGATGCGAATTGTCATCGAACTCAAGCGCGATGCCTATCCCCGCGTAGTCCTCAATAACCTCTATAAGCAAACGCCTCTGCAAGCCAACTTCGGGGCCAATATGCTGGCCTTGGTGAATGGCGAACCCCAAATTCTCACCCTCAAACAATTCTTAAACGTCTTCCTCGATTTCCGCATCGAATCTATTACCAGACGCACCCGCTACGAACTGCGGAAAGCGGAAGAACGGGATCATCTTTTACAAGGGTTATTAATTGCCCTATCTCATTTAGATGCCATCATTAACTTGATTCGCAGTGCTTCCGATACACCCACAGCTAAAGGGGAGTTAATCACCACCTATATGCTTTCGGAAGTCCAAGCAGACGCAATTTTGCAGATGCAGTTGCGCCGTTTGACAGCCTTAGAAGCCGACAAAATCCGCCTAGAACACGAAGATTTACAAACCCAAATTGCCGACTTACAAGATATTTTGGCCCGGCGGGAACGGATACTGGAAATCATCGAAACCGAAATCACCCAAATCAAAACCAGTTTTGCCACACCCAGACGTACCGTAATTACCCACGCCGAAGGTGAAATAGATGAGCGTGACCTCATCGCCAACGAAAAAGCAATTATCCTCCTAACGCAACAAGGTTACATCAAACGGATGCCGGTCAACACCTTTGAAGCTCAAAGCCGTGCTACCAGAGGTAAAGCCGCCGCCAAAGTCAAAGACGATGATACCATTGAGCATTTCTTGACTTGTTGTGACCATGACAGCGTGCTATTTTTTAGCGATCGCGGTGTCGTCTATTGTCTCAAAGCCTATCAAATCCCCGTGAGTTCCCGCACCAGTAGGGGTACACCCATTGTCCAATTATTACCCATTCCCAAAGAAGAAAAAATCACTTCCATTGTCCCTGTGGATGAGTTTACCAGTGAAGAATATCTGGTCATGCTTACCAAAGGCGGCAACATCAAGAAAACCGAATTGGCAGCATTTAGTAATATCCGTGCCAATGGCTTGATTGCCATCTCCTTAGAAGAAGGCGACCAACTGCGATGGGTACGCCGCGCCAGAGTCGAGGATAGTATCATTATCGGTTCTCGTTTAGGTATGGCAATTCACTTTAGATGTACCCACGAGCAACTCCGTCCTTTAGGTAGGGCAACCCGTGGAGTAAAATCTATGAAACTGAAGAAAGGCGATGAACTGGTAGGGATGGATATTCTGCCGGCAGCAATTCTCGATACATTAAACACAGAAGAACCAGACATCGACGATATCGAAACAGAAGATATCGAAACCGCAGTAGAAACAACAGAAGTCTTAGAAACCTTAGAAAACTTAGAAGCTGTAGAAGTATCTAGTAATGCTAGTGTCGGCCCTTGGGTGTTAGTCATCACAATGGGAGGCTATGGCAAGCGCGTACCAGTCAGTCAATTCCGTCTGCAAAATCGTGCTGGACAAGGTTTGATGGCGACTAAATTCAAAAATCGCAAAACCAAAGACAAATTAGCCACCCTTGGTATCGTCAACAGCGATAACGAAATCATGATGGTGACCAATCGCGGCATCATTATACGCCAAGCTGTCAACGCAATTTCCATTCAATCGCGATCGGCAACAGGTGTTAGAGTCCAACGCCTGGACGAAGATGACGCAATTACTGGAGTAGCTATAGTTCCCCCCGACACTGGTGATGAGGAAGAAGCTGAATAAACAGCAGGGAGAGAAACTTATTTCCCTTCTCCCTCCCCTAATTACCCTAACTAGTGGCATCTTCATGGGGCTAACTGTAGCCCCTTTCGCTGCATGGTTCCTAGCTTGGATTGCCCTAGCCCCTCTATGGATATTACTAGTTTCTAGCAAAAGCAAAAATCACCCCCCCTCATCTCTTCTCCTTCTGGGACTGACCTGGGGTATCGGCTATCATGGTGTAGCCCTCTTTTGGATCACCGGCATTCATCCTATGGATTGGTTGGGTGTTCCCTGGTGGCCGAGTTTGGCAATCACCATATTTTGCTGGTTATTTATTAGCTTCTATGGTGGTTTGTTTGCTGCTATTTGGGCGGCTTGTTTAACTCGTTTTTCTGAGCAGAAATCCTGGTTACGTATCCTTATAGGTACAGCTATTTGGTGTGTTTTAGAAAGCCTTTGGAGTGCCGGGCCTTTGTGGTGGAGTTCCCTAGCTTATACCCAATCACCCCATAACTTGGTAATTCTGCACTTGGGACAGATATCTGGGCCGAATCTTGTCACAGCAGCAATTGTCAGCGTCAACGGTTTAATTGCTGAGGCGTGGCTAAGTCGCAAACAGGGATTGTTAGGTAGATATTTAGCAATAGCCGCCGGATTATTAATTACCCTACATCTAATTGGTTTCTGCTTATATAGCGCCCCTATTGCCCAATCACCAGACGCAGCATTAAAAGTAGGAATTGTTCAGGGAAATATTCCCAACAAAATTAAGCTGCTTCCCCAAGGACTGCGCCGTGCTATTACAGGCTACACAGATGGATACTTAACTTTAGTCAATCAAGGTGTAGAAGCAGTTCTCACTCCAGAAGGCGCATTACCATTTTTCCAACGAAATCTACCGACAACACCCCTAGTTGCAGCCGTGCGGGAAAAAGGTGTAGTTGCTTGGATTGGTGCTTTTGGCGATCGCGGACGCAGTTATACTAATAGTCTATTTACCGTGAATAGCCAAGGCGAAATCACCAGCCGCTACGATAAATCCAAGTTAGTACCTTTAGGCGAATATATTCCCTTTGAGGGCTTTATTGGTGGTCTGGTACAACGGTTGTCACCCTTGGATGAACACCAAGTTCATGGTTCACCCAACCAAATTTTTGACACTCCATTCGGTCGGGCGATCGTCGGTATATGTTATGAGTCGGCCTTCCCGGAAGTATTTCGTAGTCAAGCCGCTACTGGTGGGCAATTTATCCTCAGTTCTTCCAACGATGCTCATTACAGTGCTGCTATGCCATTCCAGCACCATGCACAAGATATCATGAGGGCGATTGAAACAGATAGATGGTCAGCACGGGCAACAAATACAGGATATTCAGCTTTTGTTGATCCCCACGGTAGAACCTTGTGGATATCTGGATACAACACCTACGAAACTCATGCAGAAACTATCTATCGTCGTCAGACACAAACTTTATACGTGCGTTGGGGTGATTGGTTCACACCTTTATTAGTGGGGTTAAGCTTTTTAGGCTGGGGTCTAAATATCTTCTGGCGGAATGATGCCAACACGAAGTATAAACCAATATGATGAAGACAATTTAGAGGGGTTATGCTATGGAAAGCTTCGAGCAACGCAAATTGTTATCTGCTCTAAGTCACGGAGCAATATTTTTTAGTTCTACGATAGTCTCTATTGGCATACCCATTGCAATTTTATTGCTCAATGAAGACCCTGTGGTGAAAGAAAATGCCAAAGAATCGCTGAATTTCCACATAAACCTTTACATATACGGCATTATATTTGGATTACTAATTTTTATCGGCATTGGCATTCTCTTGCTTATGGGTTTATGGGCAGTCAGTATCATCATGCCCATCATTGCCATTATTAAGGTTGTCAATACGCCAAATGTACCGTATCGCTATCCATTTATGTTTCGCTTAGTGTAATGGGTGCTGAGTTATCAGATAACTCAGAACTAACCTTTCTTATTCACTCATTACAGAAGCGCAGGCTTGAGCTGCTTTCCAGAGTTTATGTAGAAAAAATTCGGTGCGATCGCTCATGTGAGTCACAAATACGCCATCAGCATCTTCAGAACCATCTGATAACCAAGAACCGCGCAAAGTTACTTCCAAATACTCAGGATCACAAGTCACCAAGTCAATGATTTCACTGTCAGCCCGTCTGGCTTCTGCCTTCAGCGCTTCAATTCCTGGTAAATCTAAAGGTAACAAAAAGGAAGCGGTGCTGGGTTGGATGGACAAGTTTTTACCTAGCCGTAGTGTAAAAATTACTCGTTGCGCTACCCATTCCTCCAAAGACAATGTGAGACATTCCAAGTAAAAACTGTTCTCAGTGTAAGTTAATTTCAGCATTCCTTCTGCTCTCCTGTTACTCCAGGTTTGCCTGCATATCTATCCAAAACTGTGTGGCGTTATCACGCCAAGTATCGCTGACTGCAAAAGCTACCGCCGGGTGGACTGGTGGTTTTGGTTTAGTACGCAACTGCATACCAACTTCCGCCGGTGTTCGGTCTCCCTTACGCGAGTTACATCTTTCACAAGCCGTAACCACGTTATCCCAAGTATGAGAACCACCTCTAGACCTGGGAATCACATGATCTAAGGTAAGACGCTTCCTGCTACCGCAATATTGACAACTGTGGTGATCTCGCCGCAAAATTTCTCGTCGATTCACAGGCGGAACTTTCCATGTCCTCTCAATAGAGGTGATTTTTAAGCGGATATGTTTTGGTACATCAATTATCAAACTGGGTGAATGAACTCGCCACCCATTTTCTGTATAACCAACTAATGGTTCAGCTTTGTTTGTTAGTAACAGGACGATCGCCCGTTTGATATTCACCCGACACAGTGGCAAGTAATTTTGCGAAAATACCACCACAGATTGCTCTAAAACTGGTATTGTGATAGCCACAGCTTCACTCCTTAATAAAAAACCCCCGCTTCTGGTTTGGTTGAAGCGGGGGTGAGAAATAGACCGTCAGATTTTTGGTCTTATTTTGGTACAGCATATCTCTGTCTGTACCTCCCGCTTTTGCTATCTAGTTGTGGTTTGCTATTCAGCCCATCGATGCTGACATCAATAATAAAGTCATAATTTCCCTTTGTGATTTGTGCGCCATCACGGCTACCATCGCCCATAAATAAATACTCCACTCCCGCAACGCCAAATTCCCAACTAAAGGGGGATTTGGTCGCCGCTAAGGGAGTGGAAATGGGGTAAATGGATTTCACGGAAAATTTCACCTATTGAACATTTCTTTAAACATACTACACTTGTATTACTATCCTGTCCATACTTTAAGGAGAAAAATCATGCACACAATCGCTCGCACCCCAACAACCGATATGGAAGTTACCAGCATCCGTTTAGAGCGAGAACTGAAAGAGAAACTCAAAGAAATAGCTGGGAATCAGGGATATCAGGCACTTATCCGCGATATCCTCTGGAATTATGTGCAGCAAAAATCGGGTGAGTGGAAACCGCGATTTTCACGAGCCGACATTCGTGCCAGTATAGCCGCCACAGCTCAACAAGAAGAACGTTGTGTACTCACAGGTCAACTTATCCAACCCCAACAACCCATGTTATTAGGATTAACCAGAAATGGCGATATGGTTCCGCTCAGTGTCGAGAGTTTAGCCGGCTAGTTTTACATTTTTCCGAATACAGCCTAGTTGCCCTGATGAGTAACTAGGCTGTATTCGCTATTAGCTTAATAAGTTAGTATGCTTTAGTTACTACTCAGCACTGATCTTGACATACTCACACTATTAATGTAATAAGTAAAAAACTATAGAATATTATAGAGGGAAATGGAAAAACCATAAATTTTTCTCATATGATTCTTGATTTAGTTTTCAAAAGTTTTTCTATAACTTGAATGTCAGAGTGTTCCCCAGTTATTCAGAGCCATCAACAATAAAACGACGCTGGTGAAAATTTTCCTCAACATCTTCATTTGTGATTTGAGTCACAACAGTACTAATGCGGTTAATCACAATGAAGTTATGGTTGCCAATCTAGAGAAATTACGGTTTATGTATAGTTATAAACAAGGTATCCTGAGTCCAAGTTACTATTTGGACTGGCAACGCGAAACTAAATAGTAGCTTGATCAGGCATTTAGTCATCTTGGTCGGCTGTCACAATACTGTATAAATTAGTTTAATTTACTGATAACTTGATCATCTGCAATAGAAAGGGGCTATAACAGATGAGAGAAATTTTTCATCAAACATTTCCCATCCATCAGGTGCAGCAACACAACTCAAGGTGAATAATATGCCAAACAGTTTGGTGCATAAACAATGGGGTAAAAATCTCAGAGCATATTAGGAATGAAAAAGCGTTTATTATTGCCGCCACAGTACCCCGATGGACCAGAGCGACTACAACCCTACCCAGTCAAACTGATGCAACATCAGGAAGAAACAGCCCAGGAGTTGGCACATAAAATTAATCACATCGTTGCCAGTCGTCCAGCAACAGCAGCAATGCTGCAAGAGATAGCCCACTTGGTGGGGACTGTCACAAATGTAGATTGTTGCTGCTTGGTGACAGTTACCAATGAGGAATCCACGGAAACAACAACAGCTAACTGGTGTTCTGATGAATTTCTAGGAGTACCTCTGTCTAATGAGATGTTCTCTACAGAACGTTTCTTGATGGAATTACCAGTTTTGCAATGTGCGGTAGAACCACGCAATATTGATGAGATTTCCATCATCCGTAATAGTTTGGTGGTGGGATGTCAACATTTGCCTTTACCAATCAAAGCCGTGTTGGCAATTTCTACCCGCTTTGGTGGCAAAACTAATGGTGTAATTAGTCTGATTAAATTCCAATCTCATGATTGGGATGATTCAGCCAAAAAAATCTTGAAGACGATAGAAGCATCTTGTGCGATCGCTTTTTCTCAGTTAACACAAGCACAGTTGATTTCTTCTCAGCAGCAACACCTACAAAAGAGTAATCAACATCAGAGCTTAATTAAACAACTAACTATATTAAGTCGTAGCAACTTGGAGTTAAATCAAATGCTCCAACTGGCCATAGCATCTACTGCCGAGTGTTTACAAGCAGATCGCGGTTTGCTGATCCTACTGAAATATACAGATCCACTATTTAGAACTCCCATTAAAAAACAAATTCCTCAAGCTAAAGCTGATGTTGTCGGTGAATGGCGCAAGGAAAATGCCAATCAAACAGATTCCTTGCCTGGATCTTTCTCCTTGGCTGATTGTGGGTTATGTCAAAGGGTGTTCCAAGATGCGGGTAAACCAGTCATTATTAATGATTACTCAGAATTACAGGATACTTCTACCGTTGCTCCTTTATTTGCCATTACAGAACTGCCAGCCGTACTGTTAATGCCATTAGAGAACCAAGGCAAAATATTGGGATTTTTAGTGTTACAGCAGGGTGTGGCGCGTAATTGGCAACAGTCTGAGTTAAATTTGGTGGAAATGGTTTGCGCTCAAGTTAGCAATGCCATTATTCAATCAAAAACACTGCGGCAAGTCCAGACTTTAGTAGATGAGCGCACGGCAAAGCTCCAAAGTAGCTTGGAACTGCAAGCAAAACTTCATGAAAGAACGCGGCAATATGTGGAGCAGTTGCGGGAACTGAACCAGCTCAAAGACGAATTTATGAGCAATATCAGCGATCGCCTGCGCTACCCGTTGACGAATATGATGATGTCAATCAAAAATCTCCGTCTCCCAGGAATCCCCCCAGAACGCCAGGTGAAATACTTAGAGATTCTGGAGAACGAATGCGCTAAGGAAATCAACTTAATTAATGACTTGCTGACTCTCCAGAAATTAGAGTCTGAGCAAGAACCACCACGGGTGGAAAACATCAATTTAAACGCCAAAATCCAAGATTTAAGCGATTCTTTAGCCAGCAAATTGGCAGGTAAAGGATTAAGTATAGATTTAGACATACCGGATGAACCGTTAAAACTCCAAACCGAATTGGAAAGTTTTGATCGCATCCTGCATGAGCTACTAAATAACGCCTATACATACTCGGAACGTGACACTATCGTTCACCTGCACGCCAGTCATCAAGTTGATCAGCTTGTCGATCAAGTTATGATTAAAGTGACTAACACAGGACGTGGCATCTCCGAACAAGAGGCTACCTATATATTTGATAGGTTCCGTCGCGGTAGAGGAGGTCGCTGGACTCCAGGGACTGGCTTGGGACTCGCTTTAGTCAAGTCCTTAGTACAGCACTTGAACGGGGCGATCGCAGTTGAAAGTAACCCTATTCCCGGTTCTCAACTCAGCGAAATTTGCTTTACCCTAACTTTGCCCCAGTTTTCTGATGAAAGCACACCATATTCTGAAAGTGACTAAACAATACAACCCTACAGAAGACTTGGAATTTAACCCCGATTTAGATGGTGAATTGGTTGCAGGTGCAGACAACCTACCATCTGTAGAAATCCAAGTTGAGAAAATCGCCGACCGACAACGGCAAATTACGGCTAGAGTCCAAATCCCCCAACCAGTGGAACAAGTTTGGCAGGTACTCACAAATTATGAAGCCTTAGCTGACTTCATTCCTAACCTCGCTAAAAGTTCCCTACTTGAGCATCCTAATGGTGGTATCCGACTGGAACAAGTAGGCTCTCAGCGCTTACTCAATTTCAAATTTTGCGCCCGTGTAGTTCTAGATTTGGAGGAATACTTCCCCAAGGAAATAAATTTCCAAATGGTTGAGGGAGATTTTAAAGGCTTTTCTGGTAATTGGTGTTTACAACCCTATGCGCTCGGTGATGTAATTGGTACTGACCTATGTTACACAATCCAAGTTTGGCCTAAGTTGACGATGCCAATCACTATTATTGAGCGTCGTCTGAGTCAGGATCTTAGGTCTAACCTGTTGGCAATTTACCAAAGGGTAGAGTGTTTGGCTAACCAGAGTCTCTAGGTGCAAATTTAAACCCCTTCAGGATTATTCTTGAAGGGGTTTAGATTAGTATAGGTCTTTAAACTTAGAAAGTTTAAATTTAATTTTTTAGTACCCCCAGGGGAATTCGAATCCCCGTTACCTCCGTGAAAGGGAGGTGTCCTAGGCCTCTAGACGATGGGGGCATCAACCTCAGACCTTTTATAAATTAACGGATTTTTCAGGTGATGTCAATAGGTAGAGGAAAAGAAATTTTGGGATTGGGGATAGAAGAAGGGAATTCTCACTAAGAAATATCCAATCGCCTTGGTGAGCAGGGGGTGCAAGGGAAGCAAGGGAAGCAGGGGAAGCAGGGGAAGAATTTATGGCAAATGATTTTCTAGCCAGTTTTCTAGGTCAGCCAAGACTTGTTGGTAGTTGAGGTCTGCTTGTAGGTCATGATAGGCTTCTGGGTATTCGATGCGTAACTTATCTGAACAACCTACGTATTTGTAAAAAATTGCTCCGCCTTCGGGTGAGGCGATGCGATCGCTGCTACCGTGAAGAATCAGCAGGGGGATTTGCCAGTCAGGTGCATGAGCATGAATCCAGGCGACAGTGGCAAAATATTCTGTGGCTAAACGGGCGCTACCAAGGTTATGGCGTAGGGTGTCTTGAGCATAAGCGGCTACAACTTTCTCGTCTCGTGAACCTGCACTGAGGTCAAGTCCGGTAGTTAAGGAGAAGCGCGGCCATATTTGCGAAAGCAATTTACCTACAAGTAGGCGGAATTTCGACACGCCGACTTTGCCTATGGCTGGTGCTAAGGCGATCGCACCTTGTAATTTTGCGACTTCTTGGGGACAGCGTAAAATATAGTCGCAGACAACTACTGCACCTAAACTATGCCCTAGTAAAAAAATTGGGTATTGGGGCTGCTGGGTCTGGATTAGCTTTAAGAAAGCACTCAAATCCCCGCGAAAATCAGCCCAGGCGTTGATGTGACCACGCTGTCCAGGCGATCGCCCATGACCGCGTAAATCTAAGCCATAAACGGCATATTCTTTGGCTGTTAGATGGTTGACGATATTGCTATATTTATCGCTGTGTCCTCCCAGTCCATGCACAATCACCAAGATGGCTTTTGCTGTGCCTTTTGGATACCAATTCTGATAATAAAGCTCAAGTCCATCGACACTTTTAAATACGCCTTCGTTGTGGTAGACCATGAATTAATTCAAAATTCAAAATTCAAAATTAAGAAATGCAAGCTAAACAAACATTTTCTTTACTAGCTCTATACAATTTAAATAATTATTAGCTGATCAAACGTTTTTTTCACAAATCTGCTCAGTCAGGCTTAAATAAAGTGAAATCCAACGACCAGCCAGAAACTATTACGCGAACAGAAGTCTTACCATCTCTAACGACTGCAACTATTAAGCGGGTACAAGAAGGGGTGGCGGCAGCAGGCGATCGCTCAGTGCGTGAGATAATTGCTAAAACTCTGGCTGGATTGGAAGCTAGGCATGAAGGGCAGATGGAACCTAGAGTTGATGCGGGGATACGTCGTTTTGTATTGCGATCGCTCATTCATGCTATCTTTCGGGTACGCGTCGAAAATTTGGAAAAAATTCCCCAAACATCGGCTATTATCGCAGCTAATCATCTGCACCATCTCGACCCTCTGCTGCTGCTGGCGGAAATACCCACCCAACCCCACTACTATATTGTGGGCGACGCTCGTACCCTCTACAACAAATGGTGGAAGCGTTTTATCTTGGGTTTTGCTGGAGGGGTGATTCCCTTAGCCAGGATATGGAAAGAAGAAATCGCCGTCATTCAAGCAGCTAAAGCAGGAAGACAAGACCTGACAGAATTAGCCCAAACCATTGAGGAAACTGTACCAACTGGGGGAGATATACCTACACTGCGACAGATAGACCGCATTGTTTTAGGGATTTTAGCCCAAGGGGACGGGATGATTCTTTTTCCTGAAGGACGACTGGGAAATGTGGAGGGTAAGTTACATCTCCCCCTAAAACGAGGGACTGTGATTTACGCCTTAAGGGCTGGCGTACCCATAGTACCAATAGCTTTAATCGGTACTCATGATTTGTGTTGGGGCAAAGAATTAACTGTTCGGGTTGGTGAACCTTTGTATTTTGACCAAACTAACAGACCAAACCGCCAAGAAGTAGATGTAGCGTTACATAAGTTGCAAGAAGCAATGCAGGATTTGTTACCCACAGATTATCAGGAACCAACAGGCTCAAAACTACTGCGACATTTTCTTAACCATATGTTGTGGTGAAAGTGTATATCTTGTGCGTGTGAAACTAATTAAATTGGTGGGGATTGGTAATCGGTCATTGGCAATAGCTAATAACAAAAATTAACAACCCATTACCCATTACCCATTACCAAAAAATCATAACCTCACTAACTAATTAAGTTTTATTTACCCCGCAACAGACCTTGCAAAAAGTAAAAAATATTTGTCAATATTTGTTCTATCCAGAGAATAGCGCGATCTAACCATTCCAGAATATATTCTAGGAGGTGCTTTTCATAGCCTAATACGGTCGCTGTCGTTTCTATCCAGTCTGGTTGGGCTTCTGCTTGGTTTGCGTCGGGATAAGGTTGCTGTTGCGAGAGATAGGCTGGGATTTGTTTTGTAGAGGAAACTTTTCTCGACGTGTGTTTTTTCTTTGGTAACAAACTAGAGGTTGATTTTTGCTGTGGTGTAGGCTGTTTTTTCTTTCCAGATAAACCAACCGATTTATGAAGAGGAAGACTAGATTTGATTCTTGATGATTGCATAATCTTTGCTGTAAGATTTTCAGCATCATCATACAAATCAGTCCAATCTAACCAAGGGTCGTTTGTGAAATACTCATGCGGTGACTGATAACTATCAGGTAATTTTTGCTCAAAAAAGCTAGACTCTAGTACTTTATATTTAGGTACACCAAAGAAGTAATTTAGGGCTGCTTCAATTAAAGCCGAAATATTTTGTTTTTGGGTAAATCCACTCTCTGGATTAGCTACTATTTCTTTTCTGGAGTTTAGCTGTTCTTTGCCATAAAGAAAGATGTTGACTTGGGTTTGGGCAACTCGCATTATTTCTAGACTGCGTTGCTGTGTCGGGACTATCGCAGTTTGTTCTAGTTTAGCGATCGCTGCATCTAGTAGAGCTACCATTTTACCTGTGTTCAGTACTCTTTTGGTAATTCCCTCAGCAATTACAGGCGTTTTGCTCATATTTTCGCCTGTCAACTTTGCTAATATACGATTAATTTCAGGTAATAAATGGGCTTGCTGTTGCGCTTCAGTTAATTGCCAAGAATGCCAATATTCAGCCACTTCGCTGAGAATTCTGTCTGTTAATTTGGCTTGTTGCTGCGGTGTCAAAATATCTAGAATCTGGTTCTCAGCGCTGACTAGTACCAACTGACGATTAACTACATCTGAGGCTACTCCTCTAACCATTGGTAGATGGCGTTGGAGTGGGTTTTCTGGAAGAGAAGGGTTAACTTTTGCTAACTTTGCATCTGAAATAGTTAAGGATTGTGAAAGTTTAGGCTTGTTTGGGCGATGGGTAAAAAATTTCCCTTGCAATAACTCCAGAATATTGGCAAATCTGGATGTGGTGGAGGCCGTGATATGGGTTTCTTCTGGTGATAAATATTGGACAGACTCTAATACGCGTTGAATAGGTCTATCAGTAGCTAGGGGAGTTGGGGAAAATAAGTCAGTATCATGAGGCTGTAACCTTTTCCGCAATTCTGGTTCTTTGGTGTATAACTTTTTCACCGATGAATCAGATGACTGCAAAAACATAAACACAGGATAAAGTAGTGCTGACACACCCCACTTAGTCGCAACTTGTAAATTCCGCAAGGTACTTCCCCAATTTTCCGTCAACCGCCGAGATTGCTGGTTGACAAAGTTAAATAATCTGCTTTGATAACGACCAGAAGAACCAGATGACATTGTAGTAATTAATTAGTGTGAGCCTTGTTGATTTTTGAGACTCCCGCCCAACAATATAGATGTATTCAAAATTTAGAATACAGGATTCAGCACAGACATAATAAGCGCCAGAGATGGAAAAGCAAAAAATTCTCAGCTTTACTTTTCTCGTCAAGGATAAAGTAGGAAAATCTAGCCTGCCAACAGTTTTACACAACTTTATTCCCAATTCTGACTTCTGACTACTATCTCAATAATTCTTGTAAGTGCTTTGATTTTAGCGAATATATGACCCCTACCGAATCTCAGTATCAGACAGATTTAATCTCAGACACAATTGAGAAATTACGCAGTTGTTGTCAAGTTAATGTTCAATCTACTTGGTTATACCAGGACTCGAACACAGAAATTACTGGCGTTGCTACATCTAGTATATCCAATTGGCAACCTGTAGAGTTAGATACCAAGGGTAACATTGCTTGGACTGGTGGACAGCAAGTACTTTGGCTAGAACAGAAATTCGTAGTTCCCCAAAATTTACATGATTATCCTTTGGCGGGGTTGTCTTTGCGGCTGTCTCTACTTTGGTGGGCGGACTCTGCCAAAATCTACGTGAATGGGCAATTAGTGCTAGAAGGAGATTTATTTGATTGTTCCCCCAGAGTTTTACTCAGTCGGGAAGTATCACCAGGACAAGAATTTGTAGTGGCTTTGCGGCTGGCGAGTCCTGGTCATTGTGATGGTGCTTTAGTGCGATCGCTCCTTGTCTACGAGTCTACAGATTATAATTATCCTGACCCCGGTTTTATTGCCGATGAGTTAGCAATATTACAGCTTTATTTAGAAAAGTTCGCCCCAGAAAAGTTAAATATCCTCACACAAGCAATCCCAGAAATTCATCCCTCCAACCCAGAATCTCTAGTTACCTTCCGTCAAAACCTGATAAATCATCTCTCTATCAGCGACCCAAAATTTAAAATCTATTTATTAGGTCACGCTCATTTAGATTTAGCATGGCTATGGTCAGTCAGTGAAACTTGGAATGCAGCCCAAAACACTTTTACATCAGTCCTCAAACTACAACAAGATTTTCCCGAATTAATCTTCTGTCATTCCACCCCAGCCCTGTATGCTTGGATTGAAGAACATCGTCCAGATTTATTTACAGCGATTCAACAAGCTGTAGCTGCCAAAAAATGGGAAGTTATCGGCGGTTTTTGGGTAGAACCTGACCTTAATTTAATCGCTGGGGAATCCATAGTCCGTCAGTTACTATACGGTCAACGCTATTTCCAAGAAAAATTTGGCAAACTGACGACTGTAGTTTGGGTTCCCGACACCTTTGGTTTTTGTGCAACCCTACCGCAATTTTTGGCGAATGCAGGTATTGAGTATTTCGTGACGCAAAAATTACGATGGAACGATACTACTAAATTTGATTATGGGGCTTTTTGGTGGCGATCGCCTGACGGTAGTCAAGTATTAAGTGTTATGTCTGCAACCATAGGCGAAGGCATTGACCCCATCAAAATGGCAGCCTATTCTCTAGAATGGCAAACCCAAACCTGCTTAACTCAATCTTTATGGCTTCCTGGTGTCGGTGACCACGGCGGCGGCCCCACCCGTGATATGTTAGAAACCGCCCAACGCTGGCAAACTTCACCATTTTTCCCAGACCTAGAATTTATCACCGCCGAAAAGTATCTCCAGCAAATTCAGTCAACGGTCAATGGTCAACAGTCAATAGTCAATAGTCAACGGTCAACATTTCCTATATGGAATGATGAACTATATCTAGAATTTCATCGTGGTTGTTACACTACCCACGCAGACCAAAAACGTTGGAATCGGCATTCTGAAAATTTACTATACGAAGCCGAACTATTTGCTACCTTGGCAACTTTTATCTGTGGCGTGACATATCCCAAATCCGACATCGAAACAGCTTGGAAGCAAGTATTATTTAACCAATTCCACGATATTTTACCTGGTTCTTCCATTACCCAAGTATATACAGATGCCTTGCCCGAATGGCAGCAAGTCGAACAAACGGGAACCAAAATATTAAAAGAATCATTACAGGCGATCGCATCTCACTTTACTCTACCAGAGCCACCAAAAACCGATAGTCTACCCATTTTCGTTTTCAATTCTCTCAACTGGCAGCGCTCTGAGGTAGTATCAGTCACCCTACCCCCACCACCACCTAACCAACAATGGCAAGTCTACGATACTACTGGCAAACAAATCATTTCCCAATTAACTGAACCATCAACCATACTATTCCTCGCCGAAGATATTCCCTCTGTAGGCTATCGCCTCTTTTGGCTTTCCCCCACATCGCCCACATCTTCCACATCGCCCACATCTTCCACATCCCTAGACTATATTCTCGAAAATGAACACCTGCGCGTTATTGTAGATCCTGATACTGGAGATTTATCAAGTATCTATGACAAAACTCATCAACGAGAAGTATTGTCTGGTGCGGGTAATCAACTACAAGCTTTTAAAGACAGTGGTCAATATTGGGATGCTTGGAATATCGACCCCAATTATAGTCAGCATCCCCTACCAGCAACTAACCTCAAATCTATCCAGTGGTTAGAACAAGGAACTGTACAGAATTGTCTCCGCGTAGTGCGTCAATTGGGTAAGTCGGAATTTTGCCAAGACTATATCTTGCAAGTCGGCTTACCCCAATTGAAAATCGTTTCTAGAGTCAATTGGCAAGAAAAGCACGTTTTAGTCAAAGCAGCGTTTCCTCTCAACGTTACAGCCGACTTTGCCACCTACGAAATTCCCTGCGGTGCAATTCGTCGCCCGACTCAACCCCAAACCCCGCAGGATAAAGCAAAATGGGAAGTCCCAGCTTTACGTTGGGCTGATTTAACAGCAGAGACAGATGAGGGTCTTTACGGTGTTAGTTTACTGAATGATTGTAAATATGGTTACGACAGTCAACCCCAGCTATTAAGGCTAACCTTACTCCGTAGCCCTACTTGGCCTGACCCAGAAGCTGACACAGGCGGCATACACGAATTTGCTTATACTGTGTATCCTCACGCTGATAGCTGGGAATCAGCCCATACAGTACAAAAGGGATATGAATTAAACATTCCCCTGCAAGTAATATTAAACCCAACTCAACACTTCCAACTCAACACTTCCAAATCAACACCAAACACCAGAGACAAAGCAAGTTTTTTAAATTTACCAGCCGAGAATCTGGTCTTGATGGCTGTCAAACCATCGGAAGACGACCAGCAGCAATTAATTCTGCGCTTTTATGAATCTCATGGTGTGACTACAGAATTATCTTTGCAGAGCGATTTAAAGTTAACCTTGGGTATTCCAGTAGATTTACTGGAACGCCCCATTAGCCAATTCTCATCTGGGCAACAAATCTCCACAATTGAACCTTGGAAAATTGCGACTTTTAAAGTTTTAGAGGTCAGAGGCTAGAAATGGGGTAAGAGGAAGGAAACGAGAGATTTGAGGAGTGAGCGCTACTATTACCTCATTCCTTACTCCCAATTTCCCACACCCTGTTTAGTCTTCATGATCTTCAAAAGGGTCGGACAATTCTCTGCTAGGAGGGCCAAAAGCGGTGTAAATCCCATACCCAGTCACAGCAACGAGAGCAGCACCGACAGAAATGATAAGAACTATTGCGGGTTCCATAAGTGAGTTATAGATGATGAATGTTATTCTTATAGAATATTACAGAAGATTAAAAAAAGCTTTGGCAACTAATCTTAGGTGAACTATGGCACAACGCACTAGGTTGGGAGATATCCTGCGACCTTTAAATTCTGAGTATGGTAAAGTGGCTCCAGGCTGGGGAACTACCCCTGTAATGGGTGTTTTTATGGCCCTGTTTCTTGTGTTTCTGCTAATTATTTTGCAACTCTACAACAAATCAATCTTGATTCAAGATGTCAGAGTTGGCTGGTAGCTATCAACACACAATAACCAAGCTAACTAATTAGTTAGTCTACACCCGGCCTATCCGGGTTTTTTTGTAGTTAGGACTTATGCGCCTAGATTTTCCGTTGAGACAGGGTATAAGGGTGTAAAACATTTATTTTGAATTTTGAATTTTGAATTTTGAATTTTTGGTGTTCCCTTAGTCGTGAGTACAAAAATACATTTGTTTTTTTGTACTTAACCGTTGACAATAATTGCAGATTACGTTAAGGCTCCTGCCTAAGTTCTATTTGTGGTTGGTATACCGAAAACGTTACTCTTGAATAAGAATAATGATAGCTTTTTGAATATAGTCTCTAAAAAAGGGTGGTCAGGAGTAGGGTGAAAAATTCTACCTAGTCCCCAATACCCAATCACCAGTCCCCAAGCCCAAACACTTAACAGGAGAACCCGCGTGAATATATTTGGTATTGGTTTACCGGAAATGGGTCTAATTATGGTAGTGGCGCTACTCATCTTTGGCCCAAAAAAATTGCCAGAAATTGGTCGGAGTCTGGGAAAAGCAATTCGCGGTTTTCAAGAGGCCTCTAATGAGTTTCAGAGCGAGTTCAAGCGCGAAGCTGAACAATTGGAACAGGCTGTAAAGACGACTGCTGAACTTGAACCCAAGCAAATCGAATCGGTGAAATCTGAGCAAGATAGTGCTGGTTCTTCCCCCGTTATCTAAGGAAGTGCAGCAAGCGGTTGATTGTAAACAAGATAGATGACAGAACCTGTAACGCAACCTGCTTTGGTGATTCCCCAGCTAATTGTTGGCTTGGGGAATCCAGAGCCTAAATATGACCAAACTCGCCATAATATTGGCTTTGCAGCTGTGGATGCTCTTGCTCGTGCTTGGAATATTTCCTTGGCTGAAAATCGCAAATTTCAGGGTCAATACGGTGAAGGTACTGCCCCTGGAGGTGTAAAAATTCGCTTGCTTAAGCCACTAACTTATATGAATCGCTCAGGACAAGCGATACAAGCAGTAACAAGCTGGTATAAATTGTCAGGTGAGTCTGTGTTGGTGATTTATGATGATCTAGACCTGCCTTTGGGTAAGACTCGTCTGCGCTTGTCTGGTTCGGCTGGGGGGCATAATGGTATGAAGAGTGCGATCGCTCATCTTAGCACGCAAAATTTTCCCCGCTTACGTATTGGTATAGGTAAGCCAAAAAATGCCGTGAATGGCGATAACTCAGAAACCGTTTCTCATGTGTTAGGAAAATTTTCTGCCACCGAGACTCAACTCATGTCCCTTGTCTTGCAGTTCGTAGTTGAATGCGTAGAATTGAGTCTCAAACAAGGCGTAGAAAAGGCGATGAATCGCTGCAATAGTTATACTGTCGAGGCTCCTAAATCTTAAAGCAATCTCCAGTTTTTAGGTGTTGAACATTGGTTGGTGGTTAACGACTATGGCTTGTCCAATCCAACCAAAGTCACACCTTATATAAGACTTATTTATCATTCAGATGAGCTACTCACACCCCACATTGGGGTGCAGCACATCTTACTTTTTGATTGTCACAATAGTGGCAACTTACTGTTATTTGTTCTTGGTTCATTTTCTCAAGCAACACCGCCTATGCAAACCAACAAAATAGGTTTATTTAAAAACGGCGCTTGCGTCTCGCTGCCACTGCTTTGCGTTTGCGTCTTTCTAACGGTGTTTCAAAATGCCGATGATACTTAACATCAGCTAATATACCAGCCTTAGAAACTTGACGTTTGAACCGACGTAGTGCTGAATCTATGCCTTCATTTTCTCCTAAAACCACTTGGGTCATGGGTTTCCCTCACTGATAAATAGTATCCATTGTAATAGTAGCCTCAAACTTGCCCAAACTTATTGAGACGAAAACCAGAATAGGAATTTATTTAATTGAGTACGGTTATGGGGAGTTGTTCAGCATAGGATAAGCTACTGTCTAAACCTCATCAATTTGATGATTATGGTTTTGTTTCCAAGTTAAGAATTAGATGACATAAAATTGTCAAACTTCCTTGACTCTGTTGCTTGTATAAAATTTAATCTGACATACTCATAATATTGGGTATAGTCTCATATTGGCTATTGACCTTACAAGTGAATCCTGGGATTTTTGACTACTCCGATGCCCTATGTTCAGTCCCAAGAAGGTAGGTTTATGAGTCTCAGGACAGTGTGTACTTATCGTACAGACCTTTAAGCTGGTGTATATAGATTTGGGGCAATAATCATGAATAAAGAAACTGTTCCGAGCCAAGCTGAAAAGAGCAATCCAGAAGGTGATTCCTCTCAATTAAGTCCAGAAGTGTTGGACATGATTAAACATCCGCCAAAAATGGATGATGTAATTCGAGAACAATCAGCAGATGAAAAACGAGGAAACCAGGCTTTAGTTCCAGAAATGCTAGATGAACCCACCGATGAAATGACCGATTTTTCAAAAGAGTAAACAAAAAGCGGCTCGTACTGTGTGGCTAGAGTCGCTTACAATTAACTAGTGCCGATACTTATTCTTCTTCTAGCAGATATTCGACAAATCTCTCTACTAAAGGCACTTGAAAAGTATTACCTTCTGGAGTCAAGATTTCCTTGCGTGATAGCTTTTTGACTATCTTGCTGTCTTGTGGTGTGGGAGTTTCGCCATCAATGAGACGACGCAGTAAATTGCGATCGCTTTCTTCTAAACTTGTCCATAATTCCCGAAAATATTGATCACCTCGTTCTAGAACGATGGGGATAATATCTTGCACATCCGCGACTGTGGCTTTTGCCGTATTTGGTTGTCGCCTGTTTGCCCTAATATCACGATTTAGCAATTCTACCAACTCGTAACACACCAACTGCACAAGGTAAGGCTGACAGCAAGTAATTTGGATAATCTTATCTACTGCCTCTGGCTCGTAAATATTAGTAAAATCTTCTACTGGCTTGAGAATTAATTCACGGACTTCTGATTCTTGCAGATAAGTCATTCGCAAGGCGCGAGTGTTAATTAAATAATCGCTCCAGTAAGCATCAAGTTCAGATAATAGGTGAGAACCACTGAACAGCAAAATCCATTGTTTTTGATGTTGCAGTAGGTGACGAATAAAGTTGAGTGGCGCACGGCTATTTGTGGCGTTGACTACTTCACTCAAGCGTTCAAATTCATCTAAACAGAGAAGAAATCGTTTACCAGAATGACTGCGTTCTATTTCTGCTAACCAAGTTTGCAGTGCGGGAAAAGGATCTTCATTCAGCTTGCTGCTATCTGGATTTGGTAAGTGTAGTTTGCGGGGTAAGCGTCGTGCAGTATCGATAATTTGTTGGGCTAGATTTTCGGTGAATCCTTTGATGGTGGTGGCTGATGCTGCACCTTGTACATCTATCAGCAAAGGTATGATATCTGAAGTGACTTTATAAGGTAAATATTTCAGTGCGGAAGTTTTGCCAGTTCTTCGTCCACCGTATAGTAACAAAACTGGCGGTTGGTCAGAAAGTGTCAAGGTTTCGATTTCTCGAAAGATGTCAATTCGCCCTTTAAAACGATACTTGGCTGTTTCTGGATCTAGTGAATTACCAGCGATATAAACTTGGCGAATTTCTTGTGATTGTCTTGCTGTTTCCTCTAAGGTACGTTGTGCTAACTGTAAAATGGTTAACCAGCGATCGCTTATGCTGCCAAACTTGGTAGCTAATGAAGCATTTTTACCAAAAGCTAGTGTGTTTTTCAGTTCGTTTAAGGCGCTGATGGGAGGGTTGAGTAATTCATATCGGCGATAGAATGTAGTTGCTTGTTGTGATGCCCTGACACTTTGGCTAATATCTAAAAATGGCGGTAGAACAAAGCCAAGTTCTTTTGGTAGTGGTGAAGGAACCCAAGTTAATTGATTAGCAATGTCTACAATATCTTCTAACCTTTGACAACTATTGAAAATATCAGCAGCAATAGTTAGCATTGCCTGTACTGCTACTTTTTGCTGATTTGTGGAAGTGATCAGGTAATCTATTGTCTCAAGCGCAGTCAGAGAGTTATCTTGGTAAGCCTCGGCAATCATCTGCTCCAAGAAAGGTAGAGGTAAAATAATTAATTCATCAAAACGATGGGGTAGATAACTTAAATATTTTGCTTGCGTTTTAATTTGATAAAAATTAGGTACTTCATCATCCAGAAAGTCGATGCTGAGGTTTTTTTCCTCAGTCATTGAGAATAAAATATCTATTTTAGAGTACAAAAATAGGAGAAATATCCACAATAATTCCGGCAACCATAAGCAAACGCGTAATAGACTGCTAAATACAGAAATAACAAGTACATTAATACTAATTAATACACTCCACTCTACACCTTGTTTCTTGCCAATTGCTATACCTAATACCAAGCATGACATTATACTTGTTAATAAGCCTACGAACACACCTATCGATATACTTACCACTGCACCTAACGTTTTACTTATTTTGCTTGCTATTTCTTCTTTATGTACTCTCTTTTTAAGAAGTGCTACGCTAAAATCTAAGCCCAACAAAATACCAATTGGCATACCTATAAACAAGCTAAATGCCACGCCAATCAATAAAATTATCAGTATATTTAAGGTCATACCTAACGCTACACTAGATACCAAGCTCAACTTCGCACTTAATGCCATGCCTGGTAAAAACTTCAGTATCCAAATAAATATAAAAATTATAAAAAGCCAAATTACTAATTTTTCTTTATCACTACATTCCAGAAGATTTCTTGTAAACCGTCCTAAAAACCAACCCAGACAAAAATTACAGCTTATTAACCAGTCAAATGACTGACCAGTAACCAAAGTATAGATTGGTGCGGCTAGCAACACAGCAAATATGGGAACTACAGCAATTAGCCAGCTAACTTGCTCAGCATAGCGACGCAAATGCGGGTTGGTCGAAAACTCAATCCTTTTGGTAAATGGGTTATCTTGTGGCTTTAGTTCTGGATGGATATCGCGTAGCCAGCGTTCAAAGGTGTAAGGCTTAAAGCAAGACCAGTATAGGAGGCGGACACATTCAGCTACATAATTCCAAAAGGCTGATGTTCGAGATTTACTCATGGCTACTTAATCCCCAACTGATCACGTACAAAATCCCAAACTTGCTTCCATTCGAGTACACGCATAAAAACCAGGACAAACATAACTACAATTGCTGTCCCAATAATCCAGCTACTCACATCATCTACAGTTACACCTATCAATTTGGTGAAACTACCCAAGCGCTTGGGCAAATCCACAAATATAAAAAGTAGCCATTTTTGCCAATAGCTTTGTTGCTTTCCCGATGCAGGATGATTAATCTGTTGTTCAAACTGCTGTTTCGCCCATTTGATTGGCTTACCTGTTTGATGTGCTTCCCACAAACAAGTACCAGCTAGTTGTAGCTTATAAGGATGACGCTGACCCCACTGTTGAGCATGATTCTGTTCATCTTGACTCAACACCGCACCCTGACTAGAACGACTTGGTAAGCGCGTCAGTTCAATTGCTTCATCTGTAGTTAATTCTCGCAAAACAATACAGTGAGCAATATTGAAAAAACTGGAGACATATCGATGTTCTTCACCATAAACCTTGAGTGGTTTGCGGGAAGCTACTACCAACATCAAGGCGTTGTCTTCCATGAGCGATCGCAAGTTATCATAAAATCCGTCGTTAAATTCCTGGGGATAGTCGAACAGGCTTTCAAAATCATCAAGACACAGAACAGGTAAAACTTGCTGCTGTTCCATCGCCTTGATAGCCTCAAAAAATGTCTGTCGATTCCACAATTTCGGCTTCAAGGGATTATTTAGAGAGAATCGCCTGTTGCTACCAAAATTACCCCAACCATTAGCAACTTCTTGATAAAATCCCGCTTCAGTTTGACAATTGGCGTTTCTGAGTGAGCGATAAATTACTAGATAACGATTCGGGTCTGGTACTCGCTGCTGCCAAGTGAGAAAGAAATGATACAGCAGTGAAGATTTGCCAATACGCTTATCACCGACGATATTGATACTCGTCGGCTGTACGCCAGTCATGCGAGAGGCGATCGCATATAATTCTTCTTTACGACCAACAAATAATCTGGGATCTTCTATCATCCCCGCAGCCACAAAGGGATTAGTAGGCAGTGAACCAGAGGTCATGTAACAATTTTGTTGTTATTTCAGGGATTTTGGTGCAATTACCCAAAACAATAACATCATACTTAGAATAATTTTGTGATCTCTTGCTTTCGAGGTGGTCTAATACCAATTCGCAATTGAGTTAGTAGGGTGCGTCAGTATGAATAATTTCTTGTTGTAGTTAGGTTTTCTCGCACTGACGCACCCTACATTTGGGACATTTTTCTATCTGGAAGTCCCTAAGCAGTTCAAAAGATAGGGAGTGAGAAGTAAAGCAATCCCCAGTCCTTAACAGACGATACAATGGCATTCAGTATCATGCTGTCCATCTCCTGCCATGTTTCCAGTCATATATTCTGATGAGTTTCTAGATCACAAAACTGGCAAATATCACCCAGAAAGCCCAGAACGTTTGACAGCAATTGTTAATGCACTAAAACAGGCTGCGTTTGCGGAAAAAGTTACTTGGATTGAACCTACACCAGCCCTAGAAAACTCATCTGTAATGCCGCTTTTGGTAAAGGTTCATAGTCCTGGTTACGTTAATAAAGTCAGGGATATCGCTACTACTGGTGGCGGTTATTTGGATGGCGATACACCAGTCTCACCTCGTAGTTATGATGTGGCTTTATTGGCGGTGAGTGCTTGGTTAAACGGGATGGATGCTGTGTTAGAGTCGGCAAATCCCGCTTTTGTGCTGGCGCGTCCACCAGGACACCATGCAGAAGGCGATGCAGGGATGGGATTTTGTCTATTTTCTAATGCAGCGATCGCCGCTTATTATGCCTTAGAACAGCCAGGAATTAACCGTGTCGCCATTATCGATTGGGATGTACATCATGGTAATGGTACACAGGCGATCGTGGAAGTTAATCCCCAAATTGCTTACTGTTCTCTCCATCAGTACCCCTGTTATCCTGGGACAGGTAGAGCCACAGAAAAGGGTTTCCATAATAATGTGTTAAATCTGCCCGTACCACCTGGTAGTGATCTGGCTGTATATCAGCCATTATGGGAGAAAAAGATAATCCCGTTTTTATCAGAGTTTCAACCAGATTTACTGATTGTTAGCGCTGGTTATGATGGTAATGCTGACGATCCTCTAGCTAGCGTCAATTTACAACCAAAAGACTATGGCTTATTCACTAATTATTGTTTAGGAATAACCCGTAAAATTTTATTTGGCTTAGAAGGTGGCTATGATTTGCCTACGCTTTCTCAGTCTGTTTTAGCAACAATTGCTAGTTGTTTAGCTTGATATATTATCAACAATTGCTCTTTGCGTCTCTGTCTTAAAAAGTTCTGATGCCTGCGGCAAGCAGCAAAGCGTCTACTGCGTGATAGAAATCATCCCGCATTTATACAACGCCGAAAATATTTTAATGCAGGACGTAAGGAAAACGACTCTTCAGCCTACATCTTAAACTACGGTTTATCTATCGAGATTTAGTTGAATACTGAAGATGAATGTAGTATAACTCTGATAGTACCATATACTTCCAGGGATCAATGAGCCATCAAAGTACGCACCCACACCATACTTGGGTGCAATCTCATCATCCTGTACATTTAGAGACAAAGTCGCCGCCTCACAAAGAGCCGATGTTTTATTATTTTGCCTATGGCAGTTGTATGTGTCCGGTGGATTTGAAGCGATCGCTTGGTGAGAACACGCACCCTTATATTATCGGCCCTGGAGTATTGAAAGGTTATCGTTTGGGATTTTATCTCTATTTACCAAGCCGTAAATGTGGTGTTTTAGATATAGTTAAAGACCCCAAAGCCAGTGTTAAAGGCGTACTTTACCAATTACCTTTACGCTTAAGTGAATACTTAGATCAACGTGAAGGTGTATCCCAAAACCTCTATCGTCATGAATCAGTAGAGATTCACAGCCACAGTCGAGTGTATCAAGATGTTCGCACATACGTAGTGGTGAATAAATCAGAGGAAGAAGTTGCACCTAATGACTGGTACTTCAATGTTGTTCTTAGGGGTGCAGTTACCTGCGGATTGCCGGAAGAATATTGCTGGCATTTATTCAATCATATGCACAAGTTACAGCAGCGCCATCAAGAACAGAAATTTAGGCGATCGGCATGAAGAGTAATAATAAGACTAAATACTAAAATTTATCATGTTATTGATGGTGTTTATTTTTATTCGTAATACTTTGAGCAATTAGAAAGAATAAGAAGAACATTATTGAGAGTTTTATGTCTATTATTATGACGATTTAATGTCTAATTAACTGCCTTTATTTATATACATAAAATTATCTAGATAACATATATTTGTTATTAGTTCATCTTTAAGTTAAACATCTCTCAATTCTTGTAAAGAGTATATCCAAATATCTAACAAATCAAGCTCAACCCCTAAAAACATAGGATTTATATGAAATTATTTTCTGGCGTTACTGGCTTGATATTGAAAGCTAGTCTAGCTCTAACAGGTTTTATTGCTTGCTTAAGCTTTGCATCAACTCCAGCATCAGCCCAAGCAATAATAGAAGACCCAATCTCTGACTTCAGTTCTGGAGAGCCTGCTGTCTTTGCAGGTGCAGCAGTGTATCTTACTCCTGGTGCTTATCTATCAACTATTGCGGCTGAGGCGGTCGCACCGAAAGGAACTTATTTTGCAGGATTCAACGGTGCGTATACAGTTACAGCATTCTCGTATATAGATCCTATTACTCATGCAGCATATCCAGCCCTAACACTACATACTGGTGGACTAGCTAAACTTCCATACGATGTAGGCGGGTCTATTAGGGGTGCTGTAGTGGACAGACTCAGATACGGCAATCTCACATTAGATGAGTTTACATCACTGGTTAGGGCTGCTGTTGGTAATGATGGTTTGGAATAAGCTTAGGGATTGGAGACTGAGTGCAGAGGGTAAAAGAAAATTCTTACCAATTACCTATTACCAATTACCCATAAAAAAGACGCAAAGAATCACTTTGCGTCTTTTTGGTGAGTTTAGAGAAATTAGAAACTAAATGTGGTTCTCAACGCACCAATAACAACATCATCATTATTGTCATTGTGGTCTGGTGATGTTAACCAGATAATGCCTGGTGTGATGGTGATATTATCGCTGACTTTGTATTGATAAAATGCTTCCACATGATAGGAAGTATCTCTATCTCTATCTAGTCCAGCAACGCTAGAACTTGTGACTTTTGGTTCCATCCCCGCAATGATACCGGCTAAGTTACCTTTTTTCCCAAGGTCGGGGAAACCAAGAGTAACAGCATAGTTCCAAATATCAACATCTCCACGATCGCCTGTCAAGATGCGGCTATTGGTGTAACCAGCCCATCCACCCAAGACTAATTTTTCACTGAGACCGATAGAAGCTTGGAGACCGTAGGAATTGCTGGAGAATCTTTCGTCTAAACCTTGGAAGGTGGTTGCAGCGTTACTACCAGTGGCTAGAGGTTGCCGATAAGAATTGATATATGTTAAGCCAACACTGGTGCGATCGCTTGGTCTAACTGTCAGTTGCGCTAATGCACCATAAGCGCCATCAAATAAACCGTTTTGGGGTGATGGGTTATTTGCTGTACCGCTCAAATAACCCAAGCTCAAGGCTAATTTATCACTAAACTGGTGAGTGACACCCAGACCAGTACCACCTATCTGCCCATAAATCGGGTTACGTGTACCAAAGGTAGTTAAAGCACCAAAAGCACCATCTCCATCAAATATGTTTACGGTACTGGTGAGGTCGTCTGCTGCGCCGCCAACAGCAATTAGCTTGGCTTGGGTGTTCTTGCCTAAGGGAAAGCCATACCACAAAGTACCAATAGCAGCGTTAGTACTAGGTGCAGCACTAGCGAAGAATAGGTTACCTTCTGGAGTATTAATGTCGGGGCTAGTAATGTTGTTAGCTTCAATTCTGGTGAACAAGGTATCTTGCCCAGTGAAGCTGGAGACAAGTTCTAATCGCGCCCGTACTCCCAGAGTAGTATTTGTATCGACGATATCTGCATTATTGACGCGATCGCCTGATAAGACATCGCTGATAACTGATACTACTTGTCCTTGCAGCTTTGTTGTAGTCGAGAATTGATTGGCTTCTAATTCCGAGGTACGTGCTTCTAAAGCATCAACTCGACCTCTTAATGTTGCTAGTTCCGCAGAAAACTCTTCTTGTAGCTTTTGTAGTGTAGCTAAGTCTTCTTTTGTGACTAACTCCGCCGTGGCAGTAGCTATGAGTTCATTGACTCGATCCAGACAAGCATTCAAACCTGCGGCAAATTCATACCTGGTCAGGGCGCGATTACCACGGTATGTCCCATTGGGATACCCTGCAATACAACCATAACGTTCTACCAGTGATTGCAATGCTTGGAAAGCCCAGTCTGTAGGTTGTACGTCGGAAAACTGAGAAACTGAGGTAACTTGTGACATTACCTCTTGTTGAGTAGCTAGTTCTGCATTAGCTATTTTTGAGGTTTCTGAGGTTTCATTTATTTCTGTTGTGGCAGGGGTTTCTCCTGCAAAGGCCGCAGCGCCAGAAAATAGCATTGTGCTGCAAATTACTGGGTTAACCAGCCAATACTTCCATATTTTCTGCATTTTTCTCCTCACACTTTACTCACACACATCTTCTTCTTGGCAATAGATATACCAAGTTCATTTGAAATAATATTTACTTCAAAAGTATTCCCAAGATATTAGCAGCACTTAGCAATTTTTGTCACATTAAAAGTCAAGAATTCGTAATTGATCCATTTTATGTAAAGAGAACATCTCTCAACCAGTACATTCGGTGGAGTGAGAGATATGTAACACAACACCCGCAAAACACTCCGGTGATTGCTGGCAAGAAATTTATTGTCTTCAGTATATGAGAATGAGAATTATTATAATATAGCAATGTACAATAAGTATCATTGTCAAAATCTATGTTGATTGTGGCAACAACCGCATCAGCATCCTTATGGAGAGGAAAATACAGTGATTTGGACTCACGTCAGAAGTAAAGTAGGTAGACAGCAAAATGGCATCATGTCCTTAATAGCCTTGCTAATGTTGTCCATGACGGTTGGTTGTGGCCAATCGAATAGTAATCAGGGAACAACTGCCCAACAGTCGCCAACAGCAAAGGAGGCTGCCTCTATTCCGTCAGTGCAGCAGCCAAAAACTAAAATAGTAGCAACGATTTTACCAACATATTTATTTACCAAAGCTGTAGCTGGAGAAGCCGCAGATGTATCACTTTTAATCCCACCTAATACGGAAGTACATGATTACCAAGCAACACCAAGTAATGTGAAAGCGATCGCCACAGCTAATGTTTTAGTCAAAAATGGGTTAGGTTTGGAAGAATTTCTCGACAATACGGTAAAAAATGCCCAAAATCCTCAATTAACCCAAATAGATGCTAGTAAAAACATCAAAGTTTTAAATGAAATTTCACCTGTTGTAGAAACAGGAACCAAAGACCACGATCATGACCATGAACATTCTGAAGGTAACCCCCATGTTTGGCTAGATCCAGTGTTAGCAAAACAGCAAGTAAAAAATATTCGAGATGGCTTAATTGCGGCTGACCCGGCAAATAAAGCGACCTATCAAGCTAATGCTGAGGCTTATATGAAAGAGTTAGACAATTTACATAATGAGTTTCAGAAAACTTTGCAGAAAACTCCTAATTGTACATTTATTACCTTCCATGATGCTTTTCCCTATCTGGCTCAACGCTATAATTTGCGGCAAGTTGCTGTGGTGCAAGTTCCTGAAGATCAACTTTCACCAACAGATGTACAAAAAACAGTTAACACAGTTAAAAAATATAAAGTAAAAGCTTTGTTCAGTGAACCAGGTGTAGACAACAAATTACTTACCAGTTTATCCAAAGATTTGAATTTAACTTTGCATTCTCTCAACTCTTTAGAAAGTGGTGATACCAATCCCCAATATTATTTCCAAGCAATGAAAGATAATTTGCAAACTATAGAAACGGGTTGTAAGTAGAAATCATGACTTGGGTATATCAGAGTTATGTTATCGGTGGCAGGGAGTTGATCTGATGCTGAGTCTTCATCGCTTTTTCCCCGTAATCTACTCATGATAGTCACCCACAAACAACTATGAAAATCTCTTGACAATCTCACATATTTCCCAGATAGGACTAATGAACTCGCCCATTTTAAAAGTAGAAAATTTGACAGTATATCAAGGTAATTATTTAGCGATTCGAGATGTTTCTTTTACTTTATTACCAGGAACAGATACAGCTATAGTTGGGCCTAACGGCGCTGGTAAAAGCACTTTAGTAAAAGCAATTTTAGATTTGATTCCCCGCAGCGTCGGTCAAATTGAAATCTTTGGTCGTCCCATAAATAGGTTAGGAAATTTACGCCATCTTTTAGGCTATATGCCACAAAATTTTATTTTTGACCGTAGCTTTCCCATTTCTGTGGAAGAATTGGTAGGACTAGGATGGGTTGGTGAAACTCGCCATCACAAATCTTCATTTTTCTCCAAGTTAAGGATTCAAAGCCGGGAAAAATCAGCAGCGATCGCCACAGCACTTAACAGAACTGATACTTACCATCTGCGAAATCAAGCTATCGGGACTCTTAGTGGTGGTCAACTAAAGCGGATCTTGCTGGCTTACTGTTTGGTCATACCTCGAAAAATTTTGGTTCTCGATGAAGCTTTTGCGGGAGTTGATATGCAGGGTGCAGCCGATTTTTATGCCATGCTGAACGAATTAAAGCAGCAGGAAGGTTGGACTGTTTTACAAGTTTCCCATGATATTGATATGGTCAGCCGCCACTGCGATCGCGTACTTTGTCTTAACCAAACCGTTGTTTGTACTGGTCAGCCAGAAATAGCACTTTCACCCCAAAACTTATTAGCAACTTACGGGCCTGGTTTTAGTCGCTACGAACATCATCATTAGGAAAAATCACAATATCCAAGTAGACCAGAATCTTTTATTTATTTACTGAATTTAGAGTCAATCTTTTTCGTCTAAATGCTCCGCCACAGCCTGATAAAGCTCCAGAATATGATTATCATGTAGGCGATAAAATACATGACGACCTTGCTTACGGTAGCTGACTAAACGCATGGCGCGTAAATTTCTTAATTGATGAGAAACCGCAGATTCACTCATTTCCAGTAGTGTAGCTATATCACTGACACATAGTTCTTTCGCAGCTAAAAAAGAAAGAATCCGTAATCGATTAGCATCGCCTAAAAAGCTGAAAAAATCAGCCATGCGCTGTGATTTTTCAGTACTCAAGACTTCATTTATTAGAGGTGTAACACTACTTACATTTATTTCTTCTACAGTACAATTTGTGTGAGTCTTAATCATGTGAACTTGTCAACTATAATTATTTAATTGAGGAATAGTTAAATTTGAGATCGATGTTTAAAACAATTTATTAACAAGAGTAGATTATAAATGCAATTATATACTTTAATCACATTAAAAAGTTGAGAAATTCAGAGATACTTTGTAGTAATGTGTGGTAAAAGTACCCACTAGCTTGAATATGGATGCAATGAATTCTGATAATAAAAATAAACAACTGATTGTATGCTAACTACAACCTTCTACCTCCTGCCTCCTAACTCTTGCTGTCTAATCGGTGTGGCGAGTGTTGAAGATTTGGTGAGTTTGCTGCAATTTCCTTTTATGCAACGGGCGATCGCAGGCGCTGTTTTAATGGGAGTACTAGGGGGTTTACTGGGCAGTTTTGTCACCTTACGCCAGCTATCATTTTTTAGTCATGCCGTTGGTCACGCAGCATTGGTAGGGGTAGTGTTGGGCGTGCTGTTGCAAGTTAACCCTACTTCCATGCTACTGCCCTTTACTTTAGTTTTTGGTGTTGTCGTCCTTTATTTAATTGACCAGACGGATTTAGGTAGTGATAGCGTACTCAGTATAGTTCTCTCTGGTGCTTTGGCGATCGGTGTTATTCTCACTAACTTAATTCAAGGATATCGCGGTAACTTAATAGGGGTCTTGTTTGGCGATATTCTGGCTATTGATAGCACAGACTTAATTTTGACATTTCTAGTACTGCTCACCAGTAGTATATTTTTACTTTCAACCCTACGACAACAAATTTTATTGACCCTAAACTTGGATGTGGCAAAAGTTCAGGGTGTTCCTGTTCAGCTGTACCGTTATGGGTTCGTAGTCTTACTTTCATTGGCAGTAGCTGTAGCCATTAAAGCTGTTGGTGTCCTGCTAGTGAACGCCTTTTTAGTGATTCCATCTGCTACTGCTAAGTTGATGAGTCACCACTTTCAGCACTATCTTGTCATGTCAATGCTAGTTGGTGCTGCCAGTAGCATCATTGGCATTGTGCTATCAGGTGCTTTCAATCTCGCCTCTGGCCCTAGCATTGTTCTGATCCAGGTGTTCCTGTTTGTGGCTGTATTTATTTGGGTAAAGTTGTACTTCAAGGCAGCATAAATCTTTTTTACGAAAACTATTGCCAAATCGTTTTATGTTTGCTAAATTGATTAATCGTGGTCAAGAAAAAAAACAAGCCGGGATAGCTCAGTTGGTAGAGCAGAGGACTGAAAATCCTCGTGTCACGAGTTCAAGTCTCGTTCCTGGCACTTACTGAAAACCTTGAAAGCTATAGAGTTTACAGGGTTTTTAAGTTTATCCATAGCGGGTGGTGCGTTGTCTCTGGGGAAATCCCACATAGTATAGCTGTCGCCAGTAGTGTTAGGACATCAATAAATTATACAACCTAGACACAAAAAGACTTTTCACCCATTCCCCAGCTATATTTCACTATAAAAGTAGCAGCCACAGCCAGGGAAGCATTACAGCAAGTGACTTTTACTCAAAGAATTGGTACTGAAAATAATGAGTTTTAGCCAAATAAGGCGATCGCTTTTGTCGGTACTCACAACAGCAAAGGACAAAACTTAGGAGTGAAGCCGCTAATCAGGGACGCTCAAGCACAAATTATAACCGTCACCTTTGATTTTCTTATACCACCTGGGCAAATCGTGACAATTGGTCTGCGGCCTAATCGCAATCCTTCCTATGATGGGGTATATTTATTTGATGTAATAGCTTTTCCTTCTGGAAAGCAAACTGCTGGGCAGTGTCTCAGCGTTGGTCGGTTACAGTTTTACACAGACACGACCACAGAAAGTTAATGTCATCAGGAGCATCTGACGTATTTGACACACCATTTGCTATTTTTGTGATTTAGGACAAGAGTAAATCTTGTCCTTTATTTTTGGCAAATTTTTGTAGCCAAAATTACAGTTTTCCCTAGCAATATCACTAAATCTTAATATCCCCTTGTGTTTTTCCTTAATCTATGCAAATCTCATACTTATCTAATACGGTAAACTCATAGATTTAATGTACTATAGTGATATTAAATTGCTAAATAGATATTCATCTGAATCATGGGACTTGAGGTTGAACCACTTAGGAGACTTACGTTTTACTTATGGCTGGTGAACCATCAAAGAATTTAGCAACTTGGAGTTCAGGTAATTTTAGTCAACAATGGAAAACTATTTTACCTCTAGTATCTTTGTAGGAACAATTTTCAACCACAAAGATAAGATATATCGTGTTTTAGATTAATAAAATATGTGGGAATAGCTGGCAATGCTAGTTTAAAATACCAAGTATTTACCTTGAGAATATGGCAGACAATGAGCAATATTACCTAAAAAAATTACTAATAATAACTAATATTATTCGCTATTTAAAATAGATGAAAAAGGATGTAGCATAGGGTTTATGCAAAATATTTATCTTGTCGAAGAGCATTTTCAATCTCTATTTACAAACATATTATTTCAGCTATTAACATTAATAAAATATTAAATTAAAGACCACTAAATAGTAAAACTCTGAAGAAATAATTAATGTTTTTTGTAGTAAAGGGGACAGCAATCATGTTTTTTGGACAACTTGAAAGAGAACTATTATGGGTAGAAGTTAATTCACATTGGCAAAACACAAAATTACCGGATAATTTACAGTTAAAAATTGATCAAGGAAAAGGCCAACAAGATATTTGGGAATGTAGTTGTGAAGATATACAGGAAGCATTAACAAAGCGGAAGCCAGTCTCAATCAAAAAATTCTACAGCCAAGAATGAAGGCGGGCTTGGGGGAAGAAAGCAGGGGGACAAATATCTTACTTAGGATGTTGCTCATGGCTTTAGATACGTAACTTGCTTCTCAAAAGGTATCCCCAGGAAAAGCCTTCTGTCTCCTCCTAACTTCAATATTTCCAAATTTCTTTCACCTAGCAAGAGAAGGAATTAATAACTGATGACTCATCTATTTGAACCACTAAGAATTCGTGAAGTTACTTTTCGCAATCGCATCGCCTTATCGCCGATGTGTCAATATTCCAGTACCAATGGCTTTGCTAATGACTGGCACTTGGTTCATTTAGCTTCTCGTGCAGTTGGTGGAGCGGGTTTGGTAATGACCGAGGCGGCGGCTGTGGAAGCTCGCGGACGAATTAGCCCCCAAGATTTGGGAATTTGGTCGGATGCACATATAGAAGCTTTAGCGAGAACCGTCAGCTTGATTCATAACTTTGGTGCAGTAGCGGCTATTCAACTAGCTCATGCAGGGAGAAAAGCCAGCACCTCTAAACCCAGCAAAGGGGGGAAATTTATAGATGAATCTCAGGAAGGTTGGCGACCTGTGGTGTCTAGCAGTGCGATCGCTTTTAGTAAAGAAAGCCCAGTACCTGAAGCTTTAAGTATTGAAGGTATCCAGCAAGTTATTCAAGCCTTTGTCCAAGCCACCAAACGTTCCCTGCAAGCTGGATTCAAAGTTATAGAAATTCATGCAGCCCACGGCTATTTACTACACCAATTTCTTTCTCCCCTAGTTAACCAACGCCAAGATGATTACGGCGGTAGCTTTGAAAATCGTACCCGTTTATTACGAGAAGTAGTTGAGGCAGTGCGAGAGGTATTGCCAGAATCATACCCCTTATTTGTACGCCTCTCTGCTACAGATTGGGTAGATAAAGGATGGGATATTGAACAAAGTATTGCCATCAGTGACAAACTAAAATCTCTAGGCGTAGACTTAATAGATTGTTCTTCCGGTGGGGTTATACCAGGTATTAATATACCTGTAAAACCTGGATACCAGGCTCAGTTTGCCGAACGTATCCGTAAAGAAGCCAATATCCCTACAGGGGCAGTAGGTTTAATTACATCCCCAGAACAAGCCGACCAAATTATTCGCTCTGGTGTCGCCGACATAGTTTTATTAGGGCGTGAACTCCTCCGCAATCCCTACTGGCCTCACCTAGCAGCTAAAGAACTAGGACACGAGAAACACTGGCCAGTTCAATATGACCGAGCTTGGTTGTAATTTTAGTGCTGAGTAGTGAGTAAGAAAGGTATTCTCCTCTTGCTCCCTACTTTCTACTTTACGGCAGCTTAACTTTACCGTTATGCTGCCATTTTTTTTGGGAAGACTAGTCTTGATAGTAAATTCATATATTTTTAAAATTTTATGGCAATAACTCTTCTATGGGGGGGTGCTAGGTACATCGGACAAAAAGCAAGACAGCAACTAATGGCAAGTGATGTTGTTCTGTTCTGGGATGAAATTAATCACCGTGTTGGTTTGACAGTAGCTAATTTGCAAGGTGCTTTAGGTGAAGTGTTGTATGTCCGCAATTAACCTCAAAAAGATTTTTAGCAAAAAAGAGTTACCTTTACTTCTGCAAAACTTAGTTGAGCAAATCAAGGTAGCGATTGATGTGGAGCTAGTAGACGGCACAAAACTGCTGAGTATTGGGGAGCAAACTTCACAACACCGACATTCAATTGAAGTGTCGGGAGAGATCATCGGTTGGGTTGTTGGTGAAGAACAGGCCAGCATAGTAGCTAGTTTGCTGTCATTTTTGGCAAAACAAGAAGCAGAGAAGAAAGAGCTGGCTAAAGAATTGTTGGAGCGATACCAAGAAATTGATTTGTTTGAGGATATATCCACTCAACTGACTAGAAGTTTAGATACTCGACAGATTGCTCAACTGGTTCTCAAAGAATTGAGTCAACTGATGGAATCGTCTGCGGGGATAATTCTGCTCCTCAGCCCAGATAAAACTGCCTTTGAAACTATTGCAGAATTTGGTCAGCTTTTTCACCAAAATCAACCGCAACCAGGCCAGGGAATTATTGGCAGCATTGTACAATCTGGTCGGGCAGAACTGATCAATAATTTACCAGCTGATCGGCGGATATATGAGCAAAAAAACGTCAACGCACTGATTTGCGTACCCTTGCGAGCGAAAGATCGGATATTGGGAGCGATCGCCATTGGTACAACCAAAACCGAAGCATACAAAGCTGAACACCTCAAGCTTGTAAGTATTTTTGCCTCACAAACTGCGATCGCTATTGAAAAAGCCTTGCTTTATGAACAAAGCACTCAAGCCACCGCCCAAGCGAAAGCCCAAACAGAAAAACTTCAGCAAGCTCTCCATGAATTGCAATTAGCACAAACGAAGTTAATCCAAAGCGAAAAAATGTCGAGTTTGGGGCAACTCATGGCCGGAGTTGCCCACGAAATCAACAATCCAGTTAACTTCATTTGTGGGAATTTGAGGTATGTTGCCGAATACGCCAATGACTTACTATACCTACTACATGAGTATCAAAAATTCTTACCTGTGGCTCCGTCCGAGATGGAATTAGATTTAGACAATATTGATCTGGAATTTATTCGGGACGATTTGCCCAAATTGCTGGACTCCATGAAAGTTGGCACAGATCGCATTGTAGAAATTGTCAAATCCCTGAAGAATTTCTCCCGCCATGACGAAGCCGAAATGAAAACCGTCAACATTCAAGATGGCATTGACGGGACGCTAATGATTCTCCGCCATCGTCTGAAAGCTGGCCCTAATTATTCAGAAATTGAAGTCGTTAAAGACTATGCCCAACTTCCTTTAATTGAGTGCTACCCAGGACAGTTGAATCAGGTGTTTATGAACATCTTGGCAAATGCCATTGATGCTTTAGAAGAGTTAAGAGTCAACAGTCAAGAGTTAACAGTCAACAACCCTAAACTATGGACTATGGACTATGGACTTTTGACTAAACCCCAAATCACCATTCGCACCGAAGCCCTAGATGATCAATGGGTGGTGATTCACATTGCCGACAATGGCTCAGGAATCAAGGAAGATATCATGGGACGCATTTATGATCCCTTCTTCACAACGAAAGAGGTTGGTAAAGGAACTGGGTTAGGCATGGCCATCAGCCACCAAATTATTGTAGAGAGACATCATGGAATTCTCAAATGTCGTTCTCAACCAGGTCAAGGTACAGAATTTTGGATTCAAATTCCAGTCAATTGTTCAGCAATGGAAGTGGCTAAAGAGCAAAATCGTCTGATTCCTGACCTGAAAACTGCAACCTTACCAACCCCTACAAGCGAATTATCCCCAACTGCTGATGCAGATGGTTTCATTCCCTCGACAACTCCCACCTTTAAACCAACAGAATTGCTGCTCCGTCATACTCAACTGATCCGCCAACTTTCCGAACAGAGTCCAGGCGTTGATACTGCATCTTCTGAGCAAATTTACCAAATTTTTCAGCGTAACCCAATTTCGTTAAAACTTTACGCCACCTTGTTGTCCTGGTTCTGTTGTTCTCAGCCTACACCAATCAATCACCAAGGAAACCACAACCATGTCTAGCCAACTTGATCAATGTAATCGCCTCCTTTGGGAAAAATGTCCTGTTGGTCTAGTATTGTGGCGAAAAAATGGCGCATTGATAGATGTTAATCCCACTTATGCCACCATTTTGGGGAGAACTGTCCCAGAAACCCTCAACTTAAACTACTGGCAGATTACTCCTGAAAACTATCTCGCTTCGGAGCGAACCATACTAGAGCAACTAGAACAGACCGGTTGTCACCAAGCCTATGAGCAAGAGTATCTGCACAAGGATGGACACTTAGTTCCGGTGAAAGTTTCCACTGTGATGATTGAGAAAGATGGCGAGAAGCTGATGTGGTCGAGTGTAGAAGACATTAGCAACATCAGACAAACCCAAAAAGAACGTCAACAATCAGAAAAAATCTTGAAACAGAGCGAAGCACGATACCGCTCTCTGGTGACAACTAATACACAAATTATTTGGGTCAGTTCACCAGAAGGAATTTGCTTTGAACTCAAAGACTGGATCGCTTACACAGGACAAACTTTAGCGGAAGCTGAGAACGGAGGGTGGATTGATGCTGTTCATCCCGATGATCGGGGCTACACCGGGGAAGCCTGGGGTATTGCTGTAGCCAACCGTAGTCAATACCAAATTGAATACCGGATTCGTGGCAAGGATGGCAATTATCGCTACTTTTGGGTCTGGGGCGCTCCTGTTATTGAAGAAGATGGCAATGTCCGGGAGTGGATTGGCACCTGTACAGATATTCACGATCGCAAGTTAGCCGAAGCCGAAAATCAACGTCTGAAGGAACGATATCGCTCTTTGGTAACTGCTAGTTCCCAAATTGTTTGGGGAACAACCCCAGAAGGATGGGGAATCAGTAGCGAAATGCTCACTTGGATAGCTTATACAGGGCAGAATGAAGCGGAGGTTGAGGGTTGGGGTTGGCTTGATCCCATTCACCCCGATGACCGTACCCGTTCCTTAGAAGCCTGGAATGCGGCTGTAGCGAACCGGAGTATTTACCAAACCGAATATCAGCTACGTGGCAAAGATGGCACTTACCGCTACTTCTCGGTTTGTGGTGTCCCTGTCTTAAAACAAGATGGCAGTATTCAAGAATGGATTGGCACCTGTACCGATATTCATGACCGCAAGCTGGCAGAAATGGCTCTAAGGCAACTCAATCAGCAACTGGAAGCCAGAGTAGCAGAACGGACGGCGGCACTGCAAAATACCCTAGCTGAAGCCCAAGGATTAAATGCCATTTTAGATAACTTGGCAGATGGTTTGTTGGTAGTGGACACCACAGGACAAATTACCCATTACAATCCTGCGTTTTTAGCTATGCACGGATTAACAGCCAATACCCTGAATGGACATTATCAGGAACTACCTATATTCGGTTTAGCAGATTTGATTGAACATACTCGATCCCATCCTGGAGAGGTGTTTACTGCTGATGTAGCACTGGCGAAAGACCGCATTGGGCAAGCCGTAGGGACAGCCATCTTTAAGCGGACAGACACCCAGGAAGTTGCCGCTTGCTTTGGTTCAGCGCTGTTGATTCGGGATGTAACGGCGGAAAAAGAAATCGACAAAATGAAAACTGATTTTATCTCCACAGTTTCCCACGAACTCAGAACACCACTAACTTCTGTCCTTGGTTTTGCCTCCATCATTCAAGAAAAACTGCAAAAAGATGTATTCCCCATCCTGTCCACCGAAGATCGTAAACTGCAAAAAACCATCAAGCGGGTGGGTGACAATCTCAATATTATTGTGTCGGAAGCAGAACGACTCACATCTTTGATTAACGATGTTTTAGACATTGCCAAGATGGAAGCAGGTAAGGTGGAATGGCAAATGCAGCCCATCGACCCTGGTGAGTTATTGGATTGGGCGACTACTTCCACAGCCGCATTATTTGAAACTAATGGTCTACAGTTGCTCACAGAAATTGAATCTGGATTGCCGCAAATCATAGGCGATCGCAATCGTCTATTACAAGTCCTGATCAATTTAATTTCTAATGCCGTTAAGTTTACTGAATTTGGCTCTGTTACCTGTCGCGTCAAACAAGACAAAGATGGTGTATGTATCAGTGTCATTGATACAGGTGTTGGTATTGCCCCAGAAGACCAGCCTAAAGTATTTGAGAAATTCCGCCAAGTTGGTGATACCCTTACCGACAAACCCAAAGGTACAGGGTTAGGACTACCCATCTGTAAACAAATTGTCGAACATCATGGTGGCAGAATCTGGGTGGAAAGTGAACCAGGTCATGGTAGCGTCTTCTCTTTCCACATTCCCATCTACGCTAGCAATCACAACACCAATGCTAATCTCAATCTCGATGCCTTAGTCAGACAACTGAAAGAACACGTCATCACTGCCAACCAAGTATGCAGCGAAAACCGCAAAACCATTCTTGTTGTCGATGATGATGCCAATATTCGAGAACTACTCCGTCAACAACTAGAAAATGAAGGCTACAACGTTCGGGAAGCCAAAGATGGTATGGATGCGATTCATCAAATCAAAATATCCTCCCCTGATTTGATTGTTCTGGATGTGATGATGCCCCAAATTAACGGTTTTGATGTAGCGGCTGTTTTGAAAAACGATCCCCTAACCGCAGACATTCCAATCATCATTCTCTCAATTGTGGAAAATAAAGAACGCGGTCACCACATTGGGATTGATCGCTATCTCACCAAGCCTATCAATACAGAAGAACTTCTCAATGAAATTGGCTCGCTCCTTTCCCAGGGTATTTCTAGTAAGAAGGTTTTGGTTGTTGATCAAAACGCGTCAACTTTAAAAACTATATCGGATGTCTTGCAAACTCAGGGATACAACGTGATTGAAGCCTCAGATCCCCAAGAATGTATCCGTAAAGCCCTGTCAGCTAAACCGGACATGATCATCATCGATTCTATCTTCTCTCAAGAAGCCGACTTAGTGAAAACTCTCAAATTTGAAAAGGAGTTAGAGAATGTATTCTTCATCATGCTCTCAGACCGCTAATCAGTCCGGGACGAGGGAATACGAACAAGCTGTTTTGAATTTTGAATTTTGAATTGATTCATATGACCCAAAAAATTCTCATTGTTGACGATGAACCCAATATCGTGATTTTGCTGGAACAAGCCCTAGAAGCATTAGAAGACGAAGGGGTAGAACTTTTAACCGCCAGAAACGGGGAAGAAGCCCTGGAAAGCATAAAAAATGAACAACCAAACCTAGTGTTTCTTGATGTGATGATGCCGAAAATGAGTGGTTTGGAAGTGTGTCAGATTGTTAAACATGACCTACAAATGACTCATGTGTATATTGTCATGTTGACAGCCAAGGGACAGGAGTTTGATAAACAAAGAGGAATGGATGTTGGTGCTGATTTGTATTTAACCAAACCATTTCGCCCCAAAGAAGTTCTGGAAAAATCAATGCAGATTTTAGGCTTTTAAGAAAATTCTCTACCTCTAACCCTTCTTTCCTACTCCCTATTCTCTGTTGTCTGCCCTATGTAATAGCAAGTATTTCAAACTAGGGGGGGATGTAGGTGTTACAATTTTTTTATACTCTGTTAAGAAGTGTTGCGTAAATTAGGAACATATTACTTATGCGTATATTGATGCAGGCAGCAGATGCGATCGCTACGGGTGGAAATCACTTCCCCACAGCTTTTACGTTGGTGTATGTAGTCGGTTTTATTGCGGCTGTCACCATTGGCTCCATTGCTTGGTACAACTCTAAGCGTCCTGTTGGTTGGGAAAGCAAAGAACGCCCCGATTTTGTCCCTAAGGTGGAAAAAGAAGAAACTCCGGGTCTGGGCGAACCGAAGTCTTAATTAGTTATTAGTCATTAGTCGTTTAGTCAATCAAGTCTGGACTATGGACTTTTGACTATAGTTAATTTTGAACTTCTACCCAACGCCGATACAGTTGTTGGATCTGCTTTAACAGTACAGTATGAGCTGCTTGGTTTGATTCGTTTGATTTTGCTAGATCCTGTAGTTTTGTCAGGAGCTTTGCTTCTTCAATCGCTACTTCTCCATCGCTGTAAATCAGACCACTAATGGCTTCGATCAAATGTTCGCAGTCTTCGAGACTAGGGCGATCGCCTAGATATTCTTTCACCCATTTGTAGCATTCATTGGGTTTGACAGCAACTAACTCATACAGCCAAGGCTTAATCTCTGGATCGCTAGCCAAACCTTTCGCTTGGGCTATCTCGCGCAGATATTGCCGTTCTTCTGGTTGGATTTTGCCATCAATCCAAGCCGCACCTATCAAGATTTTAACTAAATTTTTTACATTGGAATCTGTCACCATCGCTGCCTCCTCTGGGAGATTCAGGCTTCAATCAAATCGTACTATCCCTGATAGTAATCATTCGGAAACGTTGGTTTTTCTTAAGCGCACCATGAAAAAGCCGTCCATGTCTTGATTGTGAGGCCAAACTTTCAGCCAACCTTGTGGTGTAGTGTAGTCAGAATAAGGGGAATCAGGACTAGGCGGCTCAATTTGCCAATCAGAATTTCTAGCCATAAATTCCGTAATTACTTCTTCATTTTCTGCCGGATGTAACGTGCAAGTGGCATAAACCAGCACACCCCCAACTTTGACAAATTTTGATGTATGTGATAATAATTCCTGTTGCAGCGTCGAGAGTTCCTGGACAGATTCTGGTGTTTGTCGCCAGCGCGCATCAGCATGGCGGTGCAAAGTCCCCAAGCCAGAACATGGGGCATCCAGTAAAACACGGTCAGCAACATTATAAAATTGTGGTAAGTTGCGACTGTCACCTGTGCAAATTTCAATCGAGTGTAAATTCAGGCGTTGGGCATTCTCTTTCAGCTTACGCAAACGTGAAGCAGTGCGATCGCCTGCCCAAACTTTTCCCTGATCTTTCATTAACTCAGCAATGTGAGTCGTCTTCCCTCCCGGTGCAGCACAAGCATCAATGATCACTTCACCGGGCTGGGGATCAAGCAAATGACTAACTAACTGAGCGCTAGCATCCTGCACAACCCACCAACCTTGACTAAACCCTGGAAGTTTTTGGATGGAACCAGTATTTCCAATAAGTCGTAAAGCTTGGGGTAAATGGGGAATAGGTCTAGCCAAAACCCCCGCAGATTTTAAAGCTGTTTCCACTTCTGCAACGGAAGTACGTAAGGGGTTGACTCTCAAATCAAGGGTTGGTGTTTGGTTCATCCATTCACAGAGTTTTTCCGTCTCCGTCAAACCCAACTGTTCCAACCATACTTTGATAATCCAGTCAGGGAAGCTATGTAAAATTCCCAACCTTTCCACCGGATTTTCTGGTAATTCGAGAAAGTCTGGTGATGCTTCAGCCAAACGGATATATTGCCGTAATAAACCATTAACAAAACCTGTCAGTCCAGCGAAACCATTATCTTTCGCTAATTCTACAGTGGTATTCACAGCCGCAGAAGCAGGGATACGCTCTTGATAACGCAGTTGATATAAACCTAGATGTAAGATACTGCGGAGTTCTGTTGGCTGTTGGTGCGATTTCTTTTTGGCGAGTTGGTCAATAATAAAATCAAGAGTCCGTTGTCTTCTAACACTGCCATACAGTAATTCTGTCACTAGACGGCGGTCAATATCTGATAAATTTGCTTTTTGCAACGCCCTATCTAAAGCAACATCTGTGTAAGCCCCTTTATGCACGTCTCTCAGGGCGATAAAAGCTATTTGACGGGAATTAGTCATGGAGAATTTTTGAGTATAGAATTTGCCGTTAATTAACCTCACACCCTTTCTGTTCTTACTTTACTTGGACTTGTGTGTACACTTTCGCCCTTCTCGCAACTTCACCTCCGTTAGAGACTCAGCTTCATGGATATGACTATGACCTATGGACAGGTGTAGCCGATCGCCTGATGCCAAAATGAAAAACATCATGTACTTTGGCCATCAGTTTTACTATGGAGTAATTTTTCTATGGCTGATACAGTAAATCAACAAATCGTACTCAAAAGTCGCCCTGTTGGGGAACCACAAGAGAGTGATTTTGCTTTAGTAGAGTCACCAATTCCCCAACTTGGGGAAGGTGAAGTTCTCAACCGCACTATTTATTTATCCCTCGACCCATATATGCGTGGTCGTCTCAGTACCAATGCTTCCTACGCAGCCTCAACGGAATTAAACTCAGTTATTGTTGGTGAAACAGTCAGCCAAGTCATTCAATCCCATCATCCAGACTTTCAACCAGGAGATTTTGTTCTCAGCAATCATGGTTGGCAAACTTACGCTGTTGCTAAAGGTAAGACTTTGCGTAAACTTGACCCCAATCAGGCTCCTCTATCCTACTATTTAGGCGTATTGGGTATGCCTGGTCTCACTGCTTACGCCGCTTTACTGGATATAGGTCAACCAAAAGCAGGTGAAACTGTAGTTATTTCGGCCGCTTCTGGTGCTGTCGGTGCGGTAGCAGGTCAAATTGCCAAAATTAAAGGCGCTAGAGTGGTAGGGATCGTTGGTAGTGACCAAAAGCGCGACTATATTGTCAAAGAATTAGGCTTTAATGTGGGAATTAACCGCCGGACGCAGGAAATCGCTTCAGCACTCAAAGAAGCTGCACCTGATGGTATTGATGTTTATTTTGACAATACAGCAGGTGAAATTTTAGAAGCGGTGTTGCAGCAAATTAACTTGGGAGCCAGAATTCCTTTGGTAGGATTAATTTCCCAATATAATGCTTCATCACCACCTCCTGGCCCGAATCTACTGCCTTTGCTCATTAAAAGAGCTTTAATTAAAGGTTTTTTGGTGAGTGATTATCAACACCGTTTTTCTGATTTTGCCCGTGATGTTACTGAATGGTTGCAGTCAGGACAACTGAAATATAAAGAAGATATAGTCGTTGGTTTGGAAAATGCTCCTCGTGCCTTTATTGGCTTGTTGCGAGGGGAGAATTTTGGCAAATTAATTGTCGAGGTAAGTCAATAGATAGTTGTCAGGTGTCAGTTGTCAGTAGTCAGTAGTCCATAGTCCATAGTCCATAGTTATTCTTCTCTGCTCCCACTGCTTCCCCTGCTTCCTCTGCTCCCCCTGCACCCCCTGCACCCCCTGCTCCTTTAACCGTTGCGTAGATGAAATTTTGATAGTTAGCGTATACCTAGACCAGAAGATGAAGTAATATTCACTTCTGAAGCCGTAGCCGTGCAAATCTCTTATTGTTGGCAAATAAACAAATTACTAGCATGATGTATCGCCACCCAAAGCTTGCAGTTTCTTGGTTGCCGTTGAGTATATTGTTATCACTCAACAGCATAGATTTTCTGCCTGTGAACGCTCAAGCTGTTGATCGGACGCAACTACCAAATAGTAACCCTACGCAGCCACTACCTCAGCCTCAAGATATCCAACCACCTGCACCTGTTCCTTTACCTCCACCCCAGCAGCCACAGCAATTACCGCCACCAGGAGAGTTACTCCAACCGTCTTCTCCCGACATTAACCCACAGCAGCAAGTACCGGAAAATGCGCCTCAAACTATTACAGTAGAAAGGTTTGAAGTTGTTGGCAGTACAGTATTTAGTCAGGAAGAGTTGGCCAAGGTTACCACCGAGTTTACCAAAAGACCTATTACATTAGCAGAACTGTTTCAAGCTCGTTCTAAAATTACCGAACTATACGTCAATAAAGGTTACATTACTTCTGGTGCTTATATCCCACCGCAAACTATTAAATCTGGTGTCATTAAAATTCAGGTAGTGGAAGGTAGGTTAGAAGATATTCAAATTACTGGAAATCGGCGACTCAAGCCTAATTATGTCCGCAGTCGGTTGGCGATCGCCACACAACCCCCCCTCAACCGCGAAAGTTTACTAGAAGCACTACAATTATTACAACTTAATCCGTTGATTCAAAATCTTTCTGCTGAACTTTCAGCAGGTTCTCGTCCAGGGACGAGTGTGCTACAGGTACAAATCACAGAGGCAAAATCTTTTAATGCTCAATTAGCTTTAGATAATGGGCGATCGCCTGGAGTCGGGAGTTTTCGCCGCCGAGTACAATTAAATGAAGCTAACTTACTGGGGTTCGGTGATAACATCAGTTTAGTTTATAGTAATACTGATGGTAGTAACACCCTTGATACAAGTTACACTTTGCCATTGAACCCCCGCAACGGCACAATCAGCTTTAATTTTGGCACTTCGTCCAGCAATGTGATTGAAGAACCTTTTAATACTCTCGATATCGAGTCCTCCTCTCGCTACTACGAAATCACCTATCGTCAACCATTAGCTCAATCTCCCAGCCAAGAATTCGCCATTGGTTTGACAGCCTCACGTAGAGAAAGTGAAATATCTTCTTCACTGTTCGACGAAGAACCTCGTTTACCTCCTAGTGTGCTTTCCCCTGGTGCTGATGATCAGGGACGCACCAGGATATCTGCGTTGCGTTTCTTCCAAGAATGGACTACTCGTAACAGTCGGCAAGTTTTCGCAGTGCGATCGCAATTTAATCTGGGTATAGGTGCATTGAACGCCACAGTTAATGCTGAACCTCCCGATAGTCGCTTTTTTTCTTGGCAGGGACAAGCACAATGGGCGCGTCTCCTAGCTCCAGAAACCTTATTAATTATCAAAGCTAATACACAGATAGCATCCAAAGGGCTGTTATCTTTGGAACAATTTGGTCTGGGCGGTTTAGATAGCGTCCGGGGTTATCGGCAAGATTTTCTCCTAACTGATAATGGTGCTTTTGCTTCAGCCGAAGTACAAATACCAATTCTGCGATTATCTCGGTCTGATGCTTTGTTACAAGTCACCCCGTTTGTGGATTTTGGTGTTGCTTGGAATAACTATCGAGAGACTCCAGACCCTAATACCCTAGCATCAGTTGGTCTTGGCTTGCGGTGGTCAAGTGGCGATCGCTTTAGCGCCCGTCTTGATTGGGGAATTCCTTTAATATCCGTTGATTCACAAGCCAGAACCTGGCAAGAGAATGGATTATATTTTTCCCTGATTTATAATCCTTTTTAAAATTTCCCAGAGTTCAAAAAATCTCCGCTCTAAAAATTTGTATATAAATTACGCAATTTTCACACAAATTGCGTAAATAAACGCAAGATATATTGAGCCTGAAGGGTTTATTGTGATTATTTATAATAAACATTTGGCAAAAAGTTACATCAAAAAAACTATGTATAATATTAATCCATGACAAGCTATGACGCTTTTACATTACATAGTCATTTGTGTGGTTTGTTGACTACTAACGGTTAACCCGTCAACTGTTAACAGTCAACACGAAAAGATGTGCAAGTTAAAGCAAAGGCAGCTTAACCTTTTGCCATCCATTTGTGAGTTGAGGAAATTTTGGCATTGAGAAAGCTGAATAATGAATTGATGTGCATTAGCAAGAATGGCTGTTATAAATAGTGAAGTCTAATTAATATATTTCCACTGTATATTCAAAATATTTGAGGATTTGAGAAAGAATAATGCCAGGCAACGAGTGGGAGAAAATACGCCACATACTAGTTGTCCAAGACTTGCAAGGACAGCGCACCATACCATTGCAGGAGGCCACTTATTCTATTGGACGGCATACCAGTAATGCGATTGTTCTCCATTCTCGGTCAGTATCCAGACAACACGCCATTTTACTGCGGGTAACCCTTCCTGAGACTGACCAATGTAGTTTTCGGATCATTGATGGCAACTTCAAAGGACAGGGAAGCACTAATGGTTTACTTGTAAATGGGACTAGATGCTTTTCCCACAATCTCAGGCACGGGGATGTGATCAACTTTGGTAGCCATCAAGCTCAAGCCAAATACTATGCTATTTCCAACATTTCCGAAAAAGCTTTTTTTGCATCTGCTGACGTTGAAGACTTATCAACGTTTTTATCTGAGCTGTCCCAACCTGTTAATCCTTTTCAAACTTTAGTTGTTGATCCTGAGTTTGAAGGTGCTAGTGAGACTGCTTTAGCTCGCTTAGCATCCTTCCCAGAACTGATTCCCAATCCAATTATTGAGACAGATTTAGAAGGACGAGTCACATATATCAACCCAGCTGCATCTGTGAAATTTCCAGATTTGCGAGAACTGGGTAAACGACATCCGATTTTAAAAGATATTCTCAATGTTGCTGAAAACCCCAAAATCAATCCGTTTGTCCGAGAAGTGACAGTTGGTCATGCAGTTTATGAACAATCAGTCCATAATTTACCAGAAAGCGATTTAATTAGAACCTATATTATACGTGATATTACTGAACAAAAACAAGCTGAAGCCGAACTACATCAGCGCGATCGCCTGTTACAGGCAGTAGCAGAAGCGGCTAATTGGTTAGTTGTGGAAATGAATTATGACACTGCTATTGAAAAAGCTTTAGCTGTCGTGGGTGAAGCCGCCCAGGCAGACCGAGCTTATTTATTTAAAAACCATCCTCATCCCGTTACGGGGAAAACGGCAGTAAGCTTACAATTTGAATGGTATTGCTCCGGCCTCCAGCCTTCTATTCAATATTGGCAGAATCAGCTTTATCAGTCTGCTGAATTATCACGTTGGTACAGTATTTTATCTAGTGGTAAATCCATCAATGAACTGAGGCGAAAATTGCCCATAGTGGAACGTGAACTTCTGGAAAGGCAGGGGATTCAGTCTCTGTTGTTAGTACCTCTGAGACTAGAAGATCAATTTTGGGGCTACCTTGGTTTAGCAGATTGCACTCAAGAGCGTTACTGGTCAAGGCATGAAGAATCTACACTTTTGACAATGGCAGCTAGTATTAGTGGTGCTTGGCAACGTCAACAAGTGGAAGAAAAAATTCGCTACCAAGCCCTACATGATTTGCTGACAGGATTACCCAATCGCTTACTATTTAATGAGTTACTGGCTAAAGCTTTAGCTAACGCATCGCGCAGTCAACAGAGCTTAGCTGTCATGTTTCTTGACCTGGATCGTTTCAAAGTCATTAATGATACTCTGGGTCATAGCTTGGGCGATCGCTTATTAAAAAGTGTCGCCCAAAGATTGTGTGACTGTCTGAGAAGTGGAGACACTGTTTCTCGTTGGGGAGGTGATGAATTTACAATTCTCCTACCCCACATAAGTTATATCGAAGAAGTCACCCAGGCAGCTTACAGGATTCTCAAAGCTTTAGAAGAAGTTTTCCATCTGGATGGGCATGAACTTTACGTAAGTGCTAGTTTGGGCATAGCTTTACTCGATCACCACAGTCCAGATGCAGAAGCTTTAATTAAACACGCAGACGCAGCCCTGTATCATGCCAAAGATGAGGGGAGAAATAACTATCAGTTTTACACCACTAGCTTAAGTGGTAAAACCCCAGAACTGCTAACTTTAGAAAAAAGTCTGCGTTATGCCTTAGAAAAGCAAGAATTAACAGTTTACTATCAACCCCGCGTTAATATCCTCACCGGACAAATTACTGGTATGGAAGCATTGTTACGCTGGCAACATCCAGAAATGGGGATAGTAGCACCGAGTATTTTTATTCCCATTGCTGAGGAAACTGGGTTAATTATTCCTATTGGTGAATGGGTATTGCGTACAGCCTGTATGCAAAACCGAGCTTGGCAAGAAGCTGGATTACCTCCTTTGCAAATGGCTGTCAACCTTTCTCCCAAACAGTTTCGTCAACCCAATTTGCTAGAAATTGTCTCGGCAATTTTAGCCGAAACAAGTTTAGCACCAGAGTTTTTAGAATTAGAAATTACGGAATCAACAGCTATTGAGGATATTGATTTTACTAGGAGTGTGTTAGAAAATTTGCAGCAGATGGGTGTTGATATTGCCATTGATGACTTCGGTACTGGCCATTCTTCCTTATCCCGGTTACAGCTTTTACCACTCCACAATCTGAAAATTGATGGGTCTTTCATCAAAGCATTGACCACAGATAGCAAAGTAGCACATATCGTCAAGGCGATCGTGACTTTGGGCAGGAGTCTAGGTTTGAGGCTAACGGCTGAAGGGGTAGAAAAGCAGGAAGAACTCGATTTTTTAAAATCAATCAACTGTCAGGATGTCCAAGGTTTCTTGTTCTATAAGCCTCTTTCTGCCGAAAAAGCAACGGAAATTCTTCAAAGTGAAAGAAAACACGCTGCTCTATGAGAAGGAGTCAGAAGACAGAATACCCTTTCAGGGAAGCAAGCTACAGAATTCAGAATACCCCATGCCTGAAGTCAAGGGTAACAGCCACGGAAAGAATTTTTTTCTTATCCACGATTAAAAACGTTCTGCTTTAAACCTCGATTCTCCATCCAGTCGGACAGAATCTATTCTGGATTCAGGGAGATGTATTCTGAATTCTTCGGTAATATCGAGTTTGATTTATGCTTGGGAATAGGTAATAGCTGATTGGTAATTGGTTTTGATGTTTACCAATTACCAAGCCTCCTATGGGAATCTGATTTGATGATTGAACAAACGTAAGTGTCTGCCCTACGTATATTGGACAAATCAAATAGTTGCCTCTAAGCCGCAGTTTTTTCCTCAAGTAGCTTAAATGTCTTTTTGGTAGCGCCACAAATCGGACATTGCCAATCGTCAGGGATATCTTCAAATGGCGTACCTGGCGCAATTCCAGAATCGGGATCACCTGCAACAGGATCATAAATCATACTGCATTGTCTGCAAATCCATTTACGAGTGTTGGGATCTTCACCAACTACTCTGGTAACAGGTTGTCCACCATTTAATACTTCTAATGCTTCAGTGTAGCGATCGGCGTGGTAATTTTCGATAAACTTCAATAAACCAAAGCGGTGTGCAGCTTCGCGGAAAGTGCTGGCGTGTTCGCTAGATTCTTGCGCTTGTTTGAGAAATTCTTCCGCCGCCGGATGATCGCGATCGCTTTGGGCAGCTGCGGCAAAATCAGGATACATTGTAGTGTATTCGTAGGTTTCGCCTTCAATAGCCAAAGATAAACACCGAGAGACAATTTCTCGCTTTTGTTCGTCAGTTAAGGCAGACGGATTTTCTACAACCAATTCGGGATGCAGTAACTCAAAATGGGCAAAAGCGTGTTCTGTTTCTTGCTCTGCTGTTTCCCGAAATAGTTTAGCCAAATCTGTAAATCCCAGTTTACGGGCTACTTCGGCAAAAAATAAATACTTACGATTTGCCATTGATTCACCACCAAAGGCAGCTTCTAAGTTTTGCAGTGTAGTAAAGTTTGATAAATCCATAGTCTTTGGATGTAGTAAAGTATATTTACATAGCAAATATGGGCTCTAAATCACGTAAATAAGTTGTTATTGGTGTGTACAAAACAACTTTACCCACATTTGCTGCCCATATTTATTTACCCGTTTTGTTAGCTACGACAGGACAATTATAAAGCAGCTGCATTGAGAAGATGAGAGGCTTCCCAATATAAAGTCCGGTTAATCCTCTACTATCCTTTTGTGAATACCGATTTGTAGCGAAAAACAGCACGAGGACAGCGCATTCATCATTTTTCTGCATCTATCGCTGGCATTCATGTCTAAGATGAATGTTATCTATCGCTAGAGAGTTACGCACAAGAGGCACTTAATCCTACTATCTAGAGAGTTAATTCGCACAAGCCATTAGGTAGAATCATGAGTGATAATACTCTGTCATCCCGTCTCTATCCCACCCGTATTGATATTCCATCTGAAAAACGGGTACAAATTGTTGCTATCCTCAATCAAACTTTAGCAGCCACTTTGGACTTAAAAACTCAGGCAAAACAAGCCCATTGGAATGTTAAAGGTACTGATTTCTATCAATTACACGAATTATTCGACGAACTCGCTGGGGAATTAGAAGAGTTTGTTGATCTTGTGGCTGAAAGGGTAACTGCTTTGGGTGGATATGCTGTAGGAACAGCACGCGCCGCCGCAAAAAATTCAATTTTGCCAGAATTTCCCTTTGATATTTTGGATAGTCAGGAGTACGTAGCAGCTTTAGCAGACCGATTTGCACCCTACGCCAAGCATATCCGAGAAGCGATCGCTAAAACTGATGATTTAGGTGATGCTGATACCGCAGACCTTTATACCGAAATCTCCCGCACCATCGATAAGCGACTGTGGTTCCTAGACGCGCATCTACAAGCAGCAGCTGTTAAAGAAGACGGTGGTGCAATTGCTAATAAAATTCAACAGCCAGCTGCTGTTAGATAAACTTTTTTGGGAATCTCTATAATTGCAATTTCATAGTATCTTTTTGGTAAGTACGCCACTTTTTAGTGCGTACTTTTCATTTTATATTGCCATATCTTACTATTTAAATAGTTCAAAAAATAAATTATAAAAAACAAAAATGTATTTTAAAAATTTCATTTTACCAAATTGAACCCAACAAAAATAAGTTCTTGTATCACCAATTAAAATTACCAATTAACGAGGTAAATCTATGTCTCAAAATACAATCAACAATCTCATTCATGATAGAAATGCACGGGGTCGTAGTCAAACAGGTTGGCTTGATAGTTATCACACCTTTTCTTTCAGCAGTTTTTATGATCCCAACCGTATGGGATTCCGTTCCTTACGAGTCATCAATGACGACCGCATTGCACCTGGTGCAGGATTTCCCACTCATGGACATCGTGATATGGAAATTCTCACTTATGTACTCTCAGGTGCAGTAGAGCATAAAGACAGTTTGGGTACTGGTTCAGTTATTCGTCCTGGCGATGTGCAGATTATGAGTGCTGGTACGGGAATTCAACATAGTGAATTTAACCACTCACGCACCGAAGCATTACATTTACTGCAAATCTGGATTTTACCTGACGAACAAGGATTAGCACCCAGATACCAACAGAAAGCTTTCACCCCAGAAGAAAAACGCGGTCAACTGCGTCTTGTAGCTGCTAAAGACGGACGTGATGGTGCTGTCACTATTCACCAAAATGTTGATATCTACGCCTCTATTTTAAAACCAGGTGATGTAGTCAATTATCACGTAAAAGGCGATCGCTATGCTTGGTTGCAAATCGCTCAAGGTGTCGCCACTTTAAATGGTGAAGAACTCAGAGCAGGTGATGGCGTACAAATCAACACAGAAGAGCAACTGAAAATCAGTACAAGCGTCGGTACAGAGTTATTGCTGTTCGATTTAGCCTGATAATTGATGTTAAATAACTCCCCCCTAAGACTATGACAATGGCTGAAGAAATAGTTTAGCCTCAGCCACTCGTCTGCGTCTTAACCCCGCCTCAACTGGACTACCCGGATTTCTATACATAATTAGAGTGGGTTCAATTTTGTCCCACTCTTGATTATTCAATACTCTAGTAATTGTCTCAAAACCTTTAGAACCATAGAAATTTGCCCCCAAGTTATAAGCAAAACTCAATAATGCTCCTTGTTGGTAAGGATTGAAATCTTCCCATCTAAGTATTCTCTCTAGAGGTGGTAAATATTTACGCTCTAACTGAAAAATTAACAGTTCATCCGCCTCTACTTGGGTAATTTTTTCCCCCAAAGACCATTCGCTACCATCTTTTTTTACAGTAGAACCCCAACCAATAGTATAAGGTTTACCTTTAGAGAGAGGGTCGGGATAAGCTATCAACTTACAGCCCTCAAATTCTTTGATCAAATTCACCCCTGGTAGTGGTAATTTACCGGAAGCTCCACCATAAAGTTTTGCTATTTCTATTTGTCGCTGAATGGCTTTATTTAAAGCATTACGAGTATTTATCTCTACTACGCCATCAGGAGTAATATTTTGTTTTTGTTGGAATTGTTTGACAGCCGCTTCTGTTTTGTTACCGAAATCACCATCTATCCGACCTGGATCGAATTTTAGTTTAACTAGTATTTCTTGCAGTTCGCTCACCTCTGAGCCTTTTGACCCTTTTCTGAGCGTCTCGGTGATACTCATGTTAAGTGTACTTATTTGATTAATATATACACTTAATAATCAAACCTTTCTGTCTTTACACTCAAAGCATCTGTAATAAAAAGTTATATGTGCTGCCGATTAGAGGAAATTAAACTCTGACTTAATCAGCCAACGTCTACCATCGTGAATCAGCAAAGTTAACTTATCCGCAGTGAATTCAAAATCTAGTTGACGATTGGCAAATTCTGTCCAAGCAGCCTGAAAGTTTTGTTTTGTTAAGTCTCGAAAGCCTACTGTCATGTGTGGTACAAAAGGGCGTTGTTTGCCAACTGCATCTACAATCTTCAAGGTAGCTTCTGTATGGCCGATTAACTCAGCTTGCAAGTTCAACAGTGCTGGACTTCTCTCGACATTGATATAAATAACACGGGGTGCAAAGGCATCAAAACCACTGAGAGTTACTGGTATCGACTGTTGCTGGCTGGCAAAATCTCTCAAGGAGGTTTCTAGTATAGATATATGATTATCTACCCACTCGAACGGTGGTTGCAGTGTAATGTGTGGCGGCGACTTTTGCGCGTGGCGACTAGCGTAATGATCTGCAAAGTGCTGTTTGATTTGGTTGGCGTAGTCTTGTATCTCTTGCGGCGGTAGCAAGGCGACGAAAAAACGACTTTTTGGTAAATTCAAAATTCAAAAGGGAAGATCAAATACAGTAGTTTGAAAATTAACGATCTAAAAAACTGCGATCGCTCCTCACTCTATTTCCCTAAAGATAACATTACCGTTAAAAATATTAGAAAATAGGATTTCTAGAGGTTGCAAGCAAAATGCCGTGGTTCGTCAAGTTAGAAGAAGGCAAAGTTGATAAATCCATCTTTGACCAATACGTACCAGCTCACCAAGCCTACGTCAGAGATTTGATTACCAAGGGTTACAAAGCCCGAACAGGTTATTGGGCGCAATTCGGTGGCGGGATGTTGCTATTTGAGGCTGCTTCAATGGCAGAAGCCGAGGCCATTGTTGCCGATGATCCCTTAGTAAAGAGCGGTTGTGTCAACTTTAAACTTTACGAATGGAAAATTGTTGTTGAATAACGCACAGTTACGGAATTTGATGTTATATTATTAATAGACCTGGATCTATGCGACTCCAACGCCTAAACCTTGTCAGGACCGGAAGGTAGCAGCAACACAGGATGCTTGTAGTAGGCGTAGTCTCCGGGTCGCCCTATTTATTAGGAGCTATCAGCAGCAATGCCTGGTTTTGGAGATATTGTTCAAAAAGCATTTTACCTCGGTGTCGGATTGGCTTCTTACGCTGGCGAGAAAGCTGGGGGTAAATTAACTGAACTGCGATCGCAAGTCCAAAAACTGGCAGACGAGATGGTTGCCAAGGGTGAAATGACCACAGACGAAGCCCGTCGCTTTGTGGAAGATATGATGAAGCAAGCCCAACAGCCTCCAGCAACAGATGAAGCTCCTGGAAAACCGCCCTCTTCTGAACCTCGTCGCATCGAAATTTTAGAGGAAGATGAAGAACCAACGGTGAAAGAGGCATCAACAGAGAAAGTAGATGAACTGCGCCAACAAGTGCTAGACCTGCAAGAAGAGTTAAAAAGATTGCAAAAAGAATAGAGATTGCTCAGTTAAAAGTCCTATCAGCACGGTGTGAACTGGGCGTACTAGTACGTACCTGAGAATCTATAATATATGTGATCTAGGGTGTACTTTAGTGTTTCCAGTCAAGTAGCACTATGCGTCCTATTTTTTGCAAGCCAGGGCGTTAAGTTTATGGATCAATGGCAAAAAGATTTGATGGAAATGGTGGAAACTGCGGCCGATGAAGTAGAACGCTTCTTCTTAGGAATGGGTGAAATGGTAGATGCCTTTTTTGAGCTAACAGAAGAATTCACTGAACAAGTCCAAAACAGTATTGTTACCGAAGTTGACCAGTATTTACAGGATTTAACCGAGCCGATTCTGGATATCTACTGGGAACTAGAGGATGTTGTGGCGGATGTTGATCCTGGCTTTCCTTATTCAGTCGAAGCGACAACAGAACAAAATGCTGCCTGTATAGGTTGCAGTAATTACCACGGTCATGTGTATGGAGGTAATTTGCTAGTCTGCGGTATGCACCCTCATGGGTGGGATGATGGAAGTTGTCCTGATTGGGAGCGAGAATAGTTTCGAGGGCTGGGTGCTGGGTGTTGGATGTTAAGTTATTAGTGATGGATCTTTACATTTCTTTGGACTAATAATTTATGAGTAATTCTTCACCGGAAACGGTATCTCAGCCTAGCCAGGAAGTTAAGTATGGCGAACGGGAGATTGCGGAAGGACAATTAATTACCTTTCCCAATCCGCGTGTGGGTCGGCGCTATGATATTAATATTACCTTGCCGGAATTTACTTGTAAGTGTCCATTTTCCGGTTATCCTGACTTTGCCACTATTTATATTACCTATGTCCCTGATGAGCGAGTGGTGGAATTAAAGGCTCTCAAACTTTACATTAACAGTTACCGCGATCGCTACATTTCCCACGAAGAATCAGCCAACCAAATTCTCGATGATTTTGTCGCAGCTTGTGACCCTCTAGAAGCAACTGTCAAAGCTGATTTTACCCCCCGTGGGAACGTTCATACTGTGGTGGAAGTTAAGCACAGGAAATAAGGAACGCCAGGGAGTAGGTTTAAAATTTGGTTTTGTAGGGACGGGAGCATCCTTAACTGTGCATCATATTGGATTAACCCGCCCCTACTCATGGGGTATTAAGAATTTTGAATTAATTACTGTGACTGAGAAACTTAACATTCATATCCAAGGTCAAGGTTTCCCCATATTAGGACTGCATGGACATCCTGGTAGTGGTCGGAGTCTGTCGGTTTTTACAAATCACTTATCAAAACGTTACCAAACTATTGCCCCTGATTTGCGTGGCTACGGCACCAGTCGCTTTCGGGGCAACTTTACCATGCAGGATCATTTAACCGACTTAGAAGCTTTATTAGATCGTTTGCAGATCGAGAAATGCTTAGTATTGGGATGGTCTTTGGGTGGGATTTTAGCGATGGAGTTGGCTTTGCGCCTACCGCAGCGTATCACTGGGCTGATTTTGGTGGCGACAGCAGCTAGACCCCGTGGTAATCATCCACCGATTTCCTGGCAGGATAATCTTTATACAGGTGTTGCTGGGTTACTAAACTACATCAAACCGGGCTGGCGCTGGAATATTGAGACTTTTGGCAAGCGATCGCTGTTTCGTTATCTCATACAGCAACACACACCCACTGCCTATAATTACATAGCCAGGGAAGCTTTGCCAGCTTACTTGCAAACTTCTCCATCTGCCACTCGCGCCCTTAACAGCGCCTTGCGTTTAGGATACAACCGACTCGCAGACCTTGAGCAAATTCATTGCCCTAGTCTGGTGCTGGCTGGCGCTCAAGATAAACACATTACAGCCGATTCTAGTTTAGAAACAGCCCAACATCTCAAACAGAGTCAGTGGCAATGCTACCCTCATACCGCCCATCTTTTCCCTTGGGAAATACCCCAGCAGGTAATAAACGATATTGACCTGTGGTTAGCAAACAACTCACAGGTAATGAGTAATTAATAATACAAAGTCCACAGTCAAAAGTCCCAAGTCAAGAGTTTAATGCAATCACTAATGACTAATGACTAATGACTATTAACTAATTGCCTAACTTACATCTGACCGCTAAAGGCAGGCTTTACTTTGCGGTCAAGACGTTCCCCCAGGTCTTCAGCAATCGTCAAGTTATTAGGTTTACAGCGTTTCACATTCACACCTATTCCTTGCGCCCCTTCTGTCTCTAAATCCTCGACGTAGCCTTTGATGGCTACCTTCGCGTCAGCAGAATTCAGAAAAGGCCCGAAGTAGTATGTGCAGCGTGGGTTTTGAGTAGTAATCTCCACCCACCAAGCCAAGCCAAAAGTATTGAAAGTATTAATTGTAGTTTCTTTCAGGTTTTGCCAAATTGTTTTCATGGTTGTCGCCAATTGATCAAAGTGGTACTGAATGTTCAGCAATAGAGATTGCTATTTTTTGTTGTTACATTTCTTTATACTCTTTTACTGATTATTTTCATAGAGGCTTTGGCAATTTATCTAGGTACAAAGTGTTTAATGAGCGTTGGCGGAAAATCTCATAAAGCGCCATTCCTGCGGCAACTGAGGCATTCAGACTAGGGGTCTTACCCATCAGGGGAATTGATACCAAAACATCACATGAGCGCTGAGTTAACATACTCAAGCCTTCGCCTTCCGAGCCGATGACCAAAACAATGGGGCCGCGGAAACTGACTGTGTGCAGAGGTTCGCTACCTCCAGCCGCAGTTCCATAAATCCAGAAGCCAGCCTCTTTTAAATCTTCTAAAGCCCTGCTGAGATTAACTACCCTTGCTACAGGAAAATTTTCTAAAGCCCCTGCTGCTACTTTCACAACTGTAGAGGTGATCCCGGATGCTCTTCTTTGGGGAATAACCAAGCCTTGAGCGCCAATTGCTTCGGCTGTACGAATAATTGCCCCTAGATTATGGGGGTCGGTGATGCCATCAGCGACGATAATGACGGGATCGGTGACAGACTTAGCTTGGGCAATTAGTTCATAAAACTCAATATATGAGTAGGGAGCGATCTGTGCAGCTATGCCTTGGTGATTAGCTTGGTCGGTGATTTGGTCTAAGCGTTTGGGTTCTACTTCGTCTATGACCGCGCCATTTTCTTTGGCTTGGAGAATCAAATTATGAAACCGGGGATCGTAACGCAGTCGAGGAGTTACCCAGATGCGGTTGAGTCCACGTTGATTTTCCAGCGCACTCAGTACTGGATGACGACCATAAATAATGTCGCTTTCGTTCTCTTCTTTGACTTTGGGAATAGGTGCTGCATCAGAAAATTGACGGCGTGGACGCGGAGGCCGTGAGCTGCTGTTAGAGCTAGTAGGATTGCTCTCTCCATTTCTGTGACTACGAATAGGATTAGCTATGACACGCTTACCCTTGATTTTTACTGGTTGTCCGCGATTTGCTTCGCTGGTAGTCTTGATTTTTTTAGGTTTGTTAGTCATAAGATTTTGGCGTATGGCGCATGGGTAGACAGTCCGATTCCTGTATGTACTGAACCTAAACTTAAAAAGCTTCCGATCGCTGAGATTGAGTAGTTAAATTATTCTTCTTTCTCTAGATGGATTTTCTGTAACAGTTCGGTTAAACGTGGGAAATCGGTGATATAAAGGTAGCCTATTAAAGCTTCAAGACTTGTGGCTTGTTGATATATTTCGGGATCAACTCGTTTGGGACGACCTGCGGCAGCATTACGGCCTCGGCGGACAATTTCTAATTCACTTGCCCTCAGGTAAGGAGTCAGCGATCGCAAATGTAGCGCCTGTGTTTCTGCTCTTACTTGTGCTACTACTAAACGATGGTAAGCATCAGATCGCTGTAGTGGTAGCAGGTAAAACATTCTAACATAAAGTTCATAAATTGCATCCCCTACATAAGCCAAAGCCGCAGGAGAAATCTGCTGCAATTGTGTCTGGGAGATATTTTGAATTAATGGCGCAGTGGTTGCCAAGAGTGCTTGATTCCAAGATGAATCTGGCTTAAGGTCTTCACCTTGTTTATCTAGTAACTCTTCCTCCTGGGACTTCACAAATTCATCATTCCTTCACGGGGTAATATTAAAAAGCAAAGATAAAAAATTTTAGATGCCTAGTTTTGGCAGTTTTTTAATTTCAAAAGGTATCTATAATTGCCTTTATACTTTACTACATTTATAAGGCATCTATCAAAAGGCTGATATTCTACTACGCCATGTTGCTACACCTAGCTGAATTCAGTGCTATAAAAATCATTTCCTAATATATCTTTTTATTGGTTAGTTTGCTATGGATCAATACTTGGTCAGCCTAAACGCTGGCAATGACGAGCTTAGAGATGAGTTGTCAATTTTTTAGCTAGTAGTCTGGCAAATCAACTTTGCAAGGTTAATAGCAGCCAAAAATCTCTTTTTCCCCCTGCTTCCCCTGCTTGCCTTAGCCTAGCAATTTTGGGTTGGTGAACTACTAGCCTCCATTCTCTATTCTCATCGTTGGCTTTTGTACCTCTCCCAGACAGAGAGAGGTTTTTCGCCAACCTTTCTATAAATTAAGCTATGCCGAAAAATATCGGATAGCTTAATCTCTCTATGAGGTCAAGCACCCTTGATGTTTTCTACAGCTGCGTCAACTGTGGATTGCAGTGAGAGAAACTTCTCTAAGCGAACGAGCTTGACAGTTTGAGTAACGCGTGCATTGGTGACAATTTGCAAGGTTCCTTCGGCCGTTTGAGCTTGCTTGGCTAGCTGCACCAGAGCGCCCAAGCCGGAACTGTCAACAAAGTCAATTTGCGAAAGATCCAGAATAATATGCTTTGGGCCTTCATCAATTTTGCCGCCAAGTACCTTGCGAAACGTCGGCTCAGAAAAGGCATCTAACAGACCTGTGAGGCGGAATAGCTGATAGTTATCGCGGACTTCACGAGTACCTCTCAGGCTTACGGTTAGATTTAGTGGTTCAGCAATAATTCCCTCCTCGTCGTTAAAGTGAACGCTCAAGTATAGATGGTTTTTGGGCGTGTTGTCTACAACCTGCTGGGGTATGGGGATCGGGGAGTGGGTATTGGGTATTGGGTATTAGGTAAATTTCTTTTCCCTTGTTCCCGGTTCCTCTGTATTTCCTTGTCTCCAATCCCCAATCCCTTTTTAACTCACTTCTGCTGTAGTGGCTTGTTTTGTTGTCCGCATTTGATGAACAAACTGGGCAAACAAGTAATCAGCATCGTGAGGACCAGGGCTGGCTTCTGGGTGGTACTGTACTGAAAAGATAGGTAGAGATTTGTGGCGCAGACCGGCAACAGTGCGATCGTTTAAATTGAGGTGGCTGATTTCCACAACTGCCTCAGGTAAAGAATCTGGGTCAATGGCAAAGCTGTGGTTTTGGCTGGTGATTTCTACCCGTTGTTGTAAACCTGCTGGTTGATTTAAACCCCGATGTCCAAATTTCAGCTTAAAGGTTTCTGCTCCCAAGGCGTGACCCAAAATTTGGTGTCCCATACAAATACCGAAAATGGGTTTTTCACTTTCGAGCAATACTTTGGCTGTGGTAATACCTTCTGTAACTGCCGAGGGGTCACCAGGGCCGTTCGAGAGGAAAATACCATCTGGATTGTATTTTAGGATTGCTTCTGGTGATGTATCGGCAGGTACAACAATGACTCGGCAACCATAACTGGCTAAACGACGTAATATATTGCGTTTAACACCAAAATCTAGGGCGACAACTGTCAAGGATTCCCCATTATTTACTGTACCCTCTGGGTTAAATTCCCAAACTGCTGTTGTGGGATCTGACCATTCGTAAACTGTAGAGGTGGTAACTTCCCGGACTAGATTTAAGCCTGCCATGTTGGGAGCTGCTTGTACCTGTTCTAACAACTCCGCTTCATCCAAAATTTCTGTGGAGATGCCGCCGTTCATGGCTCCGTACATCCGAATTTTGCGAGTGAGGGCGCGGGTATCTATACCAAAGATACCGGGGATTTGGTGCTGTTTGAGGTAGTCGGGTAAGGATTGTGCCGATCGCCAGTTACTCGGTTTATGACAAATATTTCGGGCGATCGCACCCCGCACTTGGGGACGTGCTGATTCTTCGTCTTCAGGATTAACGCCTGTATTCCCCAATTCGGGATAGGTAAACACGACAATCTGTCCGCAGTAACTAGGGTCAGTCAATACTTCTTGATAGCCAGTCATACCGGTGTTGAAGACGACTTCGCCAATGGTGGTTCCCGTCGCACCGAAAGACCAACCACGGTAAGCAGTTCCATCTGCCAAGACAAGGAGAGCAGGTATTGCGTCAGACAGGGGCATAAGCGATGAATTAGGATGGGGACTGGGGAGATTGGGGATTGGGGACTGAGAATTGGAGAAATTTTTTTCTCCGTTGCTTTGTGATCGTTGAGATTTTTTCAGTCGTTAGTCCCTAATACCCACACTGCGAGTGTTAATTATCCCATGAGTTTGTGAATTACACGTTCGCCAGGAAATTAATTAAAACTTAAAATCAAGATAGCTCTATTTGGGGGGGGATAAGGGTATGGGGGTGCAGGGGAGCCAGTTGCGTGGTGAGGCAGTCCGGTCTTGGGGGTTTCCCCCAGGAGGAACTGCCGAAAGGGTCTCCCGACTCGTTCGCTATAGCGTCTCGTAGAGAAGCACTCTGGCGTGTGTAAAAGAAAAATATCTGATTCATAATTCCCTAGTCCCCACATTTGGATGCCTTCGCTGGAACAGGTAAGATTAAAATTAATTATGCTTCAGCCCTTTTTATCTCGCGCAGTCCTGATTTGTTTGTCTAGTATGATCGCCTTTTTAAGTGTTGCTTGTAGCGGAGGCAAACAAAAAACGGCTATTCTTCGTAATCAACAGTCTGTGGTGACGGAGGATTTACCAGTACCAGTTGCTGACGAACCACAAGTAGCACCAAATATTTCGCAGTCAACAGAGTTGCCATCATCGCCAATGGAACCGAGTTCTTTTGAGATGGGGTTAGATAAGGCGGCTGGTGCTGAGAGTATTAGTCAATCGGCGCAATCCCCTGATGATTGGTATTTGGTAGCCAGTCAGTTCCATGATGCGATCGCTCTGATGAAAAAAGTTGAAAAGCAAAGTCCTGAGTTTGCGATCGCTCAAACTAAAATTTCTGAGTATCAACGTCAGATGAAGTACGCTGTACGCCAAGCTAATACTGTCGCCCGACCATTGCCTACAAGACCGACTCCCAGGATAGTGGCAACTGCGCCCCAACAGTCTAGCTCACCCCAGTTTGTTATCCCTGTCCCACCACCTGGAAGCGCAAAACTGTCAACAGAACAAGTAGATTTTCCGATATCCACAGCACTAACATCGGAACAAGATGTTTTTGTCGCCCCAATTAAACGGCGAATTGGGGGTACACCAATTGTGACGGTGACTTTTAACGGTCAGCAACAATTTGACATGATTGTGGATACTGGAGCCAGTGGTACTGTGATCACTCAACAGATGGCAAATGCTTTGAGAGTTGTTACTGTGGGTAAGGCCAAGGCTAACACCGCTAGTTCTAAGGGTGTAGAGTTTCCCATTGGTTATGTAGATTCGATGGCAGTGGGAGGGGTGATAGTAAATAGGGTACCAGTAGCGATCGCTGGGGCAGAACTCGAAACTGGGCTTTTAGGACATGACTTTTTTGGCAATTACGATGTCACTATTAAGCGCAATGTCGTAGAATTTCGCCGCCAATCGCACTCAGAAGCTAACTCTTCAGAAAGTGTACCAATTGTTCCAATTTTGCCCAAGCAGTACCAGTCTGTAGGATCTCCTTAGCTACACTCACACCTTTGGCATGGTCTAATAATGGGACTGCACCCGCCACCTGTAGCGCCAAAGCCGCGTTTAAAGCTACAGCGTCCTGTTGTGCTTGGGTTCCTTGGCCTTGCAATACAGCTTTGAGAATCTCCGCATTTTCTTGTACATCCCCACCCCGGAGTGCGCCAATAGGAGCAGGTGTCACACCCACTTCCTGGGGATTTATCGTAGTTAACTGTAGCTTACCATCAGATAATACTGCTAAGTCAGTTAAATCACCCAACCCAGCCTCATCCAGCCTTTCTCGTCCATGTAAGACGATCGCCTTTTGCTTACCCAAATTATCTAAAGCTTGGGCAACAGTTGTCAAAAGTTTGGGAGTAAATAACCCCACCACTTGTCCTGTGGGACGCAAAGGATTGACCAACGGCCCCAGCAAATTAAACACCGTGCGGATTCTTAAAGTCCGTCGCAAAGTAGCCACCGCTTTTAATGCAGGATGCCAACCGGGAGCAAACAAAAATGTGATCCCGACTTCTTGCAGAGCAGCTTGTACTTTTTCACTAGAAGCACCCAAGTTAACACCCAGAGCTTCTAAAACATCGGCACTACCCGTCAAACTCGAAGCCGAACGATTACCATGCTTGGCAACAGGTACACCATAAGCAGCCGCCACAAACGCCACAGCAGTAGAAATGTTAAAAGTTGATGACCCGTCGCCACCAGTGCCACAAGTATCGATTATGGGGAATTGGTAATTGGTAATGGGTAATTGGGAAGAATTTTCTCCACTCCCCAATTTAGATTGAGATTGTAGTACTTCAGCCATACCAGTCAACTCATCGGCAGAAACGCCTTTAAAGTTGAGTGCTGTTAAGATTGCTCCTGATAACTCTGGAGGTACGGCTTCACTAAGCCAACCTTGCATCAATTCAGCAGCTTGCGATCGACTTAAAGATTCACCATCTATTAATTGTTGCAGTAGAAGATACCAACTAGTAGAAGATTCTTGGGTAGGGATTGGGGAAGTTGTCATAACTCAAGTTTGTGTAGGTTGAGAGGCATGGCAGTTATCCTACCGAAAAATTGACTGTCGTCAAAGCGAGGTTGAAATATTCATTTATAACTATAAATTCTGTTGATTTTTTGCCATTTTATGGGAATTATGTTTGATTTCATAGTTGCTAATAAATAACTCTTGTCCCTTGGCAGCACCGCTTTGTTTATAGTTATTCATGCCATATTGCAATTCCCATTCGTATATGTGAGCAGATAAAAAATTAGCTCGGATTTCCGGTGAATTGTCGTAGGTAATAAGCCAACGATGGGGACATTGTTGCAATAACTCAGCAAATCGCTGATGTTCAAAAGATGTATGTAAATCCCCAATTTTACCATACAATCTAGATTTTGTAGCACTAAAATATGGCGGATCTAAGAATATAAATACGTCGTTTTGTTCACTATTCAGTAGTTGACTGTAGTCTAAGTTAGTAATCTTGATATCTTCAGTTAGAATATCTGCTAATTTCTCTAATCGTTCTATTGAAGAGTAAGTAAACCTTTTTTGAAAAGCTTGTTGAGAGAAACCACCTGATTCTACAGTACCAGAGAAGGTAATTCTGTTGAGGATAAAAAATCTTACTGCTCTGTCGAAGTCAGACAGACTAGTAACATCGACTGTGGTTAATTCCAAAAACAGTGATTTACCATCTTGATATCTATCTTTAAATCGGCGTATTTCTTGCACTAGCTCAGGTAAATTAGATTGGGCAAATCTCCAGAATAGAAATAATTCAGTATTTAAATCATTAATCCAAATTTTTAACGTAGGAAACTTTTGCTTTAAGTAAATAAATACAGAACCACCGCCTACAAATGGTTCCCGATATTCATGAAAGCTTGTCGGTAGGTATTCAATTATCTGCTTGATAGCTTTTGATTTACCGCCTGGATATCGGAGTGGGCTTTTGAGCATAAATTAACAAAATATAAATCTTTATTCTAATCGCAGCATATATCAGCGTTTATTGGCGTTGAATTATTAATTTGTTTAGCTATTGATGATAAGCCAGCTAATATCTAATAATATTTCTGGAATACTGCTGAAAATTACTACCAAGATTATAACCATGTCCCGTTCTGCGCCCTATCAGCCTTTGTTATTAAAGATTCTTCATGGTGTGAGTGGATTTTTAGCGATCGCCGCCATCATCACGGGTTTTTTAGTTTACAATACTTTCGATGGTAGATTTGGCAAGTTACCCATCCCCCGCATTGGTGAAAGTATAGACATTCACGGCACATTTGCAGTCTTTTTCTTCTTTGTGTTCCCGGCGTTAGCCCTCTATAGTTTTCATGCAGGAAACCGCAAGCTATTACAACAAGATTCTTTACAAAACTTAACTCAATTTGGTAGACCGATTTGGTGGGTGAGCTTACAAAGAATTGCCAACACACTTATGTTGATTGCGGCGGTTTTAGCTGTTTTGTCTGGCAGAATGATGAAAGAAGAATGGCTTCCTACAGGAGAGTTAAATCATGCTTGGTACTACCTGCATTTAATTGGTTGGCTTGTCATTGTTGCCTGTTTAGCAATTCACATTTTAATGTCTAGTAAAGTGGGTGGTGTGCCGTTATTACTTTCCATATTTTCTTGGCAGGTACGCCCAGAAGATAGCCCGACAAAATGGCCTAGTCGTTTACAAAATTGGTTGAGTAATTTATCAGCTAATGTTGGCGATGAAATTAATAATTTTGTGCAGAATAATTTCCCTCTCAGAGTAATTGAAATAATTGTGCTAGTGGGAATTTTTGCCGCGCTAGTTTTACCATTATTTTTCTCTGGTGAGTAGTGAGTACTTAATCAGGATATGCAGAAATATTCAAAATAGTATAAGTCTAGAAAAGCGATGCTCTACGACCGACCGTCGATCATCGCTGCAATATTTAAAAACCGATTGGTGAGATAAAGGCCTTATGGCAACTGTTGACAACTCGTTTTTCATACTGAAGCTTTTTGCAATACTAGGCTGCGGGCTGATGGCTGGAGTCTTCTTCGCTTTCTCCACCTTCGTCATGAATGCTCTTGCCAGACTTCAACCCACGCAGGGCATTGTCGCTATGCAGTCCATTAATATTACAGTGATTAACCCATTGTTTATGACAGCGTTTCTGGGAACAGGCGTGGCGTGCATGATTCTTTTAATTTCTTTACTGTTAAACAGGCATCAACCCAGTGCTGTCTATTTGCTTGCTGGTAGTCTACTCTATCTTTTTGGTACATTCGGCGTGACCATCATATTTAATGTACCGCTAAACAAAGCGCTGGCGATCGCCAATCCAGATAGCACTGATGGGGTGAAACTTTGGACTAGCTACCTGACTAACTGGACATTCTGGAACCACATTCGCACAGCCGCAGCACTTGCAGCATCAGCATTGCTCACCATCGCACTCCGCTATTGAGATAAGGGATAGGGGAGTGAGAAGCCATTATTTCTTAATTTTGTAGCGCAAGCCTTTCCTGCGGAACGCTACCGCGTTCGCCAAAGGCGTTCTCGCAGAGTACCCGTAGGATATTTTTAATTTTGAATTGATTCCCCCTGCCTGTTCTACCTTGACGAACGAAAGATAACACGACCAGGAATTTCCTCTTGATTAATTCGTGCATAGACTCGCAAACAAGTCAAAACCTCCCCAGGAATACCACCACAATCGAGTTGTAAATCATCTTTAGAAAAGGCACAAATATCAGCGTAAATTCCTGTTAGCTGGCGAATCCGCACGTCATAACCTGCATTTATGGCTCTATCGGCTACTTTTTTTAGGGCGCGTCTTGATTCTTGCTGTAGTTTACCCCACCAGGAATAACGCTCAGATGGTGGTATAAATACTAAAGAATTGATTGCTTCATCCATGTCAATCCAAGCGCGTAGAGTTAACAAGGGTTCGGCAATTTCTTCGGCTTTTCTTGTGCGTTGAAAGCGGTCTATAAAGGTATCTATATATTGATTTTGTTGCTCTGGCTGAGAATGTAAAGGAATAACATCGAAACTAAAAACGCTTTTTAGGGCATGATGTAAATCTGGTTCTATCTCTATAAATTTACTCCATAAAAGTAAGAAGCTAGCTAATAAATGTATTTCCTCTGAGGCATCATTTTGAATAATATTATTGTGAAAAAATGCTTTTTGTGATAAGCATAAACCTTGAGCATTGATGCTACCACTCAAGCCAGGGTAAATAATTTCATTGCGGATGAAAGGCAGGTGGTAGACATATTCATTATTTGCTACTGCGCCCATTTCTTGGGCCCAATCTAGAGCTTTTTGTCGCCAAACTTGAGCCAAACCTTCAGGAACTCGTAATAATTTGCGGTGAATTTCGTTCCATAAATCGGCATCTGTATAACTTTGTAACAAAGAATCTCCCAGATATAAACCGAGTTCTGAGTCAGAATCAAAAGCCTCTCGCAGGGAATTTAGCTTGAATTCATCTGGTGGCTGGATGATAGCTATAGCCTGTTGTTCTGGCTGTAGAAGATGGCGCAGTTCTTGCAGCACTTCATCACATACCTTTGCGCCTGGGTCTTGCGGAAATTCTGCTTGGGCTTTTTTCAGGGAAGCTTCTATTCCATGCAGGCTAAACCGCAATAGCCGGGCTAATTCTGAGTTTTTCGTTGTTAGTAGCTGATGTAGGTGCTGCATTAGTATTTCCTTTTTTTATCTCACGCAGAGAGAAGTTGCGGTGTGGGGGTTCCACCCGTTGAGCAAACTTCGGTGGGCGCAGAGGCGCAGAGAGAGATTTTGTATAACTCTCCGCGTACCTTTGCGCCTACCTCCCTTCGGGTTCACCAGTCGTCTACGGAGGGAAACCCTCCTACAACGCTGGTTCACCGCGCCCCTCTGCGTTTAATGTATTCCACAAAAAGGGTCACGTTCTTTATCCACCTCATTAGGTTGCAAATCCAATTCAGCACAGTAAACACAGCCTTCCTGTTGGAGACATTCTGCGCTTGTAGATATCCAGTAAGGTACATCACCGGCGTGGATGCGTAAAATTCCTCGATTGTCAAGGGTAACGCGATATTGGCAAGGATAGTCTGTGCTGACATCTGGTTTGCGGAGTGCGCCTATACGTATCCATTTTTTGGTGTTGGTTGCGGTATCGGTTTGGTAAACATAAAAGGTGTGTTGTCCGGTTTGGGGGAAGGGGGGAAGGGGGTTACTGATTAAGCCTGCGCCTGGTTGGGGTGAACCATCGTGTAGATAATGGAAGGTTTGCAGGGATTTGTGGTTATTTCTGTCTACTTCAAAGACTAAATGATAAGCATCTGGTTGATCTACCGTGGCTGATTCAATTACATTGACGGCAATATCACCATCATTTAAATCTTTATCTGGACGTTCAACGGCGATGTTCCACTTCAAATTACCGTCAGTAAATAGGGTGGATGTATTGGATACGGCTGAGATAGCTGAATTGACATCAATACCAGGAACATCAATTAGGTAATGGGGGTTTCCTTGACACAGGAGGACGTTAAATTGTAGGGTTTGGTCTATCTCAAACTGGACTTTGATTGTTCGCAGAAATTCCCCTTCCTCCATTGTCAATTTTTCCATGAGGTTTTTGCCGTCGAAGCTACCCCACAGGCGTAAGTCTCCGTCTTCGTAGTCTTGGCGGTAAATGATGTTGGTTAACTGTATCCCTTGCCATTCTGTACGGACTTTGGCGACGTTTTCCCCTGGTGTGAGTTGGTATAGTTCCTGTCCAGCTTTGAAGACTGTTAATAGGTCGTTGCTTTGGGTTTTGCGTTTGAAGTTGCAGGGGAGGTAATAAAAGAGGTTTTTGACATCTATTTCTAATTGGTTAGCGCCTTTACGTAGCAGTCCTTTGGATTCTTCGGGGTCAAATCTGAGCCTCCGCAGTTTCTCGGCGTAGCAAGCACCGGCGGAGGTGGCTAGTTTGGTATATTCCAAGACAAAGGTGATGCGTTCGGGATTCCAGACGAAATGGGGAGAGTTGCTAAATTCCTGGTAGATGTGGCGCTGTACTAGGTCGAGGTTGCAAGTTTTACCGGAGAGAATTAACCAATCAACTTTATGGGTATTCCAGGGGTCTATATTGTTATCTTCGGAACGTAAACGGCTTTCCATCAAGCCTTTAGCTATCCCTATGGCCTCTTTAATGGCTGAGGCGGCGGCGCGTTCAAATTGTTGGCTGTCTAAGGTGACGTGGAGAGTATCTAATTCTTTGACTTGGAATTTGATGGCGCTTTGGGTAAGTAGTTCGGCTATTTGTTGTTCAGACAGGGTAAAGGTGAGGGGAGAACCATTATCATGTGTTTTCTGTCCTAATTTTAGTTTGGCTGCTTCCGCATGATCCCATAAAGTATAGAAGGTTTGCAGGCGTTGGGGTGCTTGTTGCCAACGGGTGGGGATGACTTTCTCGGCTGTATCTAAGGCATCTTTATAAGCAGCGTCACCTTCAGGATTTTCTTTATCTAAACATTTCAGTAAACTGCCGCTTTTGAATTTGCCTTTTTCTAAAAAGCGTTCGTTTAATTCCGAGCTAATTAAATCTTCTAGTTTGTCGCTTTCGATTTTACCAACGCTAATTGCTGTGAGTAAAGTATCAGCGATCGCCACTTTTAACAACCGATACACGCGCAAGGTAATTAACTCGCCACCCAGTTGTAAATGTCCAGAGGAACCCAGCAGTTTGGGCGTGAGTTTATAATAACGTCCGCCTAAGCCTCTATCTTCATTACTACTAAAGAATGGGGTTTTATCTTCTAGGGTGAGTTCAATTAAAGCTAAGTCTGTGGTTCCCCCACCAATATCTAAGACGAGAACGTTTTGCGACCATTTATTTTTCTCTTGACGGCAACGAGTTTTAAAGGACTCAATGCCAATGTTGAGATTACCACCAAACTCACGCCATAAAAAGAAGATGGCTACAGATACCGCTTCATCATAGGCGGTTTGTACATCATCTATACCTAATTGTTCAACTAATTCTTTGACTTCTTTCCGCACTACTGGCGGTGCAACTGTGGGGTAGGTGACAACTGCGGTTAAAAATTCCCCGTCGGAAAATCTGCGTCTGGCGCGTTGGCGATAATCTTCAGTTAAATCAATTAAATGTGACCAAGCGGCTTGTACAAGTTGGTTAACATTTATGGTTTCTTCTGCACCATCTAAAATGATTGAGAAATCACGCTGTTGTCCAAAATAACGTTTGGGTGAATGGTGAAATCTGCTGATAATTTCCTTTAGAGAACTGCTGGTTCCTTGAGCGATCGCTTTTTTGCGATTGTCCCTTGCTTCCCTACCCATACGAATGTTTAAATCTGTCAAACTAGAGATTTCTAACTCGCTGGGAATTTCTGTATCTCGACGGTCAATATCTAAGACTACAGGAATGAGATTTTGCGATTCTAAGGTAGGTACGCGAAAAACTTCATGGTAGATATTATATAATTTTCTGCTAATAGCGTGACGAAATCTATCACTATTTCCTAAACATAGTTCTATTTGCCGAATTGCTTCTAAAAATCTGTCTTTATTATCTGTTTGAAAAACTTCACTTAATTGACTAGGAGCAACTTCTAAATTTTTACTAATATCAAGGATAAACTTCTCCCATTCACCGGCACTTGCTTCTGGTAAAGCGATAGCAGCCGGAGAACTCAACCATTGTGATATGCGATCGCGTAATCTTAATTCTTGTTCTCTCGGTAAAACTTCGGCAATTGGTACTTCAATGGGGTCAAAAAGTGTCACCGTAGAATTAGATGTGCCGAAATCTAAAGCAAACCATCCGGGGAATCTTTTACGTTGTTTAACATCGGGTTGTTTTTCATGATTATTACGGATTTCTTGGGTATTATCTGGTTGTGTTGTTGGTTTCATAGGTAGTGACCACAGATGACAATAAGCTGCTATTTTTTTGCGTGCAGATAGCAGGGGATTTCCGGATAAATCGGAATCGAAATATTCAACAATTACTTGTAAATTACAGTTGATAGCTTGTGTTAAAGTTTGCTCTAGTTTACAAGGATACTGCTCTAATTGCCCAATTTGCGAAATTTTTGGCGTAGCAGATTCAAATTGTCTATAGGATTTTTCTATTTTTAATGCCAATTCATTTGATACGCCCTTTACAGTGCAGGTTATGCGGGAAATATGGGGGACATTGTTCCCAGTACCAATTAATTGAACGGTGGGAAGTTCCAGATATTTTTTTTCATTAACCCGCATCTGAAAGCGTGGTGCAAGCTGAATTTTTACAGGCATTTTTCGGTTTCCTATGCAGTCGTAATTAGTGGTGGCTACTAATTACTAATTACGGATATTTGACCGCTAAATCGGCAATTTCCGAGAGATTTTGTAACCAAGCTGGAACTGCACCAGAAGATTGGGTATCACCAGCAGCAATAAACCTTAGCAAGCCATCTTTTTTGGAGATATTTTGTAAGGTGGGAATAATTTGATCTAAAATTCCATCTAATTCGGCATTGACTCTTTGATTTACTTCACTAACATATTGCACCAAATGTAAGCTGGCACTAGCAGTGATTTCATCCCGGAGTCGTAGCACAAACATTTGATGATTGCTGGACTTAGATATTGTTTGTGCTTTTTCTGGTGACCAATCAAAAATTTGACCAATATCGTGTTTTTCATCCTGACGCGCCAGAGGAAACATAATTTCTGGGGTGAGGAATTTTTCTTGATGATTAATTTCTGATATGATTGCTGCTTGCCATTGGATCGGGTCACTACCTAACAACAATTGGTAAAATAAATCAGCTTCTTCTCCACCGAATTTAGCTTCAATATCTTGTTCTATTTCTGGGTTGAGGAGTGCTTGCAAACGTTCCCGCTCTGGAGCAATTTGTTGGGATAATTTACTCAGTAAGTCTACCACTGCTTGGCGGATGCGATCGCGCGCAAATTCTTCTACTTCTTTGACAGTCTTTTCAAAAGCGGGATAAAAATCATCACTCTTGGTAGGGATACTGGTATTGGTTCTATTTCCTCTGTCAAATAACTTACCGGCTGCACCCTTCGATTCGGTTATGGTGATTGTGCCATTATTCGCTTTGTTAAATAACAAAGTCCAATGATTCCAACTCAAAACTCTAAAGGTCAGTTCATCTTTCACCACATCGCTGACCACAGTTCCCCGACGGTCTTTGAGTGGTTCTTTACCCAAATCTTTTTGGAAGTTGCGATAAGTTTTATCTAAATTTTCCAATGCAGTCCGCAAATCAATTAAAGCCTGACTGTCACCTGTGGGGATGCCTTGCTCATGAATTTCGGCGATGATACCTTTGAGGTTATCCTGTTGTTGCCGTAAATTATCGGCGGCGCGGCTAGTATCCTCATACAGTTGCTTAAGTCCGTGAGTCGCAACGTGATTCTGCATCAATTCCCGTAGCTTGGCGATACCCCCGTCTTGAGCAAAGTAACCTAACTTACGACTTAAATGACTGCGTGGATCTGATTCTAGCAGGCGATCGCTCAAATATCCCCACTTTTGCTGCAACTGTTTTGACCTCTCCAAGTAATTGGGATAGTCCAAGTTAGCCAAAAACTCTGGCGAACCCGCTTTGATAGTGCTGGAACGCTTGGCTAGTTCCGCCAATCCCAACAGTGGCGATAGTAAAGCAATGCGGTCTTTGTTGGTGGTGAATGCACTCGCCCCGTCGATGGTGGTTTGTAAAACTCGTAGTTGCTGTAAAACTTTATCGGCTGTTAAATGCGGTGTTCGACTCTCATCAATTAATTGGTCGAGTAGTCTTTCCCCCCCTTCACTTTCCAACGGTAACTGGTCAAATCGCCCCACACCCACCAAAATCAAATCCTTCAGGTCTTGTCCTGGGCGCTGCTGCTGCATCATCGTGAAAATTTTATTGGCGCGATCGCTCCCCGGCGATTTACCATTAAGCAGTACCAAAATTGTCTGTACTTCTGCCAATTCCCGCAATGATAAGAAGGTATCCCTAGCACCAGAGTTAGCCGCACCCAACCCCGGAAAATCCAAAAGAGTAAATTCGGAAGCATCTGTAATATCCCAAATTTCCCTAGAGATTTTCACATCAATATCCACACGGCGAATTAAAGGGAAACTATTCTGTAATAACTTAGTGGCTAACTTTTGCGGTGGACTCGGTAAACGGATATGGGCTGGTGGTAAATCTTCAAAGCCGAGAGTTTGGATAGCCAAAGGCTGCTCCGCCAACTGTAAACCTTCACGGGCGGAATCAGGGTCAATTTCGTAACGTCCACCGCACAAGGCCTCCCCATAGGAACTATAGGCGCGGATAAACAGCACCAACTCCCGCAAAATATAACGCAACTCTAAATTATTACTACTCTTCCAACTGGCTTCACACCAACCGAGAATTTCTTTCCCAGAACTGAGTTTTGCTGGTTGCATTGCTGGAAGTCCGGCGGCTATTGTCCGGCGGTTAGCTTCTCCTAACATGAAGCGTAAGCACTCATTTACCCCCTCACGAGTCAGATACTCGACCGTGAAATTACCTACCTGGGTAGTAGTAAAACCTGGATGGGGGATGAGATGAATCGCTGTGACGTTACCAGTAGTGGGATTTTCGCTGATGGGTAAAGCGTCTGCATAGCCAATGAGGCTACCCAACAGGAGAGTTTTACCACTACTAAATTCTCCCATCACGCCAATTTTCACAGGCGATGTAGCCAGTTCTACAGTTTTTTGAGCAGCTTCCCGTAGACGTAAAAGACAATCATCCAGACTAGCAGGAACCCAATCTTCTTGTTGGGAGGGAGATTGAGGAACAAAATCTAATTTTTGCAGAATAAGTTCGCCGTACTCTTTAAAACGTCCCAATTTTTCTGGCTCCATAGAGCAGCTTTCCGCTAAGATAAATTTCTGTGAGTTTTATAACACAAAAAAAATCTTTTCACTTTCCTATTTGCCATCTTGTTGATTAGTTGCTTTGGCGTGGTTAAACCAAGGTGTGATTTACTCACACGAGGATGTAGAAGGATGTGGAGAGTTTAATTTTTGGAAAAAAGAGATATGGGTAATTTTTAGTACATTTTGGTAACGTGGCTTGTTGACCAAATAACTTTTTTTATAAATTGATAATTTGGACTAGGAATTTATAAAACCAAGATGAATTTTTGAATATTCAATTTAAATAATTCTTGATTGATATACGTGATATAGAAAATCATAGCAATATTAATTTACAACGAGTCAGTATTTTCACTATCAATTAACTATAAAAATACTCTTTATATCTTTACGGCTTTTCCGTGAAATCCTTTTTAGAATTATCTAAATAAGGTTCAGGAAATCGCCTGACTTGTGGCATGACTCCAATAGATAAGTGGGATTTATAGGAAGTGAGACCATCAAATAATCAAGTTGCCAAACTACCAGTTCATCAGACAAAAGCGCCTCTGCAAATTGGAGAATCTGGAAAAAAATACTTTAACTTCAAAGTTAGTTTAGAAACCGAAAACAATTTATATCAAGTTATAGAAAATTTTCATAAAATTATTATTGTATTCACGAGTGATGGTCATGTTTGCTACACTTCACCTAATGTCACAGAAACTTTAGGGTATGAAGTAATAGAACTGGAAGGTAAATCTTTCGCTTCTTTTGTCCACAATGATGATGTGCGACTATTTACTGATTATTTATCCACAGTTGCCAAATCTGGCAACAAGCATCAGCCGCTAGAATACCGGATAAAAGCCAAAGATGGTAGCTGGCGATGGCAGGAAATTAGCACATCTGTCTTTAAAGATGAAAATGGTAATGTTGTGTATTTTGTTGGCATTACTCACGATATAACTGACCGCAAACTTACAGAAGCGGCGCTAGCAGAAAGAATCTTGTTAGCTAACTTTCGGACAGCAATTGATAATGTTTTTTCTCAAAATCATACATTACAACAGTTAATGCGTGGCTGTACTGAGACTATGGTGACACATCTCAATGCAGCCTTTGCCCGCATCTGGACACTAAATAAACAAAATAACATCCTCGAATTGCAAGTTAGTTCGGGGATGTATACCCACATCGATGGCCCCCATAGATTTGTACCAGTCGGTAAATTCAAAATAGGGTTAATCGCCGAAGAAGCCAAACCCCATCTCACCAACTCTGTACAAACCGACCCCCGTGTAGGGAATAAAGAGTGGGCAAAGCAAGAGGGAATGATTGCCTTTGCTGGCTATCCCTTGATTGTGGAAGGAGAGATATTAGGGGTCATCGCCATGTTCTCTCGCCAAGTACTGAGCGAATCTACCTTTGAAGCTTTGAGAATTACAGCTCATGAAGTTGCTATCGGCATTAAGCGCAAGCAGATTGAAGAAGAACTAAGAAAATCCGAAGCTAAATACCGAGAAATTGCCCAAGCGTCCCAAGAAAAAGCCCAAAAATTAGAAGCAGCTTTATGGGAACTCCAACAAACCCAGGCACAATTAATTCAAACGGAGAAAATGTCCAGTTTAGGACAGTTAGTCGCGGGTGTTGCCCATGAGATTAATAATCCCGTGAATTTTATCTACGGTAATATCACCCATACCCGTGAATATATAGAGGATTTGCTTTACTTGGTAAAACTCTATCAAAGTCACTACAACCCGGTAGCACCAGAAATCCTAGACCATATCTACGGGATGGATTTAGAGTTTATTTCTCAAGATTTGCCCAAAGTCCTCAATTCAATGCACATGGGAGCAGAACGTATTCGACAGATAGTCCTCTCTTTGCGTAACTTTTCTCGCCTAGACGAAGATGGCATGAAAGCAGTAGATATTCATGAAGGTATCGATAATACATTGCTATTATTGCAAAATCGTCTGAAAGCTAAACCAGGCTGTAGCGAGATTCAAGTAATTAAAGAGTACGGCAACCTACCGAATATCTTATGTCACGCCGGACAACTCAATCAAGTATTTATGAATTTACTGACTAATGCAATTGACGCTTTGGAAGAGTCTGTTGCCAGTAGTCAGTTGTCAGTGGTAAATAGTAAAACAACTAACAATCCCCGAATTCTGATTCGGACTGAACTTACCACCGAAAATCAGGTGATGATCTGCATTGCTGACAACGGGATGGGAATGGCAGAGAAAGTTCGTAGCCAGCTATTTGACCCTTTCTTTACCACTAAACCCATAGGTAAAGGCACTGGTATGGGACTATCAATTAGTTACCAAATTGTGGTGAAAAACCATCAGGGACAGTTACAGTGTATCTCTGCGCCAGGAAAGGGGGCTGAGTTTATCATTACAATTCCAACTGGTGATGGGTGATGGGTGATGCCGACGTAAACTTTGATATGGTGGGCAATGCCCACCCTACTCAGATGTTTTTCCAGTCCTTAATGCCCAATCTTCTAGCGTCGTCTGGAACCGAAACCAGTTGAACGGCGGGCGGGAGAACGTCCGCTACCAAAACTACTACCGCTAGGGCTGCGTCTGGTGGTGCTGGAATTGCCAGAAGGTCTTAGGGTACTACCGCCAAAACCAGAACCAGAAGGACGGTTTGTGGTGGTACGTGGGGCTGTCCGGACAGTGGAACTAGGAGACCTTCTAATAGTGCCAGTGGTACGGAAAGCCGTCCGATTTCTAACGGCTGCGGGTGGCGCATTGTAACGGCTGCGGTAGCTGGATACTGCTTGGTCGTAACTATTACCATATCCACCAAACCCGCTAATTACTCCACCTGGTTGATAGACGGGGGGAACATAGTACTGGGGTCTAAACAAGGCATTACCGATCGCCTGACCTGCTATACTACCAGCTACAGAACCAGCAAAGGGGGCCCAAAAGCCATTTTCTCGGCGAACTACAACTGTTTCTTGCTGTCCGGTTTGGGGATTAGTTTTATTCTCGGTAACGTTGTGGACGTACTCAATTTTAAAATCTTCTGTCAAATATAAAACTGGTTGTCCATTGTCAACCTTCAGATAACTTTTCTTACCTTCTTTGATTTCATCATCAGTCAGCCTTGCCATTTGCAAGTTTTCGGTGGCAAAGGTTGGGGGTGTACTGTTGAGTAAAAATAAAGTGTATTCCCCGCTCGCATCATCATAAGTAGCTTGTTGTACTTGATACTGACCGTCATTGAGTTTAGTAGTTGCAGAAGTTTGGTTAACATTCCGATTTGTAGAGTTGGTTTGTTCTCCTCCTCCACAAGCAACGGTTGTCAGACACAAACTGACTGCTAAAAAAATTACTGTTACTTTACGTAGTATGGTCATGATCATGGCATTGTCATCTTATTTTCGAGCTTAACAAGTTCTTTGATGGGTTGTAGGTACGGACAACCACACAAGTCTAGGACTTACGCACACAGGTTGTCTGTTGAGACTGGGTGTAAGGGTATAGGGGTGTAAGGGTTTCAAACAATACCCCGATACCCCTATACCCCTGAACCCTTTGATTTTGAGTTCTCACGGGTAAGTCCTGGTTATAAAGGTATCAACTCTGGGTAATATTGCAATAGCTGATCATTACTCAGTTCATCCCCTAACCGTGCTGGTGAGAAATGCACTTGGATGGCTCTGAGCTTGTGTTTGTAGTGGAGATTAATTAGGGCTTTTAAGGCTTCTTGTAACGCTTGAATATTAGCCAAATCAGTTTCTAACTCCGGTACTTCCCCTTCATAGGCAACTGTAGTCATGATGACAATGTTGCGTGTTGCAGGTAACGAGAGGGGGCGATCAAAGTCATCAGTATCTAATTCTAAATCAGCACCGTATCTGGCAGCAGAATCGCTAAATAATTCGTTGACGTAATCTCCGGCTTCGCCTTCATTCCAAAATACATCACCTTCATTGGCAGCAGAGAGCCAGTATTCATCGTAGCGTAGTAGGGTCTCGGATAGTTCTACCAATCCTTCTCCTAAAACTTCCAATTCTCCTTCGGCATTGATTGCATCTCTCGCAATCCGATTGAGTTCTCCTAATATGGGAGCTATGTCAGACCCGCTTAAATGTAGAAATAACCGAAATACTACATAACGAGTCCGACCCATCATTTTGTTAAACATACCAGTTTGTCAACCTCCAAAAGTTTGTTTAATCGGGACTGATCAATTCAAAATTCACTCATACCCTACGGGTACTCTGCGAGAACGCTTTTGGCGAACGCGGTAGCTTTCCGCAGGAAAGGCTTGCGCCTACAAAATACCCTTTGCTACGCAACGCTAACGCGAACGGGTTCTCCGCAGGAGTACAAAATTAAGAATTTCTGCCTTCTTGAATTTTTCTGCTCCTTCATCTCTCTCATTATTCATTCACATAGTGAAAACTGTTAACAAAATCTGTAAGTGTGTTTAACCCAGGTAAGTTATGTGGCAGAGATTCACCGGATACATCGGATGAAAAAGTCATTTCGGTAATTGAGGAGTTGATAAATCGCTTACCAAAGTTGGGGCTGTCATGAACAATCAAAGTTTGAGCGCTGGAATTAGTTAATATGGTTTGGGTTGGAGCTTGAAAAAATTCGATTTTTGCAGCTAAGTGCAGGTTCTTTTTGGTTTTTTTCATGGTCTGTGCCTGACTTATAGCTTCCGCGATCGCACTTGTTAATTCCTTCACCCGATGGGGTGTTTTTATTCCTAAGGAAGATATATTTTCCTGTTCCATCATGGCTAACAGGGCATAAATATTCTTTTGGGTATTAACAGCATCTTTAAAAGGTAAAATTGCCATACAGGCTGTAGGTAATAAGTCCGCGTCATTATCTACCCGGAATGTAAACACAGTCCGACGACGACTGATTTCCATGCTGGGGGGTTGTTTGAGGATGGAGTATTCTTGGGCGATGTGGTAGTAAGCGCCAGCTAAGGCAAAGTTCGCTTCTGCTTCTAAAGCTGCATCGATAACAATTTGAATGGTTGGTGGGGTTTCGTTGAAAAATTCTCGTGGATCTTCAGTGTCAAACCGTTGGATAATGGAGCGATCGCCTGTAGGACTTAAGTCAATCCATTGACAAATCAAACCCTCTGTTTTTAAGCCAAATCTGGAAGTAGAGTAAAGTTTTGCACCAGTCAAAATGGCGCTGGTTAAATCAGCACCCACCCATTCTGCTCTAATTAATTTTGCTTGAATTAAATTGGCATGGACTAAACTAGCATTTGTTAAATTGGCATTGCTCAAGTCTGCGCCGACTAAATTAGCACCACTCAATTTTGCATTACTTAAATCAGCCCAACTCAGGTTTACACCACTCAAATCAGCCCACCGGAGGTTCGCTCCGCTCAAATCTGCACCACTAAGGTTAGCATGGCGGAAGTTTACCTGTTTTAGTTCAGCATCTCGCAGGTTGGCGCTGGTTAAATCACAACGACTCAAGTCAGAGCCATTAAGGTTAGCCATTTCCAAATTAGCTCCTACCAAGGATGCACCTTTCAAGCTGGCTCCGTTCAAATTGGCGTGGCGAAGATTGGCGTGGCGGAGTGTAGCTTCTCGCAAATCAGCACTGTTGAGGTTTGCTTCCGACAAATCAACCCGACTGAGTTCCGCACGAATTAACTCAGCACGTACCAAGGAAGCCCCACGTAATTGAGCGCGACTGAGGTCAGAACGAATTAAATTAGCAACATTGAGGCTGGAATGATTGAAAATAGCATTAGTGAGATTGGCACCACTCAGTCTAGCTACGTTCAGTTTGGCATGGCTGAAGTCAGCTTCGCTCAAATTTGATCCACTCAGGTTAGCTATACTCAAATTTGCTTGGCTAAAATTCACACCACAGAGTTTGACACCACTCAAATTAGCTTCCGAGAGGTCAACACCACTAAAATTGATGACTCCAGTCGCATATTGTGCCAGCAATTCCTCTACATTCATCTAATACCTCATGATTTATCTAATTCGTAATTAAAAACGACCATTGACTAATGATAAAAATGCAAATTGGAATTTTAGGTTTAGGCTTGATTGGCGGTTCATTGGGTTATGATTTGCGATCGCAAGGTCATCATGTTTTAGGTGTTAGCCGCAAGCAATCTACTTGTGAAACAGCAGTTTCCTTAGGTAGTGTTGATGAAGCCTCCGTTGACATAAGCTTATTAACAGCCGCAGAAGTTGTATTTATTTGTACACCTATCGGTCTTATTGTTCCCCAAGTGGAGCAGTTGATTAATCATCTACCCCAGTCCACTGTGGTGACTGATGTTGGGTCAGTGAAAGCACCGATAGTTGAAGCGATTTCCCCTCTGTGGGAAAACTTTGTCGGTGGTCATCCAATGGCTGGGACAACAGATAGTGGGATAGAATCTGCCCAAAGAAATTTATTTGCTCATAGACCTTATGTGTTAACACCAGAGCCGACAACACCCAAAGGAGCGATCGCACTTGTAGAGGAAATTGTGCGATCGTTAGGGGCTAAGATTTACTATTGTCAGCCAGAGCAACATGACCGCGCCGTCAGTTGGATTTCCCATTTACCTGTCATGGTCAGTTCCTCCTTAATTGCCGCCTGCATCAGCGAAACTGACCCGGAAGTTTTACAATTAGCCCAAAACCTTGCTAGTTCAGGTTTTCGAGATACTAGCCGCGTTGGTGGTGGGAATCCAGAGTTAGGGGTGATGATGGCGCAATACAATCGCCAAGCATTACTGGGGTCATTGCACCAATATCGCCGTAATCTTGATGAGGTAATTGCTCTAGTTGAGCAGGAAAATTGGTCAGCTTTAGAAACCAAGTTACACACAACGCAACAAGCCAGACCTAATTTTGTGGATGAGATTTAGTAGTTTAGCATTCTCAATATGACGACGATCTGTAGGCGATCGTAGATCGTCGTGCAACGAAATTCTTGCTGATTCAAAAATAGTGATTGTCTCCAATAAAAACTTCTCCTCTAATTCCATACAATTGTCAGTTGACACTGATGATAATTCTGAAAAATCAGATTTCTATATCAAAGATAGATAAGTAGGTGGATCATATTTACCTACTGATAAGATGTGTTATGCTTGCCAACGTAAACAGAATTTTTTGGATTTGGATAAATATTAATTAATCCTACTGTTTTGTATTTTTAACTATTGTTGAGTAATTATGTGTAACGATTTTTTTGTTACAATACGGACTTGATTAATCGATGATTTGTACGGCAGTATTTTGCTGATTTATTTGCTGAGTTCACTGTAATAGCAGTCCTATGAACTTAACGTTTAAAATGGCAATAGTTTTGAAGTATTGAGGCAATCATTTGAGGATGTATATATGAGATATGGAATTGATATTGGTCATAATTGCTCACCAGACACCGGAGCTAGAGGGATTAAGTTTGAAGATAATCTCACTTTAGATGTAGGCAATCGAGTCATATCTAAGTTAAAAGCTTTAGGACATGAAGTAATATCCTGTAAACCAGATAGAGCTACTTCAGTCAAAGATTCTCTCTCTCAAAGATGTAATAAGGCTAATGCCAACAAAGTAGAGGTTTTTGTTTCCATCCATTTTAATGCTTTTAATGGACAAGCCAACGGTACTGAAGTATTTGCCACGAGTGATAATGGTAGAAGAATCGCCAAACCAGTATTAGACGAAATTATTAAGTTAGGATATTTTAATCGTGGGGTTAAAAGTGGTTCTCACCTGTTTGTTTTGCGTAATACAAATATGCCAGCAATATTGGTAGAGTGTTGCTTTATTGATGCCCAAAAAGACATGAACTTATTTGATCCGGAAGCAACTGCTAATGCAATTGTCAAGGGATTAACAGGAAAATTACCAACTACTCCTGTACCTTCTGTTCCAGATGAAGAACAAAATATAGATACGAGTATTTTGAGACTACAAAAATCATTAAATCGTCTCAAAATTACAGATAGAAGTAATAAATCTCTCGTTGAAAATGGCCAACTTAATGCAGAGACAAAGTTTGCTATAGAGAGATTTCAAGGCATCGTGGGACTGGAGAAAACTGGCATCGTCAATGAGGCAACATGGAATGCCATCAATCTGATTTTAGCTAAAAGAATTATCAGACAGAACCACGCTGGTGGCCCGGTGGTGAGATACTTACAATTCCGAGTAGGAGTTGAAGTTGATGGTATTTATGGCGCGCAAACAGAAGCAGCAATTAAAAGATTCCAAAGACAAAATGGTTTGCTGGCCGATGGAATTATTGGGCCAATGAGTTGGCAGAAATTAATCGGTTAGTGGTAGTGATGAGTTAGAGGTGAGAGGTTAGAGAGGTTAGTACAATAACTAGCTTCTGGTTCCTCTCCCAACTTCTGCCACTAACCACGATTGCGTTCTAATAAAAGCATCATCATTAAGCTTAGTAGGACTTGTTGCTCTTCGCGATCGCTAATTTGATCAACCTGTTTGATAGTAAATTTTCTGGAGAGAAAGGAAGGGATTTTCTCTAAACGCATTACAACTGTACCATCACTTCGGCTGACTAAATAAACAGGGTTAAATACATAACCAGTAAAAATACCGACAATGGGTATTTCCGCAAATAAGGCATCGGCTATTTTCACCCAAGGATTTTTTTCTTGAATATTTAAGGTAGTTGTATCGCCATCAAATATATCGTAACGCGCACGCCATAAAGATTTTAAACCCCGTCGCTTGACTGCACCAATATTCGTACCGTTACTATCGGTGAACTCATAGCGCGCAGAAAAATCAATGATGCGATCGGCTTTGATGTAGTATAGGGGACGGGTCCGCTCTACATCTGCAAAGATGGTGATAGCTTCTTTAAGCTTGAACAGCTTCTGTTTGACGTAGAAAACTAAATTGCCTTGAGCGTCTATGACGGATATTTGCGGCGCTAAAGCCCAAAACTTGAATGTAAGTTCTAGTGGATACTGCATAGGGATTCCAGTGAAAATAACTGCATTTCTCACCTTTCTATTAATCCCTATAAGTGCTGATATGTAACATAGAAAAAATTAAATAATGTAAACGTATCTCATAACTTTTCTTGCTTATGTAGAATGTATTCTCATCGGTGAGAAAAATTATAGAATCTAGGTTAATTCTTATCGTAAATAAAAGGGTTTAAGACCCCTCTCTGACAAAGTTCTGTGACGCTCTCTACGAGACGCTAAAAGCGAACGCGGACTTGCTACCGCTACACTAAGGCCGGCAGCCGGCGCACTCTACGGGACTTGCTACAGATGGGGTTTAAATCCCCGTCTGAACGCGAACAGCGTGCCGTAGGCAAAATTTCCTTAATTTTGTACTCCTGCGGAGAACCCGAAGGGTATTTTGTAGGCGCAAGCCTTTCCTGCGGAACGCTACCGCGTTCGCCAAAGGCGTTCTCGCAGAGTACCCGTAGAGTATTTTGAATTGTTAATGGTGTACCCTGCGCTTGATAATCGTTAAAATTGAGGCTCAAATTTAGGGTGAACTATGTTTAATTTCATGGTGGGCATTGCCCACCATACTAGCACTCATAATGCTGAAGATTTTGATTTTTTCATAACCAATTATGGTTCAATACAGTTCAGTTAAGGCAACAACTTAGACTGGTGTAGGTTGGGTGGAGGAACGGAACCCAACATTCTCAAGACTTTGTTGGGTTACGCTATCGCTCCACCCAACCTACTATTCTACTATTCTCTTAACTAACACTCATAGTGCTGGAGATTTTGATTTTTTTCATAACCAATTATGGTTAATATTCATGCCTCGGTTTGCCATAGCTATTAGAAATAATTCTGTTGGTAACGCTTTTTCCACAGGCCAAACCCCTGGTTTTTTCAGCTTACCTGCTAGCAAAAATTGTGCTATACTGCCTACCCCATGGCCAGAAGCAACGGCTGTATTTTCATGTACTAAAGTTGAGCAATAAACGGCTTGCTTACCATTTTTTATCCCCGTCACTTCTGAGCGGACTGCCACACCAATACCACTAAAATTATTAGTGACATCTGTCATGAAATGGCTGACATGAGATAAGAATTCAATCATGCTACGACGCTGCATCAACCACTTAGGGAAAACGTGGGCAGCAATCCAAGTTAAATGATTATAAAAATCGGGAACTGAGCCAAACTTAGTAATAACTGTTTTTACACTGGGGAAAGCTTCAGGTAATGTAAAGGTTTCTGGCATATCAAACCAATACACTCCACTATTATTGTATGGAGAGGGAAATTTAACTACTTCTCTTTCGCTATAGGGTTGAACTATCTGCCATTTTCCGTCTAGCCAAGCTTCAAAAGGATACTGCAATCCTAAAAAAGTAGTCCGCATGACTGTAATGCCAGCACCACCAGAACCAGCTACTAGATAACTTAAATGTATCTTTTGTGCGTCATCAAATTGTTCAACATCATGACGTACCATACTGTTAGAAATTCCCGGAAAAATGCCAGTATTCACAATTGCTGTTACACCCGCAGTAACGGCTTCCTCGTGATACTTGAGAGCCTTGCTAGTAAAAGAACGGTGGTCACTAACATCTAAATAGTTAACCCCTTGTTCAATACATATTTTCAACACATTGGCATCTCGGTAGTGAAATGGCCCGGCACAGTGGATAACTAAATTGGATTGGGCGATCGCCTGTCGCAATTTGTCAACTTCTGCCAAGTCCAGCACCAAAAACTGCATCCTTCCCCCCGACGCTAAGGTAATGTCCTTCTCTGACGCTGGGGAACGTCCGGTGATTGTAATTTGGGCTTGGGTATGGGTGGCTATATCTTGAGCAACACTGCTACCAATCCGCCCCCGTCCTCCAAGAATTAATACGCGGTCTGTCATTACTCCGGTGTGGGTAACTATACCTCTATTTGACCAGTTTTTGGTCATCTTGGCATCAGTTGTAAGTATGACTTACGTATTCATGGGGGATAGGGATTGAGGAAGGTTGGGAAAACTTCAAATAGCTTTGGAAAAACCGCTAGTTGACGACTTTTGTAAATAGGCATCGAATACAGCAGCAATATTGCGGATGAGCAATCTACCGGCAGGTGTAACTTCTATATGATCAGGGAAAAGTCTAATCAAGCCATCAGCTGCTAATAATTGGAGTGGCAATTTTTCTGGAAAAAAGTACTCGGAAAAATCACTATCAAAGCTCAAATCATATTTTTCTTGGATATTTTCTGGTGAAAGTTGAAATTGACACATCAATTCCATAATGATGGTGCGGCGAATAATGTCATCTTGATTAAGTTTGACTCCTTTTTCAATGGGTAGCGTCTCACTATCAATGCCCTGATAATAATTTTTTAACCGTTTATGGTTCTGTACATATACATCATGCAGCATACTAATTGAACTCATACCAAACCCCAGTAAATCAGATTCTGGTTTGGTGGTGTATCCTTGAAAGTTGCGATGTAGTTTACCATTTTGTTGGGCGATCGCTAATTCGTCGTTGGGTTTAGCAAAATGATCCATCCCAATGAACACGTAACCATGACTGGTCAATTTTTCTATGGTCATTTGCAAAATATCCAGCTTTTCTGGTGACGAAGGCAAAGCGGCTGGCGGAATTAGATGCTGAACAGGTTTTAACCAAGGTACGTAAGCAAAGTTAAAAACAGCGATGCGATCGGGATTTAGTTGAATGGTTTTGTCAACGGTACTTTTAAATGTCTCTAGGGTTTGATAGGGTAAACCATAGATCAAATCAACATTTACACTGGCAAATCCAGCATCTCGCATCCAATCCATTACCTGAAACAACATTTCCTCTGGTTGAATCCGGTTGACTGCTTGTTGTACCTGGAAATTGAAGTCTTGAATGCCAAAACTAATCCGGTTAAAACCCAAATCTCTGAGGAAAAACAAATATTCTCTAGTTAAAAAACGCGGATTCACTTCAATAGAAATTTCTGCATTCTCATCAAACCGAAAACAATCATTGAGAGTTTGCCAAAGGCTTTCCACCTGAGGAAGAGATAAATAGTTAGGAGTACCACCACCCCAATGTAATTGCTGAACAGTACGTTGATTATTAGTTAAATTGGCTACTTGCCTAATATTTCGGTTTAGGTAATTTAGATAAGGTTCCACTATTGATTTTTTCTGTGTGATGACGGTATTACAGCCACAGAAGTAGCAGGCGCTTTCACAAAAGGGGATATGGCAATACAGCGAAATAGGTGTTTTTTTATCATTACCGATGGCGATCGCCTCTGTAAAGTGCCTTTCCTCAAAATTCTCTCTTAACTCTGTTGCTGGCGGGTAACTGGTGTAGCGAGGTAAAGGCTGATCGTATTTCCTGAGCAAATTAGCATCAAATTTGATATTTGTCGCTTCTTGAATACAATTATCTGAGTGACGAGCCATGCTGAAATTCCGAATATAAGCAATTATTAAGCTTTAATCACTCTATAGTTATTAAGTTATTGATGATCGCCGCAGTTGCAAAACTTAACACAACTAGGGCTGATGTCGGGAGTGGTTTTGCATTGGTCAGCTTTTGTGCTTTTATAGTCGTAGCCAGATCAATTAAGACATCAACCTAAGATAAAATCCTCACAAAACAAGGTTTTCATGTCAGTCAACCGTCAACAGCTATAAATTGCACAATCCATCATGAGGGCTGTTGACTGTCAACAGTTAACAGTCAACAGTTCACGTTTTATTTGCTTAGTGCTAGCTCTTTTTTCTTTTTCATAATTGCCAAATATTCTGTGCGGGTACCATCGACTCGATAGTGGTCACAAATTTGACAGAGTTTGAGAACATCTGATCGAGTGAATACTTTTTGGTGTTCAATTCCGTTATCGTTCCTCCAACGCCAGAAGGTTGTGCGGTCAATGCGGCGATCGCTCTCAGGCCATCTTCTGCGAGAGAGAAAATCTACCACCTCTTCTTCATAAAATGAGTAGCCCTTTGGTAACTTGAGAAGTTCTTCTTTTAAATGAATAAGCGGTATGAGTGGATCTAGCTCAGATAGTCTCATGCCAGCAAGCCCTTATAGTCTTGTGTAAATTCAACTAAACAGAAGGCTTCATAGAAAACGGTTCATCATTTACTAAGTTAGTTTCTATACTGTACGGTCTATAGAAAGGCAGCAATTAGGCTATTAGGGACTTTTTCAATGTATCTTCCCTGACTCCATACTTTCCCTGAACTAAACTAACAGTAAGAAGCTAAATTATTAATTTATACAATAATGTAATTTATACTTCATGGCAATGTATATGCAACAAATTTTAAGCTGTACAATTAGTAGTTTTGTATATAAAAAATACTCAGTAATTTTTATTTTTAAATCTTGAAAGTATTGAAAAATCGATAAGAAAAATGGTTAATAGGTAATTGGTAATTGGTAGTTGAGAAGTTATTATTACCCATTACCAACTACCAATGCTTAATTATTAATTTGTGTATTCTCTGGAAATTTTTCGTTTTTCTGTGACGGTGCTGGAATTTGACTCTCAGTAGAGGAATTTTGCTTTACTTCCACTGTAGGGACTACCACAGAAGAATCTGAATTTTTTGGCTCTGTGGGTTGTACTGGCACAACTATAGAATTTGACGGCGGCTCAACTGGTGTGGTGGAATTTTGAGTTGAGGATGGTGGACTGGTATCTGTAGTGTTGGCTGGCTTGGCTGTGCGAGATGAACGGATTTCTCGCAATTTTTCTACGAGGGATGGCGTAGAGGATGTGTTAGGTGACAGCCCAGGTTGTTCATAATTGCGGGGCTGTAATTCTCCTGTATTTAGTTGCGGTGATTGTTCTGGAGAATTGCTGTTGGGATTGGGAGATTCGGTTTGTTGGTTAGTTAGATTACGCCTGCGTCTTCTAGAGGTGGATACAGGCGTAGTTTCGCTGGCGGAATAATTTTGCGAGTTTTGCCTCGTATTATCTTGCTTTTGGGGAGAATCAACTTGAGATTTTCCACCTACTGGTACCATTGGGCGTTCTTCAAACAGGGGTTTTGCCGATGGCTGTGTCCAAGAGCGGGAAAACAGGCTGGTGGCACTAAATCCGGCGGCGGCAGCAACCAAAGCTATGATGACACCCAGGAAGAGTTGAGAAGTGCCAGACTTTTGAGCCATTAAGGCGATATTTTTCAGGGGCGATGGTTTTTTAACACTACCGGATGTTTTAGCACCAGAAAACTTTTCTTGCAGATGCACAGACAAATCGATGGTTGGCACTGCATGAGTAGGTAATGCGTGAATTGGCAAATTGATGCCACTACCGGGTAGTAGTTGTAGCCATTCGGTAACGCTTGGGGGACGGAAGCGAGATTCTACAGCCATACCCCGCATAACGGCTTGATTCACGGCTGCACTGAGGTGGGGTTGTAGTTCGCGGGGGGCTGGCATTTGTTCGCGATCGCGCAATAATGCTGGTAAGGGAACTTGTCCTGTTAACAGTGCATACAAAGTTGCCGCTAAACCATAAACATCGGTGGCGGGTGTGCGCGGTGCTTGAGTTAAATATTGTTCGATGGGGGCGTAGCCCTCAGATACTAGCCCTGTGTGAGTTTGTCGCACACCGCTATTAAATTCACGGGCAATGCCAAAATCAATCAGCACTACCTCCTGTGTACCTTGACGGAGGATGATATTATCTGGTTTAACATCCCGGTGCAGCAAACCATTGTTGTGTACTACCTGCAATGCCGCCCCAATTTGGCGGATGTAATGAATTGCTGTTTCTTCTGGTAAAGGTATGGCCGGTAAAACAAAAGCATCTCCTAAGGTTTCTCCAGGGATATACTCCATTACCATGTAAGGTAATCCATCCTCAACAAAAAAATCACTTACCCTGACAATATTAGGATGGATACAAGTGGCGAGTCTTCTGGCTTCATCTTGGAACTGACGCTCAAACTTTGCAAAATCAGGGTGTTGGCGCAGCCGTTCGTTGATGGTTTTCATCACTACCTCATGTCCTAAGTAGTGATGCGTAGCCTTAAACGTAATGCCAAAGCCACCACGTCCTACTTCTTGGATGAGGGTGTATTTTCCACCCTGTAAAATTTTGCCTGCTAACATAGAGAGTCTTGAGTCCTGAGTCTTAATTCCTGACGAAGCAAATAACTACTAATTCCTAATTGTGAGGGACTGCCAAACAAAAAAGTCTGCCCATATATTGTATTCAGTAGTCAGATTTTTCTCACTTTTACCATCCAAAAGGCTCTTCGGTTAGCTAAAACAAGAATTTTCGCAGAAAAATCTTACACCCTTCATATAAACACTTTCGTTGAGAAAACTCACCTTGATTAAATAGTTTGTCTAATTTTACTTTGTAATCACAATAAATTTCAGGAGTCTTGTAGCCCTAATGTCTCAAAAGTCGTCTCAAAGCCATCTGTCTACTTCACAAAATCCTTACATAGACAACATCAATCGTTCAGATAAATGGCAACAAAGGGTAGCCCAGGTAGCATATCGCTTTAACCAACAGTATCAAAATCAAACTTTGGAACTACCAGCAGAAGTTCAGGAAATGCCGATTTATCGAGAATGGGTTTCTGGCATATTGGCAGGAAAGATTGCTTCTCCTTTCTGGGAAATTGCCCAACCCCAAAAAAATCAACACTGTTTGGATATTGGTTGTGGAGTCAGTTTTTTGATTTATCCTTGGCGAGATTGGCAAGCATTTTTTTATGGGCAAGAAGTGAGTAATGTAGCGCGAGATACCCTTAATTCTCGTGGTTCTCAGTTGAATTCCAAGTTATTCAAAGGAGTGGAATTAGGGGCAGCCCATCAGCTAAAATACACATCGGCTTATTTTGATCTAGCGATCGCCACAGGATTCAGTTGCTATTTTCCCCTGGAATATTGGACATCTGTGTTACAAGCCGTGAAGCGTGTACTCAAACCAGGTGGACATTTTGTTTTTGATATCCTCAACGCCGCACACCCCCAAGCTGAAGATTGGGCAGTGTTAGAAACTTACCTGGGTGCGGAGGTGTTTCTAGAACCTGTAGCCGAGTGGGAAAAAATAATTAACGCGGCTGGTGCTAAAGTAGTTGGACGACAACCAGGGGAGTTCTTTGATTTGTACAAGCTACGGTTTTAAGATTGGTTTTGATTGTTGACTGTTGACTGTTGACTGTAATAGCCCAGTCCCCAGTCCCTAATACTCAAATAAGGATACTTACTGATGTCGGTGGGAAGAATACGCTACGATTGGCACACAGCAGAGATTCGCGCAGTATATGATATGCCATTGCTAGAGTTGATTTATCAAGCTGCTAGTGTACATCGGCAATTTCATAATCCTAAACAAATACAAGTATGTAAGTTGATATCGATTAAAACAGGCGGGTGTCCTGAAGATTGTAGTTACTGCGCCCAGTCTTCTCGTTATCAAACTGAAGTCAAACCCCAAGCACTCCTTGATAAGCAAACGGTTGTGGAAATTGCCCAAAATGCTAAACAAAAGGGTGTCAGCCGTGTTTGTATGGGTGCAGCTTGGCGGGAAGTGCGAGATAATTCTCAGTTTGACCGAGTGCTAGAAATGGTCAAAGATGTCACAGACATGGGTTTAGAAGTGTGCTGTACTCTGGGAATGCTGACAACTGACCAAGCCAAAAAGTTGGAGACAGCAGGATTGTACGCTTATAACCATAACTTGGATACATCCTCTGACTACTACAGCACTATTATTACCACGAGAACTTATAGCGATCGCCTAAACACCATCGAAAATGTGCGGCAGACTAATGTTACCGTATGTTCTGGCGGCATTCTCGGTTTAGGTGAAAGCATAGATGACCGTGTGGCAATGTTACAAACCTTAGCCACCCTCAATCCTCATCCAGAATCCGTACCAATTAATATTCTCTCCCAAGTAGAAGGTACACCTCTAGAAGATCAACCAGATGTACCTGTTTGGGATGTGGTGAGAATGATTGCGACTGCACGTATAGTTATGCCCACCTCAGATGTGCGTTTAAGTGCTGGTAGGGCGAGACTTTCTCAAGTGGAACAAGCCTTTTGTTTTATGGCAGGAGCAAATTCCATCTTTTCCAGCGACGATAATAAAATGCTGACGGTGACAACACCCTGTCCAGATTACGATGCTGACCAGGAAATGCTCAACCTACTTGGCTTAGAAATGCGTCCCCCGTCCCAAAGACCACAACCTGTAGTCATGGGTAATTCATAATCGCTTCAGACTCCCGGCTTATTCAACGTGAGTTCGACGGCTGGAAAAACCCCTCTCCAAAACTCTCCCCTGCAAGGAGAGAGGCTTCAGAACCTTTATTGTTCGTCAATATGTCATGGTCTTTACTCCCCTCTCTGCGTCGGAGCGAAAAGTCTGAGCGCCGGCTTCCGGCGATCAGAACTTTTCAAGAGAGAGGGGTTGGGGGAGAGGTCAAAAAAGACTTGTCGAACTCACGTTATTCAAGAAGTCGGGAGTCTATTTTTTCACACTACAGTATCTTCGCAGAGCGTAAACCAAACAGCAGACCAGCAGCTATGCCAGTGAACAAAGCCAAAAAGCCAATATAAGCTACAATTGCCAACATTTATTTTTCTCCACAATATTCTACTAACTCTATTGAATCATTAAATTTTGGTCACTGGTCATTGGTCATTAGTCAATCATCATTCATCCCCAATCCCCAATTCCCAAGAAAATCTGGCGTAAATGCTAATCTGGAACTAACTAGAAGACTCCTATTTTGGTTCCAGTTTCAGGACGGAACAATGACAAAAACTGACTTATCCCTGACTCTTGCTGTCAATATTCCACCTACACTAACGCTGACAGTCTCCCACGAACAATTTGTTCAATTAGCACTGGCTAACAGAGATTTACAATTAGAACGAACTGCTACGGGTGAGTTAATTGTTATGCCTCCAACTGGGAGTGATACAGGGTATAAAAATTCAGATATTAACGCCCAACTGTGGTTATGGAACCGTCAGGCTAAGTTAGGAGTGGTTTTTGACTCTTCAAGCGGTTTTCATCTTCCCAATGGTAGCGATCGCTCTCCTGATGCGTCCTGGATACGTCAAGACCGATGGGATGCCCTCAGTATAGAACAACAAGAGACTTTTGCCCCCATATGTCCTGATTTTGTCCTGGAACTGCGTTCTAAAAATGACTCTATAGAAAAGTTACGCGCCAAGTTGAGGGAATACATCGACAATGGCGCTCGTTTAGGTTGGTTAATTGACCGCAAAAATCGACAAGTAGAAGTTTATCGCCCAGGTCAAGGTGTGGAAATCCTTAATCATCCTGTCAACTTGTCAGGGGAAAATGTCTTACCAGGGTTTGTGTTGGACTTAACTGAAGTTTGGAAATAAATATATGTCATCCCATCTCCTCCCCAGAATAAGGTAGAATACAGCCCACGGCGCTTGTTTGGGTTTGGGTAATGACTTCTGTAATTAATGTGAATCTACCAACGCAGTCTTATGAGATTGCGATCGCACCTGCAAGTTTAGATCAGATTGGTCAAAGCTTGGCTGGGTTAAAACTGGGCAAGAAAGTATTACTGGTTTCTAATCCCACGATTTTTAAGCATTTTGGCAAAGTTGCGGTTGATTCCTTAGAAGCTGCTGGATTTCAAGTAGCAAGTTATTGCTTACCAGCAGGGGAACGCTACAAAACCCTTAATTCTATTCAAAAACTCTACGATATAGCCCTAGAAAATCGCCTAGAACGATCCTCAACAATGGTGGCTTTGGGGGGAGGGGTAATTGGTGATATGACTGGCTTTGCCGCCGCTACTTGGCTACGGGGGATTAATGTAGTGCAAGTACCCACCACACTCTTAGCAATGGTAGATTCGGCTATTGGTGGTAAGACAGGTGTTAATCATCCCCACGGGAAAAACTTGATTGGTGCGTTCCATCAGCCGCGATTTGTGTTAATTGATCCCCAAGTACTAAAAACCTTGCCTGTACGAGAATTTCGCGCGGGAATGGCAGAGGTAATTAAGTATGGCGTGATTTGGGATGCAGAATTATTCAACCAGCTAGAACAAAGTAAACGTCTCGACCAACTGCGCTACATCAAGCCAGAATTGATGGATGCTATCTTAACTCGTTCATGTCAAGCCAAAGCTGATGTTGTCGGCAAAGATGAGAAGGAAGGTGGACTGCGTGCGATTTTGAATTACGGACACACCGTTGGTCACGCGGTGGAAAGCTTAACTAACTATCGGCTACTCAAACATGGTGAAGCAGTAGGTATCGGCATGGTAGCGGCTGGGCAAATTGCTGTAAATTTAGGACTGTGGCAACAAGCAGATGCAGACCGTCAAAATGCCTTAATTGAAAAGGCGGGTTTACCGACAAAGTTACCAGCCGGATTAGATATTGAAGGGATTATTGAGGCATTGCAATTAGATAAAAAAGTCAAAGATGGTAAAGTACGGTTTGTTTTACCAACTCAAATTGGTGTAGTGACAGTTACTGACGAGGTGACATCAGATCACATTCGGCAAGTTTTACAGCAGATGTAAATTAATTACTAAATTCTGCCAAAATGGCAAATTTTCAGTAATGGAATCTTATACATTAAATATAGCTACTCAAATAGAGGTCGTTGATTGTATCAATGATTATCTAATTATGAAACCTACAAAACTGAGTGCTATTGCTGAAGTACTTAGTGTTTGGGGAATTGAATAAATCCTACAGCAAGACGGACAAGCTAACTATTACTAACGGTTCTTTTTTCGAGAAAGTTGAGCAAGGATTAAGTTTGGTTTGCTGGCACCTACCAATCTTAACTTTAATACTCTATATCAAGTTCTCATGTGGTGGTGAGGACTTCGGGAAACTTTCTATACTGGGGATGGTATTGCTTGAACCATACCAAAAGTAGCAAGACAAAAGAATAAAAGTCGTGGTTTGATTGTTGTCGTAGCTGGTAGAACTTATAGTTCTTGCCCTTTTAAAATTTAGTAATCCTTGTCCTACCAGATAGGATTACCTCTGCTAGATAAATTTGTAATTTATACAGCAACTCTTAAAACTGCTGGAAGCTAACCCGATTAATTAGCCTCCAGCTTTTTTATGTGTTAAGAAGGGGAGGTGTAAGATGTCAGTTAACTAATTATCTACCCCAAAGATGTTAAGAGCTTTCTAGATAACATGATATTAAATAGAGGATTCATACTTGATTTCTGTAATATAGGTGGGCAATGCTCGACTCTACAGGTACTTAGATTTTTATGCGTAAGGGCAGGTTAAGTCAACAATAATCAAATTGAATTCCTATATTCGCCTTTCATCAGTCCAGTATTCAATATAGTCACTTTCTAATTACATCAATGAGTGATTTAACCAAAGTATTTATTGCACCTGAGGAAATTGTCAATTTTCTCAAAAAAAATATGCAGTTGAAAGAGGTATATCAAAAAATCTTATTTCAACGGTTGATTTTGCAGGTGGCTGAGGCTAAGGGAATCACGGTGACAACAGAAGAAATTGAGTCTGAGGCGAACCGCCAGCGTCGGGAAAAGCGTTTAGAGAAAGCCGCAGATACTCTGGCGTGGTTGACAGATCATTTAGCTTCCCCTGAGGATTGGGAAATGGGTATCCGCGATCGCTTATTATCTCAAAAGTTAGCTAATTTCTTATTTGCTGATAAAGTAGAAGCTTTTTTTCTTCAAAATCAACTGGAGTTTGAGCAAGTTAGTCTCTATCAAATTATTGTCAATTCGGAAAAACTTGCTCAAGAAATTTACTACCAAATTGAAGACGAGGAAATAAGTTTCTATGAGGCTGCATATTTATATGATGTTGATGCTGTTCGTAGGCAAAGATGCGGTTACGAAGGTAAGGTTTATCGATTCTCTCTCCCTGTAAATGTAGCCACAGTTATCTTTAGAACATCTCCTAAACAGTTAATAAGTCCCCTGCAAACTGACCAAGGTTATCACTTATTTATGGTAGAGGAATTTATTCCTGCTGAATTAACGGGGGAACGATATCAAGAAATTCTCAATAATATGTTTAACCAATGGTTGATTACTGAACTAAATAAGATTTTGAATTCATCCTTGGAAAATCAATTACAAGAATATTGAAAACTACTCTGGGAAACCAAATATATTCCAATAAAAATATAAGCCATCAAGTTTGATATTATCTTTTGATAAATTACCTAATGCCAATTCAAAATATCAAGTACCCTACGGCAAGTTAAGTAGAACAGAGTAAATAATTAAATGTTTGTAGTGATAATGACAAAATTATAACTGATGTAATTTATTTGCTTATTTTTTTGTAAAGATATATACTACTACAATCTTAATTATTTTCCTTGGTATAAAAATAATTGTTTCAGTAGTTATGTTATTGTAAATTTAATAAAATTTATTGTACAATTCCTGCTTAATGCGTGTAAATATTGCTCACCCTAAGGACATTTCGGAAATCAAATATGAATCCAATATATTTCCTGCTCAAGGTAGATGTATGTCCGCTTATGATTTTTATAATTATTATCTTGAATTAGAAGAAATCCAATAAAAAATGAAGTTATTAAGTTTAAATTTTTGTCCGCAAAGTAAAAGTAAAACTAATCTAATATTCAAACTTTTATCATAACCAATAAGCAATATTTATTCTTTACATGGCTAATATAAAGATTTGATGAAGTTTTAAGTTTTTCAATGAAAACTATTGACTATATGATGAAAAATTCTTAAAAGAATAACAGTGGTGTAAAAAACTAAATTAAATCACTGTCACTGTTACGAGAATTTAGTTTTTTAATTAACTCCAGGCACATCAGATTCTACTGCTGAAAACAATTATTGTTAGGTGGATGTAAACAACATTGTTTACACTTATACCTAGCTGCATATGTTTTTATTCCTATGTATAACAGGCTTTAACCTCTTATTAGTCTCTAAAAAACTAAGTTTAAAGATAGAGAGGCTTACCTCTGAACTAAAATCGCAAAGTTCAGTAACATCCTAAAAATCGGACTTGAGTATTAAACTTTAGAAAATTATCGGCGAGAAAAATACCAGTATTACACCAAGCTTCAGAAAAACTGCCGATTTATTCCAGTTAACCAGTGCAAAACTCATTCATTCTAGGTGTTTTACCAGATAATGCTGTTTATCAGGAGAGACGACATATATGCTATCAGCATATTTTGTTAGGTTTGCTGACTACTACTGGATAAGGAATCTTATTGCGCTGCGCGTGTCAGTTGTTAGTTGTGAATCGTTAGAAGCGAGGTGGGAGTCTCGATATTACAACTGCTATGGCTACTAGATTCTGAGTACTAAATGTTGATAAATAGCCGCCTTAATCTTCTCAGATAGGGGGGTAGACACTCATCATCGGATACTGATGAGAAATTAATTTTGCAACTAATTTTTTAGTTGTAATACGCAAGTTTACAGCAGTTTCACATTAGACAGCAACTGGTAATGATTATGTCACACAGTTTTAATCAAGAAACAGTTTTTGCTATTTATGACAACCAAGAGAGCAAGTTTTTAACACCTTTCCAACGGAAGGCTTTACTCAAACATTTACAAAACAATTTACAGCCAGAATATCGCCGACGGATCGAAATCATGTTAATGGCTGATATTGGTAAATCTCAAGCTCAAATATGCGAAATATTAGGTTGTTCCCAAGAAATGGCTCGTTATTGGATTGGTCTAGCCGAAGCTGGTTTAGCTCATAAATGGAATGAACGTCCCATAGGTAGACCGAAGATTGTGAATGCTCAATATCTGGAAAGATTAAGAGAGTTAGTAAGTAATAGCCCTCGTGATTATGGGTATGCTTTTACTCACTGGACGGCTCAATGGTTAAGCAAGCATTTAGCTTCAGAATTAGGGATTGAAATTAGCGATCGCCACATTAATCGCCTGCTTAAACAAATGGGACTTTCCACTAAACGCAAAAGTTCCCAGCCGAAAGAAACTAATTCTCTGGAGGATGCTGCAATTACAATTGGCGACTTAAAAACCACATCTGAACCTAGTCTTAATTGGTCTTTTAATTCGTGATTAGGGGTATAGGGGGTTAGGGGTGTAGGGGGTTAGAGGGGTATAGGGGTGTAGGGGTATGAATATTTGCAACCCTTATACTAATTCTCTATGGAGTTGCGCCAAATGAATGATGTAGAGACGTTGCATGCAACGTCTCTACAGTAAAGAATAAAGTGCGTCTTTATCAAGAAACGGTATTACACCCTCACACCCTCACACCCTTACACCCTTATACCCCTACACCCGAAAATCTGCATACGTAAGTCCTATTAAATTTTGAATTCCCCCTTGGGGTTGGAGGTGGGGAAATGCCATCAGGGTTTTCCCGGCAATATTTAGCGGAACAACTCACCCATATACTGGGTGAGTCTTTGTCAGGACGGGAGTTAGAAAAGTGCATCCAAAGTTTAGAAATTATTGAACCACCAATCGCCAAACAATTTTGGCAAGCAGCTACAGCATCGGCCGGGATTTATATTGTTCTTGGGGGTAAGGTGAGGCTGCTAGATAGCGCTCACAACTTAATTACTACCCTCTCGACTGGTGCATCATTTGGGGAATTAACTCTGTTTCCTGACGCAGACTTTATTCCTTATGTCGCTAGAGCTTCGGTGAACTTGAAAGTGGGTTACCTTCCCCAAGGGATTTTACAAGAGTTGATGGGCGAAACTTCCAGTGTTGGCGATCGCCTGAAAAAACACGCCGAAACTTGGGATTTGTTGGTGTTGTGTTGTCAAAACTCTTTGTTACCGCAAAATCCCTCGGTGGAGGAGATAATCAAAGCCTTAGCTTTATTTGAGCGCCATACTTTAGATATTGGCTCCCTACCATCACAGATATTTCCAGATACCAAGTTGTGGATACTGCGTCGCGGAGAATTGGAGAATAATAACGGACGCACATTCCAACCCGGAACCATCTCCCAATATTCAAAGCAAATAAAGTGGCAAGTAACACAATCAGCAATTGTTTACATTCTCAAGCATGGGAATTGGCAAGTGGCGCAGGAGTATTGGCCGGAGTTGGGGACTGGGGACTGGGGACTGGGGACTGGGGAAAATGGTTCTCAGTCGCCTTTACCTAGTATTCGTCCTCCGGTGGTGAGGGAGCCGGAACCGCAGCCACAACCAAAACAACGCCGGGCTTATTTCCCTAGTCCTCGTATTCAGGTTGGTCATTGGTGGGGACGGCTGATTAAGCGCTATCCCATATTTGAACAACAAAGTGCGGCTGATTGTGGTGCGGCTTGTTTGGTGATGATTAGCCGCTATTGGGGTAAGCGTTTGAGTGTGAACCGACTGCGGGATTTAACTAATGTTAATCGCAGTGGTGCATCCTTGAAGGGTTTAACAGCAGCAGCCGAAACTATTGGTTTTACTACCCGTCCGGTAAAAGCTAGTTTTGATAAATTAGCACAACAACCCCTACCAGCGATCGCTCATTGGGAGGGTAAACACTATATTGTAGTTTATGAGATTAACAAAAAACAGGTAATTGTCGGTGATCCGGCGATCGGACAACGTAACCTCAGTATTGGGGAATTTAAAGCGGGTTGGACTGGTTACGCCTTGTTGTTGCAACCGACAACCGACCTCAAAGAAAATGAAGAGGCAAATACATCTTTCTGGCAACTATTTGAGTTAGTCAAACCCCACACACGAGTATTAGTAGAGGTATTCAGCGCTTCAGTATTGATTCAGGTGTTTGGATTAATTACACCTTTATTTACTCAGTTGTTGTTAGATAGGGTGATTGTCCAAGGCAGCACCTTGACCTTAAATGCAGTGGGTTTGGGGTTGGTGATATTTGGCTTATTCCGTGTTGCACTGAGTGGACTAAGACAATATTTGTTAGACCATACAGCCAATCGTATCAGCATATCCTTACTGGTAGGTTTTATTAAACATACCTTTCGTTTACCTTTATCATTTTTTGAGTCGCGCTACGTCGGGGATATTGTTTCTCGCGTCCAAGAAAACCAAAAAATTCAACGCTTTTTAACTGGGGAAGCATTGTCAATCATTTTAGATTTGTTGACAGTGTTTATCTATGTAGCTTTGATGTTTTGGTATAGTTCAGCAATGGCATTGATGAGTTTAGCGATTGTACCGCCTTTTATGTTATTGGCAATCATCGCTACACCCTTTTTACGCCGCATTAGTCGAGAGGTTTTTAGTGCTACAGCAAACGAGAATAGTTATCTGATTCAATCCCTTTCTGGTATTCGCTCAATTCGCTCAATGGCAATCGAACAGACGGTGCGGTGGCATTGGGAAGAACTGCTGAATAATGTCATTAGAAAAACCTTCAGTGGGCAGATAATTAGTAACAAGCTACAAATTTTCAGTTCTGCCCTGGAAACTTTGGTAACTACGATTTTACTTTGGTTTGGAGCATGGTTAGTAATCCAAAACCAACTAACTATCGGGCAATTAGTCGCCTTTAATATGTTGTTGGGTAATATTATCCGTCCATTTCAAAGGCTGGTAGTACTGTGGAATCAATTGCAAGAAGTGGTGATTTCTACAGAACGAATTAATGATGTTTTAGAGGCAGAACCAGAGGAAGATTTACAACACCAACATCGGCAATTTATCAGCAATTTACTGGGTCATATCCGCTTTGAAAATGTGACATTTCGCTATCATCCCGAAAGCGATCGCAATATTTTAGAAAACCTCAGCTTTGAAATCAAGCCAGAGCAAACCGTGGCTGTGGTAGGGCGGAGTGGTTCCGGCAAAACTACTTTATTTAAACTGATTTTGGGTCTATACCCTCCGACAGATGGAAAAGTTCTCATTGATGCCCAAGATGTAACTAATATAGCTTTGCGATCGCTCCGTTCACAAATCGGCGTTGTAGACCAAGATACATTTTTATTTGGCGGCACAATCCGCGAAAATATCAGCATTGCTCACCCAGAGGCTTCCTTAGAAGAAATTATTGCCGTTGCCCGCTTAGCAGGTGCGGACGACTTTATCCAACAAATGCCAGCAGGTTATGAAACCCAAATTGGTGAAGGTGGGGGGATGTTGTCTGGTGGACAAAGACAACGTTTAGCGATCGCCCGTGCTTTGTTAGGAAACCCCCGCCTATTGTTGTTAGATGAAGCTACAAGCCATCTTGATGCTGAATCAGAACGCATTATTCAAAACAACCTCAAAACCATTCTCAAAGGGCGCACAAGTGTCATTATTGCTCACCGCCTGTCCACCGTGCGCCACGCAGACTTAATTCTGGTATTAGATCGCGGCTTATTAGTCGAAAGCGGTAATCACGATCAATTAATTGCCAGAAGAGGGCATTATTTTTATCTCAATCAACAGCAGTTGAGTAATGAGTAATGAGTCAAGTCGCTTCGCTCCAATTCAAAATTCAAAATTCAAAATTAAAGACAGCCACCCACAAGGGAGAGCCAGTCTCGTGGGCGGGTTTCCCGACTTGAGAGAACTGGCGTTGGGGCTTGAACCCAACCAGCATTTTTCTTTCCTTCTGCCCTCTGTCTTTCTTCGTCAATAGTCCATAGTTATTCTTCTTTGCTCCCCCTGCCCCCTGCTCCCCTGCTCCTTGCCCCCCTACCCCATATATCCCACCACATCCCGTCAAATAATTTATGCCAAACCCATCTGTTAATTCATCATCTGTACTTGTGCAACCACAGACGGCTCAGGTGCAACGCGGTCAAGATGGTCATGATTTAATTGATTATCGGACACAGGCACTAACGCAGACAAATGATTGGTTTTACGGCACAGAAGAACTACTAGATGCGTTACCGCAGCGCTGGACGCGCTCGATGTTGTATTTGCTCATCAGCTTTACAATCGTTGTTTTGCCTTGGGCGATGTTTACTAAGGTTGATGAAACGGGAAGTGCTAGAGGGCGTTTAGAACCCCAAGGTGCAACTCAAAAATTAGGTGTTGCTGTTACTAGTAGTGTCAAGGCTGTCAATGTGGCAGAAGGGGCGACTGTTAAGGCGGGACAAGTGCTATTGGAATTAGAGTCTGATGTGTTGCAATCCCAGGTGGAACAAGCACAGACAAGGTTAGAAGAACTCATCAATCGTCAAGGACAGCAAGAGCTACTGAAAAACCAATTGATGTTAACAATTAACATCCAACAGCAGCAAAACCAAGCCCAAGAATTAGAAAAAATGGCGCAAGTCCATCAAGCGCAGCAAAACCTTGATGCTAGGCAGAGTACCTATAATTTACAGAAGTTAGAAAAGTTGGCGCTGGTTGAACAGGCTAGACAGGATATCAATACTAGTCAGTTAGCACGAAATTTAGGCAATAGCCGTTTGCAAAGAGATATTAAAGAAGTTGTTCGTTATCGCCGACTTTTAAGACAAGGTGCGATCGCTCAAATTAAAGTAGTAGAACTAGAAAAAATCGCGGAAGACAGTCAACGTTCCCTATTGCAAGCCAACTCCGATTTTACCCAAGCCCAGCTACGCCTACAAGAAAAAGAAAGCCATTATCAAACCACTGTCAGCCAAACCTTAGCTGACATTGAACAAGCAAAACTCCGCCTCCAAGAACAACAAAGCAGCTATCAAAGCCTTGTACAGACCGGTAAGCTAGCGCTGTTAAGGAGTCAGGAACAACTCAAAGACTTACAAAACCAACTAACTACCTTACAATCAGAAATCATCCAAACCAAGAGCCAGATTAACGCCTTCAAGATTCAGATTCAACAACGGGTAGTGCGATCACCTGTTGATGGTACGATTTTTGATCTACCAATCGATAAACCAGGCCCCGTAGTTGAAGCTGGACAGATAGTTGCTCAAATTGCTCCTAAGAATGCAGCAATCATTCTCAGAAGTTCTATGCCGAGTCAACACAGTGGTTTCTTGAAAGTGGGAATGCCAGTAAAAATCAAATTTGATGCCTATCCTTTCCAAGATTATGGAGTATTACCAGGACGTGTTAGCTGGATTTCTCCTGACTCGAAAATTCAAACTACTAGCCAGGGCAATGTAGAAGTTTATGAAATGGATATAACTTTAGATCATCCTTATATTCAAGCTGGTAATAAACGTATTATCTTAACCCCTGGACAATCAGCCACCGCCGAAGTTATCATCCGCCAGCGTCGAGTTATAGACTTTATTTTAGACCCATTCAAGAAGCTACAAAAAGGTGGCTTAGAACTTTAGGAAACATTTAGGAGGTAATACCAACAACCCTCTTCAAACCTCTCCCCGACGCGGGGAGAGGCTTTGACAATTACTTCCCTTTCCTTGTAGAGAAGGGGCTGGGGGTTAGGTTTATATTGGACGCAACTGGCATATCAGTAGGGTGCGTCATACCAATTCTCTATGACGTTACGCCAAATAAATAATGTAGAGACGTTGCCTGAAACTTCTCTACTGTAAAGAATAACGTGTATCTATGGCTACGCCAGACAAGCTACATCAAGAAACGGTATAAAAAATAATTATTTTTGAGCTAATAGTGGAGTAAACATCAACATGGAAAATTTTTTAAAATTGTCTATTGAGGACATTATTACTCATCTTAAAGTCTCTTTTCAAATGCCTAGTATACTAGAAGCGATCGCTACCCAGAGAATTATTGCTGAGACTGCGGAACAACTAGGCATTCAATTAAGTGTAGAAGAACTACAACAATCTGCCGATAGTATGCGTTTTGCTAACCGCTTGCTAAAAGCGGATGATACTTGGAATTGGCTACAAAAACACTATCTAACCATAGATGATTTTGAAGAAGTAGCCAAATCAAACTTATTACATATGAAATTGGCTGAACATTTATTCGCTGACAAAGTTGAACCTTTTTTTTATGCTCATAAAATCGATTATACTGGAGCTGCAACCTATGAAGTAATTCTAGATGATGAAGACTTAGCCTTAGAGTTATTTTATGCTTTGCAAGAAGGTGAAATTAGTTTTCAGGAAATAGCCCGCCAATATATTCAAAATCCTGAAATCCGCCGTGCTGGAGGTTATCAAGGGATTCGCTATCGTTCGGAGTTTCGCCCAGAAATAGCTGCGGCCGTCTTTGCCGCTACGCCTCCCCAGGTTCTCAAACCAATAATTACACCCAAAGGTGTACATATAATTGCAGTGGAGGAAATCATTACACCAGAATTAGATGAATCACGCCGGATTCAAATACTAAAAGATTTCTTCACTCATTGGTTACAACAACAAATTACTAATTTGGAAATTGTCGCTGAACTTTCTCAAAATTCTCAATCTTCATCTTCCTCAGAATTACCAAAGCCAGCTTAGTATTAATGTAATATTTCTCAAGTTGATTACTATTTAGATAATGGGTAATGGATAATTGCCTTTTTGATGATGCTTTGGGTGGGCATTGCCTACCCTACAGTTAATTAAATATATATGATACTGAAATTGGATTTTTATATGAGAATCTGAGGATATCATGACTTAAATCTAATTTAATCTAACTCTATGACTTCTGTTTTAATAGCTACAAACTTTACGCCCATATTATGAAGTTTACGAGTTTTAATTGTATTGGGTATACTATTATTTTTAATTAGGCGAATATATGTACGATATGGTATATATGTAAGAGGATTGTATCCAGCAGTATGGAGCATTAAAACACAAGCCCAAGAATACTTACCGACCGATATAGCTTGCAGAATAGCCTCCCATTCTTCGGTGAGAATTGTACAGTCACAAAGTTGATGATGCCGGAAATATTCTTGAGTCATCAGCCTAAATTATAAACGTGAATTTAAATGTTGAGAAAAAGCCCTTTTGCCCGCCGGAATAGCTCCCAATAACTGTGAGGTTATCAACAGTCAAACTTTACACAGATATCAATACATCTTTAACTTTCATCACTCAGATGAAGTTCAATAACTACAAAGGTGTATAGATATCTTCAGAATAAGCATTGAGGTAGGGACGTTGCAATTCAATGTTGAGTGAAGAGAAGTGTTGCAAAATCGCAGTCATTCTACCTACTGGCGTATCATTACCTTGTTGCCAAGCTTCTAGCAAACCGTTAGCAATGATTTGACAACGGTGTGTACCAAAGCTTTCATGTTCGGTGAATCTATGGTTTGGTTCTTCAGCGATCGCTAACCCCGGTGCGATAGGCTTAGTAAAGAGGGGAACTTGTGCCTGAAAATGCGTTTGATTTTCTGCATATATCATCTTAAGGATAGGATAAACCTTATCATAGTCATTTTTATCAAAATACAGCACTGCCGAGTCATGGCGAACATAGTCAGAAGGGTTGTATAGTGCTTTAAACGTGAAAGCAATAGGTATAGCGTTGAGGTGTGTAGTCAACGCATCCATGATTGCCACTGAACCATCTGGAGTTAAGTTGAAATAAACACGTACCAAAGTTTGATATTGTTGCGCTGCACCTGAGTTAGCCACCGCCATATAAAATCCGTTTTGGACGAGATTTTTCGGCAATTGGATAGCAACAGCGTTACCCATAGTTTGAGTTTGCAAACTATCCGGCGGAACGTGGAGAGTTAAACCATCCCGATGAACTGCCACAGTCCCGTCTGATTCTTCCCTGACAAATTGCCAACCATAACTCCAGTAGCCACTACCTCTATTATTTTCATGGAGGCGATCGTAAAAAGCTAGGTCTACACCTAAAAATGTGTTGTTTTCTAGATTTTTGTTGACGGCTAAATTAGATATCTCTGCATCCGAGGCCAGAACACTTTTCAAGGAGCCATTATAATAGATGCCGTACAGAAAACTACGCAGTTGTTGACTCAAATACTTATTTTGTAAATCCAAAGATAATTTTTGAAAACGAGAGACTGAAGACTCAGGTAATTCTAAGGGTTTATAGTTGGGATGCTTAATACAATACTGAGACTGTATTTCAATATTATGAATCATGTCTTGCAATGATATCTGCAATGACTCTGAAATATCCGACAATTGAACCGATAGAGAATCTAGTAGCTGCATAAATATTTGTTCGTGAATGATATGAGTAGGATATGAAGGAATGAGGAAGATGAAGGAGATGAGGCGGATGTCACTTTAGCTTTCCCATCTCCCCCTACCGCCCACTCCCCACGCCTTATACCAATTCAAAATTCAAAATTCAAAATTAAGAAATTGAGATTTTGCAAAGGTTTCTGGGTTGTGGGATCTGTATCAGAATTTTCGAGAAATGGTATTATTCTCTAATTAAACCTGAGACAAACTTACAGGAGAGAGGTCTGATAACTGGACACCAAAAATCGTTTGCACAGATGCTTCTGGACGACACAACAAACTTTTGGCGACTTGTAGCATACAAATACCCACATTACCAAAGGTTTTTTCATATTGGAGTTGGGCTTGAATAGCGGTAATGAGTGCTAAACCGCAAAATTGCATGACCCGTTGTAAGAAGTCGGGATGATGTTCTAAGATTTCCGGAAAATGAGTAAGATAAGCAATTACCAACTCCCTCAAAGAAGGTTGGAGAACGTACAAAGGAGTAGCAGCTAAGCGTAAAGACTCCTCAATGGCAATTGATTTACCAGTCACCATACTGTACAACCAGATTTGCAAGTAGCTAGCAATCAGTGTTCCTAAATCGTTAGCAGGGTCTCCCCAACTACCACGTTCCCAGTCAATTAAGCGCACAATATTTTCATCACCGATATCTTCCCAATCGAGGGAGACGAGAATATTGTTTAACTTCAGGTCATTATGTGTGAGACAGCAGGGAGTAAAACTGTTGATTAATTGTGCGATCGCCTGCCCCAAACTATCGTAACGTTGATATAAGGCAAAAAATCTCAGACCATCAGCAGGAACCTTACCAAATATCTCTGGAGTTAGTCTATCTAATCCTCGATTTAGATGAGGTGTTTTTGGGTTAGATTTACTCTCACCAGGATTTTGAAAGAAATCTCGGTATTCTTCACAGTTAAATGAGGTGCGATGAATCAATGCCAAAGTAGTCCCGACTGCATTAGCAAGCTGGGTGGGAAATAAATTTAAATTCTCCTTAACGTAAAAATCCATCAGATCTCGGTAGTTATCAAGATAGTTGAAAATAATAATAGAATTCTCCCAATTGAAGTATATCGCTTCTGATAAATAGGAACGTATGTGGTTAAGTTCTGGAAACCTACTAACAAAATCATGAATGCGCCATTCCAGAACAAACTCACCAGTCGTCTTTCCTTCTAAGTTATGACGTTCTTGTTTAACTAGTAGTTTTCTCCCTTCTGGAAAAGTAATTAATAAATTAAAATTCTTTGCTGGTTTCAGTTCAATTTTGCTTGATTCTCCTTCCTCAAGGGTACACAAATTTAAAGAACTTAAGTAATCAAATACGTTTTGGGAGTTGAGGATAAATGGCGGCATATATTTAAAATGAGTCACAACATTTATAGTTATTTTCCTAGTAAATACAGCATATTATCGCTGTTTATTTTGACAAATTTGAAGAATTTTTACTGTTAGATATTCATCTTAGCTTGATTTCCTAATCTATCTGGACACGGCTACAGGAATACAACTTATACAGTGGAATATTCTATATAAATCCGGTTTATTTAACCTGTATTTATTTCATCAGTCAAGCATGAATCCTATAGTTTTTCTCGACTTTTAATAAATTTAAATCTTTGTCAAAATTCGATTAAAAGCATGATGTTCACTAACTGAAGTATTTATTTATATCTATTGCCAATATATGAATCGACTATTTTTAGGATAGCAGCAATAGCAAATGATATTGTGATAAATTGAAATATTTTTTCTGCTAATACTGATATTTGATCATATGAATATTTATTACCACCATGTATCAATCTAGATTCTTCATGATTGAGTTCAGTTAGAAAATTTTCTGAACCATAAAGATGTAATTCAGAAACAGTTATTCTTGCCATTTTTGGAACATTCAAAAATTTGACATTGATTAGATACACTCTAGATTAGATATTTTTTAGATTAAGAGAATATCAAGAAATAAATTATCCAAAATAGATTGTTTGTTAGGGTGCCTCAGAATGAACAATTTCTGAGTATAGCTAGGTTCCATCTCACTTTCTCACACTACACTTTAGATATTTTCTATCTAGAATTCTCTAATTATATCAAGATTGAATTCTAGAGAAAATTCCACAGAAAATATCATCTTGATGAGGTACATTAACTTAGCCTATATTCCCTCATCTCTGTACACTTGAAAAATTTATATTACTCGTAGATAAAGGCTGTATCTTGATGGAATTTACAAGCGATTAAACATGATATTGCTTAATCGCTGATGCCATAATCTTAACAGAGCTATTGATTTGAGTTTTTATGCAGCAGAACTAAAAGAACGAGCTAAGTGTCCAATAGCATCAATACCATAGGTGATGACACCAAACTCAAATCCCTTCACGGCTAGGTCTAAAACTCCATTTGTAGTATTAGAATAGTCACCACCACCATGAACAGAGTTATCAAGATTGTTCAACTCGTTGAGAAAGCTTTCAGAGTCTTGGAACAATTCTGCACCAGTGACTTGTAATTCTTTAACAGCAATAAACGCCATGATTGACTCCTGAAATAATTTGGGTTTTGAGTAGAAAGTGCAGGCGATTAAGAAATATAAAACTTAATCGCTCATGCCACAATTGCAAGAAATCTGTTTATCTGAGTATTTATGCAGCAGAACTGAAGGATTTAGCTAAGTGTCCAATAGCATCAATACCATAGGTGATGACACCAAACTCAAATCCCTTCACGGCTAAGTCTAAAACTCCATTTGTAGTATTAGAATAGTCACCACCACCATGAACAGAGTTATCCAGATTGTTCAATTCATTGAGGAAGCTTTCAGAGTCTTGGAACAATTCTGCACCAGTAGCTTGTAATTCTTTAACAGCAATAAACGCCATGATTGACTCCTAAAACTATGTCGGTTTTGAGTAGAAAGAAAGTGCAGGCGATTAAGAAATACAAAACTTAACCGCTCATGCCACAATTGCAAGAAATCTGTTTATCTGAGTATTTATGCAGCAGAACTGAAGGACTTAGCTAGGTGTCCAATAGCATCGATACCATAAGTGATGACACCAAACTCAAATCCCTTCGCAGCTAAGTCTAAAACTCCATTTGTGGTATTAGAATAGTCACCACCACCATGAACAGAATTATCAAGATTGTTCAATTCATTGAGGAAGCTTTCAGAGTCTTGGAACAATTCTGCGCCGGTAACTTGTAATTCTTTAACAGCAATAAACGCCATGATTGACTCCTAAAACTATTTCGGTTTTGAGTAGAAAGAAAGTGCAGGCGATTAAGTGGTGTAATCCTTGCTCACTTAATCGCTCATGCTGAGATTTAAACAAGAGTATTTAGCTAACTATCCAATCAGTTACTAAGATTTAATCTTAGTAGTAACCAGCATCACTGTAAGACTTAGCTAGGTGTCCAATAGCATCGATACCATAGGTGATGACACCAAACTCAAATCCCTTCGCAGCTAAGTCTAAAACTCCATTTGTGGTATTAGAATAGTCACCACCACCATGAACAGAATTATCAAGATTGTTCAATTCATTGAGGAAGCTTTCAGAATCTTGGAACAATTCTGCGCCGGTAACTTGTAATTCTTTAACAGCAATAAACGCCATGATTGACTCCTAAAATAATTTGGGTTTTGAGTAGAAAGAAAGTGCAGGCGATTAAGTGGTATAGTCCTTGCTCACTTAATCGCTCATGCTGAGATTTAAACGAGAGTATTTAGCTCGCTATCTAATCAGTTTCTAAGATTAAATCTTAGTAGTAACCAGCAGAACTATAGGATTTAGCTAGGTGTCCAATAGCATCGATACCATAGGTGATGACACCAAACTCAAATCCCTTCACGGCTAAATCTAAAACTCCATTTGTGGTATTGGAATAGTCACCACCACCATGAACAGAGTTATCAAGATTGTTCAACTCGTTAAGAAAGCTTTCAGAATCTTGGAATAATTCTGCGCCGGCAACCTGTAATTCTTTAACAGCAATAAACGCCATGATTGACTCCTAAAACAATGTTTGCTCTTCGTGAATTTCGTAACCGATTAAGTTTGTTTTCCTTAACCGTTGACTCAATTTTTATTTATTTTTTTTAGGAAAATCAAGCTTAAAACCTCAATCAGCAAGACATAAATGAGTACTATATGTCTGTTTTTAATTTTTACATTACCTAAAATTTAAGCTTGCTAACCTTGATAATCTCCAGCACAAAATTTTATGAAAAATATGGCAGTGTGATCTAGCGTTTTAACTCCGATAGAACAGGGTAAATAAGTAAATGTTTCTAGTGATAACTAAAGTTCTCAAACAAAGACTAAAATTCTTACAATTAACTGAAGTCTAGTATTTTTACGCCACTTAATATAGGTTGTTTTTTTTTAATTCGTTATGAATTGAAAAAGGGGTGTAAGGGTGTTAGAGAAAGACTTTCTCATGTTTTCCTGTGTACGCAGTTCATGACGGCTACTTACTTTGCCAGGCTATCACTGCACTCAATCTAATATTCTCTTAACTGAACTGATAAAAGCAAAAGATAACTAACACGCACTCGCGCAATAAAAAATCGTGTATTTTGATATTAGTTTTCATCAAAATACACGACATCCTAAATATTAGGTTGTAATTAACGAACAATCATGAATTAATACCAAGCTGTTTTCGCAGGTCTTGAATTTGTAATTCTAGTGAATCCATCCATCGATCAAGAGTTCCGTTAGTATCATTCAATGTGGGTGTTGTTGACTCTTCTGACGGTTCGGCAACTTGATTTCTTCTACCGCCATATCTTCTTTCCAAGCCTGCATACACAGACTTCAGTTCCCAAGTAGTGAGGTCTTTCAATGATTTTCCCTCATCGTCGGGTGAAAGATCAGAAATTGTTATTTTTACCATTTGCTTGCCTCGTTCAAGATGATTATATCGCTTAGCTCGTTACAGGGATTTTCCCTAATCAAAAAGATGGGAAGTCCTGCCTTATATTTTGATTTGTCCTTGAGGAAAATCAATATTTTGAGACTAGATTTTCAGACATAATTCAAGTATTTGTGTCTATAAAAGCTGATTTTATATAATAGTGAAGCTGCTTTGTCCTCAGCAAAACAATAATCCCAGTTTCTCTAGAAAAACTGGGATTATTATCCATTTATAGGAATCTGATGTGATTATCTCAACTATTAATTCTGCGCTTGTTGTGGTGGACTAGGAATTGTCACATCGATTGGTGTGACTTGAGCGGCTAGCTGAGTTAATGGTGGTTGAATAGCGGTTTGATTACCCACCACCAGAGTGACAAGATTATCTGGTTTGAGGTATTGCTTGGCTACCCTTTGCACATCAGCTATTGTGGTGGCGGCTACGGCTTTTTGATAGCGGAAGAGAAAATCAGCCGGATAGCCATAGTATTCATAGCGCATCAATCGGGATAAGGTTTGGCTGGGGTCTTGGAAGTTGAATACAAAAGAATTGAGGGTAGACTCTTTAGCACGGGCTAATTCTTCTGCTGTTACGGGTTGGGATTGGATGCGTTTAATTTCCGCTTGTAAAGCTTTGACAAACTGCACAGTCGCATCAGAACGGGTTTGTCCACCAGCCATGAACATCCCAGGATAGTCAAAGCGGGGACTCCAGTAACCATATACAGAATAGGCTAAACCTTGACGCGATCGCACCTCATTAAATAAACGACCCCCAAAACCATTTAACACCCCATTCAATACGTCCAAGGCTGCATAGTCGGGGTTATCGAACTTACCCCCCAAATGCCCAACTAAAATACTACTTTGGGTAAGTTGGGGTTGATTGACGAAAAATACCCCACCGGTATTTGCTGGGGAAACTGCTGGTAAAGTTGGTTTAGTAAATTTTGGGTTACGCGCCCAGTTACCCAACTTGGCTTGAATGAGCGATCGCATTTTTTTACTATCAAAATCTCCCACAATGCCCAAAATCATATTATTGGGGTGGAAATATTGTTGGTGGAACTGTACCAAATCTTCACGGGCGATCGCATTCACAGTAGCATATTCTGTAATCCGACCATAGGGGCTATCTTTGCCATAAATCAGCTTGCGAAATTCCCGATTAGCAATATCATCAGGATCATCATTGCGGCGAGAAATACCGCCTTTTGCTTGAGTTTTCGCCAAATCTAGTTTAGCTTGAGCAAACACTGGCGATCGCAACACCTCAGCAAATAGCCCAAACACTGTTTCTACATCTTCACTCAGCGCCTCAAAACTAGCGCTACCCGCAGCCTCACCAATATTCACTTCTACCGATGCGGCGCGTTGTTCTAATATTTCATTCAAATCATCAGGTGAATGCTCCTTAGTTCCACCAGTCCGCATCACGCCACCAGTAAAGCTAGCCAATCCCACTTTATCTGCTGGTTCCCAACGACTCCCAGTCCTGACTAGGGCTGTACCACCAATTAAAGGTAGTTCCCTATCCTCCATGAGATAGACAACCAAGCCATTCTGCAATACAAACCGTTCATACTTGGGTAACTTCACCTCCGGTAACGGCGCAAACTGCAACTCTGTATAGTGTTTGGCTGCTGCTGTCGCCGTCAGGGAAAAGTTAAAAGTCACAGCTAAAAAGGCAAAAATAGCCACCAACGCCAAAATAAAACTTTTGCCTTTTCCCATTGTGAATTTTGGATTTCTAATTTTGAATTGTTTACGCCTGTGCATATCTGTTGCTGCTCTCCTCATATTTGCGGTGTATTACTCATGCTTTTTTCGATAACAACTTGCCAATTGTGCGATTTTCTGGCGTAAACGTTGCTTTGGCTACTCGCTGAATATCCGCAGGAGTCACAGCCACAATTTCATCTAATTGTTTAAACAAATTGCGCCAAGAGCCTGTTTTTACGTCATATTCCAAAAGTTGCTGCGCCATACCCATATTGGAATCTAAGCTACGTAATAAACCAGCCCTGGCTTGAGTTTTCACCCGTTCTAATTCCACCGCAGATACAGGTTCAGTTTTCAACTTGTCAATTTCTTTGCTTAAAGACACTGCTACTTCATCAACTGTGTGACCAGGAGCAGTGAGAGCATAGAACAGCATCAAATTGGGGTATTTATCCCCAGGAAAACCACTAAAACCTTGAGCATTTAATGCTACACGTTCTTTTTCCACCAAAGACTTATATAACCGCGACGTACGTCCACTACTTAACAAGCTGGCAATAATATCGTATGCCGCATTATCTGGATGAGTCACTGCGGGACGATGATAACCTTCTAAATACCAAGGTTGAGAAGCGAGTTCTAAAGTAACCTCTCTTGTTTGTGTTTGTTTGGGTTCTGGGGTAATTTTTGACTGTGGTTTAGGTGCTGCTTTGTAGCGTCCAAAGTAAGTTTGCGCCAGTTGTTTCACCTCAGCCGTTTTCACATCCCCAACAACAGCAATGGTAATATTACTGGGTACGTAGTGAGTATTGTAAAACGTCTGTACATCTTCTGGCGTTAAGTTACGAATATCTTGGTCATAACCAATCACTGGTCGTCTGTAAGGATGAACTTTGTAAGCAGCATCGATAAACTTTTCCACCATCAAACCAATAGGTGAATTTTCGATCCGCATCCGCCGCTCTTCTAAAATCACATCTTTTTCTTTATAAAACTCCCGGCGAATCACAGGATCAAGAAATCGATCAGACTCCAACGACATCCACAGTTCTAACTTATTGGACGGGAAACTGTAGAAATAACGTGTCGCTTCCGTTGAGGTATTGGCGTTTAAACCTACACCCCCAGATTGTTCGACAATTTGCCCCAGTTCATTTTGTTTGACTAATTTACCAGCTTGTGATTCTACTTCCTTAAAAGTCGCTTGCAACCTAGCAACATCATCTTGCTTACCATTGGCTTTCGCGGCTCGAATTTGCGTGTCTAACTGCTCCAACCGCTCAAGCAAGGGTTTTTCAGCCTGATAATTCTGTGTACCAATGCGTGTAGTGCCTTTGAACGCCAAATGCTCAAGAAAGTGAGCGACACCAGTCTTACCATCAGGTTCATCCACACCCCCAACATCCGCGTAGGTGAGAAAGGAAACCACTGGCGCTTGATGGCGTTCTAAGACAATAAACTTCATACCATTATCCAGCCGGAACTCCGTCAAATCCTTAATTACCCGGTCTAGATAGGGTTGAATTGAAGTGGGAACCTTTGCAGTTGGTGTTTTGCTTGGTTGTAAAGCAGGAGGCGTTTGTGCCAAAGCTATTTCTGGTGTCCATCCCCACCATATAACGACTGTTGCCATCAAGGTTGCCAACAGCCGACGCGATATTGAACGACTAAGTTGATTCATAAGCAACAAGTAAATAAATATCCACTACTTAAGCAACAGGTTAATCGAGAATTGTAGCGTTAATCTTGTATTAAGCTTTCTGTGCTTTTTGTACCTGACGTTAGACAATAATGCTACAAGTAGTGTTCCGGAGATTTTACAATAACTATTATGCGAGTTTTTAATTCTCCCCCGCCTTCAGAGGCACAGACACGCACCAAAATTTTACAGGCGGCGCTGAAATTATTTGCCTCCCAAGGCTTTGATGGCACTACCACCCGCGATTTAGCACAAGCCGCAGGTGTAGCCGAAGGTACTTTGTTTAGGCATTTCCCTAACAAAAAAGCGATTTTGGTAGAAGTAGCAACTGCTGGTTGGGTGGATATTCTCACAGATTTGCTGACAGAATTGAGCGAAATGGGTAGCTATAAGGCTGTCGCTCAGGTGATGCGCCGCCGAATGTGGAATTTGCACAAAAACGCCGACTTAATGCGGGTTTGCTTCATGGAAGTGCAGTTTCATCCAGATTTACGCGATCGCATTCAAATAGAAGTCATTGAAAAAATGACCGATGTCGCCGAAGCCTTCTTCCAAACCGCGATGGATAAAGGCATTTACCGCAAAACAGATGCCAATCTAGTAGCCAAAGTTTTCCTGGGAATGTTTGCGATCGCTGGTTTCTCCAACAATACTCTCATGCAGCCAGACGCTTCCCCCCAAGAAATGCAGCAAATGGCAGAAGGCCTAGCTGATATCTTCCTCAATGGAGTGCTGGCAAAAGATTAGGGAATCACCGTTAACTGTTGAGTAATGAGTAATGACCAATGACCAATGGCAATTGTACGGGCGGGTTTACAAATATCCTGACTCTTGAACGATGATCTTCATCAACCCGCCCCTACTGACCACTGACCACTGACTAATGACCATTAACAATATTCGCCTGTTGACTCCACTGCTGGACTAATTCAATTGCTGGACACAAATCTCGACGCTGCAAGGTTGCGACTTGTAAGCGTAAAATTTGTTTGTGTAATCTATGGGTAGGAATCTGGGCTAACTGTGCCACAGAACCAACGCCTGCATGAAGCAATAAACCACAATATTGTGTTCCTACACTAGGAATCCTGGCTAAATCTGCTAAGGCTATCCATTTATTTACATATTGCAGATGAACTTGTAACTTACTCGCTAAGGCCAGCCTGGACTCTAAAGTTTTACCCTGTTTGACAAGCCCTGCTGTAGTTTGAATCCCACAATTTTGCAGTCGGGATTGTTCTTCTTGACTCAATCCAGGCAACTGCTCAATTGGCCAGTCACCATAAGGGATAGACCTTTTACTAGCTGTATTTTTAGCCGACATGGAAAATAAGACATAGGTTTATTTATCTATTCTGACGCGTAATTTTTAAACGCAGAGGAACACGGAGGTAAACGCAAGGGAACGCGGAGAATTTTCTTTGCGTACCTTTGCGCTTACCTCTGCGCCCCTTTGCGTTAAATTAACTCTCCCCTCAAAACAGTAACCGCCTGTCCTGCGAGAAAAACCCGATCGCCTCCCCCATAACTCACCTTGACCACTCCACCACGGCTAGAGGCTTGATAAGCCAAAAACTCATCTTTACCCAGGCGATCGCGCCAGTAACTGGCCAAGCAGCAATGAGCCGCACCTGTGACTGGATCTTCGTTGATACCTAAGCCTGGGGCAAAGAAGCGAGAAACAAAATCGTATGGGGAATCAGGCTGAGTTTGGCTAGTAACTATCACATCAGCCACAGCTAAAGTTTTGAGTAGCTGAAAATTGGGCTGTAGATTTCGCACCACATCCTCAGATTCCACCTCTACCAAATAGCCTAGAGAGTTTTGGAAAACTGATTTTAAAGAAACACCCAAGGCCTCAGTCAGTTCTGGGGGTGTGGTTATGGGTTGTGAGTGATTCACCGGAAAATCTAACTCAATCCAATCACCTTGGCGCTTGGCAATGAGTAAGCCACTTTTGGTATGAAAACGGGCTATTTCATCGGGTGATAAATGCCCTTCCGACCACAACACATGAGCGCTGGCTAAGGTTGCATGACCACAAAGCGGTACTTCCACCGTCGGCGTGAACCACCGCAGATTAAAACCATCATCTTGTTTGACTAAAAAAGCCGTCTCCGATAAGTTCATTTCCTGGGCTATATTCTGCATCCAGATATCTGGTTGAGGAGACGGCACAACACAGACAGCCGCAGGATTTCCCCCGAAGGGTTTATCAGTGAAAGCATCTACTTGAGTAATGATTTGTCCCATAGAGTATGAATCAATTCAAAATTTAAAATTAAGACGAGAAGGGGGAGGAAGTACGGTTGAGCCTAGCTTTTTTCTCTCAAGCCATATTGAACATGAATAACGGGCAATGCAGTACCTTAGAAATTAGAGTGATAAGTGCAGGACGAACCGTGACAGTCAGGATAATGATAAAGAAGATAACGATTAAATAGCGATAACTAATTATGGGTTCTCTAGCTGATACTTTGCGCGATCGCCGTCAAAAATTAGCCCGCCTCATCGATTTTCCTGCCATTTTATGGTCAGGTGGCAGCAATGCACGCAATTTTCCTGCCAATCGCTTTCCGTTTCGGGCTAGCAGTCACTTCCTCTATTTTGCTGGCTTACCCCTACCCAACGCCGCAATTCACCTAGAAGCGGGTAAGCTGACATTATTTATCGATGATCCTGCACCTGGTAGCGCCCTGTGGCATGGAGAAACGCCCAAACGTGAGGAAATAGCTGAGACTATTGGCGCAGATGCAGCTAAACCCTTATCAGAATTAACGCCATTCCTAGCAGGTGCAGCCACTATTGCCGTCCAAGATGCTACAACCTGGACGCAGCAGTCCCAACTACTGAACAGATGGGTATTACCGCAAAGTCAACCGGAAGGAATTGATTTAGAATTAACGAAAGCGATCGTCACCTTACGCCTCATCCACGACGCAGGCGCATTAGCCGAGTTACGTAAGGCAGCAACTGTGAGTGTAGCAGCCCACAAAGCCGGTATGGTAGCCACCGCCAACGCCAAAATAGAAGCGGAAGTTAGAGCTGCAATGGAAAGCGTTTTCATCGCTCACAACATGACGACTGCCTATAACAGTATCGTTACCGTTCATGGCGAAGTTCTACACAACGAACAATATCACCATCCTCTGCAACCAGGGGATTTATTACTAGCCGATGTCGGTGGCGAAACAGAATTAGGTTGGGCTGCTGATATTACCCGTACCTGGCCTGTGTCTGGTAAGTTTTCCCCCACACAACGGGATATATATGATGTAGTACTGGCAGCCCATGATACCTGCATTGCCAACATCCTTCCTGGTGTAGAGTATGCAGAGATTCATCTAGTAGGGGCTAGGGTTATTGCCGAAGGTTTGGTAAATTTAGGCATTTTGCGAGGTAATCCCGAAGATTTAGTAGAAAAAGATGCCCATGCTTTATTTTTCCCCCACGGTATAGGTCATCTCTTGGGTTTAGATGTCCACGATATGGAAGACCTGGGTGATTTAGCCGGCTATGAAGAAGGGAAGAAAAGGAGCGATCGCTTCGGCTTGGGCTACCTGCGTTTAAATCGTCCCCTACGTACAGGAATGTTAGTCACAATTGAACCCGGTTTCTACCAAGTTCCCGCCATCTTAAACGATGAAAAAATTCGCTCAAGATATCAATATACAGTCAACTGGGAACGCCTCTCTCAGTTTGCCGATGTCCGAGGAATCCGCATTGAAGATGATGTTTTAGTTACAGATACAGGCAGCGAAGTCCTCACCGCCGCCTTACCAAATGATGCTGACACCGTAGAACATCTAGTTAATAAAATCTGAGGCGTTACTTAATCAGGAGATGAAATTTGATGTGCTGAAATTTCAAACTCTTTATTTTGAATTTTGAATTGATTCATCCTCTCTGCGTCTTCACGCCACCCTGCGGGTTCCGCCTTAGCGGTACTGCGTGAGCTAAACTGCCAAAAACCGTTGAATCACATCCTGACTCAGTTCATCAGTAGAACCAGATGCAACAATAGCCCCCTTTTGCATAGCGTAATAGTAATCAGCCTGACGGACAAAGTGTAAATGTTGTTCTACAAGTAAAACAGAAATGCCTGTAGTTTCAATAATGCGACGGACGGCTGCTTCAATTTCCAGGATGATTGAGGGTTGAATCCCTTCTGTAGGTTCATCCAAAACCAATAATTGAGGCTGTCCCATTAAAGCACGAGCGATCGCCAGTTGTTGCTGTTGTCCACCACTTAAATCACCACCCATCCGCGATAACATAGTTTTCAACACAGGAAATAAGCCAAAAATTTCTTCCGGAATTTCAGCTTTTTTTACCTGTTTTTGTCTAGCTTCCAACCCCAGTAACAGATTTTCTTTAACTGTCAAACGCGGAATAATATCTCGTCCTTGGGGAACATAACCTATCCCCATTTTCGCCCTTTGATCTGGTGATTTGGAGTTAATTAAATTCCCGGCTAAGTTAATAGTGCCACTGCGAGGTTTCAGTAACCCCATAATTGTTTTAAGTAAGGTTGTTTTACCTACGCCATTACGTCCAATTAGGCAGATCATTTGCCCATTTGGTACAGTTAAATCTACGTTGCGGAGAATATGGCTTTCGCCATAGTAAACGTTAAGGTTAGAAATATTTAGCATATTGGTTCAGAGACGCGATTAATCGCGTCTGTACAATTGTTAGATATATGATTAATCGCGTCTGTTGTCTTGATTCCACCACCCCTACACCCCCACATCCCTCATTGTTGTCCTAAATAAACTTCAACAACACGAGGGTCACTTTGCACTTCCTCAAAATTACCTTCACAAAGTACCGAACCTTCATGTAAAACTGTGACTTTTTTAGCGATTTGACGGACAAATTCCATATCATGTTCAATTACTAAAATGGAATGACTCTGCGCTAATGTTAAAAGTAACTCGCCAATATTATACGTTTCTTCATCAGTTAAACCTGCAACTGGTTCATCCACAAGTAATAAATCTGGGGATTGTCCAACTAACATTCCAATTTCTAAGCGTTGCTTTTCTCCATGAGATAACAAAGCTGCGGGTATATCTGCTTTAGGAGTTAAGCCAATGGTTTCTAATAAACCTTTAATACTATTTTCTTCCGTAGGTTGAGAACGCCCAAATAATGTAGAAAAAACATTTTTATTTCGGTTACTGGTAATTTCCAAATTTTCCCGTGGCGTGAGATTGAGATAAACTCTAGGTGTTTGGAATTTGCGCCCGATTCCCCGCCGCGCAATTTGATGTTCACGTAAAGAACGCAGGTTTTTGCCTTTGAATAAAACTCTGCCTATCGTTGGTTGGACTTTCCCTGTAATTACATCCAAAAATGTGGTTTTACCCGCACCATTAGGGCCAATTACTACTCGCAATTCCCCCACATCCATACTAAAATTTAGTTGGTTGAGAGCTTTAAAACCATCAAAGCTCACAGTAACATTTTCAGTTTCCAAGATTTTGGCGTTCATGTTGTACTTCTGGGTCTTCTTCCAAACTGGGATATGTAGCAATTTGTTGAGGGCGTTTGAGAAAAGGAATATTTTGGCTACGCAACCATCCTACTAAGCCATCAGGAAGGACGGTCACAACAATTAAAAATAATGCACCTTGGAAAAATAGCCAGATTTCAGCAAATTGTTCACTCAAAAAAGCACGGGCATAATTAACTAATAAAGTTCCCAAAACTGCCCCGATTAATGTAGCACGTCCACCCACAGCTACCCAAATCACCATTTCAATGGAAAAAGCGATATCCATAGCTCTAGGGGAGACAGAACCACTTTGCAGGGTGTAAAATGCTCCTGCAATACCAGCGATCGCACCAGAAACGGCAAACACTAATGTTTTAAAATCTGTGGGGTCATAGCCAGAGAACCTTACACGACTTTCATCGTCTCGAATTGCAATTAACAGTCGTCCAAAGCGTCCACTAGTCAACCAGCGACAAATCCCGTAGGTAGCAGCAAGAAACAAGACGGTGAGAGTGTAGAAAATAAATTTTGTTTTTGGGTCGCTGACAGTTGCACCAAACAAAGTTGTAAAATCTATTAGCCCATTTGTCCCATTAAAAAATTGCTGTTGACCGTTAAAAAAATTGAAAAACACAATAATTGCAGCTTGGGTCAAAATTGAAAAATAAACGCCCTTAATCCGGTTGCGAAATACCAAATATCCTAATAACCCCGCCAGCAACCCTGGAACTATCACTACAGTCGCTACCGCTATGGGGAAAGAATAAAAAGGTCGCCAAAACCAAGGAAGTTCCGTCACCCCATACAATCCCATAAAATCAGGTAACTCACCCTCTGGGATTTGCAACTTCAGGTACATAGCGATCGCGTATCCACCCAACCCAAAGAAAATCCCGTGTCCCAAACTGAGTAAGCCAGTGTAACCCCAAATCAAATCAATCCCTAAAGCCACAATCGCCAGTGACAAAAATCGCCCCAACAAATTCAAGCGAAACTCTGACAACACCAATGGCATAATTAGAATGAGGAAGAGAGCGATCGCTACCACCACCCCAACCTCAACTAATATCAACCGTCCTCCCTGCTTCATTCTCTGCGCCCTCCGCGTCTCTGCGTGAGATTAAAAAAATTAAACATCAACACTACGTCCCTTCTGCGGAAAAATCCCCGCCGGCTTCCACTGTAGAAATAAAATAATCAACACAAATACCATTACTTTAGCCATACTTGTGGTGGCAAAAAACGTCAAGAAATCTGCTAGAGGTTTCACAGGAGTTGACAACAAAGCTATAGTCCCAGAACCAATTAAAAAGTTAGCTGTCCCAATTCCCAAAGCAGCGACAATAGTACCCGCTAAGTTACCCACACCCCCAACAACCACCACCATGAAAGTATCGATAATATAATTTTGTCCGGTATTTGGCCCCACAGAACCAAGCAAACTAATCGCACACCCAGCCACACCCGCCAAACCAGAACCCAAAGCAAAGGTAATCGCATCAACTTTTTCGGTGGGGATACCCAAACAAGCACTCATACTCCGGTTTTGTGTCACAGCCCGAATTCTTAATCCCCAGCTAGAACGCTGTAAAAATAGATAAATTCCCCCCACACAAATTATTGTCAAAGCAATAATAAATAACCTGGCGAATGGTAATTGTACCCCACCTAAAGATACGCCGGTTTGTAACCATCTAGGCGCAGTCACATCAACATTTTGCGCCCCAAACCAAGGTTGGGTTACTGCTAGCTGATAAGTTTGACTTAATAAGTTACCTGTGGTGATTGTCACCCCCAAAGATAGCAAGAAAATCACCGCCACAACCCAATTACGAATTCTCTCTAAATTTGTCCGGGAATTTAAAACCCATAACCCCCCAAAAAACAACAGAGAAAACAAGCCCAAGCCAATTACTAAAACCCAATTCACACTACGGACAAACTGTTGGAAAATTAAACTTACGCCCCAAGTTGCTAACAACGTTTCTAGAGGTCTTCCATAGAGGTGACGAATCACACCTCTTTCCAGAATTAATCCAATAAATGCAGTGAAAAAGAAAGCAATAATTAACGCCAGAAATATATAAATCTCAAACCAAAAACCGCCCAATTGTTTACAGCCATTCTGTACAACAAATGTTGTATAAGCCCCAAACATCATCAATTCGCCATGCGCCATATTAATCACCCCCATCAAGCCAAAAATAATGGCTAATCCCAAGGCGGCAATTAATAGCACAGAACCGATGCTAATACCATTAAATACAGCATCCAAAAAACCTGTTAACATTTTTATTCACCAGCTATAGGCTTATTTTCAATCAAGAGTCAAAAGTCCAAGGTCAACAGTCAAAAGTAACAATCTTGACTATTAACTAATGACTAATGACCATTGACCATTGACTAATTAAGCTTTTTTGTACTTACCACCCTTAGCTGGATCTGACCAATCGCAAGCAAATCCTTTCGTTTCCTTCACAAATTGATTCCAAGGGACTGGCTCAACTGGCGCAGGCGTAGCATAAACAATATCAAACAAACCATCATCTCTAACTTCACCAATCCGCACAACTTTAGATATGTGATGATTAGCATTAACTGTCACCTTTCCTTCAGGTGCATCTATGGTTTGACCATAAGCCGCCGCCCGCACTTTAGCTAAATCAGGACTACCCGCTTTTTCTACTGCTTGCTTCCACAAATACACAGCGATATATGCAGCTTCCATCGGGTCATTTGTTACCCGGTCTGCACCATATTCTTTCTTAAAAGCTTCAACAAATTTCTTATTAGCAGGAGTATCTACTGTTTGGAAATAATTCCAAGCAGCATAGTGACCTTTTAAATACTCAACACCGATTGCTTTAACTTCTTCTTCGGCAATACTTACAGACATAGAAGGGTATTTATCCGGTGTTAATCCAGCACCTTTTAACTGTTTGAAGAAAGCTACGTTACTATCACCATTTAAAGTGTTATAAATTACCCCACCATTGGGTAATGTTTGTTTAATTTTGGTGATAATTGGTGTAACTTCTGTATTACCTAATGGTAAATAATCTTCACCAACTGTTTTTCCACCTAAAGCTTCTAATTGGGCTTTGATAATAGTGTTAGCCGTCCGAGGGAAAACATAGTCTGAGCCGACTAAAAAGAATTCCTTGCCCTTATTTTTTAACAACCAATCAACAGAAGGTTCAATTTGTTGATTTGGTGCTGCACCTGTGTAAAAAATGTTTTTAGAACACTCTTGACCTTCATACTGCACGGGATACCACAGCATATGGTCTTTACTTTCAAATACTGGCTTCACATTTTTGCGGCTAGCTGAAGTCCAACAACCAAAAACTACAGCTACTTTATCTTGATCAATCAACTTGGTAGCTTTTTCTCTAAAAGTATCCCAGTTAGAAGCACCATCCTCAACAATGGCTTCAATTTGTTTACCTAAAACACCGCCAGCCGCGTTAATTTCTTTGATAGCTAATTTCTCAGCATCTACAACGCTTTTTTCACTGATAGACATTGTGCCACTGAGAGAGTGCAGAATACCTATTTTGATCGTGTTACCACCACTAGCAGCCACAGGAGAAGCATTCCCAGAGGTGCTTGGACTGTTTGTAGCATTTGGGGTGTTATTAGCGCAAGCCTTCAGTAAGATGCTGCTACCAATAGTTGCAGAGCCGTAAATTAAAAATCTGCGTCGGTTAATTCGTCTACTCATATCTTGGTTAAATTTCCCCGTGATGAATCAGCTAGCTCCCTGAGAGTTCACAAGGTCAAGCTTTAGATTGTGATATTAGTTTGATATTTAACCACTGAATTGTTATTTTTGATACTAAACTCTAATTCCTTTAAATAAAAATTAATCTAATTAACTAAAACTCAGAGTGATGTCGATAAAATTACGGATATGAAGCAGTTAGCCCAATGGGTACATAAGAATTTTTAGGTTATGTTGTCGTGGTCTGCTTCTTCAATACTGAAATTAACTAACCACTTCAGTCTCGTTTTATCCCCATCTAGATATGCTCTGATAGCTTCTGCAACTTGGGAAACACGAGTTAAAGGTGTAACGTAATCAAACACATTTGCCATGACGCGAAGAGTTTCTCTTGTCCAAGGTCCTTCCACAACCAAAATACCCAAAAGCCTTTTATTTTTTCCTTTCCAATTAATCGCTGAAAACATCTTATCCTTGGCATAGAGTGACGCATGTCGTGTAGAGCTTTTTCGCACCTCGATAAAAGCAATTGGATTTTGTGCGTCTGGTATCACAAAATCAGCGCGGAAATCATAAATCACTCCTTTAAGGCTTTGATACTCTGATTCACGCATGAAAGGAACTTGTAAATCAGATAAAGCATCAGCAACTATATTTTCCAATAACACTTTTCCTACGAGATCCCTGACTATTCCTTCTAAAGTAGGCTCAACAGCTTGTAATAGTTTCTCTTTGGAAAAAGTGCGAATTCTCAAGTTACGTATAATGCGCTCTAATATTCTCTCTGCAACCGCTTTAGAAATACTATTGTCAGAGGCATTTCCTACTTCTCTCTTTAACTCTGATTTACTTCTAAGCCCCGCCAACTGCTGGAAAAACGGCAAAAATCCTGGATTTGCTGACAAATATTCCGATGATAATGAATTAAGTTCATCCGTTTGTTCAAATAGCTGATCTACTAAAGAGCTTGCGAAGAGACGCATTTTTTCATATACTCCTGCCGTAATTGCTGACTCTGTATCAAGAGCTATCGCTAGCATTCGTTCAGCTTCACGTTTAATTTCCTCTGGAGTCGAAGTATCTGGATCTAACTCTAACGAAAGTCCATGTATAACTACCAAACGCCTGTTACGAGAAGTTAAGTCAAGATTGTTAATATTTGAAAACCCATCAGACTGTTTACTCAGCGCAAGATAGATTTCAATATAATCTTTCATAGCATCAGCAGCTACCTGATAAAGAGTCGTAAGCTCCGCAGATGCAGCTTCGATATTTTCAGATAAATCAAGGTCTTCTTCCATAGATCCAATACTCCCCAATTGGCGTACCAGCACCTTCACGTTTTGATAAAATCCAACGACTTCCTCTAGTTCTTAAAAGTTTTGTTTCCATTCCGACAAAACCTATTTCTTGTAATAATTCTAGAGTGAGTTGACCTGTTGGAATATGCACTCCATAAAGATAAGCATCACCAACAACTACATGAATATCAGCATTAGGTTTAAGAAGTCTAAAACACTCAGTAAATACTTTTTTAATACCAGCAAAATAAGGAAAGATGAGGGAATAGTATTCTTTTTTTCCTGCCCTTTGAATTCTCAGGATTTTCAACTCCTCTACAAGTGGTCTTAAATACTCCCTGAATTCGAGGCTTAGTTGATTTGCGTATAGTTCATGATTTTTTTTGATTTCTGTTGGAATAGTAGTCGTGTTTGGAATAAGTATGCTTCTTACTTGATTAGTAATATCTCGCCAAGAACTAGCATATCCCCAGAAATACAACTCCATTCGACTCATTTCTGCATAATCAAAATTGTTAAGATACGGTGGAGATGTAACGCATAAAGATGCTAGAGAAGAAGGTTTTTCGCTAAGAAGATGAGCAGAGCCTCTAACAAAATCACAGTAAATATTCTGCCTGTTAACTACTGAATGAAAATCTTCCATGACTTGTGACTGTATACGTGATAAGGCATCTGGAAATGAACTTGACTTTTTCTTGGTTGTAGGTGCCTTGTAGATGCCATCAGTTTGAGACTTACTGCTGAGTTCAAGGATAATAGAAACTACCAATCTGTAAAATAGCTTATTTCTTGGGGTAATTTCTATTTCTTTTAGTCTTGCACTTACAAGGAACCTCAGTTGAATTTCTGGAATTAACTTCTGAAGAAACTTTAAGGCATCGACTGAATAAATATAGGCTAGATCCCCTTCGTATGGACCTAATTGATGTAATTTTGAAAAAATTTCATCAGGCTCCACATTACCAACCGCAGCCTGACATTTAGCTGCTGCAATATCGGCAAAATAAGGATTAGCTTCGCATACAATGCAACTGAAGCCGTCGAGTAAACTTTGAACCGGAGTCGTTCCTAAACCGCCAAACGGATCTAGAACCGCATCCCCTGGGGATAAACAAGCTTCTCGGATACACGCAGAGACAAACTCCGGTGAATATCCAGCTATGAAATTTGCCAATCTGTGGATAGGATGACGCGAACTCGTCAGATTTGTTGGTGCAAGAGATGAATTTATGGGATCAGTAAATAGGGAAAGCTGCATGACGTAATTTTTACTGCTTCAGTCCGGATATTTATCATAAAAAATTAACTATAGAAGCCTAACATAATAGCCGATAACCTATAGGACTAATATTTGATTTTTGAAATATACGTAGGATGGGCATCGCCTACCGTATCATGGCTTTGGTGGGCAATGCCCACCCTACAGATATTTAAATAATTTCAATAATCAAATTAGATTCCTATAAAATTACAAGTTCTTATGGAAACATAAAAAATTCTCTTACAGGGTTACCCTTCCCACACAGAAGTAAGTATCCTCCTGCTCAAGTCGCGGGAAAAACTACTAAGCTGGTAAATAGCACATTATAAAAATTCCTGAATCGCATTCTCTAGCTGGTTCGGACACCTCATTGGCTCAATAACTGTAACTAAGATATGTTTGACGCATTAGCAGACCGTTTAGAATCCGCCTGGAAAAAGCTGCGCGGGCAAGATAAAATTTCTGAATCTAACATTCAAGATGCTTTGCGGGAAGTGCGACGCGCCCTGTTGGAAGCAGATGTTAACCTCCAAGTAGTCAAAGATTTTATTAGCGAAGTTGAAGCCAAGGCGCAGGGAGCCGAAGTTATTAGCGGCGTGCGACCTGACCAGCAGTTCATCAAGATTGTTTACGATGAACTGGTGCAGGTGATGGGGGAAGAAAATGTTCCTCTGGCGGAAGTGGAACAAAAGCCCACAATTGTTTTGATGGCTGGTTTACAAGGTACTGGGAAAACCACAGCCACCGCCAAATTAGCTTTACATTTACGGAAACTAGAACGCAGTTGCTTGTTAGTAGCCACAGACGTATATCGTCCAGCCGCTATTGACCAGTTGCTGACACTAGGTAAACAAATTGACGTACCAGTATTTGAATTGGGAAGTGATGCAGACCCGGTAGAAATTGCCCGTCAAGGTGTGGAACGTGCCAAAGCAGAGGGCGTGAACACAGTCATCATTGATACAGCAGGTCGTCTGCAAATTGACGAAGACATGATGGCGGAATTAGCCAGAATAAAAGAAACCGTCCAGCCCCACGAAACATTGTTGGTGGTGGATTCCATGACTGGTCAAGAAGCTGCCAACCTCACCCGTACTTTTCATGAGCAAATAGGTATTACTGGAGCAATTCTTACCAAGATGGATGGTGATAGCCGTGGTGGTGCGGCGTTGTCGGTACGGCAAATTTCGGGAGCGCCGATTAAGTTTGTGGGTGTGGGGGAAAAAGTCGAAGCCCTACAACCATTTTACCCAGACCGTATGGCTTCCCGAATATTGGGTATGGGTGACGTGCTGACTTTGGTAGAAAAAGCCCAGGAAGAGTTTGACTTAGCTGATGCTGAGAAAATGCAGGAAAAAATCCTGTCAGCGAAGTTTGACTTTACCGACTTTGTCAAGCAACTGCGGATGCTGAAAAATATGGGATCTCTGGGTGGTCTCCTGAAGATGATTCCGGGGATGGGTAAACTCTCAGATGATCAGCTAAAGCAGGGAGAAACCCAACTCAAGCGGTGTGAGGCGATGATTAATTCCATGACCATCCAAGAACGCCGCGACCCTGATTTATTAGCGAGTTCCCCCAACCGACGACGACGGATTGCGTCTGGTTCTGGTTATAAAGAAGCAGATGTGAATAAACTAGTGGCTGATTTCCAAAAAATGCGATCGCTCATGCAGCAAATGGGTCAAGGTAATTTCCCAGGAATGCCCGGAATGTTTGGCGGTGGCGGTGGTGGAATGGGTAATATGTTCGGTGGTGGCGGTAACCGTCCCGCAGCCCCTGGCTGGCGCGGCTACAATGGCGGCGGCGCTGGCACGAAGAAGAAAAAACCCAAAGACAAAAAGAAAAAAGGTTTTGGAAATCTGTAGTCAACAGTCAAAGATTAGGGTTTTGACTATGGACTATGGACTTTTGACTAACGACCAATAGCACTAAACCCTTAGCAAGTGTTAAAATTAGCATTTCAATCAAGGAAGTCTTGGATTTAAGATAGCCGCTTCCTTAATTATCCACAAACAGGAGAATGTTTCTTCAATCATGATCAAACTGCGCTTGAAACGATTCGGTAAAAAGCGGGAAGCGAGCTACCGTATTGTCGCTATGAATAACCTTTCTCGCCGCGACGGTCGCCCCTTGGAAGAATTGGGATATTACAATCCTAGAACTGATGAAGTGCGATTGGATGTTCCTGGTATCGTCAAGCGACTACAGCAAGGCGCTCAACCTACTGACACGGTACGTCGCATCTTACAAAAACAAAATGTCTTTGAACAGGTCAGTGCAAAACCCGCATCATAGTCTTACAGCTAACTCATTAACAGCTAGCCCAAATTACGTCGGGCTAGTCAAGTTCTTAATGCAGCCATTTTTAGAAGCTCCAGAGTCTCTAAGCGTCGATTGTGAAATTTCTCCAACCCTGAAACGGGCTTGGGTTCGCATCGCCTTTGAAAGTGCAGATAAAGGGAAAGTTTTTGGTCGGGGAGGTCGTAATATTCAGGCGATTCGCACAGTGATTTCTGCTGCGGCAGAACTTGCTGGACAATCAGTTTACCTGGACATTTACGGCAGCACCACTCCAGGCCGAGAAGGAATGTTTGTTGAGGAAGACCAACAAGAACGCACACCTTTGCCAATATCACGAGAAAGAAGCGGAAACGCCCCGCCGCGACCGGTTGTTAAACCACGCACCCGTTAGCACCCCTACCGGAATTCAAAATTCAAAAAGCTGATTCAGCAAGCTTTTCACATATTTTGAATGGTTAATTGATTTAACCTGTGCTGTATTAGGTTAACAATAGAAAAGAAGCCTGAGCGGTTTTAGTTAACTCCGCTCAGAAACTTCGATAAACTGAGGAAGTGGTTAAAAGATGTCAGCATCTTTTTGCAGCTACCTGTAAAATTTACCCACCGTATACAGTTAATGATGGTTATACACAACTGTGAGAATCTCTGCCAGGAGGTGAATCCAGGGAGTGGCTGAAGTTCGTTTGGGTGAGAATGAGTCTATTGACTCGGCAATTAGACGTTTTAAAAAGAAAATTCAAAAAGCCGGGATTTTATCAGAAGTCAAACGTCGGGAAAGATACGAAAAACCCAGTTTGCGCCGCAAGCGCAAAGCAGAAGCTGCACGCAAGGGTGGTCGCAACTAAATCAGAGCAAAGCCTTTGGTTAAGGTGGTGAACTTAATATTCCTTGGGTGAATTAAGGGTTTGTAGTGATTTTTTAGCTCAAACCTGGAAAAAGTGGAGACGTTATTGCGTCTCTACTTGATAAATATTTAAATATAATGAAATATTTCATTATTAACAAATTATAGAAACGAATTTTCTCCTTGAATCTAGATAAAACCTTTGTAGAATCTAGGATTAAATAAATATTTACTATAGAATAGTATAAAAATAAACCGCTCTAAAATGAGATAAAAAAACACTAAAGCAAATCAAAAACAACTAACAACTGACACGCAAAGCGAATCAAAATTGCTGCTTAATATATTACAAAAATACTTATGGCAGATGCTTTCATAATTCAGCTGCCTAACATTCCCAGTGCGATCGCTCTTGCGGGTGATAGAGAAGAAAATCTCAAAATTCTCTCCCGGCAAACAGGAGCCACTTTAGTACTGCGTGGGCAAGAGTTACATATCTATGGTACAGAAACGCAAAGAGATTTAGCGACAAAACTAGTGCGATCGCTAGAAAGTATCTGGATTCAGGGCAACACTATCTCCAGTGCTGATATATTAACGGCTCGTCAAGCTGTAGATAATCACCGCGAACATGAACTACAAGAACTACAGCGAGATGTCCTCGCCAGAACTCGCCGGGGCGAAGAAGTCCGAGCTAAGACCTTCAGACAACGCCAGTATATCGAAGCCATCCGCAAACGTGACCTCACCTTCTGCATCGGCCCGGCGGGAACTGGTAAAACATATCTGGCCGTTGTCCTCGCCGTCCAAGCACTCCTCGCCAATCAGGTAGAAAAGCTGATTTTGACACGTCCGGCGGTAGAAGCTGGTGAAAGACTAGGGTTTTTACCAGGGGATTTGCAGCAGAAAATTAATCCCTATCTGCGTCCGCTTTACGATGCAATTTACGAATTCATCGACCAAGAGAAAGTCCCCAATTTGATAGAACGGGGAATTATTGAAGTTGCACCCCTCGCCTATATGCGGGGACGCACTCTAAACCATGCTTTTGTGATTGTTGATGAAGCCCAAAATACCACACCTGCCCAAATGAAAATGGTTTTAACTCGTTTGGGTTTCCGTTCTCGCATGGTAATTACAGGCGACATCACACAAACTGATTTACCAATAAATCAACAATCAGGTTTGACAGTGGCTTTACAAGTTCTCAAACACGTTGAAGGTATTGCTGTTTGCGAATTTACCCAAAAAGATGTCGTGCGTCATCCTCTAGTTCAGCGCATTGTCAGCGCCTACGAACAGTATGAGAAATAGTCAAGTCGCTTCGCTCCAATTCAAAATTCAAAATTCAAAATTAAAGAGTCAATAGTCATTATTAGGGAATGGTAACGGGTATGAGTCATAGTCTGAAAGATTTTTTGGAAGCTTGCGAAACCTTGGGAACTCTGCGGTTAATTGTTACTAGTAGCGCGGCTGTATTAGAAGCACGGGGAAAAATAGAAAAGCTATTCTATGCAGAATTAGCTAAAGGTAAATATGCCAATATGCACACAGAAGGCTTTGAATTTCACTTGAATATGGAAAAAATTACTCAAGTGAAGTTTGAAACTGGTGAAGCCAAAAGAGGCAATTTCACAACTTACGCTATCCGTTTTTTAGATGAGAAACAAGAGTCCGCTTTAAGCTTATTCTTGCAATGGGGTAAGCCTGGAGAATATGAACCAGGACAAGTGGAAGCTTGGCACACTTTAAAAGAAAAGTACGGCGAAGTTTGGGAACCTTTGCCAGTACAACTTTAACTCGACACAACATAGCGTTTACCAACCTGCTGAGGTACTGAGTACACTGCTAATAAAATTCACCAACCCTCCGCGCCCCTCTGCGTTTTCCAGCCTGCGCGTCTACTGCGCCCCTCCGCGTTTAAAAATATTATTTATGTACCTCCCTTAATTGGAAATCGCTATAAATAGATAATGCTGACAATAAAAGCTATTTGGAGTTGTTGCTTAATTATTTTCTTGTTACTGGGGTGGAATGGTGATGCAAATGCAGGTGAACTATCTGAACGCTTGGCTCATTTTCCCCAGTGGAAAAAATTAACCTCTGTCCAGCCAGCCAAGGGGGATTTAGCTTACCCTAAATGGATGGCTGGAACCTGGGAAGTTAAGAGTACCTTGGTAGATTTAGCAGCACCTCTAGCACCGGATATTGTTACACCAGGGTTTGAAGGAAATCGTGAACAACTAAATCAGCCCGTCAGCTTTTTAGTACGATTTATAGAAGTACAACCTCCCACTATTGGCTTAAAATTCCTTCCTCAGATAGATGCTAAATCAACAATTGTGGTTGCTGATAGAGTTTTTAACAGTTTGAATTTAGCTAGGTCTTATTTAGGTGATGAAGCCGTATTAGCAGTTAAAGTAGACCCAGACTCGCCTAATCGTCAGATTACATTTTTACGTGGGGAACGGCAATTAATTTCCATTGTCACGGCACGGGCGACCGAAACCGCAGCAGATAGTAAATTTATTACTACAGAAGTTTTCCAACAATTATTTAAAGGCGGTTCGCTACCTTACTTAAACTCGGTCGAATCTACCACCGCCTACCATAAACTTTCGACATCGTCCCCAAGAATTGAGGCAGATCAAGTTACTGCTGTCTATCTTTCGCCACAAGATCCTAATTATTTTAACGCAGGCGATCGCCCAGTGGCGCTTTATCGCTATCGCCTAGAATTTTTCCCTACGGCTAAATGATGCAAAATCTAATTTAGATCAGAATTTATATTTTCTTATCTGCAAATACTTTGCGTAAAACTCTAGTTCTAGAGTAAAGAGTTCCGAAATGTAGGGTGCGCTACTTGCGATAGACCCTAACTATACTTAGAAATTATTCATACTGACGCACCCTACCAAACCTAAGAGTCTCATTGATCAATACGGTTCAGTTAAGAGAATAGTAGGTTGGGTGGAGCGATAGCGTAACCCAACAAAGTCTTGAGAATGTTGGGTTCCGTTCCTCCACCCAACCTACACCAGTCTAAGTTGTTGCCTTAACTGAACTGTATTGTCTTATTGCCGACATTCTAAGACTAAAGCCAATTTTAGCCCACAAGTTATAAAGTATGTGTAGATCACAAATAATAGGTTGAGAGAAAAATCTGTATGGCAAGCTACCAAGAAACACTAACTAATGACGAATTTATAGATGAACTCATTGCACAGACAACCAGCATTAATCATGTGGAAGTCATTGAAAATGTCATTGACTCCCTCGAACAAGATGACAGCGCAATGGTAAGCCACACTCCAGAAGGTGGTTATCTGTGGAAGTTTAAATACGGCACGGTGGAAGTATTTGTGCAACTCACTGGCAAGAGTGATGAAGACACGATAACAGTTTGGTCAGCAGTACTCAAATTACCAGCGAAGAATGAACCAAAGTTGTTGCGTCATTTGTTGGAGTTAAACTGCTCCAGTACTTTTGAAGCACGTTTTGGGATTATAGAGGATCAAGTAGTAGTTATTTCTACACGCACTCTTGCAGAATTATCTCCGGGGGAAGTTTCGCGGATCATTACTATTGTGGCAACGATCGCCGATAACAATGACGAAGCTTTACAATCAGAGTTTGGGGCAGCTTAAGCAATTTTAAATTTTAGATGGCTAGTAAGCAGGTTTGGCGACTGATTCCTTTATTAGCAGCTTCCGGTAGTGTACAAATGGCAATTGACCGTTGGCTACTAACACAACACCAATCTGGTAAGCATCCTTCTACCATAAGATTTTACACTTGGTCGCCACCCGCTATTTCCCTTGGGTATCATCAACGCCAATATCCAGAACATTGGCAAAACCTGATTTGGCAAAATCAAAAATTAGACTTGGTGCGTCGTCCTACAGGTGGTAGGGCAGTACTCCACCAAGGTGACTTAACTTATGCTGTAGTAACATCAGGACTAGGTGATAATCGCCTGGTGGCATACCAGAAGATTTGTGAGTTTTTAATCCAAGGATGGCGATCGCTCGGTTTTGAATTAAGCTATGGTACAGCCGGACGTGGTTACATCCACAATCCCAACTGTTTTGGTACAGCTACAGGTGCAGATTTAGTCTTACCAACCGGAAGCAAACTCATAGGTAGCGCTCAGTTGCGACGCGGCGACGTAATTCTACAACATGGTTCTATCCGTCTCCAGCCAGATACAAAACTATTTGCACAAGTATTCGGTGTAGAAGATTTTAACCCCATAAAATTCAACCTGAGTGTAGATGATATTATCTCGGCTTTAATTACAGCAGCTAACAACTGTTTTAATATACAACTGGAGACACAACCCCTATCCCCCTCAGAATGGGATGAAATTCGAGAGAACTTTGACTAGGGTATTCTCCCCCCTGCTCCCTGCCCCCTGCCCCCTGCCCTTAATTCCAATCCTGCTCATCTCTTTTACCACGACTCTTATAAATCCCGCCTATTTGATGTATTTGGCGGGTTTTCTCGAATAGTTCCGCTTCGGTTAACCCCCATTGTTGCAAAACTTTATTCAGGTCGTTTTGGATGTCTCTTGCGCCAGGGAAGCCTTGATAGCGGATTTTGAGCCTAGCTAATTCGGCTAAATTATGGTCTGTCGCCTCTTGAGTTAGTAGAATATCTATAAAGGGGCGATCGCGGTTGTAGAGTGGATGTTGTTGGTCTTTACTTCCGTGGTTTTCAGTCATGGTTTATACCTTTAGGTAGAGTGTAAATTCCTTCAGCGTCTAGAGTTCAGATTCTTGCCATCGCACCATAATTAGTCATGACGGCAACTACACCTGAGCTAATACGGCTCTCACCACTGTCACCTATCCTTAGATAAAGATACATTGTCTTTAAGAAAGTACAAAAAAGTTTAACAAAAGGGTGAATTTTCTATCACCCAAAGTCCAAGCAGCAAGGGAGCAAGAACCCGCTATGTTTGAACACTTCACTTCCGAAGCCATCAAAGTTATTATGCTCGCTCAGGAGGAAGCACGTCGCCTGGGACACAATTTCGTAGGAACTGAGCAAATTCTCCTGGGTTTGATGGGAGAAGGAACTGGGGTTGCTGCCAAAGTGCTGACTGAGATGGGTGTGACTCTCAAAGACGCTCGTCGTGAGGTTGAAAAAATTATTGGTAGGGGTTCTGGGTTTGTACCACCAGAAATTCCTTTTACCCCGAAAGTGAAAAGCCTCTTCGAGCAGTCCTTTAGAGAAGCTCATAATCTCGGAAATAACTACATCAACACAGAACATTTACTCTTAGGGTTAACAGAAGCCGGTGAAGGTGTCGCCGCTAAGGTTTTACAGAATCTTGGCGTTGACCTCAAGAGTGTCCGCTCTGCTGTCATCCGTCGCTTAGGCGAAGACCCAACCGTGGTTGTGGGTGGTGGTGGTTCCAGACGGAACCAAACACCGACGATAGAAGAGTTTGGCAGAAATCTGACGAAATTAGCTAAAGAAGGTAAACTCGACCCTGTAGTCGGTCGGCAAAAAGAAATTGAGCGTGCTGTGCAGATTCTCGGCCGTCGTACCAAGAATAACCCCGTGTTAATTGGTGAACCAGGGGTTGGTAAAACTGCGATCGCTGAAGGTTTAGCACAGCGTATTATTAACCAAGATGTCCCCGACATTTTGCAAGATAAACAAGTCATCAGCCTGGATATGGGTTCTCTGGTAGCGGGAACTCGCTTCCGGGGAGACTTTGAAGAACGCATCAAGAAAATCGTAGAAGAAGTCCGTTCTGCGGGTAATATCATCCTGGTGATAGATGAAATTCATACCCTAGTTGGTGCAGGGGGAACAGAAGGCGGCTTAGATGCAGCCAATATTCTCAAACCAGCCTTGGCCAGGGGTGAATTGCAATGTATTGGCGCTACCACATTAGATGAATATCGTCAACACATCGAACGCGATGCAGCTTTAGAGCGACGTTTCCAACCGATTATGGTCGGGGAACCATCCGTAGCTGAAACCATTGATATCCTCTACGGTTTGCGCGGAGCCTACGAACAGCACCACAAAGTACATATTTCCGATGAAGCTGTGGTTGCAGCCGCGCAATTGGCTGATAGATATATTAGCGATCGCTTCCTGCCCGATAAAGCCATAGACTTAATTGATGAAGCTGGCTCTCGTGTGCGCCTGCGGAACTCGCAAATTTCCCCTAACAAGGAACTCAAGCGTCAACTGACTGACATCACCAAAAGCAAAAACGAAGCGGTGAGAGTCCAAGACTTCGATAAAGCCGCAAAACTTCGTGACGAAGAAATTGCCCTAGAAACAGAACTGCAAGCAGCCACCACTGGCCAAACCATCAAACCAGTTGTGGATGAAGAAGACATTGCCCAAATCGTCGCCTCTTGGACTGGTGTTCCAGTCAACAAGCTGACAGAATCCGAGTCTGAGTTGCTTCTGCACCTAGAAGATACTCTCCACAAACGGTTAATTGGTCAAGAACAAGCAGTTACATCTGTTTCTCGCGCCATCCGTCGCGCCAGAGTCGGCTTAAAGAGTCCCAACCGTCCCATTGCTAGCTTTATCTTCTCCGGGCCTACAGGAGTAGGGAAAACCGAACTAGCCAAAGCATTAGCAGCTTACTTCTTCGGCGCGGAAGATGCCATGATTCGGCTTGATATGTCCGAATACATGGAAAGTCACACCGTTTCTAAACTCATCGGCTCGCCTCCTGGTTACGTCGGCTACGACGAAGGCGGACAACTCACCGAAGCCGTGCGGCGCAGACCATACACAGTGTTGCTGTTCGACGAAATCGAAAAAGCGCACCCCGATGTATTCAATATGCTGCTGCAAATTTTAGATGACGGACACATCACCGATGCCAAAGGTCGGAAAGTGGACTTCAAGAACACCTTGATTATCCTGACTTCCAACATAGGTTCTAAAGTGATTGAAAAAGGTGGCGGCGGTTTAGGCTTTGAATTTGACAACCAAGCCGAAGCTAGTTACAACCGCATCCGTAACTTAGTTAACGAAGAACTGAAAAATTACTTCCGTCCTGAGTTCCTCAACCGACTTGATGAAGTCATCGTCTTCACTCAACTGTCGAGAGATGAAGTCAAGCAAATCGCTGATATCATGCTGCGTGATGTCGCCAGTCGCCTGACCGAGAAGGGAATTACCTTAGAAGTTACCGAACGGTTCAAAGAATTAGTAGTAACAGAAGGTTACAACCCCAGCTACGGTGCTAGACCATTACGTCGTGCAATCATGCGCCTCCTAGAAGACTCTTTAGCAGAAGTGTTGCTATCTGGAGAAATCACCGAGGGAGACACAGCCATTGCTGATGTGAACGATGATGGCCAAGTACAGATACACAAGTCAGAAGAAAGAGAGTTACTCTTGGCAAATGTTGGTTAATTTTATCATCTGTGAGAGTGGCAATACCTGAAAACACATAGGTTGTTTGCCGCCAACATTCAGGTTAAAAGCTAGAGAAAATTTCCACCCTGGTAGAAATACCAGGGTATTTTCTTATTCATTCCACCGAAGACGTACCGAAGCGATAGCCTTTACCGTAGACTGTGTGGATTAAGGAAAGTTCTTTGCCTACCTCGATTTTACGGCGTAGCAATCTGATTAATGCGGCGATGACATTACTGTTTGGTGGTTCGTTATCTTCCCACAAATGTTGCAGAATTTGGGCGTGAGTTAGTAGTTGTCCCGTATGTTCCATAAAGTATTGCAGCAGTTGGCTTTCTTTCTGCGATAGTTCAATGACTCGTCCTTGACGGTAGGCGACTTGATTTTCACAGTCCAGTTCTAGGTCGGCTACAGTTAATCTTCCTGGTGTAGCTTCATAGGTTTGGGAACTAGAACGCCGTAATAAAGCACGGACTCTGGCCAACAACTCTCGCAGTTCAAAGGGTTTGACTAAATAATCATCAGCACCAGCATCTAAACCTTGTACGCGGTCATCTAAAGTATCTTTGGCGGTGAGGAAAAGAACGGGTGTAATTTTTCCTTGGCGACGTAGTTCTTGGCATATCTCCAAGCCTGTTTTCCCTGGTAGCATCCAGTCTAAAATCAGTAGGTCATAATTACCTACTGTTGCCATTTCACTACCACTTTTCCCCTCATAAGCTGCTTCTACAGTGTAACCTTCACGAGTTAACACACGGCTTAAGGGGACAGTGAGTTCTACTTCATCATCAACCAATAAAATTCTCATGCTGCTTGAGGTAAGCATTAGAGATATTCTCAATATTAATGAACTGCTAAGACAAGGACACGATAAAGTGTCTCTAGCCAAGGATACCAAGAAAACGAATGTTAACTGTTGCGTTGCCGAAAGGGGAACTACTCAAAAATAGCATCCGCCTACTGAAATCTGTAGGATTGGATTTTAGTGCTTTTTTAGACTCAGGAAATCGTCAGTTGCAAATTACTGATGCTAGTGGAAGGGCGAAAGGACTACTGGTAAGAGGGCAGGATGTACCTGTTTATGTAGAGTATGGACAAGCCCAAATTGGTATTATTGGTTACGATGTCCTCAGGGAAAAACAGCCACAAGTTGCTCATTTAGTTGATTTACAGTTTGGCTATTGTCGGATGTCGGTGGCGGTGAAAGCATCTAGTCCCTACAAATCACCACTAGATTTACCTGCTCACAGTCGTGTTGCTTCTAAATATGTCAATTCGGCCCGTGAGTTCTTTCAAGGTTTGGATTTACCTGTGGAAATTGTCCCGCTTTACGGTTCTGTGGAACTAGGGCCGATTACGGGAATGTCTGAGGCAATTGTCGATATAGTTTCTACAGGCCGGACTTTAAAAGAAAATGGTTTGGTGGAAATTACCACTTTATATGAAAGTACGGCGCGGTTAATTGCTCATCCCCTTAGTTATCGTTTGAATACAGGGAATTTACATCAATTAGTTGAGCAATTACGAGAGGGTGTTTTGAGTGAACTGCCTATACTGACCTGACGCTACAGTTTGGGCTTACTGCCCAACAGAAAGGTTACATTACACAATCACTTGTATGGTTTGTTGACTGCTGACAGTTAACTGTCAACTGTTAACAACCAACACGAAAAGATGTGCAAATGGGTTGGGTGGAGCGCAGCGCAACACACATCATAGAAATCTTTAACAATTATTTTTAAGTTAATTTTTTTAAAAAACTTTGTCTAAACTATAAAGTAGTTCGACTTTTTATTTCTGAAACAAGTTTTTTAGCTGATTTCGTATTTTTTAACAAAAATTTATATCTGGATTTTTTCTCCAAAATTTAATGAAATCCCCTTTGCATAATGAACAGGCGAGACTTGCAGCTTTACGCCAATATCAAATTTTAGATACTGAACCGGAGGAAGCTTATGACAATCTGGCTCAGTTGGCTGCTTTTATCTGCGGCACACCTATAGCTTTAGTTAATTTTATTGATGAAAATCGTCAATGGTTTAAGGCCAAACTGGGTATAGACGTACCAGAAATGCCTCGGAGTGTGGGTTTATCCTATCTCTGCCAGGAAAAGCAAGGTGTCGTTGTCATACCAGATACTTTAGCAGACGATCGCTTCATTGATAACCCAGTCGTCAAATCTTATCCTCATGTGAGATTTTACGCAGGTGTACCACTGTTAACACCAGAGGGTCATTTTTTAGGAACTCTCTGTGTGATTGATAATGTACCGAAACAACTCAATCAGCCACAAATTGATGCACTGGCTGCTTTAAGTCGTCTAGTCATTAGTCAGCTAGAACTGAGACGTAATGTAGCCCATGTAGCTCAGGTTAGCGAACTGTTAATTAAGCATGAGCAAGCGGCGCGTGCAGAGTCGGAAACGGCTAGAAAGCAGATTGCCAATATACTGGAAAGTATCACTGATGCGTTTTTTGCCATCGATTATGAATGGCGATTTACCTACATCAATGGTCAAGCTGCCAAGTTGTTAGAGAAAACACCAGATGAGCTATTAGGTAAAAGTATCTGGGAGGTGTTTTCAGATACCTTAGACTCAACATTCTATCGTGAAACTAGGCGATCGCTCACCAAACAAATCAGTGTCAAGTTTGAAGAGTTTTACCCGCCACTACACAAATGGTTTGCTGTTCATGCTTACCCCAGTAAAGACGGCTTATCTGTTTATTTCCAAGATATTAGCGAACGTCGTTACACAGCCGCCGCCCTGCGCGAGAGTGAGGAACGTTGGCAGTTGGCCTTAATTGGTAACAATGATGGTATTTGGGATTGGAACCTCAAGACTAATGAAGTTTTCTTCTCCTCACGCTGGAAACAAATGTTGGGGTATGAAGATGACGAAATTACTCACCACGTTGATGAATGGTCAAAACGGGTGCATCCCGATGATTTCGATTGGGTAATGCAAGCAGTTCAAGACCATTTGGGGAAAAAAACTCCCTATTATGTTACTGAACATCGGGTACGCTGCAAAAATGGTAGTTATAAATGGATTTTAGACCGAGGTCAGGCGCTTTGGGATGAGGCGGGTAATGCGCTACGGATGGTAGGTTCCCATACAGATATTACAGAACGCAAACAAACAGAAGAGGAATTAAAAAAACAGAATTTGCGATCGCAATTATTCGCGGAAATCACAGTCAAAATCCGGGAAACCCTCGATATTGAAGAGATTTTACGCACATCAGTTCAGGAAGTGCAGAAACTTTTACAAGCAGACCGAGTATTGATTTTTCGACTCTGGGCTGATGGTTCGGGAACAGTAGTACAAGAATCAGTGTTACCTGGCTGGCCGGTAGTTCTAGGACAAAATATCCTTGACCCTTGTTTTCAACAAGATTACGTCGATAAATATCGCCAAGGGCGAGTCAGTGCCATAGTAGATGTTACTAAAGCAGAGATTCAAGACTGTCATCGAGAATTTTTGCAAGGATTTGGCGTAAAAGCTAACCTGGTAGTTCCTATTCTCAATCGGGATGGCATTTGGGGTTTGCTAATTGCCCATCAGTGTACAAATCACCGTCATTGGAATAACTCCGAGTTGGAATTATTGCAACAACTAGCCAACCAAATAGGCATTGCTTTATCCCAAGGGCAATTATTGGAACTCCAAACTAGGCAAAGTCAGGAACTAGCTCGTTCTAATACTGAACTGGAAAATTTTGCCTATGTAGCCTCCCACGATTTACAAGAACCTTTGCGGATGGTGACTAGTTATTTACAGTTATTGGAAAGGAGGTATAAAAATCAACTAGATAGCAACGCTGAACAGTTCATCACTTACGCCGTTGATGGTGCTAGGCGGATGCAAACTTTAATCAACGACTTGTTGAATTATTCACGAGTTACTACCCGTGGACAACCATTTGTCGCCGTTGACTGTGGAGTTATTTTACAACGAGCGATCGCCAATCTCAAAATAGCGATCGAAGAATCTGGTGCAGTCATCACCAATGACCCCTTACCTACCCTCATGGCAGACCCCACCCAACTGACCCAGATTTTTCAAAACCTCATCGCCAACGCCATCAAATTTCGCCAAGAAGCCTCACCAGTGATTCATGTTGGAGTAGGGGAGGTAGGGGGCAGGGGGCAGGAAGAGAAGTCGCAAGGAGGGTTTCCCTCCGGGCGAACTTCGGGGGCAGGGGAGGCAGGGGGAGAAAGACCCAATCCCCAATCCCCAGTCCCCAGTCCCCAATCCCCAGTCCCCAATCCCCAATCCCCAGTCCCTAATTCCCATACAACCTGGCTATTCTCCGTCCACGACAATGGTATCGGTATAGAACCTCAATATGCCGACCGTATTTTTATCATTTTTCAACGTCTGCATGGTAGAAGTAAATATCCGGGGACAGGCATTGGTTTGGCAATCTGTAAGAAAATAATAGAGCGCCACGGTGGTCATATCTGGGTGGAGTCGGAAGCGGGTCAAGGCTCGACATTCTACTTCACAATTCCAGAACAAACAGGGAAAAAATCGTGAATATGACAACAGCGATTATGCCAATTGAGGTTTTGTTGGTAGAAGATAACCCAGGAGATGTGGAACTCACCCGCATTGCTTTAGAAGATAGCAAAATCTCAGTTCATCTCAGTGTGGTTGAAGATGGGGTGGAAGCAATGGCATTTTTGCGAAAACAAGATAAATATGCCAATGTACCTCATCCAGATATAGTGCTGCTAGATTTCAATCTTCCCAGAAAAGATGGGCGGGAAGTCTTGGCAGAAATTAAAACTGATAGTTATCTCAAACGCATCCCAGTAGTGGTGTTGACGACTTCCCAAGCCGAGGAAGATATTCTCAAAGCTTATAACCTAGCAGCTAATTGTTACATAACTAAGCCTGTTGACTTTGACCAGTTCGTTAGAATTGTACAGTCCATAGAAAACTTTTGGTTTGCGATCGTCAAGCTGCCACCGGAGTAAAGGCAATGGCAGATGAAATTATAAAAGTCTTATTGGTAGAAGATAATCCTGGTGACGCTTTTTTAATTCAAGAGTTAATCAAAGAGGTAAATACAGCCCATTTAGAGTTACATCCAGTAGAGCGATTATCAGAAGCGCTAAAAATTCTCGCCAGCGATACTTATGATGGTTCGCTTCCACCCTTTGATGTCATGTTATTAGACTTGTCTTTACCCGACAGCCAGGGTATAGATACCTTTGTCAGAGCTAACCGCGAGACAAATCTTCTTCCCATCATCGTGCTAACAGGAATAGATGATGAGAATTTAGCACTCACAGCCATGCAGAAGGGAGCGCAAGATTATTTAGTCAAAGGACAAGTCACAGGAGACTTATTAGTACGTTCCATTCGTTATGCCATAGAACGTCAACGAGTAGAAGAAGCTCTGCGTCACAGCGAGGAGCGGTTTCGAGTGGCGTTGAAAAACTCACCCATTTTTGTTTTTAATCAAGACAGAGACTTACGTTATACCTGGATTTATAACCCAATTGCTGGGTGGACAGTTGAGGAAATGTTGGGTAAACAAGACTCTGAGATTATGTCTGAACAGGATGCCCAATGTCTCACCGCCATAAAATATCATGTCCTCACCACAGGTATAGGGACTCGTCAGGTGGTATCTATCGGTACTCTTTTAGGTACAAAATATTATGATTTAACTGTTGAGCCATTGCGGAATGAGTCACAAGACATTGTGGGTATCACTTGCGCTTGTATTGACATTAGTGAACGTAAACTAGCAGAAGCCAAAATCCGTGAACAAGCTGCCTTATTAGACATCACCACAGACGGTATATGTGTGCGTGATTTAGAAAATAAAATTTTGTTTTGGAACAAAGGTGCAGAAAATCTTTACGGTTGGCAAGCCCATGAAGTGATCAGCAAAAACGCTAGTGATCTTTTATTTCGTGAACCTTCTCTAGAAGTGGAAACGGCTTTATTAAATGTTATCTCGCAAGGTAATTGGCAAGGAGAATTAAACAAAGTTACCAAAACTGGTAAGGAAATTGTTGTGGCTAGTCGCTGGAGTTTAGTCTATGACGAGCAAGGAAAACCTAAATCCATTCTCTCTGTAGATACAGATATTACCCAGAAAAAACATTTAGAAGCCCAATTATTTCGTACTCAACGTCTAGAAAGTATCGGAACTCTAGCTAGTGGCATTGCTCACGACCTCAACAATATCTTGACACCGATTTTGGCAGGAGCGCAATTATTACCACTCAAATTTCCTGACGCAGATGAACGTACTCAGCATTTACTAGAGATTTTAGAAATCAATGCTAAACGCGGTGCTGATTTAGTTAAGCAAGTTCTGTCCTTCGCTAGGGGTGTGGAAGGGAAGCGCATCACTTTACAACTCAAACATTTAATTGTGGAAGTTGTCAAAATTTTGAAAGAAACATTCCCCAAATCCATCGAAGTTTACACAGATATACCAAATGACTTATGGATGGTTTCTGGAGATAGTACCCAACTCCATCAAGTGCTGATGAATCTTTGCGTCAATGCCCGTGATGCTATGCCTAACGGTGGTACGTTGACAATCTCTGCTGAGAATCTGTTGATTGATGAAAACTACGCCCGGATGAACTTGGAAGCCAAACAAGGCCACTACATCATGGTTACGGTGTCGGATACAGGAGTGGGTATTTCTCCAGAAAACTTAGATAGGATATTTGAGCCATTCTTTACTACCAAAGCTGTAGGACAAGGTACGGGTTTAGGTCTTTCCACGGTTTTAGGGATTGTCAAAAGTCACGGCGGTTTCGTCAATGTCTATAGTGAAGAAGGACGTGGTACTACCTTTAAAGTTTACTTACCATCTGTGGGTGGTATGGAAGCACCCCATATAGATCATCTATTACCGCCGGCTGGTCATGGAGAATTAATCTTGATTGTTGATGATGAAGTATCCATCCAAGATATTACGAAAACATCCTTAGAAAGTCATCAATATGAGACTTTAGTTGCTAATGATGGAGTAGAGGCGATCGCTCTCTATGCCAAAAATGCCGATAAAATTAGTGCTGTACTCATGGATATCATGCTACCAGTACTCGATGGCTTAACCACTATTCGCACTTTGAGGAAAATTAATCCCCAAGTCAAAATTATTGCTACCAGTGGACTCATATCGAAAAATAAGTTAACCGAAATAGTCAATACAGGTGCTAACTCATTCTTAGCCAAGCCTTACACAGTCAATGAGTTATTATTGGCTTTGCATGAAGTGATGATTTAGTCAATAGTCATGAATAGGGGTGTAAGGGGGTAAGGATATAAAGGTATAAATGTTTAAAACCCCTACACCCCTATACCCCTACACCCTTACACCCAGTCTCAACAGACAACTTAGTTGCGTAAGTCCTAAGATATACAGCCCCAAATGCTTGCCCTCTCTTGATTCTTAACCTTGAATTGGAAAGCTATTACGCTTTTAAATTACATAGTCACTTGTATGGTTTGTTAACTATCAACAGCCAACACTAAAAAATATGCAGATTAAATGCCTGACAGCTTATTACCTTCAGACAGGTGTTTTTACAATAAAACAACTATCATACATAGTGCAGTAAAAATTAATATAATGCTCCTACTATGAGCATCTACCAACTTTCCCAAAAATCTTATAAACAAAACCGTTGGCGTAACAACGACTGGCGGCTGTTTTCACGTTTGGTTCCTTACGCCCGGCGTAATACTAAACTACTGATTCTGGCAATGGTATTGCTATTACCACTTGCTTTGGCTAATGCCGTACAGCCCTTGTTAATTGGACAAGCTGTATCCTTAATTCGTAATGAATCTAGCGCATACGAGTTTTTGAGAAGTCGTCCATTGTCTCAAGGGCTACATATTATTGAAGGAATATTACTCTTTACAATTGTTATCCGTTTAGCGTTGACGGGTTACCAAGGCTATTTGTTACAGAAATTAGGACAAAAAATCACAGCCGCTATTCGCCAAGACTTATTTCATCATGTAACATCTCTGGCGGTACGTTTCTTCGACCGTACACCCGTTGGTAAACTCATTACCCGGCTCACCAGCGATGTGGAAGTATTGGGAGACGTATTTTCCACTGGCGCTATTGGCATTGTCTCTGACGTAGTTTTGATGGTGGTAATTACTGGTTTAATGTTTTCTATCCAGTGGCAACTTGCTTCCTTGCTCCTGGTGATGTTGTTACCAGTTACTTGGTTAATTATTTACTTCCAACAAGAGTACCGCAAAGCTAATTACAAAGCTAGGGAAGAGCTATCTTTACTGAATTCCCAACTACAAGAGAATGTTCTGGGGATTAACGTAGTCCAGTTATTCCGGCGGGAAAGCTTTAATGCTGAGTTATTTCGCACTACAAACCAACGCTATACCAAACAGGTGGATCAAACTATCTTTTTTGATTCGGCTGTTTCCGCAACTCTGGAATGGATTGGCTTAATTGCGATCGCTGGTGTATTGTGGGTGGGTGGCTGGTTGCTTTCAGAAAATCAACTTGATTTTGGGACTTTATCGACCTTTATTTTATACGCCCAGCGCTTATTCGACCCTTTACGAGATTTTGCGGAAAAATTCACAGTCATTCAATCTGGATTTACGGCTATTGAACGGGTTAGCGATATTTTAGATGAACCGATAGAAATAAGCGATCGCTCCAACTCTCGATTTTCCGTCTTTGATGCTAAATTCGGTTACATTGATGAAATTGTCGCTGATTTAGAATCTCAAAATATCAGCGACACTCCAAACATGGGAGAAATCCGTTTTGAACACGTTTGGTTTGCCTATAAAGACGACGATTACGTCATTAAAGACTTAGACTTTATCATTCGTCCTGGCGAAAAAGTTGCATTAGTAGGGCCTACTGGCGCAGGTAAAAGTTCTATCATCCGTCTTTTATGTCGTCTTTACGAACCCACCCAAGGACGCATCTTAGTAGATGGAATTGATATCCGTGAGTTACCTCAAGCAGAATTACGCCGTTATATGGCGGTTATTCTACAAGAGGGTTTTTTGTTTGCTGGTAATGTCAAAAGTAACATTACTTTAGGTGATTACTATACTTTTGAGGAAATTCAAGCAGCTGCACAGCAAACAAATATTGCTGAATTTATTGAAGAACTACCCTTAGGTTACGATACTAAATTGCGAGAACGGGGTACAAACCTTTCCAGTGGACAAAAGCAACTGTTAGCTTTTGCTCGTGCTGCAATTCGCAATCCTCAAATTTTAGTTTTAGATGAAGCCACCGCGAGTCTCGATGTTGGCACAGAAGCGTTAGTCCAGGAAGCATTAAACGAATTATTAATCGGACGAACTGCAATCATTATTGCTCACCGCCTGTCTACAATTCGCAACGTAGATAGAATTTTTGTGTTGAAGCGTGGTGAATTAGTGGAACAAGGTAGCCATGAGGAACTGTTAAATTCAGGAGGGCTTTATTCTACTCTGCATAATCTACAAATGCTGGGAACCTAGTTGATGAGTTCTCCAACAAAAGGTAGCTCTAATATCTCATGTAGTTACAAAACAAAGTTATTTGCTAAGGATAAAATATTAGTTTCTAAGGTCATTCAGGATGAATATGATTTCCTTTAAACTTTTAATTTTAGGTGCAGGTATTGCTCTAGTACCTATCTTATCTAGCTTAAGCACCTCTGCACAAAACCCCTCACAAAATATTGAGCTAAAAGTCTATAGCGAAAACGAACAAAAACAAAGTTGTCCAGACAAAGTTTTGGTTACTGAAAAACCCCGACCTTATCAGGAAGGTAGTTTTACAACAGATGGCTCTGTTAACTTGAGTAACTACGCTAGTAACATTTCAGTTCTTACTAGTAATAACTTTAGTGTTACATGGGTGGGAAAATTGAAACCAAGATATGCTAAATGCTCTGCATCTGCTGGAATGTCTAAGGTTGATGGACAAGACTACTCTGGAAGCATTAATTATTTAAGGATGCACTTTGTTAAAGGCAAAGTTTACTTTATCTTAGATTTGGCGGGTGGTTTTGATCCTAATAATTATCCCCTAGTGGTGCTAAAAAATAGTTTAAAGAATGGCAATCCAGCTTGGTCTTGGGGTGGCTCTGATTAAATTTAACGTTTGGCTTAATACTGCTGCTGGCATTGTGGTTAGAGAATATCAGATTATCAGGCGATCGCTTGCAGTAGATGAATCCTCTGATAAGATATAAATTATGATTTCTACTTACTAAGAGTCAAGACATTCTCGGTAACTAACCAAATATCAGCTACAGCATATTTGACAATCGTTGTAGTTTGGTTAGTACTACAAGAACTTTTCACATTTATAGTTCTATCTATATCTTTGATCAACTTAGCTCGGTATGTATATACAGAGCTAGATCCTTGCTCAAAAATTAATTCACCCAACATAGTGTTGTTGTCCAAACTTTGCTCTAGAATCTTGGCTGCGACTCTGTAATTAAACCAACTCCATCCATGACTCAACATTAAATCTCTTTCTAGAACTTGAATAACCGGGGGCAAAATTCCCCAACCCCGATATACTTTTCTTAGACTTTGAATATCACCAGTACGTGTCAAGATCGATAGAAAAGAATCCTGATCTAAAAGCCCATAATATCTACCTTCTGGTAGGTCTATTGCTGTGGGTGCAAATCTATGACCACCAATGTGAGTTGATTGCCAAATTCGGACATTTTCTAACTGCGAATTGGCAATAGTAGCGTTAGCATAGAAATAAAAAGAATTACCATATCTAGCACAACATTTATCATAACTACCATGTGTACAAACTAAAATATCTCTCGTTATATTTGTTTCTATATTAGACTCTGGTCGTTTACCCCATAACCATTGTTTGACAACGCCAGCTACTTGTTCAATGTGCGTTAATTTAAATTCATGCTTGAGATATCCATGACTTAAGCCTTCTTGTTTTTGATAAATTAAAAGGGTTGTATGATCAGCTTTATGAGTAAGATCATTGGCAATCAAAAGAAACCTGATAGGTAGTTTAGCTTTGTATACTTCTTCTACCAACATCTGTAAATTATTCGGAACCCATCTCGAACTGAACGCATCTTTTAGCCAGGGTTGAGGACACTCAACAAGAACATATGTTTGGTAATCAGTAGCACTACCAATAATGTCTTCTTCTACTTTCCTTGTGTAGTCTGAACAAAAAATATTACTCATTTTTCTATACTAATTGATTTTTATATTTGACGAAGTGATGAAAAACACGATTGTTTTCCACGCTACAGAATTTCTTTCTCAAAAAGTGCCAAATAATCCTTTCTATTTAGGAGATAGTCCCAGGTAGGCACTTTATAACATTATTTTTAATCATCGTCCTCCCTATTAAGAATAATTCTATATAAAATATCAACAACTTCTTGGCCACATCCGGTTAACAACTCCGAATATTTAACTTGTCATAAGCTGCAAAGTGACAATTGAGAGCTACGTATTTACTTAATCTGTTAGCAAATAGAGCAAGAATAGCAGTATTTATAACTAATTTATTGAGGTTATAACTTCTCATTGGAAAATATATTTGAGGGAATTTACTGAATAAAAAATTAATATACTGATCACAAATTAATCCTAAAGATAGTTGAATTATGTTTTTTCTGTAATTAGTCTTGATTGAGATTTTTACAGTCTAAATATCATGTCTTGGCAACAACCTTATTTTTTAGAAAGAAGAAGTTGGTGGTATCAGATAATACAAGTTATTGAGAATATTTATCAATAATTTTAGAAAAAAAGGTAGAAAGCTTAAGAGAAGTTGTGTTCTTAACCACCTCACATCCGGCACATTAAAGTTTTGTCAAGAGAAGATGTTTTGAATTTCGTGTATTTATATTTCAATCGTCTAAATACAGGTGAAATATCCAAAAATCTTAGTTTTTATGCAGCCTGGACTGATAAGTTGGATATTAATTCTGTGTTTATTTTTCTCAACTGTACACAGTGAGAAATAATTCTTTAGACAGCTACTCTCAAATTTAACCTAAAGAAATTACAAATGCAAGTATTTATTAATATTTATGATGATTTTTAACTCAGGTAATTTCACAAATCTCTCTCCGGATAAGGTTTACGAGCATTTAATTATAGAAAAATCTATATTTGTAGCTATTGGATAGCTCAATACAAATAATAAATATTCTCAATAGATAAAATTAGATGACATATAGATTAAACCAATGCACAGGTAAACTTTTTGCTGTGATGTCCTAGACTTAACCTGATATTGGTTTTTAACGAAAAAACGATGAAATTAACTTTAGCGCTGGATTTTGGGGGAACGAAGCTAGCAGCAGGGTTAGTAAATGCTGATTCTAGAAAATGGTTGCGTTATGAACGTCGCTTTTCCCCAATCAATGGAGATGCTAACACAGACTTGGAAATTATGCGATCGCTCATTCATTCCTTACTCCAAGGTGAAACTCCCACCGCCATTGGTGTCAGCTTCGGCGGCCCCGTAGACGCAACCACCGGGACTGTCAGACTATCTCATCACGTCCCTGGTTGGGAAAATATTCCCCTAAAAAGCTTGCTAGAGAAAGAGTTTGGTGTCCCTACTAGTGTAGACAATGATGCCAACGTTGCGGCTTTGGGTGAACAGCACTTTGGTGCAGGTCAAGGATACGATAGCCTGTTTTACATTACCATCAGCACCGGTGTGGGTGGCGGGTGGATACTCAACGGTAAACCTTGGCGGGGTGCAGTTGGCATGGCTGGTGAAATTGGCCATATAGTTGTAGAACCTGCTGGGCCTATATGTTTATGTGGTAAGCGTGGATGCGTAGAACGTTTAGCATCAGGGCCCTACATGGCGCAAAATGCTAAAGATATTTTAGAAAATCAACCAGAACGGGAAGACGGACAAATACTCAGAAATTTGGTAGGGAATAACTTAAATTTACTTACAGGTCAACTAATCAGCGAAGCGGCTACAAAAGGAGATAATCTAGCTCAAGCTGTTTTGCAAAAATCCGCTTGGGCCTTAGGTGTAGGTATCGGTAATGTAGCCAATCTCATTAACCCCCAACGTTTTATTTTAGGTGGTAGCGTCACCAAAGCAGGGGAAATTTGGTGGACTGTATTACAAGAAACAGCCAGGTTCACAGCATTACCAGAAGTACCATTGGAAATCGTGCCAGCAGTATTAGCCGATGATGCACCATTATGGGGTGCTGTAGCTTTAGCCCAAAATCTTTAATCAACTTGTCTTGTCTGGGCGTGAAACAAAACCAATGATTACAAAACGGAAGACTTACTCTCAGACACCTGAGTAAATGATTCAAACTCACCATTCGGCATCCATTGAATAGCCCCATCTTGGGCTGTCACGAAAACTTTAGTTGATGTTTTACTAAGTTCAGACAAGACCGTAGTCTCCAGACTACCAGAAGAAGCGATCGCCACCTGTGGTTTAAGCATCATTACCAAATCTTTCAAGGACTCAGCATTACACCACAACACTTGAGGACTAGGCCAACCTCCAGCTTTCATAATTCTTTCTACTTCTTTCGCTTCCACATCTCCCACTAGTAACCAACTCTGTCCTAAAACCTGCAACTGCATCATTGGTTGTTCGTTGATTAATTGGGCTACCGTAGAACCAAGATTAATAGTTTGCCCAACAGGTAAAAGTTGATAAATTCCCTTTTGCTTTTGTAATATTTGCGGGATTGCCTGATCTGCTAGAGAATTTTCCTTATTAGTTGCATAAGCATAAAAGTTTTTAATCCCTAGACGTTGCAGAACTTCTAACCAAGCATCATTATTATTCCGTTGAAAATCCGTAGCGATCGCCCAATCAACTTGATTCACACCTTGCTGCTGTAAAAAGGGTAAAATCGTGAAGCGCCCTGTACCTTCATCGCCACTATTAATTAAAGTAACTGTACCTCTATCTTGTACAACCACAACAGGTTCCGCCCCAGCTTCTAATACCGTAACCCGCGATAACGTACTTGCCGAATGCCAAGCGGGAAATAAAACCAAACCAATAGCTATCAAACCTGCAAACCACCAGCGTTTCTGCCACCAGGTTACCAACCAAACCAGAAACACTAGCCCATAAATTGCCAATAGCTGCCAAGTTGAGATGCTACCCAAAACCAAGGAATTCCCTGGTAACTGGCTGAAAATTTCGACTAATCTAATTAACCAATCAGTGGGATAGTGGAGAAACCCTGCCACAAAACTACCAGCGCCAGGCAAAATTAATGCAAACATCGCGCTGATAATTCCACCAATGCTAATAATCGAGATTAACGGTGTGGTAATAATATTCAGCAGCAAACTATAAGCAGGCACAACCCCAAACACAAACAGTTGTAAGGGTAGAGTCCAAATTGTAGCAGCCAGAGGAACGGAAATCAAAGAGGCGATCGCTGGGGGAACCCAATCTAAAAAACTAGTTATCGCTGGGACACTCACCACTAATCCCAGTGTCGCTAAAAAACTCAACTGAAAACCTAAATCCCAAATCCACAAAGGATTAAATACTAATAATATAGTTGCGGCTAATAACAGCGAACCCAACTGTTTCACTTTCCTATCTAATGCCAAACCCACTAAAGCGGCAAAACCCATAATCACAGCCCTAAGTACAGCAGGCTGAAATCCCGTTAAACTCAGGAAAATAATCAAAGCCAACCCACCCAGGCTAACCTGAGTCACCTTTTTTGCCCGCTTAGTTAGCTGTAAAATGACACTTAAAATCAGCGAAGTTTGAAATCCTGAAGCCGCCAAAGCATGGGCTAATCCTGCTTGTACAAATAAATCGCGGACATCGTAAGGTAAATCAACAGCCTTGCTACCCAAAACCATTGCACTCACAAGAGGCCCTTCTGGTATATCTAACCCCATAACTTGCGATCGCACAATCCGTTCCCGAATTTGCCACCATCCCCATTGTCGTTCTTCATCCAAAATATTAATCTGCCGTCCCATCAAACCAGCAAATGTCCCCTCCCGTTCCAGATAATTTTTAAAATCAAAAGCCCCAGGGTTTGATGCAGCCTTTGGTTTATACAACACCCCCGTCACCGCAATTTCTTGCCCAGGATGTAAACCAGTAGCCTTGAGTATAGGCACAGTTACATATAACTTACCACTTGCCCCTTTTTGAGTTTCTTTCGTATCTTTCTGATTTCTCACTTCATCTAACTGAGATACTTGCAACCAAAATTGTCCCCTTTGGCTGCGAGTCAAGCGCGGATTACTTGCGATTTCCCCACGCACAATCACCAATTGTTCTTGATTATTGCTATCTGATGAGACAAATTGACTAATATCTGTTGCTGTTGGTTGAGGTACACGCCATTGAAAATAGAAACTTGCTAACAACCCCACCAACCCAGCAATTAACCACACTCGTGGAAGCGGAGTCAGGAGTAAACTGTTAGACGCTACATCATTTGCTGATTTTTGTAGAAGTCGTTGTGGTTTTGCCCCTCTTCTCAAAAAGACTGCACACACGATTCCTAAGACTAAAATCCAAACTCCACTCCCAGGAACTGCTGTAAATAACAATCCTAAAATGTAGCCAAGGCAGATAATTACACCACTAGTTTGAATCATAAGACTTCTTGCAAAAGCATCTGATGGCAATATTCTTGATACTTCTCGTGAAGTATAGTTCATCAGGTTTATACAAACAAAGCCCGCGTGTGCAGGCTTTGAATTATAAATGTTGTATCACCACTTTACAAAGAAATACCCAAATTAAAGCCTAGAACAGCATGGACAAATAAGATAGCGATCGCCACACTCCCTAAATAAGCGTGAACCGCCCGTAAAATTTTTTTATCTCCACCAAACCCACTCAAAGAAATTCCGCCGTTGATAAGCAACACAAACAACACCAACGAACCAGTCCAGAAATGAGGACTTTCAAACAGTGGTTTATGCTGCATCACCAAAGACAACACTCCACCTGTATAACCACCCGCTAAAAATAAAAACAGCAACGGTGCTAATTGTCGATGAGCAATTCGATTCTTTATCGCCCCATCATTATCTTTCTCCTCCAGCAGCTTACCTCGCCAACCAGCCCAGCCAACGTAACTACCCAAAATAAAAATTACAATTGCCATCATCAATGGATGTCCCCAATGCACAATCGGTTCAGGAACCCCCAAAGAACGAAACCAAGCCGCAATCGGTTCTAAAACTTCACTCCAATTCACCATCTCTTTCGCACCATGAATATTTTGTAAACAAACCCATAACCCTCCTTGGTTTGTGGAGGGTTAAGAAATCTTACTAAGTTTTAACAAAGATTAAGCACCAGTTTCTACTGTGCAACAGGGACATTTTTTAGCAACGGGAAACCCAACTTTTCCCTTTGTTCAACATATAAATTAGCCACCTTCCGCGCCAAATGACGAATCCTAGCAATGTAACGAGTGCGTTCTGTTACAGAAATCACGCCTCTAGCATCCAGCAAATTGAACGTGTGCGAACACTTCATCACATAATCTAAACTGGGTAAAACCAAACCCTTCTCCGTTAACTGGGTAGCTTCCTGCTCATACAAACTAAACAGTGTCAGCAACAACTCAGGATTAGACGCTTCAAAATTATATGTACTCTGCTCAATCTCGTTTTGCAGAAAAACATCACCATAGGTAATATCATCTGTCCAATGAATCTTCGTAATCGCCTCCACTTCTTGCAGGTACATCGCCAATCGCTCTAAACCATAGGTAATCTCAATTGACACCGGACGGCAATCAATACCTCCACACTGTTGAAAGTAAGTAAACTGAGTAATTTCCATCCCATCCAACCAAACTTCCCAACCAGTACCCCAAGCACCAACCGTAGCATCCTCCCAATTATCCTCGACAAAGCGAATATCGTGATCCTCAGGACGAATACCCAAAGCCCGCAACGAATCCAGATAAATATCCTGAATATTATCTGGCGATGGCTTAATCAAAACTTGGTACTGATAATAATGCTGGACACGATTTGGGTTTTCACCATAACGCCCGTCAGTAGGACGACGACACGGTTCAACATAAGCCACTGCCCAAGGTTCCGGTCCCAAAGCCCTTAAAAATGTATGCGGATTTTTTGTCCCTGCACCCTTCTCAATATCGTAAGGCTGGGCAATCAAACAACCGCGTTCAGCCCAAAACTGATGCAACGTAGCTATTACCGATTGAAAATTCATTTTCTACCCTCCCTTCGTCAGCAAAATTCCTACACCATTGTTGCCTGAAAAGCTTGTATGTGGAGAGTTTGAGGGTGAAGAAAAAATAAAATGCAAAAAAATGGAAAAAGTAGTTGACAAGGAAGAGTGGGTTAGATATATTGGATAAGTGCCTGAGAGAGGGGCGCGACGAAGCGCCGCTCGGAGGGTGTCCGAACCTTGAAAATATTATAGTTTGAAAGCTAGTATACGACAATAGCCTGCGTCAAGAAAATAAAAAACACCAGGCTGAGGTGGATAAAGAGCAGTCAAAATGAGCTAAAAACAAACGATTCAAAACGGAGAGTTTGATCCTGGCTCAGGATGAACGCTGGCGGTATGCTTAACACATGCAAGTCGAACGGAATCTTCGGATTTAGTGGCGGACGGGTGAGTAACGCGTGAGAATCTAGCTCTAGGTCGGGGACAACCACTGGAAACGGTGGCTAATACCGGATGTGCCGAAAGGTGAAAGATTTATTGCCTAGAGATGAGCTCGCGTCTGATTAGCTAGTTGGTGTGGTAAGAGCGCACCAAGGCGACGATCAGTAGCTGGTCTGAGAGGATGATCAGCCACACTGGGACTGAGACACGGCCCAGACTCCTACGGGAGGCAGCAGTGGGGAATTTTCCGCAATGGGCGAAAGCCTGACGGAGCAATACCGCGTGAGGGAGGAAGGCTCTTGGGTTGTAAACCTCTTTTCTCAGGGAATAAGAAAGTGAAGGTACCTGAGGAATAAGCATCGGCTAACTCCGTGCCAGCAGCCGCGGTAATACGGAGGATGCAAGCGTTATCCGGAATGATTGGGCGTAAAGCGTCCGCAGGTGGCACTGTAAGTCTGCTGTTAAAGAGCAAGGCTCAACCTTGTAAAGGCAGTGGAAACTACAGAGCTAGAGTACGTTCGGGGCAGAGGGAATTCCTGGTGTAGCGGTGAAATGCGTAGAGATCAGGAAGAACACCGGTGGCGAAAGCGCTCTGCTAGGCCGTAACTGACACTGAGGGACGAAAGCTAGGGGAGCGAATGGGATTAGATACCCCAGTAGTCCTAGCCGTAAACGATGGATACTAGGCGTGGCTTGTATCGACCCGAGCCGTGCCGGAGCCAACGCGTTAAGTATCCCGCCTGGGGAGTACGCACGCAAGTGTGAAACTCAAAGGAATTGACGGGGGCCCGCACAAGCGGTGGAGTATGTGGTTTAATTCGATGCAACGCGAAGAACCTTACCAAGACTTGACATGTCGCGAATCTTCTTGAAAGGGAAGAGTGCCTTAGGGAGCGCGAACACAGGTGGTGCATGGCTGTCGTCAGCTCGTGTCGTGAGATGTTGGGTTAAGTCCCGCAACGAGCGCAACCCTCGTTTTTAGTTGCCAGCATTAAGTTGGGCACTCTAGAGAGACTGCCGGTGACAAACCGGAGGAAGGTGGGGATGACGTCAAGTCAGCATGCCCCTTACGTCTTGGGCTACACACGTACTACAATGCTACGGACAGAGGGCAGCAAGCTAGCGATAGCAAGCAAATCCCGTAAACCGTAGCTCAGTTCAGATCGCAGGCTGCAACTCGCCTGCGTGAAGGAGGAATCGCTAGTAATTGCAGGTCAGCATACTGCAGTGAATTCGTTCCCGGGCCTTGTACACACCGCCCGTCACACCATGGAAGCTGGCAACGCCCGAAGTCATTACTCCAACCATTCGTGGGGGAGGATGCCTAAGGCAGTGCTGGTGACTGGGGTGAAGTCGTAACAAGGTAGCCGTACCGGAAGGTGTGGCTGGATCACCTCCTTTTAGGGAGACCTACCCAACTGAGAATCGAAAGCACAGAGCAAATAGATGAACAGATGGTCTACTCTAGGTCGGTCGCAGATAGTGTCGAAGCTTTCAAACTATGATTTGGTTCGATAATGGGCTATTAGCTCAGGTGGTTAGAGCGCACCCCTGATAAGGGTGAGGTCCCTGGTTCGAGTCCAGGATGGCCCACCTGAAGCAAGTCAAAAGTCAAAAGTCAAAAGCAATAAACTAATTAATTTTGAATTTTGAATTTTGAATTGTGTTGGGGGGGTTTAGCTCAGTTGGTAGAGCGCCTGCTTTGCAAGCAGGATGTCAGCGGTTCGAGTCCGCTAACCTCCACATGAAAAAGCGAAAAGCCAGAAAGGAAGAATTCAGCAACTAACGGAAGTTAGACTGCTGGGTAAAACCTAGCCAGAACCTTGAAAACTGCATAAAAACGCGATTAGATTAGCAGGCAGACACAGACAAACTGTGAATGCAGGATAAGCCAATGAAAAAGTGGTCAAGCTAATAAGGGCTAATGGTGGATACCTAGGCACAC